>JASFVP010000036.1:0-38410 GCA_050049775.1 Chromatiales bacterium
TGGCCAGCACCAGTTTGCCCAGATCGGATTGCAAAGCTGTACTGACCTGCACCATTTGGGGACGTAATGGCATGTGCGGTGACAATACCCGCGCAGCCATGTCCAGATTGGCGCGTATCAGTGCAACCAGGAAAACACCGAGGTAAGAAAGGATATGAACAGGCATCGAAACACTGAAGTAGATGCCGGAGAAAATACTGGGACGATTTGCAGTGAAGATGGCAACGGCCAGAGACACGAGCAGGCCGGCGATCATTTCGTCCGGGGTGAGACTGGCCGTAAGCAACAGCCATAAGATATAGCTGATACCAAAAACCAGTAAAAACCTTCTAACAGGACGATCCCTGGAAGTCATAGGTTTAGCTTGCACCCTTACTGCTTGAGGCAAATTCCAACAGTGTCCGACCGTTGAAAAAACGAGACTTAACTATAAAAGCATTCCGAGAAATAAAGCAAACATTTATTTCAGCTTTGTAAAACTCATGTCATTTTCATTTCAGGCAGTAATTTTCCGGCTAACTGGTCAGGTCATCGACATACCAGTCCATGGCTTCCGCCAGCCCCTGGTGAATGCGATGCGTCGGTTCGTAACCCAACAATTTTTTGGCTTTGGAAATATCGGCCAGTGAATGACGCACGTCACCGGCACGGAAATCGCGATACGTCGGCTTGGCGTTTTGCAGATGCGGATAACGCTCCACCAGCAATTCGCGAATGGCTTCGTACAAATCATTCAACGTGGTGCGATCACCGACCGCAACATTGTAAACCTGGTTAGCCGCACCTTCAGTTTGTGACGTCGCTGCCAGCAGGTTCGCCTGGATGGTGTTATCGATGTAACAGAAATCACGACTGGTCTCACCATCACCATTAATGAAGACATCTTCATCGTTGATCATGGCGGCCACCCATTTTGGTATCACCGCTGCATACGCGCCTTCCGGATCCTGGCGTCGCCCAAAGATATTAAAGTAACGCAAGCCGATAGATTCGGTGCCATAACAACGCCCAAACACATTGGCATACAGTTCATTGACCACCTTGGTTACCGCATACGGCGATAACGGGTTACCGATGCGTTCTTCAATCTTGGGCAGGTCCGGGTGATCGCCGTAAGTGGAACTGGACGCGGCATAGACAAAACGTTTAGCGCCGGCATCACGTGACGCCACCAACATATTCAGAAAACCATCGATGTTATTGGCGTTGGTGTTGATCGGGTTATCCAGTGAACGCGGCACCGAACCCAATGCCGCTTGATGTAACACATAGTCCTGCCCCGCGCAGGCTTTATTACAATCGTCCAGTTCGCGAATATCGCCTTCGATAAAAGTAAAGCGTTGCCACTGTTCTGCAGTTACCGAAGCCTTGACCTTGTCCAGGTTGTGCTGATGACCCGTGGAAAAATTATCCAGCCCGGTAACGGTCTGGTCGAGTTGCAACAAAGCCTCAAGCAGGTTGCAGCCAATGAAACCGGCAACACCGGTAATCAACCACTTTTGGGGTTGCTCTTGCAACTCGAGCTTGAGCTGTTCAAAACGTGACATGCTGTTATTCCGTATTCAATAAATCCGATTGCGCGTAATTGTAACGTATCAGGAAAACTTAATCGAAAGCCGAGCCAGCTAAGCCAGGCTTCGCCTTTGTATCTCAGGCAGGGTAACGGCCGTACTTGGACCGAACTTGAGAAACCGGCCCGCTGACCGGGCCGGCATGGTCAATTAAAAAGCCGTTTAGAATTTCGCGCTGTTGACCAGCATGTGAATATAGATGCTGGCGGCATAACCCAGCGCGATTGCCGGCATCCATTTAAGATGGCCAAAAAAGGTGTACTTGCCACGGGCCTGCCCCATCAAAGCAACGCCCGCCGCGGAACCGATGGACAACAACGAACCGCCGACACCGGCAGTCAATGTCACCAGCAACCATTGGCCGGTTGACATCTCCGGCTGCATGGTCAACACGGCAAACATAACCGGAATGTTATCGACAATCGCCGACAACACCCCGACAGCAATGTTAGCGCTGGTAGCGCCCCAGCCGGTATACATCATCTCCGAAGCCATACTGAGATAGCCGATAAAGCCCAGACCACCGACACAAAGCACCACGCCGTAGAAAAACAGCAAGGTATCCCATTCGGCACGCGCCACGGTTGAGAAAATATCAAAGCCGCCCGGCGTTCCCATATTGCCATCGTGTTGTGCCTCTTCAGCACTGCCCGGCTCATCCCGATGCACCGTCTTCTTGAGGAAGAAGCCGAAGATCTGCAGATAGCCCAGACCGGTCAGCATGCCGATGACCGGTGGCATGTGCAGAAAGTTGTGAAAGGATACGGCGGTGAAGATGGTCAGCAGGAACAGGCCAATGATGCGACGTGCACCGCGTTTCATTGTAACGGCATCATCGCTGGCATGCGGTTTCACATTGGGCACGGCAAAGTGCATGATGGCTGCCGGCACCAGGAAGTTGACCGCTGACGGAATGAACAGCGCAAAAAAGGTCCAGAATTCCACCATGCCTTTCTGCCATACCATCAACGTGGTGATGTCGCCAAACGGTGAAAACGCTCCGCCAGCATTGGCGCCGACCACGATATTGACACAGGCCAACGTGACAAAACGACTGTTGTCACCGCCCACCGCCAGCACCACGGCACACATCAACAAGGCAGTGGTCAGGTTGTCGGCAATCGGTGAAATAAAGAAAGCCAGTATGCCGGTAATCCAGAACAGCGAACGAAAACCGAAGCCGCCGCGTATCAACCAGGCGCGCAAGGCATCAAACACATGGCGCTCTTCCATGGCGTTGATGTAGGTCATCGCCACCAGCAGGAACAGCATCAACTCGGCGTACTCGAGCAGATTGTGACGCACCGCATGCTCCACCACCGTCGGCATGCCATGGTCGATATACACCCAGGCGATCACACCCCAGATCACACCGGCGGCAATGATGACGGGTTTGGATTTGCGCAGATGTGTGAACTCCTCGGCCATGACCAGCAGGTAGGCGAACAAAAACAGCGCCACTGAAAACCAGCCGACCCAATGACTGGTGAGATCCAGTCGGGAGTCACTCCCGGCGGCAAGGCCCAATGAAGGCAACAGCAGACCGGCTGCCACAGGCCACAACGCCGAAGCAGAACGCAGATATTTCATCAGGACACCCCCGTGTCGGTATGAATTAGAAAACCAGATTCATCATCAGCATCATGACGACCAGGAACAATACCGTCATAATGCCACCCGCTTTCATGAAGTCAGGCACACGGTAACCGGCCGGACCCATGATCAATGCATTCACCTGATGGGTGGGAATCAGGAAAGAGTTGGATGTAGCAATGGCAACCGTTAGGGCGAATACCGCCGGATCAGCACCGGCACCGATCGCAATATTGACCGCCAGCGGCACCAGCAAAACAGTGGCGCCGACGTTCGACATGACCAGGGTAAAGAAAGTCGCCAGCGCGGCAACCGCAGACTGTATCACCCAGGTCGGCATATGACCGACCACGGACAGCGTCTGCTCGGCAATCCATTTGGCGGTGCCGGTGGTTTCCACGGCCAGACCCAGAGGAATCAATGACGCCAGCAGGAACACGGTTTTCCAGCTGACCGCTTCATAGGCTTCCTCAATCTTGAGCACACCGGACAGCACCATACCCATCGCGCCGGTCAGCAGCGCAATCGACAGGCGGATGTCGGTGAACAGCACCATGAACAAAGCGATGCCAAAGAAAATACCAGCGGGTAAAACCTTGTTCGGCCGCAGCTCTTCGTGCGGAAATTCAGTGGTGACCACGACGAAGTTCTTGTCTTTCTCCAGACGCGCCAGCACATCCCATGGGGTATGCACGACCAGCGTATCGCCGGTCTGGAACGGAATATTGCGAATGTCATCGCCTTCACGCATGGTGATACCGTTGCGATGCAGGCCGACCATGGCCAGACCATAGGTCTTGCGCATCCAGACATCACGTGCGCTTTTGCCGATCAGGTTGGAACCCGGCGGAATAACCACTTCGGCAATACCCGCCTTGGTGGCGGACAGCGATTCGG
This sequence comes from Chromatiales bacterium, assembly GCA_050049775.1. GTDB lineage: Bacteria > Pseudomonadota > Gammaproteobacteria > Chromatiales > Chromatiaceae > JABDQZ01. The sequence goes on from JASFVP010000036.1 coordinate 4,062, forward strand.
CAAAGGTGCGCAATTCGCGACGTTTGACGAGGTCGTATTTCTTGATGAATTCGGCCAGGTCACGCGGGTCCGCTACTACGCCCAGCACCATGCCGGCCTGAATTTCGGTATCACGCGCCAGCGTGCCCGGCCCGACGCGGCTTTCCTCGCCGGAACGCTTGCTGGCGATGACACGCACGCGATAGGTGGTTTCGACGTCATCAAGTTTCTTGCCGATAAGATCGCTGTCGTCCTTCACGACCAGTTCAGACAGGGAATAGTCAACACCATAGACATCATGAAAATACTGCATCGGGTCGGTGCCGCTGGTGCTGCTTTCGCTTTTGGTCGCCGGCAATACAAAACGACCCGCCAGCACAAAATAAACAATACCGGTCGCCACCAGCACCAGACCGATCGGCGTCACCGAAAACAGGCCCCAGGTTTCCATCTGCTGGGATTCCGGCAGTGCCTGGTTGGAGGTCAGGATCAGGTCATTTAAAAGAATGAGTGGACTGGAACCGACCATGGTCACGGTACCGCCGAGAATCGCGCAGAAACCCATCGGCATCAGCAGGCGCGACATCGGCAGGCCGGAACGCGCGGAAATTCTGGAGACCACCGGCAGGAACAGCGCGGCGGCGCCGACGTTCTGCATGAAAGAGGAAATGATACCGACCGTAGCGGAAATGATCGGAATGATGCGCGCTTCCGTGGTACCGCCGACTTTCAGGATAAAAGATGCCACCTTGCTCATCAGGCCGGTCTTGTCGAGGCCCGCGCCAATGATCATGACCGCGATAATCGACACCACCGCGTTCGAGGCAAAACCGTCAAACAGGTGCGTGGTATCGACCAGTCCCTTCTCCAGCCCCATCACCGGCGCCAGCAGGCTGGTCAGCCCCAGCAACACCATCACGGTAATCGCGGCAACGTCAACGCCAACCACCTCAAAGGCAAACAGGTAAATGGTCAACAGCAAAATAGCGCTCACCCAGGCAACTTCGATGGAAGGCACCACGGTAGTGAGATAGAGTCCGGCAATCAGGAAAAGAGCGGCAGCGATCAGCTGTTTTTTCGGAAAAGCCCTGGCGGGTTTGGTGGTTTGCTGCTGACTCTCTACCGCTGTGTTCATAATGACCCTCGTAAACTTGAGCAAAAAACTTCTAAATTCTTGAACAGCGCCAGCCAGCCGCGGAAAAACACATCCATGGCTGAGGGGTAATCAACGGCAACTGGTTGAACCAGGGCATGTAGCTGAAACGGATTACGACCCTTCCGGAAAGACTTGCGCGAAAAATCCGCCCGCCAATATACAGCGTCAAGAATATTCTGAAAAGGTAATAAGCCTGATTTTTGCCTGTTTTTAGCAAAATAACGGCAAATACAAAAAACTGAACCCGGTGCCCGGGTCAGCGTCAAATGAATGAAACACGACCAATGCCCGGTCGGATATGTCGAGAAAAATCGCCGACACGACCGATAACGGAGGCCACATGCAACACAATCAACAAGCGCGCAAAATTCAGCGGATTATCCACGGCATGCCCACCAGCGATGGCGCCGGCGTCGAATTGACCCGCATCATCGGCCAGCCGGCGTTGATGGATTTTGACCCCTTCCTGTTGCTCGATGCCTTCCGTTCCGATCGCCCCGAAGACTACATCGCCGGTTTCCCGCCGCATCCGCATCGCGGTTTCGAAACCGTCACCTACCTGCTCAATGGCAAAATGCGCCATCGCGACAACGCCGGCCACGAAGGCGTCATCGAAGCCGGCGGCATTCAATGGATGACTGCCGGCAAAGGCATCATTCACTCGGAAATGCCAGAACAGGAAAACGGCCTGCTGGAAGGCTTCCAGCTCTGGATCAACCTGCCGGCGACGAACAAAATGGATCACCCCGCCTACCAGGAATTCGCTGCAGCAGAGATCCCGCTGGAACAGCGCAACGGCGCGCAGATCCGCGTCATCAGCGGCATCACATCGCAAAACACCAGCGGACCGGTTAACCAGCCATTGACCGAACCGCTGTATCTGGATGTGATCCTCGCGCCGCAAGCGGATTTCCAGGAGCCACTGCCAGCGCAGCACAATGCGTTTGTGTACCAGGTTCACGGCCAGTTGCGGGCTGAAAATACGGCAGGCCAACAGCTGACCCTGCAAGCTGACGACCTGGCCTTGCTTGACGCGGGCGATTGGCTGCAAGTCAGCAACCCCGGCCAGCAGCAAGCGCGCTTCCTGCTCGTAGCCGGCAAACCCTTACACGAACCGATTGCACGTGGTGGCCCTTTTGTCATGAATCACCAGCATGAAATCAACCAGGCCTTCGACGATTACCGCAACGGCCGCCTGTAAGCGCGGCCACACCAGACTGCCGCCCTGATTAACCCGACCACAATCGGACCGCCAGGCACCAGAAATTAATTCTGGCCCACAAATTGCATTTTCCTGCCCGGACAACAATTTTTTGACACCTGTTCGAGGGAGACAGCAGTGATACACAACAACAAGGCACTCGCTTTGCTGGGGGCCATCAGCATCGCAATCAGCAGTGGCGCCAGCGCCGGCAGCCTGGAAGATCGGCTCAGCGCCATGGAACAGCGCATGTCGTCACTGGAACAGTTGGTCCAGCAACAGGCCGAAGTGATTCAGCAGAAGGAAAAGGAAATTACCGAACTGCAAGAATCTGCCGCCCCGGACAGCAGTGGCGGCAATGGCTGGTTTGAAAAGGTCGAAGTCGGCGGCGTGGTCGAAGTTGAAGCCAACCACAGTTCACCACAGGGTGCGGCCGACAGCAGCGACATCAATGTCGCCACGGTGGAAATCGGCATCGCTGCCCAGGTCAACGACTGGGTGGCTGCAGAAATCGTCTGGCTGTATGAAGACGACGGCAGCACCCAGTTTGACGTCGACAGCGCCGTCATCAGTATCGCCGATCCGGACGCCAGTTGGTACGTCAACAGCGGCCTGTTCGCTGTGCCCTTTGGTGTGTTTGCCAGCAACATGGTGTCCGACCCGCTGACCCTGGATTTGGCCGAAACCTACGACAGCGCCATCCAGGTCGGCTACGCCACTGATGGTCTTGATGTGTCGGCCTATGTATTCAAGGGTGACTTCGACAACAACCAGATTGGCAAGCATGGCTTTGCCATCGGTTACGAAGGCCAGACAGACGGCTTTGCCTTTGCCGGACGGGTCGGTTATATCAGCGACCTGCTCGAATCCGACGCACTGGTCGACAACCTGAATACTGCCGCCATCACACCTGCGGATGAAATGCCGGCCTGGACCGCCAGCGCCGAAGTGGTCGCCGGCGCTTTTGCGCTAGTCGCCGAATACGTCAAGGCCAGCGACAGCTTCAGCAACTACGGCAACCAGAAGCCGGCCGCTTTCAATATTGAAATCGCCTACGGTTTTGAAGCCGTCGGCAAACCGGCAACCTTTGCCATCGGCTACCAGGGCACCGACGCTGCCTCCAACGCCGGCTGGGGCTTTGTCGAGAAACGTCTCGTCAGCGCGCTGAGCATGGAAATACACAGCGGTACCACCATCGCACTCGAATACATGAATGAAGAAGATTATGCCGGCGTCGAAACCGACACCGTGACCGGCCAGCTGGCCGTGGAATTTTAACCCGAGCTTTACTCCCGTTGTCTCCTGGGATTTGGTCTGGCGCAGTTTGCCAGGTCAAATCCACCTTTTTTTACCCCACCAGATTTGCTCGCCTGACCTAACAACCGCTATGCCTTGTTTCATTTTGCCGGGTCATTGCTAGACTTTGTAGGGAAAGAAAGACAAGAAGACAGGCTTCCAGGCGCCATGATTCATCTGATCTACATCAGCTCCGCCACCAGTTGGCCAACCGAGCAAGACCTGCTTGAACTGCTGAAGCAATCCCGCGTAAACAACCATCGGCAACAGCTGACCGGCATGCTGCTGTATGGCAATGCCACTTACCTGCAGGTACTCGAAGGTGACCCGGAAAATGTGCACCACGTATTCGACGCCATCTGTCGCGACCCGAGAAATACCGGCATCGTCAAACTGCATGAGGCCGAAATCGAACAACGTGACTTTCCCGACTGGAGCATGGGTTTTAAAAATCTGGAAAGCCTGAGTCCCGATGAAGTACCCGGCTTTGCCGACGTGTTTAATGGCAAGCTCGACAAACAGGTGGCGACCAACAACCGCTTTGATGTGGTCAATTTCATGCTGAACTTCGCCAGCAAAAACGCCTAGCACTCATCCTGGTGGCGCGCCATCACCTGCGCATCACCCTGTGGATCAACCCACACCTCGATATTGATCGGCTGGCAACAAACCTGGCAGTCCTCAATGTATTGCTGCTCGGCAATGGAAGAGTCGATCAGCAGTTCGATCTGTTCGCCGCAATACGGACAAGTCACCCAGCGGCTTTGCAATAAGTCCGCCATTCAGTTCAGTTGCTCACAACTCGATATCGAGCGACAGGTTGTATTTGAAATCGTTTTCCTCGATCGGCGCCATCGCTGTGGAGTCATACTCGTTGCTCAAGCCCAGCTTGAGCGATGCACCCTTGTAAATATCGGTCGCCTTGATCTTCCAGTTCAACAGCGTGACATTGCGAAACTCGCCATCCTCTTCCAGATCGGGATAAATGGTATTGCCCGCGGTCAATGACTGCTTGCTGTTGATGGCCCACTCAAAATCGATACCGAGTAAGGCTTCCGGTGTCAGGTCTTCGTCGGCATCGCCCCAGGTTTTGTTGGCACCGGCGCCGACCTTGCCGGTCAGTTTCCAGTTCGGCTCTTCGACCAGCACATAGCCGGGACCAATGTAAAAGCCGAGGCGATAATCCCATTCCTCAAACTGATCCCAGTCAAACTGCTCACGCGTAAACCAGAACCAGCGCGAACCCGGCATGAAAAAATCACTTTGCAGACGCGCCTCAAAACTGTTTTCCGTGGTATCGCCGTTCTCAGTCTTGCCGTCATACAGGGTGGTGAACCGGTGGCGTTGTTCCCTGGTGCGATAGTCGGACGTGAAATCGACGTGCAGGTTATTGTTCTCGGAATTACCCTGGGCGCCGCTGAAGCCGACGGCGATGCTTTTTTTCCAGCTGGCGTCCGGTTTGGCTTGTGGTTTTTCCGGCTTGTGCTCTGTCGCCTTGGCAACCTCTGTTTCCACCTGACCGCCTTTTTTGTGACTGGCAATATTGCCGCGTTCCAGCTTGAGCTTGCCCAGCACGGGGTGTTGCAGAATCAGGTGCGTGTCAGAAAGCTTCAAAATCTCGCCGTGCAGCACATCGCCGTTGTGCAAAACAACCTCATCGACCTTGGCATCAAGCTTGGCATCGGACCAGGCCAGCAACGGTAACAGCCACATACTGGCCAACAACAATTTTCCAACAACAAGCTTCATGATTTTTCCCGGCTACAACAAAAACAGGCCGGATTATATCAGGCCTGTCGCGTTCGCTCCGGGAAGTGGCCCGGGTGAAAACCGCGTCAGTCGAGTGGATAAACCGGTCGGTCGATTTTCTGCAGATAGTACGGCCGCACCTGGTCGGCCAGCTGTTGCAGTTTCTCGATGCGGTTGGCTGGCGATGGATGCGTGCTGAGAAACTCGGGAATCTTGTTTTTGTCGACCTGCTCCATCTTGCGCCAGAGGCTGACCGCTGCATCCGGGTTGTAACCGGCACGCGCCGCCAGTTCGATACCGATCTGGTCGGCTTCGGCTTCGGCGGTGCGACTGTTCGGCAATTTGATCGCCACAGCGGCGGCCAGTGAAGCGCCGGTCAATGCCAGGTTACGATGCTCACTGTCCTTGGTCGCGACACTGACAGCGAGCAAGCCGGCCGATGTCGCCATCGCCACCGACATTTTCTCCGCCGTATGATTGGCCAGCGCATGCGAGATTTCATGGCCCATGACCTGCGCCAGCTCGTCGTCGGTCGGTTTGATCTGCTCCAGCAAGCCGGTATAAATCGCCATCTTGCCACCGGCCATGCACCAGGCATTTACGGTTTCCGGATCATCCAGCACCTTGACGCTCCAGTCCCAACTGCGCGCGTCCGGGAACAACTGCAGCGCCTGCGCAATGATTTTGCCGGTGATAAGACGCACCCGCTTCGAGGTCGCAGGATTGGTATCCACCTTGCCTTCTTCCTGCAACGGCTTGAGCGTCTCCACATAAGCTTCGGCCGATGCGGCAATCGCCTGACGGGGACTCACCAGCATGAGCTGACTACGGCCGGTCGGGCTGGTGGCGCAGGCAGCAAGCAACAACGATAAAGATAAAATCCAGATTTTCATGACAGACGTTCCTGAAAAATTAATGTCATCAGTGTACCTGCAAAAGTCTTGTTGAAAAGATGCCGCGATCACTTGCCGGTTTATACGGTAGCGTTACCACCATCCGGTGAGCATTTCCGAGTATGGCCACTGCATCATGAACCAGCATGACCACCTTTGGCCACGCCCAGCCAGTCACTCCACTCGGCAAACAGGCCGGCGTCATAGGCCGCCACGGCCGAACGCGGCTCGATACTCGGTCGGAATACGGCATCGCCGTCGAGTGAGATCGACTGGCCGCCGGTTTCGCTGAAGATCATTTCACCGGCGGCGTAATCCCAGATATTCTGGCGACCGTGCAGGTAGACATGGAACCGGTTGGCGGCCAGCCAGCACCAGTCCAACGCCACCGAACCGAAGCTGCGCTGCGAGCCGTACGGCGGGCGCATGGCCAAGCGCGTCGCCATTTCCGGGCTCAGGCGCTTGAAATCCACCACCGCAATCGAACGCGCCAGCGACGCCGGTGTCGACTGTTGTTGCAGTGGCTCGCCATTGAGCTGTGCGCCCTGACCCGCGGCGGCGGCAAACATCTCGTCGCGCACCGGATCGTAAACCAGCGCCAGTTGCACATCACCCTTCATATAAAAGGCCACCGATACCGAGAAGTACGGGATGCCGGCAGCAAAGTTGCTGGTGCCATCGAGCGGATCGACAATCCACAAGCCGCTTTCCGGTGACTGCAGTTGCGCCAGCTGTTGCTCACGCGTCATTTCCTCGGCCAGCAACTGGAATTGTGGCCAGTGCCGCTGAAACTCGCTTTGCAGATGTTGCTGCATGGCCAGGTCTGCCTCGGTGACCACACTGCGGTCGGCCTTGTACTCGCGAGTGGTGTGGCCGAAATATGGCAACAGATGCTGCGCCGCGGCGTTGCGCACCAGCTCAGTCAGCTGATCCAGCTCAGGTATGTGCATATTTTTCTCCATTTCTGATGCCGACCCGCAAAAATTGTAAGATGTCTGTTTTGAAAAATAATATTTTTTAGATAAATCAATTGATAACGTTATCTTTTTCAATAGATTTATGAATTTGTGCGACTGGCCCCACCGGCTGCAAACCCCTGTATTTCATCGAGTCATCTCTATTCATATGAATTTATCCATAAACATTTGTTTATGATTTTCATCAAGTATTTGAATTATACATTCGCCGCTCGACTGCCTATACTCTCGCCGCGTGTGAAGTTGACCCCATACTGATTCCACACAGATCGGTGACGTTGATTCACACCAACGGATTGTACCAAAGCCAACCAAACTCATAATAGGAGCTTATAAATGGCCAAGACTTATGATGCGGGTGTAAAAGAATACCGCGAAACTTACTGGATGCCCGAATACACGCCAAAAGACACTGATATCCTGGCATGTTTCAAGGTAACACCGCAGCCTGGCGTACCACGTGAGGAAGTTGCTGCTGCGGTAGCTGCTGAATCTTCAACCGGCACCTGGACCACTGTATGGACCGACCTGTTGACCGATCTGGACTACTACAAAGGCCGCGCCTACGCGATCGAAGACGTACCTGGTGATGACACCTGCTTCTACGCTTTCGTCGCTTACCCGATCGACCTGTTCGAAGAAGGTTCTGTTGTTAACGTCATGACCTCTCTGGTCGGTAACGTATTCGGCTTTAAAGCCCTGCGCGCCCTGCGTCTGGAAGACATTCGCTTCCCGATCGCCTACGTAATGACCTGTAATGGACCACCCCAGGGTATCCAGGTCGAGCGCGACATCCTCAACAAATACGGTCGGCCGCTGCTGGGTTGTACCATTAAACCGAAACTGGGTCTGTCTGCGAAGAACTACGGCCGCGCCTGCTACGAAGGTCTGCGTGGTGGTCTGGACTTCACCAAGGACGACGAAAACGTCAACTCCCAGCCGTTCATGCGCTGGCGTCATCGTTTCGACTTCGTGATGGAAGCCATCCAGAAAGCCGAAGCCGAAACCGGCGAACGCAAAGGTCACTACCTGAACGTAACTGCACCGACTTCTGATGAAATGATGAAGCGTGCTGAATACGCGAAAGAAATCGGCGCGCCGATCATCATGCACGACTACATCACCGGCGGTTGGGCAGCCAACACCCAGCTGGCTCAGTGGTGTCAGGACAACGGCATGCTGCTGCACATCCACCGTGCGATGCACGCGGTTCTCGACCGTAACCCGCACCACGGTATCCACTTCCGCGTACTGACCAAGATCCTGCGTCTGTCCGGTGGTGACCACCTGCACTCAGGTACTGTTGTCGGCAAGCTGGAAGGCGACCGCGACGCGACTCTGGGCTGGATCGATATCATGCGTGATTCCTATGTTAAGGAAGACCGTTCACGCGGTATCTTCTTCGACCAGGACTGGGGCGCAATGCCAGGCGTACTGCCGGTTGCTTCCGGTGGTATCCATGTATGGCACATGCCGGCACTGGTCAGCATCTTCGGTGATGACTCGGTTCTGCAGTTTGGTGGCGGTACCCTGGGTCACCCATGGGGCAACGCTGCTGGCGCGGCTGCCAACCGTGTTGCGGTTGAAGCCTGTGTTGAAGCACGTAACGAAGGTCGTGAACTTGAGAAAGAAGGTAAAGACATTCTTACCAACGCTGCGAAATCCAGCCCTGAGCTGAAAGCCGCAATGGAAACCTGGAAAGAAATCAAGTTCGAATTCGACACCGTCGACAAGCTGGACGTTTCCCATAAGTAATCCCCTCACCCTGCCCCTCTTCCCATGGGGAGAGGGAATAGGTGAGGCCCTGCTCCTCCCTCTCCCCATGGGGAGAGGGCCGGGGTGAGGGTCAAGAAACCAAATATTTAGAGGTATAACACTATGAGTGACATGCAAGATTACGCTTCAAGCCTGTCGGATACTACAAGCCGCAAGTTTGAAACTTTTTCCTACCTGCCTGCCATGAATGCAGACCAGATCCGCAAGCAGATTGAATACATCGTATCCAAGGGCTGGAACCCGGGCATCGAACACACCGAGCCGGAAAATGCACGCAGCCACTACTGGTACATGTGGAAACTGCCGATGTTTGGTGAAACCAACGTCGACACCATCCTGGCCGAAGTTGAAAACTGCCACAAAGCGCATCCGGATAACCACATCCGTCTGCTCGGCTTCGACAACTTCGCTCAGTCTGCTGGTGCAGCCATGGTTATCTACCGGGGTAAAGCTGTTTAATCAGCCGGGGTAAAACCAAGCTAAAAGCCCCTGCCCGGCAGCACGCGGTCAGGGGCTTTTTTATATATCGCAAGCACGCACAGCGCTTGCCTGGTCCTGTCGAAACAGGGCCGCAACTTCAGTCAAAGCCTGTGCTTTGGTAAAGAGAATTTTGAATGGCAAAACCAGATCGATATGTAGGTATTGATAAAGACGTCAATGGCGGCATGACCACCATCGGCAAGCTGATCCGCGATGCCTGGGTATTCGGACTGATCCCGGAAACGGAAACCTGTGAAAACTGGAATCTGGCCGGCATCGACTCCCTGTTACAGAAGGTCAATGCCGAGTGGGATAAATACGGCTGCCTGGTCAGTCATTTGCCGCCCGATCTGTTTGAACGTCACCAGAAAATCCACAACGAAGCGCTGGAAAAAGCCAGAGCCTCGGGCTGGACCGGTGAATCGGAAACAGACGACGAAGACTATTAAGCAACCTCAATTTCAACAAAGGTGTCTCATGTCAGAAAATACAGTAGATCCGCAACAGTACATCGTTAAGCAAGAGCCTTATTACGAGGCGGTCGGCGACGAGGTTTCACTCTACGAAGCCGCCTACAACGCACGTATGCCGATGATGCTCAAAGGACCGACCGGTTGTGGTAAATCACGTTTTGTCGAATACATGGCGTGGAAGCTCGGCAAGCCGCTGATCACCGTCGCCTGTAACGAAGACATGACCGCCTCCGACCTGGTCGGCCGCTTCCTGCTCGACAAGGACGGCACCAAATGGCAGGACGGTCCGCTGACCACCGCGGCGCGCATCGGCGCCCTGTGTTATCTCGACGAAGTCGTCGAGGCACGCCAGGACACCACCGTGGTGATCCACCCGCTGACCGACCATCGCCGCACCCTGCCGCTGGACAAGAAAGGCGAGCTCATCGAAGCGCATGCAGACTTCCAGCTGGTGATCTCCTATAACCCGGGTTACCAGAGCCTCATGAAGGATCTGAAGCAATCCACCAAGCAACGTTTCGGTGCGCTGGATTTTGATTACCCGGCCGAAGAGATCGAAGTGCAGATCGTCGCGAAAGAATCCGGCGTCGACAAGGACATCGCAACCAAGCTGGTGCAGATCTCGCATCGCGCCCGTAACCTCAAAGGCCATGGCCTCGACGAAGGTATCTCCACGCGTCTGCTGGTTTATGCCGGACAGCTCATCAGCAAAGGCGTTGACCCGAAAGCCGCGTGCAGCATGACCATGGTCACACCACTGACCGATGATCCGGACATGCGCGACACACTGGATGCTGCGGTACAGACCTTTTTTGGTTAAGAAAGCAACCCTCACCCCGACCCTCTCCCAGAGGGAGAGGGAGGTCCCTTCTCCCTTTGGGAGAAGGTTAGGATGAGGGACCAGAATGGGAGCTTTCCTTCTCCCTCCGGGAGAAGGCTAGGATGAGGGGGCTGAGGTAAAGGATTACCTCAATGAACAAGATAGAGCGAGCGCGTGAATTACGCAAAAACCAGACCGACGCTGAACGAAAGCTATGGCAGCATTTGAGAAACAGAAATCTGTTGGAATTCAAGTTTCGCCGCCAGCACACTATCGGTCCATACGTCGTCGATTTTGTTTGCCTTGCTTTGAAATTGGTTGTCGAACTGGATGGTTCTCAACATATGCAAAACGAAGAATATGATCAGCGCCGTGCTCGCTACCTAAATGAGAAAGGGTATGAGGTGTTTCGTTTCTGGAACAATGACATTCTGGAGCGAATTGACTCCGTATTGGAGGCCCCCACCCTAACCCTCTCCCAAAGGGAGAGGGAATTTGAATTGAGAAGCTAATCATGAGCATCAAACTCGAAGATTACGAAGAATTTCTTGATAAAGCGCCAGCGGTGCGCGACGTCCTGGAAGGCACCTTCCACGAAGCCGCACACATCATGTCGCCGACCGGGCTGGAAAGTTACATGGACGGCGCCAAGGCGCTGTGCAACCTCAGCCGCGGCAGTGACCTGGTAGTCACCTACCTGCAGGAAATGCCGTTGGTGGTCAAGGAATGTGGCGAGGACATCATCCCGGACGTACTGACCGCGGCGATGAAACTGTCGTCAATGACATCCGGTGAAGTCATTTCCCTGCTGTTTGCCAGCCTGCCTTCGGCGGCGCGCAACCTTGGCGATGCGCAACTGCTGCGCGGCTACCTGACTTTTATCCACCAGCTCGCATCCACGGCGGCACGCGGCCTGCGGCCGATGCTCAATCACATCGACGAATTGCTCGGCAAGCTGACCCTGAGCGGCCTGCGCCGCTGGGCCAACTTCGGCGCCCAGGCTTACCGGCGTGACTTTGAAAACCTGACCACCTATTTCAACCTGGAGTCGGCCGACTCCAAGGCCATGCTGCAGAAGGAACGCCGCGGCGTATTGTTCATCCGCGTGCAGCGCAAACTGAATTTTTATTTGCGCGCGCTGTGGGGCCGCGACTTCTTCCTGCGCCCGACCGGTGCTGATTACACCGACTTCCGCCCCTACATCGAACATCGCATCCTGCACATGCCCGATGCCGTCGATGACTTCGGCGACATCCCCGGCCTGGAACTGTATCGCGCCACCGCCGCCCACATGGCCGCGCACATGAGTTATTCGACCGCACCGATCTCGGCCGAACAACTCAGCCCGGCGCAGATGTTTTTCATCGGCTTCCTGGAAGACGCGCGCGTTGAATACAAGGCCGCCAACGATTTTCCCGGCCTGAAGAAACTCTGGATCGCGCTGCTCAAGGCCGAATACGAAGACAAGGTCGAACATCCGACCATGCTGGTGCTGGAGCAAATGGCGCTGATGCTGCTCGACAGCTCGGTCAAATCCGACAACGACGAACTCAACGCCTTCGCCGACCGGTTCCACAGCGAAATCGAGGCGCGCCAGGATGACAACCAGTATTCCTGGCACATGGGCATGGAGCTGTTCAACCACTTCTCCAGCCGCAAGGAAGTGCCCAGCCTGCGCATCCTCGAACGCATCCGTATTCCGTACCGCGACGACAACCGCTTCGTCTGGGAATTCGAGGAATTCACCTGGGACACCACCACCGAGTACGTACCCGCCAGCCAGCGCCAGGTGCGCAAACAGGTCAGCGTCATCGAAATGGCCAACGAGGTCGACTGCGAACTGGCCGGCGACGACGCCCAGGAAATCTGGACCTGCTCCAGCGAAATGTTCCCGTACGAGGACGACCTGGAAAGCACCCAGAGCTTCAACGACATGTGGGGCAAGGAACCGGTCTCCGACCCGTTCCACTACCAGGAATGGGACTACCAGATCCAGCTGCACCGCCCCGACTGGGTCACCGTGTATGAGCGTCGCCAGCCGAAAGGCGACCCGGAACAGATCAACGAGATCCTCACCGAGTACAAACCGGTGGCGCACCGTATCAAGCAGATCATCGACCTGCTCACGCCCGAGGGTGTGCAGCGCGTGCGCAACATGGAAGACGGCGACGAGATCGACATCAACGCCGCCATTGATGCCATGATCTCGATCCGCATGGGCGACCAGCCGAACACGCGCATCACCATGCGCAACGTGCTGAAAAGCCGCGACCTGTCGGTCGTCGTACTCATGGACCTGTCGGAATCCACCAACGAAGCCATGGCCGGCTCGGATAAAACCGTACTGCAACTGACCCGTGAAGCCGCCACGCTGGTAGCCACCGCTATCAACGGCATCGGCGACCCGTTCGCCCTGCACGGCTTTGCCTCGGACGGCCGTCACGACGTGCAGTATTACCGCTTCAAGGATTTCGCCCAGGGCTTCGACGACGACGCCAAGGCGCGCCTGTCCGGTATGAAAGGCGGGCTGTCAACACGCATGGGCGCAGCCCTGCGCCATGCCGGCCATCACCTGCTCAAGCAACCGGAGCGGCGCAAACTGATCCTACTGGTCACCGACGGCGAACCGGCCGATATCGATGAACGCGATCCACAGCATCTGCGGCACGACACCAAAAAGGCGGTAGAGGAACTCTACAGCAGCGGTGTACTCACCTACTGCCTGACGCTCGACCCGAATGCCGATGCTTACGTAAAACGTATCTTTGGTGAGAACAACTACACCATCATCGACAACGTCGACCGTCTGCCGGAGAAACTGCCGACGCTGTTTGCCAGCCTGACCGGCTAACCATGCAGCTCCAATTCGAACGCCACCCGGAACGGTCGCGCACGAAATGCACGCTGCCGGCTTTTTTCTACAACAGCCTGCACATCGTGCATGCCTCGATCAAGGATGAAGCGCTGTTCATCCCGATCCGCAACCTGCAATACCTGGCTATCGTCGATCATGAAGAAATCATTTTCATCGATGGCCGGCGCCGACGTTATGTCAACATGGCCTGGCAACACTTCCGACCACAGCAGCGCAACGCCATCGACGAAGCGGTGCCGTATGAATGTGTGGTCTACGAACCGATCGAAGACGAATTCGTCAAACGCCTGCGCGAAGAGTTTTACAAAGCGGTGGAAGACTACCGCAAGAAACACCTGCCCGCCTCCGGCGAAGCCGCCAACGTGATACCGCTGAAGAAAGATTCGGACACCCAGACTGACTGAAGCCAATCACCAAGGCATTGCTTTTACAGCGTCCAGTAATTGTTTGCTGTTACTGATCAGTTCAGCCAGCAAGGCCTCATCAATTTCAAGCTGGCCTTCATACTCGGCACGATTGCGTCGTTCATGGCAGATAGCAAAAACGCGTGTTTGCGCCTTGCTCAATGAAGTCGTGTGCACCAGGCACTGAAACACCAGATAGCGTTTATCGGTACGATAACCACAAGTCCGCAACGCCGCCAAAGCCAGGCCATGTGCCGCGTTATAGGCAAGATCAAAACGGCTGGCGAATGAAAGACCGGTATTGCCCGCATCAGTCAGTCGATCGACAGCGGCCTGCAACAAACCCTCGAATTCACATCGGTCCGGCGCCTCCTCCCTGAGCTGCTTTATGCGCAGCAGATTTTCCAAAGTCATCGACTCCTCCCTGAATCATCAATCTGGGTTGTTCCATTACCCGAACCAGAAAACTGTTACCCGCTTTCAGCTTTGCCTGGAAATCAGCCACATCATACAGCGTCGGGTGGATCGAACGCTGCAAGGACTCCTCCAGCGGCAGCAACAAATCCATCACCTCTCCATACTGCAGATCACGACCAATCAGCATGAGATCGATATCACTGGCTTGCGTGTCGTTGGCTTTGGCCATGGAACCATAAACGAATGCCAGTTCAATCTGCCCGGCCAGTGGCTCCAACGCCTGGCGAATCACCTCTGCAACGCCGAAGGTTTTTCGCACGATAGCGAGCAGCTCACCATAAACCGGATTGTCCGGATTCGCCTGATAATGGCGCTGGTTGCCTTCACGCCGAACCAGCAACAACCCGGCATTCGCCAGACGTTCCAGTTCACGGCTGATGGTGCCGCGCCCCATCGCTGCCCAACGCAAAATTTCATTAGTGTAGAAACTACGGTCCGGCTTGCCATAAAGTAGAGCCAGTACCCGTTGTTGCGTTTTGGTAAACAGAGCGTCACCAATGCTGGCCACTTGCATATCAATCCCACCAAAATCCCCAATATGGGGACTATAGTCCCCATATTGGGGATTATCAAGCCGCACCATTCGGCCAACTGTCCCCTCTCCCAAGCCTGGGAGAGGGAACCAGGAAGATTGCTTCCAAAAGCTTTCACTATCACCGGTTTATCGATAGATTTTCAGCATGGATGCAGCACGACACATCAACATACGCTTTTATGGCGCACTCAACGACTTCCTCCCCACCACACAGCGTGACACGGAGTTCGAGGTCGAATTCAAGAAAGAACGCTCCATCAAAGACCTGATCGAATCCATCGGTGTGCCGCACCCCGAAATCGACGTGCTACTGGTGGACGGCAAGTCCGTGGAATTCAGCTACCTGATCAACGGCGGCGAACACATCCAGGCCTGGCCGGCGAAATATCCGCTGAAAGTATCGCCACTGATCCATAACCAACCACCGACACCGGATGAACCGCGCTTTGTGCTCGACGTACACCTCGGCCGTCTGGCCGGCTACCTGCGCATGCTGGGTTTTGACACGCTGTACCGTAATGACTACGACGACGCCGAACTGGCCGACATCTCCGCACAGCAACAGCGCATCCTCGTCACCAGCGACCGCCGCCTGCTCATGCGCAAACAGATCAGCCTCGGCTACTTCATGCGCTCCAGAAAACCACGTGAACAAATCATCGAACTGCTGCAGCGCTACGACCTGTTCGAACACGAACCGGAACTGGCGCGCTGCCTGGCCTGCAACGGCATCATCCATGCCGTCGACAAACAGGACATCGTAGAGGAGCTGCTGCCGTTAACCAAAAAGCACTACGAAGATTTCTACCAATGCGACAGCTGCAAAAAGATTTACTGGGAAGGTAGTCATTTTGACAAGATGCAGGATTTGATCGGGAAGATTAAGGCGAGGTGAAACAACTCAGTTACTCAGGAATATCCACTGCAATAGTGTGATACATATGGCATGATCGATCCGTCCGATTCTGAAACACTCATTTGATTTCTGATATTTCTTTTATGGTGTTTAATATTTTGGATACACGTGAAGGACTTGTTTCACCGGTTGGCATGTGACCCGACACTGCATCAATAAAACGATTATCTTGCAACAAAGTACCAAAACGTACAGATAACTCTTGCACTAAAGCCGGATCAGATCGTCTCACTTCAGCCAGGATTTCAGGCCTACCGTCTAACACGGCAACAATATCCTCAATATCATGACTCATGAGATAATCACCGCCACCTCTACCATCAAATGCTTCCAGTTTTGTGATAAGAAAATAAGGCGCAGATACCAAGTGAATCATCTTACCGTTTGGTAACTGTATATCCTGCGAAGTTGTCATTGCGGACACATACCATTTATTACCAAACCCCAGGATTTTTGGATCGGTTGGCATAACATCAAGAATTACATGATGAGTCACCCAACGGCAAAGAGGTGCATCATCGCTAGTGTCCTCTTTAAAGCCCAAGGCACGTAACTTTTCAGACAGCCGATAATACTCGCCATGCGAAACAACCTGCACAATGGCATCCACATCACGCGTGACCCTAATAGGCGGCGCTGCCGAATCGGTGATCAATAAACCTGTTGCACAGCCGCCTAGAAACACCATTTCATCCGCTAAGTCTTCAAGCCGATCAACGGCTAACATCAATATCTCTAAATTTGGATTTTGTAGCCTAGCCATACTGTTCCAATCTCTTTTTCAATTCCTTTTTAGCGATATCACGTTCCCGGACGCGTCCACCACGGATTGCATCAACCAAAGCAAGCAACTGGTAGAGCTCTGGGTCATTCCTGGCCGCAACCGGCACTGATTTATATAAGGGAGAAAAAGTTTCCCCACGCACTTTCCCTTCCGGATCCGGCCAGACAGGAGGCGGCTCATTATCTTCAACAAACCAGGCATTCATTGGTACTGTTGCATGTGCAGTAGGCATGCCACGGTCTAATCCACCCCGATCCGGGACAAAAACATACTCAATGCCGTGAAACAGAAAATCTTCCAAACTACGAACATTCGGCCAAATATTTTCACCTTCTTTCAGCGCCAGTCTTGCAGCTTGCGTACGTTTGGCTGCTGCATGTACTTCCGAGGGACTCATCCCCAGGTCAACTGCTAACTTATTGAAAGACCATGGCTTCTTCCCCCAGGCGACCAGCTTGAGTAAGAATAAAATATCCTGTGGTTTTAAGTTCATCTTTATATTCTCTGTTCGCGATTCGCGAATAGAGAATAGCATTTGTCAGACGTATGTCAAACGGCCAATAAAAATCTGCCAGTACCACAGGCGGGATCGGCCTCTGGTCGGGAGACTGTTTTGCATCACCTCCACCATCGTCTTACACCCTCAAGTTTCCAGCGCGCGCGTACCCTTACATTGAGGGAAAGAACTACAGCCCCAGAACTGACTCCCGGCATTCTGTCCTTTTCTGGCCGTACGTAGCACCATAGCCGCACCACATTTAGGGCAATTAGGAACTACAGCTTCAGCCTCCCGAGTTCTCGGCAGCGTATCGCCAAATGATTCCTGAGATTTTAGGACACCCTCAACACTCACAGAATCAACAATATCAAGTCCATCAATCAACGAGATATTTCTTCCTTGCACAAATTCTTTTGCAGGATTAGTAAACCTACCTGAGGAAACAACAAAACCACCAACCGCACCACTGGCAGCAATAGCGCCCAGCAACTCCCTGACGACTTTTACTCCGACGCTTGTTGAGCGCCATTGCTTACACTGCACCAGATACTTGTCACCATCTTTAATGGCAACAAGATCATACCCGCCGTCAGGACCAGGAAGCGCAGACTGTCTGACCGCATAACCCTTTTCTTCAAAATATTTCCCAACAAGCAATTCGAATTCTTGCCAGCTCAATTCCATCAATGACTGGATATCAGGATTCTGCTTCAAGTGGCCATACAGCCGATTCTTTTTGTATCTTTGAAAAATCGAAAGAAATGAACCTAGAATAAAAACAACTGGCAAAACATATTGAAGAATGCGCGAGAAGGTCACGGCCATCTGCTTGCCGGCAATATCACTTATATGATGAATGCCATCAATCCTTTCAACCTGAAGTCCCGCTACAAAATGCAAAGAAAAATAAGAAACAATGGCAAGCACAAACCCTACCCACCATGGCAATCTCGCAGTGATTACGATGAGATCCTCAAAAATTGCACCGTCCCTATTGGCCATATTCCTATCTCTTTTAATCCTGCGCTTCGATTTCCTTTAATGTTTTTCCCTTTTTATCTTTCCACATTGTCAGGCCATTGGCGGCGCCACCTGAGATTGCGGCTGCAGCAAGGCTGGGGCTGGTAAATTCAAAATCGCGTGTAAATACGTAGGCTTCGCCATCTGGAACAAGAATTTTCCTTTCAACCAGATTTTTGCGACGCCTAAAATGCGTGCCTTTTTTCCGAACAGCTGCGGGCCTGTCTTCAATTACAGCCTGTGAACCTTGATAGACAACAAAGCCGTTATCAGTCCTGTTACCAAAGGCAACCAGATCCTTTATTTTGCAAATTAGTCTATCGCTATTAGATTCCACACCTTCAGCAGGCATGCTAAAAACACTGGTACCCATAATAGGCAACAGCTTCAGCATATGATCCAGGAAGATATCCATCTCTGCCTGGTCCGATTCAGGCAAGCGTGCGCCGCTTGACTGACTGTTGTGAATAACGCCTTTACCAGCCTTCAGGCCAAGATCAATAATCTTGCCTTCAAGGTACTTAATATGTGCTTTAGTAAGGTTTTCATCCTTACTGACAAAAGCAACCACCTGATTCCAATAATCTTTGTTCAGATGCTGTTTTAAACGTTTAGCAACCTCTTCTGATTCACCCACATAGACAGTAGGCTCGCCAGTTTCAGCATCACTACCAATGAGAAAATAGACACCAGGACGGCTAGCCTCTTCACGCCGACTCAGTTCATCCAACTCCTTCCGAGAGCTGGCGATGGCCTTGCCAGACCAATTGGATATTTCGGCTGTACGCAAGCTGGAAGAACTGCCTTTCAGTAAAAATACTTTTATGGATAGAGCTTCACTCACGTATCTTCTCCTTTTGCCTCAGCGTCTACATTCAAAATCTCTAGTTCTTTTGTAGCCAGGAGAGTTACAGATAACTGCATCTTATTTCTTACCAGCAAGAGGCAATAAAGGAAGCCCAAGCTCACCAAGAAATTTATTGTGTTTATCAGTAGCCTCCACAATTTTAGACTCTAAAGCGACCAAATCCGCGTTTACTTTCCTTATATCTACCTTTTCTTCTGGTTTCGCGGTACTGACATAGCGTGAGATATTTAGATTGAAGTCATTCTTTTCGATTTCTTTCATAGAGACGCGGCGAGCGTACCGTTCTTCTTCCTTGCGGTACTGGTAGGTAGCTACAATTTTTGCGATGTCCTCTTCCCGTAGTCTGTTCTGACGTTTACCTTTTTCAAAACACTCGCTGGCATTGATGAAGAGCACGTCATCTGGTTTTTTACATTTCTTCAAGACAAGAATACATACGGGTATGCCAGTGGAGAAAAACAGGTTGGCAGGCAAGCCAATGACGGTGTCGATGTTGCCGTCTTTTAGCAGCTTGGTGCGAATTCGCTCTTCCGCGCCGCCTCGGAACAGTACGCCGTGGGGCAAAATGATGGCCATAGTGCCTTCCTTACCGAGGAAGTGAAAGCCGTGGAGCAGGAAGGCGAAGTCGGCGGCGGATTTGGGGGCAAGGCCGTAGCTTTTGAAACGGAAGTCTTCACTCAGGGTTTCGTTGGGTTCCCATCGGTAGCTGAACGGCGGATTGGCGACGACGGCATCGAATTCCAGTTTCTTGGCAGGGTTCATTTCGTTGAGAATGTCCCACTCGTTTAACAGGGAATCACCATGGTGAATGTCAAACTCTGAATCCTTCACACCATGCAACAGCATATTCATGCGCGCCAGGTTGTAGGTGGTGATGTTTTTTTCCTGGCCGTAGATCTTGCTGATGCCGTGCGGACCCATTTGCTTGCGTACATTCAACAGCAAGGAACCGGAACCACAGGCGAAGTCAAGCACCTTTTCGAGTTTTTTCTTTTTGCCGCTGGCCGGTTTCTGGCTGTCGAGCACGACGATCTCGGAGAGGATGCTGGAAATCTGTTGCGGGGTGTAGAACTCCCCTGCCTTTTTACCGGAGCCAGCGGCGAACTGGCCGATGAGGTATTCATAGGCGTCGCCGAGGATATCGCTATCAGTGGAGAACTGGGTGATGCCTTCGGCGATTTTTTGGATAACGGTGCAGAGCTTTTTATTGCGGTCTGCGTATTTCTTGCCGAGCTTTTCCGAGTCAAGATTGATTTCCGAGAACAAGCCCTGGAAGGTGGTTTCAAAGGAGTGGTTTTCGATGTACTTAAAGCCTTGCTGCAAGGTATGCAGCAATTCGCCGTCCTGAGTGCGCGCCTGTTCGGCAATGCTGCTCCACAGGTATTGCGGCTTGATCACATAGTGCACCTTGCGGCGCATTTGCATTTCAAACTGTTTGACATCCTGGGCATTCGCCGCATACCAAAGTGACAAGGGCGCTCGCTTGTCATCGGCGGCCAGTTGCGGATAGTCCCTGCCTAGCTCTTTTTTGGATGCGGATTCGTAATTGTCTGACAGATAGCGCAAAAACAGGAAGGACAGCATGTAGTCGCGGAAGTCGTCTGCATTCATGGCGCCGCGTAGTTTGTCTGCGATATCCCAGAGGGTGCTGCCAAGCATATTCAATTCTTGTTCGGTCATTGTTAGTCCGTATGTAATACAAATTGATATTTTTCAAGAAGCTTTCTGAATATGTCTTTGAAAAGGGCTTCTTCATTTGGTGCCATCACATCAGATTGATAATAATAAGCATCTTTGTGTGACAGAGAGTTAATAATATTTGTAGCACTCTCAACATCTTCTACGCCTATTTGAGTCAGTGCGTAACCGATATTTCCTCTACCCAAGAACGAGGCGACATTCTCAAGCACCTGCCGAAGCAAAACAAAGTGGTGTGCAAATAAATTTTCGCGGATCGCATTCTCCAATGTTTGCAGTAAGTGGAGATGATAAAGAAATACGCTGGCATTCGGACTTTCCAATTCAAACTCACTGTTTCTTTTGTTCAGAACAAACAATTTTGTTAGGTTCTTGTACCGTCCACTCTTCTCGCCTTTCATTAAACGATCGGCCAATATTGAAAACAGACCAATGTGATGTGTTGTAATAATAATTCTTCTTTTTAGGTATTGTTCTTCAATCAACTTGAACATTGTATCGGCAGTCACAAATATATTGTGGTCATCCAGACTAGAAACCGGGTCGTCAATAAAGAAATGGGCATTTTGTTGATCTGCCCACCCTTCAACATCAAAGAGCGCCAAAAAGAAACACCAAACAAAAACACGCTCTTCGCCCCTCGATATTTTAATAGGTGTATGCTCATCTCCATTCGTATGGAATGTGACCGCCTCAATACCGATTTCCGGGTCTTCGTGAAGATTGAAAGTAAAGCTATATTCTGGATAGTAAGGTCTTAGCTTTTCCTGCATAGCCTCGTCAGTCAGTAAGCTGTAAAACTGATTTAAGCTGCTCGGACGAATTAACAGTTTGATATTCGTCTCTGCGTTTTGTTCGTCATTGTCCCAAACAAAAAGATCTTCACTAAATGCGTTGTAATAAACACCGGCATGCTTGCCGCTATCTTGATCTTTCGTCGCATCTTTGTACGCAACCGATAAGCGTGTTTTGCCTGTAGAATTGAAGGCATAAATTAGGATGATATTTTCATCCAACTCTACAAGGTCATTCGCAATTGCCTTAAGGTTCATCAATTCATCTCCTTAGGAGATGGGAATAGCTGCTGCACCAGACCTTTTTTATGGGCCTTGAGTGCATCGATTTTATGGGCTTGCACGGTGATCAGGTCATCGATAGAAGACAGGCAATCGGCGATTTTTTTCTGCTCATCCAAGGATGGGAATCGAATCTCAAATTTCAAAAAGTCGCTAAAATGTACACGCCGTTTTTCGATGAGAGAACCTGTAGCTACATCGTCATAGTACGCGATCATGCCAGGGCTTCTAAAGTAGATTTCGCAAAACCTCGAATCAACAGAGTCATCACAATAAAAAATGTTGTAGTACTTTGAAACAGCGACATTCTCCTCACCTGAGTGCCTTGCAATAGCCCCAAATCTTAAATTCATTGGGTTGTACGCGAAGTCACCTGGCTGTACCAGTTTGTATGCCTTATCTTCATTCTTAACCAAAAACGAGCGTTCATATCTTTCAGTTTTTGGTGCGATACCGTCCTCAATTGTCAGACTGTATAGAGGCACCCTACCTTCTGGTAATTGGCAACGTTCAGAAATAAAGCCTCCAAGTATACGGCATGACCACCCCCCCGCATCCTGATACTTGGGGAAGCGTAGTTTGGGGACGGTTTCACCTTCGGCGGGGAAGAATTGCTGCATGAGGCCTTTCTTATGGGCCTTGAGGGCATCGATTTTTTGGGTTTGCGCGGCGATCAGCTCGTCGACAGATGAGAGGCAATCGGAGATTTTTTGTTGTTCTGCTGGCTTCGGTAAAAACAATTGCAGTTTAGAAACATCTTCTTTGGTAAAACCTTTGATAGCCATTCCTTGACTATATTCGAGAAGGGTTTTGCTAATAGATTTTATGTAATATGCCAAAAATGTTAGGTTGTCCTTTTTTGGGGTAAAGTTAGTAAAATCTTGGCTAGTGCATACTGATTTTTTTGAAATAGCCAACTTTC
The DNA here is from genome assembly GCA_050049775.1 of Chromatiales bacterium. Lineage (GTDB taxonomy): Bacteria > Pseudomonadota > Gammaproteobacteria > Chromatiales > Chromatiaceae > JABDQZ01. The sequence goes on from JASFVP010000036.1 coordinate 26,936, forward strand.
CTACACCTACTCTTGAAACTAGAAGAATACTATTTTCAGGAACAAGTTTTGTTGCAGATTCTTTGATTGCTTTTTTCGTAATATATCGACTGATTTTTAATTCATGAATTGAATCCTCTGAAACATCAGAGCTAGAAACCCAAGGGATATTCCCCTTCCAGTATGAATCATTACTTTTACTTGGAGTCCCCCCGCCTGTAAATTCACCCATCTTGCCAAGATAGTCTTCTTGCCATGCTGGCTCATTTTTAAAGCCGAGAAAACGCAGCTTGGGTAGAATTGTTTTTGCCATCTTCTTATTCATACGCCGCTAATCCCGATATGTCGCGCCCCTCGGCGAGTTTCTTTAATAGCGGCACCAGATCTTCCATTAATGCCAATTCTTTTTGAGTGCGCTCTTTCCAGCCCAGTTCCAGCGGCGCGAGCAAATCGCTTAGTTGCTCACCGTCGAAGATCATGCGACCCATGATGCCATCGACAAAGGCTTGCAAGGCTTGGGTTTCCAGCCCGTGTTTGACAGCGGTGTCAGCCAGCTGTTGCGCGAACTTTTGTGCTTTGAAATTTTCATAGCCTTGTTTGATCTCTGTTTCGCCGAGGCTTTCGCCTGCTTTGAGGGTATCTATGTAGTCTTTGATGTCGTCGCGCTCTTGCATGAGGTTGGCGCTGGATGAGAGCAGATTGATGAGCTGCTGGCGAGTCATCTTCTGCTTGGTAGGCTTCCCCTGGGTGTATTTGGCGATGAGGCCCATTATGTAGTCGTAGTCGATGATGGCCGAGGCGAAGAGCACGAATTCAAAATCGAGTTGTTGCACTTCGGGGCTCGTGGTGTCGCCGCCTTTGTCTTGCTCAGCCTTTAGGCGTTGGGCGGTTTCTAAATAGGCGCCTCGGAAGGAGCGCAATTTGTCTTCCGGTAGCAGTTCTTCGATTTTGTCTTTTTGCTGTGTGCTTAGGTCGGTGTATTGATCAAGCTGCGTTTTTAGCCGCTGCACTTCTTTAAATCGGTTGACGAACTCGATGCGGGCTTTATCGCCCTTCAGGTTGTAGGCTTCCTCTGGCTCGCGCACCATATCGTTCGACGCCATATAATCACCGAGGGCGGCGACGGCCTGTTGGTATTTTTCAATCACCACCGGGGCGGGGTCGACCAGCCAGATTTCTTTGGCGCGGCTGTTGTCTTCGCCGGAGAACAGGGCGATGGCTTCGTTGACCGCGTCTTCCTGATAACGGAAATCGAGGATATTGCCGTAGGGCTTGGTGTCGTTGAGGATGCGGTTAGTGCGCGAGAAGGCCTGGATCAGGCCGTGGTATTTGAGGTTTTTATCCACGTACAGGGTGTTGAGGTATTTGGAGTCGAAACCGGTGAGCAGCATATCCACCACGATGACAAGGTCGATCTTGTTATGGTGCGCATAGTCCTGGTTGGTGTATTTCTGGTCTTTGATGCGCTGTTGCACGTCCTGATAGTAGAGGTCGAATTCGTTGATGCTGTGGTTGGTGCCGTACTGGGTGTTGTAGTCGGCGATGATGGATTGCAACGCGGCCTTTTTCTTTTCCGGTTCTTGTTCGTTGTCGGCCTTTTCCTGCGGCAGATCTTCCTGCAACTGCTTAACGTCTTTGTCGCCGTTGGCTGGTGGCGAGAAGACACAGACGATGTTGATCGGTTGGTAGCTTCGGTCTTCGGCCTGCCGCTGGATCTGGGTCAGTTTGAATAGTCCGTAGTATTCAATGGCGCTATTGATTGAGGCCGTTGCGAGAGCGGCATTAAAACGGCGCGCGTTGGTGGCGGCATCGTGTTTGTCGAGGATTTCCTTGATCACTGCGGCGGGTGGCGGCACTTCACCTTTTTTGGGTTTCTTGTCTTTGCGGTCTTTGCCAAAGTAATCGATGTGGAAGCGCAGCACGTTGCGGTCTTCGATAGCGTGTGTAATGGTGTAGGCGTGCAGTTGCTTCTGGAAGATATCTTCTGTGGTTTTCAGGGTTTTGATATCGCCTTCAATCTGTTTATAGGCAGCGTTGACTTCAAAGATGGGCGTGCCGGTAAAGCCGAATAGCTGGGCCTTGGGGAAAAATTCCTTGATGGCCTTGTGGTTCTCGCCGAATTGGGAACGGTGGCATTCGTCGAAGATGAAGACGACGCGTTTGTCGCGCAGGGGTTCGAGGCGTTGCTTGTAGGTTTGCTGGCCTTGTTTCTGTTTTTGCTGATTGCGTTTGCTGTTTTCGTCCAGCGCCAGGCCAAGCTTCTGGATGGTGGCGACGATTACCTTGTCGGCGTAGTCTTCCGACAGCATGCGCCGCACCAGGGTTTCGGTGTTGGTGTTTTCTTCGACGCAGCCTTCCTGGAACTTGTTGAATTCTTCGCGGGTCTGGCGGTCGAGGTCTTTGCGGTCGACGATGAACAGGCATTTTTCTATGTCCGGGTTGTCCTTGAGTAGCGTGGACGCCTTGAATGAGGTGAGCGTTTTGCCGCTGCCGGTGGTGTGCCAGATGTAACCGTTGCCCCGGTTCTGGTGGATGCAATCGACGATGGCCTTGACCGCATAGATTTGATAGGGACGCATCATCAGCAGCTTTTGCTCGCTGGCGACCAGCACCATGTAGCGGCTAATCATTTCGGCCAGGGTGCACTTGGCGAGAAATCGCTCGCTGAAGGTTTCCAGGTGGGTGATCTTTTTGTTGTCTTCCCCGGCGAGTTGATACACCGGCAAGAAGCGTTCGTCGGCGTTGAAGGCGAAGTGCTGGTTGTGGTTGTTGGTGAAGTAGTAGGTGTTGGTCTGGTTGCTGACGATGAACAGCTGCATGAAACACAGCAGCGTGTTGGTGTAGCCGTTGCCGGGGTCGTTTTTGTAGTCGACGATTTGCTGCATGGCGCGGCGCGGGCTGACGTCCAGCGACTTGAGTTCGATTTGCACCACAGGCACGCCGTTGATGAGCAGGATGACGTCGTAGCGCTGGAAGCTGTTGTCGGTGTTGATACGCAGCTGATTGATGACTTCGAATTCGTTTTTGCACCAGTCCTTGATGTTGACCAGGGTGTATTGCAATGGCGTGCCGTCTTCGCGCTGGAAGGTGTTGCGCTCGCGCAAGGTTTTGGCGGCACTGAAGACATCGGAGTTGATGATTTCATCGCGCAGGCGGGCGAACTCGGCATCGGTCAGGTTGACCTTGTTGAGCTGCTGGAATTTCTCGCGGAAATTTTGTTCGAGCGTTTCTCTATCGCGAATGTCAGGGCGATAGCTGTATTTGAGGTCTTGAAGCTTGTCGATTAAGCCTTGTTCGATTTGGCTTTCTTTTGTCATACCACTGCCCTGTAGTGGTTATACGCCATTGCGCGACCTCCCTAGCCACATTGCTTATTTATGCTTTTTGTTTTTTTATCGTTATTTTGTGAATTGCCCTGACATTATAAGGCTAATCGACTGTATTTTGTGATATTTCCTGGAAATTCCCAAATCATTGCGACAAGCAACAAAAAAGCGGGCCTAAGCCCGCTTTTGTTTGATCTGACCTGTACTGAAAATCAGGCCGGCTCTGCCTCGGCCTCTTCCTTTGCATGAATCCGATCAAGCTGCTGATAGGTTTTATTCAGCCAGATGCGCACGCGCTGGCGTTCCAGCAGGCCGAGTGTGGGGCCGAGTTTGCTGTCGGTGTTGTTGGCGGCGGCCCAGAAGCTGGCGCTGATGTGGTCGATCTTGCGCATGGTCGGGGCGTGCAGGCCGGGGATGTCGAGAATCTGCGCGCCGTATTTTTCGGCGATTTCGGCCTGTTCGGATTCGTTGAAATGACTGAAGTTGCTACCGCGGCCGAAGTTGCGCGCGATAACGTAGTCGGGTTTGTCGCCGTAGTCGTCGAACAGGTTTTGCAGCAGCTTGAGCGTGTCGGCACCATCGTCCATGACATGCCAGAAGGTCAGCTGCAGGCCTAGGTCATCGGCCAGGTCGAGCAGCCCGGTGTCGTGAATCCACTGGCTGAGTGGTCGCGCCATTTGCGCGGCCATGTCGACGATTGCGGTCGCGCCGATGGTGGCGGTCTGTTCGGCGATCTTGTCGGCGCTTTCAAATGAGGTCAGGTCGACCGGCTGGCTATAGTCACCATAGTAGCGCAGCATGGCGCCGTGTGATTGGTCGGCGTCAAATGCGAGAAAGGCGTTGTCGCGGTCGATGTAATACTGCGCCAGCAGACGTGCGATGACGGACTTGCCGACGCCGCCTTTTTCACCACCGATGAAATGAATCCGGCTCATGTTTCCTCCTTGTATGTGTAGTAATAGTTATAAAGCAATGCTGTGATTGGCAGATTGTTCCTGCATGTACATCAGTTCCTCGTCGACGCCGGCGGCATGGGTCAGCTCGGCCACGTTCGATTTGGTGAAGAAGCCGTCGAAGTCGCCAAAGCGTTGCACATATTCGATGATGAGGGAAGAGTGTTCCGAGGCGCTGGAGAAAATCTGCTTGATGCCCTCTTCGCGTGAACCGATGACATCGAGCAGAAACTTCTTGCCCTGTTTGGCGATGGAGTCGACCACGTGTTCGATGTTTTCCACGCCGTTGTATTCGCCGTCGTTGACGCCGATGGCGAGGTGATGCAGGCGCGGGCCGTAGTTGCGCACGAAAGTTTCGGTCGGCGACGGCAGCTTTTCCAGGTGGTTGACAAAGTACGGCGTGTTGTTGGCGGTGAACACCTTGGCCGGGCTGTAAATTTCGTCGTTGAAATGCACGCTCTTGGTGACATTGGTCGACGAGTTCTGGTCCTTGATGTCGTACGAGCCCCAGTAGTAATAGCTCGACAGCGACAGCCATTCGAGGATGGCGGTTTCGCGGTTCTGGCTGTAAATGCGCGTGGCCAGGTGGTCAATCGGGTTGAGCAACTGGTCCAGCGCCAGTTCTTCCTGCAGTTGCTTGGCCTGCTGACAGGCTTCGTTGACGTCGTCGCGGATGCTCGACAGGCCGAGCGCATAGGTGCGGATCTGGTCTTCCGGGCGTTCCATGTAGGCAACGATGTTGTGCGTGTACGGCGACGGCTTGCTGATGGCGAGGTTGCCGGGCAGTTCCAGGCGGCGGATGTCGTCCTGCGAGAAGAAGCGGAACTCGCGCTCCTGTTGCAGGCGCATGACTTCGCTCATGTTGTCGACGCGCAGAATCTCGCCCATGTAACGGCTGTTGGGCTTGCTCGCGCCAATCGGGTAGACCTCGTTGAGGCTGCGGAAGATGCCACGCGTGGCCTGGTCCTTGACCTCGCGCACCAGCAGGTCGGGCGACTTCATATCGATGCGCAGCACGTGCGTCCAGTGGGTTTCACTCTCCAGCGTGACCAGGTAGTGATATGGCGTCATCAGGCACAGCTCGCCGACGTAGCGGATCGACTGGTCCGGGTCGACCGTGATCATGAGCGCCTCGATCTGGCCGATCATGTCGGTCAGGCCAACGCGGTCGCGCTCGTTGAGCAGTTCCTGCAGGTAGTGTTCGAAAAATTCGGAATTCTGTTTGTCTCCGTGGCGTTTGAATGCAAGTGAATCCATGTCTGTCGTGTCTCGTACTGTCTGGCGGATGATGCGGGTGAACTATCCCTGATAAGCGAGCAAATCGTATGCCACCGACTGGTGCAAGAAAATCTTTTGGCTTTTCAAGGGGATAAAAATCCAACTTGCGATGCTGGCGGTGCAGCCTGAATCAAAATTGTGCATGGCAGGAATTAACGGCATAAAAACGGTGCATGCATGCGCTTGCGCCTTCAGTCCGGCCAACACTCAAGTCCTGACAGAAACTGCCGATATTCTGATTCAGATGCGGCAAGGCGTATTAGAGGTGCGCCAGGCTCCGGCCGCATCGATGGGTACATCACACAACAGGGATTTTGAACAGGGAAGTTTCACAGTGAGAAAAATTCTTCTGCCAGCAGTTTCATTTCTCATTCTGCTGCTTAGCTCAACCAGCGCGACCATAGCGGAAAAAGGCGCGGAAAAAGACGTGGGAAAAGAACCGGCGACCTATGTCGTTGGCGTGGTACCGCAGTTTGATGCGCGTCGCATCCAGACCATCTGGCAACCGATCCTCGACCGGCTCGAACAGGCCACCGGGCACAAGTTCGTGCTCAAGGGTTCGTCCAGCATTCCGGCGTTCGAAAAACAGCTGACCGAGGGTCAGTTTGATTTCGCCTATATGAACCCTTACCACCTTTATGTCGCCAACCGGCAGCAAGGTTACCAGCCGCTGGTACACGACTCCGGTAAGGATCTGTATGGCATTGTGGTGGTCAGCAAGAACAGCAAGATAAAAAGCGTTGCGGAACTTGATGGCCAGCCGGTCGCCTTTCCGGCGCCGAACGCGCTCGGTGCATCGCTGCTGACACGCGCCGCCTTCGCCAAGGAATACGGCATCAACGTATTGCCCAAATATGTCAGGACGCACACCTCGGTGTATCTCAATGTCGCTCTCGGCGAAGTCGCTGCCGGCGGTGGCGTGCAACATACCCTGCTGCAACAACGCCCGGAAGTCCAGGCTGCGTTAAAAGTGCTGTATGAAACCAAACACGTTGCCGCGCATCCGCTGAGCGCGCATCCGCGCGTACCCGAAGCACTGCAACAGCAGGTCAAACAGACATTACTGCAAATGAATAACACGCCCGATGGCAAGATGCTGTTGGGTGAGATCCCGATACTGGAAATCGGGCCAGCCAACATGGACGACTATGCAATTCTGGGACACATGGGCCTGCAAGCCTTTTACCAACAAGCTGAATGACAATGAGCATACGCCTGAAAATCCTGCTGCCGATTTTCCTGGCTTTCATAGCCCTTGCCCTGCTGGTGCATTATTACTGGCGCCCGCTCCTGCTGGAGAACGAGCAGCAGCTGATTGTCGAACAGGAAAAGTACATCATCCATAACAGTGCGCCGACTTTTGTGCGCGATTTACTGTGGCAGGATCTCGGTGCCATTTACACCACACTCGATCATATGCGTGCTGCCAAGGATGCGGATAGTTATCAGGTAGAGCTGTTGAACCCAGGCGGCAAACGGCTGTACCCACTGACGCCTCTGCCGGCGATGAACTCCAGGTTTACCGCTGAACTCGTCGAACCACTGGAACTGGAAGGCCGCCTGCTTGGCCAGCTCAAGGTGCGGCTGGACTGGAGCGCACGAGGTGAAAAGATCGAGCGTACGGTGCGCAACTTTGAACTCACTGCCCTGCTGTTGTTCGGCCTTGTCCTGCTGGCGCTGCTGCTGGTGCTGGAATGGCGCGTCAACCGGCCGCTGATCAATCTCAAGCGCGCGTCCTCACGCCTGGCTGAAGGTGATTTCAAGACTGAATTGCCAAAACGCTCGCGCGATGAAATCGGTGCGCTGACCGACAGTTTTGAGAACATGCGCATGAGCCTGATGATGCAGCAACAGGAACTGCAGGACAAAGCGACCGAAGCCAACGAGATCGCCGCCCGCTTCCGCTCGCTGATGCAGTTTATGCCGGCAGCGCTGATCACCATTGACGAAGCCGGAGTCATTCGCGACTTCAACCCGGCGGCGGAAAATACCTTTGCCTATGACGCCGGCCAGATCATCGGCCAGGATTTCATTTTGCTGTTGCCGGAAAAACAGCGTACCCATTACATGCAAACGCTGCTCACCCAGATGGAAACCGCACCCGGCCCCACCAATGAATTCCACACCGAATACCGCGGCCGACGCAGCGACGGCTCGGAATTCCCGATGAACCTGTGGATCAACCGCATGCAGTTTGGCGAACAAAGCTACAACATCCTGATCGCCTATGACGTGACCGAGGAACGGGAAATCGAGGAACAGTTACTCAATGCCATTACCTCGGCGGAGAAAGCCAACCAGGCGAAAACCGATTTCCTCTCCAGCATGAGCCATGAACTGCGCACGCCGATGAACGCGATTCTCGGCTTTGCCCAGGTGCTGGAAATTGATCCCGCCATGGACAGCGAACAACTCGACAGCGTGCAGGAAATCCTCAAGGCCGGCAAACACCTGCTCAACCTCATCAATGAAGTGCTCGACCTGGCCAAGGTCGAATCCGGCCACAACGATTTATGCATCGAACCGGTGGCGATCGAAAGCACCATCGACGAATGCCTGAGCCTGGTGCGCAACCAGGCGGATGCGCGCCACATCGAACTCGATGTCGAACAGGATGACAGTTACTATGTGCAGGCCGATGCCATGCGTCTCAAGCAGGCATTGCTGAATCTGCTCAGTAACGCCATCAAGTACAACCATGAAAATGGCAGCGTGCTCATCCAGGTACAACCACAGGCCAACCAGCGCCTGCGTATCAGTGTCACCGATACCGGCCCGGGCATCGAGCCCGAGCGCTTACACGAAGTGTTCCAGCCGTTTAACCGGCTGTCGGCGGAAAACAGCGACATCGAAGGCACCGGCGTCGGCCTGACGCTGACCCGCCGCATTGTTGAATTCATGAACGGCTGCATCGATGTGACCAGCGAACCCGGCCAGGGCAGCTCGTTCTGGATTGAGCTGCCACTGTCAGCACAACAGGATGCGCCAGCCACCAGCCAGGCGACGCAGTAGCAATCCCGCCGCGCTCAGTCATCATAAGCACCGTCGTGCAAACGCCTCACGTACAGTTCCTGGCCGTGTGCGCCGCACTCGCCGCATCTGAGGCGATACAGGGAATTGACCACTTCAATCCCAACTGTCAGGTCGGCGCAGTGTCCGCAGCGACCACACCAGATACGCAGAGGGTATGCGGCTTGGGGGAGTCCGGTGAGCGGCAGTTGTCTGGGGCGGATTGAAGCAGTCATGTGCTGACTATAGACAGACCACAGGCTCAAAACGCGAGCCTGTCACCCGATTGATTGCGTCAGCGTGGCATGAAGACCACGCCTTCCATCTGCTCCAGCGGGCGCGGCTGTGAAATGTGGTATCCCTGTGCATAGTCGACACCAATCTGCGCGAGCTTTTCCAGGATGGTTTCGCTTTCGACAAACTCAGCGATGGTTTTCAGGCCCATGACGTGGCCAATCGAGTTGATCGATTCAACCATGGCGAAATCCACCGAGTTTTTATCGAGATCCTTGATGAATGCACCATCGATCTTGAGATAATCCACCGGCAGATTTTTCAGATAGCCGAACGATGACAGGCCGGAGCCGAAATCATCCAGCGCAAATTCACAGCCAAGGCTTTTGAACTCGTTGATGAACTGGGTCGCGATCTTGAGATTGGCTACCGCGGCGGTTTCGGTGATCTCGAAGCACACTACTTCGGGCGGTACCTGGTAGTCGGTGAAATACTGGCGTATGGAGTTCATGAAACGCTCGTCACTGAGTGACGGCCCCGACAGGTTGAGCGCACAGGTGTCCATGCGCTCCGGGTACCGGCGGCAGTAGTCGCCCAGCCAGGCGAGCGCGTTCTTGATCACCCACAGATCGATTTCCGGCATCAGGTCAAAACGTTCCGCCGCCGGGATAAACGCGCCGGGCGGTATGACGCTGTTGTCGTCATCGAGCATGCGCACAAAGATTTCGTAATGCCCACCGGGCGCATCGGCGGCATTAACCGGTACGATGGTCTGGAAATACAGCCGTAATCGGTCCTTGTCGAGTGCATCACGAATGCGCGACACCCATTGCATCTGGCCGCGCTGCTGTACGATTTCAATGTCATCGGGTTCGTAAACATGCACACGGTTACGGCCGTTGTCCTTGGCTGCATAACAGGCGGCGTCAGCCAGGCTGAGCAGTTGTGACAGGTCTTCGGTTTCCCTGGAGATATTCACGATGCCGATGCTCACGCCAACGGCAAAAATGCGGTCATTCCACGGAAAACGAAACTCATGAATCACTTCACGGATGCGTTCCGAGATTTCCACGCCCTTCTCTAGCGGACAGCTATACAGCAAGACACCAAATTCATCGCCACCCAGACGTGCGATGATATCGCCACGATGCATCTGGGCACTCAGCAGTTCCGACAACTGGCGCAATAATTCATCGCCGGCGACATGGCCACAGGTGTCATTGACCAGCTTGAACTGGTCCAGGTCCAGGTAACACAGCACATGGTTGCTGTCTTCGAGCTTGGCGTTATTAATGACTTCCACCACACGCGACTCAAACGCACTGCGATTCATAAGGCCGGTGAGGCTGTCGTGCGTCGCCTGGTGTGACAACTGCTTCTGCATTTCACGTGCATGGCTGACGTCGTGAAACACCAGCACCACACCAACGACGTCAGTATTGCGGTTGCGGATTGGTGCAGCGGTGTGCTCCACCGAATATTCCGAGCCGTCGTTACTCAGCAACAGATGCGGCGCCGATTCCACAATGACCTCACCCTGTTGCAGGATGCTTTGCGCGATATCCGGCTTCTCGGCACGCGTGACTTCGTCGCGCAGGCGAAACACTTCGGCCAGCGGCCGGCCAATGGCGTGACTGGTATCCCAGCCGGTCATGACCTCGGCCGTGTGATTGAGGTATTTGATCAGGCCGTTTTCATCGGTGGTGATGACGCCCTCGGCAATCGACTCGAGTGTGATCAAGGCCAGTTCCTTTTCCTGGAACAGCTGTTCCTCGATTTTCTTGCGTTCAGAGATATCGCGTATCAGGCCGGTGTACTGGGTCGTGCCACTGTAACGACTTTGCGTGATGGTGATTTCCATCGGAAACTGGGTTTTGTCGAGACGCTGGGCGAGAATTTCCTGCTTGCTGCCAAGCCTGACATTACCCAGCGAAATGCTTTCGCCATTACGTCGAAACAGCAAATGCTCGCCCGCAGGCGCCAGTTCCGAGATCGGCATGCCAACCGCCTGCTGCGCCTGCATGCAGAAGATTTTTTCCGCACCCGGATTGAAACTGGTCAAAATGCCATCGGCGCCAAACGTGATGATGCCGTCGCGGATATCACGCACAATACTTTTGGTCTGCTCGATGGCGACGTCGAGCGAATCGATCACGCGGTTATACAAAGACGCGATCTGGCCAACCTCGGTGAACGGCTCAACCGGCACCCGCAAGGACAGATCGCGCGACTGTTCCTGTTGTTCCATGGCATCCAGCAATTCAATCAGTTCGGTTTTGGCGCCGTGCTCGGAAACATTCAGGCCGGCCTGTTCATCGGCTTCGCTGACTCGCAACGGGTACATGCGGTTGGTAATGCGAAGAATCAGGTAGGCGATGGTGAACGCCCACAGGCCATACACCACAATGCCGGTAATCTGCACCATGATCTGGTCGTGCCAATTGAGCCCGGTATCCAGCACGACCGGATCACCGAACAAGCCAACCGCCAGTGTGCCCCAGATACCTGCGGCCAGATGCACCGGCACCGCGCCAATGGCATCATCGATCTGCCTGCTCAACAGGTAACGGTCGGCCAGCACCATAACCACGCCGCCCACCGCACCGATCAGCACCGCTTCAGCCGAAGTCACCGCATGGCAGTTGGCCGTGATCGACACCATGCCGGCAAGCATGCCGTTCATCGGCAGCATGGTG
>JASFVP010000037.1:0-37211 GCA_050049775.1 Chromatiales bacterium
CGTGAGTCGCCTCGCCTTCGATGACCTTGTCATCATCGGCTTTTTCGAGTTTCTCGGGATCGGCTGCAGCCTCGTCTTTCGCCGCATTTTCAGCGTCTTTCATCGAGTTTTTGAAACCCTTGACGGCACCGCCCAGGTCCGAACCGATGTTTTTCAGCTTCTTGGTGCCGAACAACAAAATCACGATGGCCAGCACAATCAGCAACTGCCAGATACTAATACCACCAAAACCCATAACAACCTCCTGCCTAAAAAAGCTTTTTATACTGTCTGCTTGCCCCAACCAGGCGCAACTGCAAAGGATTTCCGATCATACCCCATTTCAGCCATCTTTGCGGCTGGCCTTCTCCTCCAGACCGGACAGACCAAATCGCCTGTCAAGTTCCTGTAATACGGCATCCGGCCCGAGCCCCTGCTGGGCCAGCAAAACCAGCGTATGAAACCATAGATCAGCGATTTCGTAGATAATTTTTTCCGCCTGACCGTCCTTGGCTGCCATCACGGTTTCGGTGGCTTCCTCGCCGATTTTCTTGAGGATGCTGTCGAGCCCCTTGTGGTACAGGCTGGCCACATAGGATTCGTCCGCCTGCGCAGTTTTACGCTCTTCCAGCACTTGCGCCAGTCTGTTGAGAGTATCCGTCATAGGTCACCTTGAATTGGCATGTTGGCGCGCAGACAACGGCCTAGAGCCGCACCTCGATACCCTGCTCCGCCATGAATCGCTTGGCCTCGCCGACGCTGTACTCGGCAAAATGGAAAATCGACGCCGCCAGCACCGCGTCGGCGCCGCCGACCTTGATGCCGTCGACCAGATGCTGCAGCTCGCCAACACCGCCCGAAGCAATCAGCGGAATGCTGACCGCCGCCGCCACGGTGTGATTGAGTTCGTTGTCGAACCCCATGCGCGTGCCGTCGCGGTCCATGCTGGTCAGCAGGATTTCGCCGGCACCGTAATCGGTCATTTTGCGCGCCCATTCGATGGCGTCGATGCCGGTTGGCTTGCGCCCACCGTGGGTGAAAATTTCCCAGCGTGCTGGCTCACCCTCGGCGCTGACGCGCTTGGCGTCGATCGCCACGACGATGCACTGCGAGCCAAAGCGATCGGTCGCCTGCTTGACGAATTCCGGTTCAAACACCGCGGCGGTGTTGATCGCTACCTTGTCGGCGCCAGCATTGAGCATACGGCGGATGTCATCCACCTTGCGGATGCCACCACCGACGGTCAGCGGGATGAACACTTCCGAAGCCACCTGCTCGACCACGTGCACAATGGTTTCGCGGTTGTCGGAACTGGCAGTAATGTCGAGAAAAGTGATTTCATCAGCGCCTTCCTCGTTGTAACGGCGCGCCACCTCGACCGGATCACCGGCATCGCGGATATCGACAAACTTGACGCCTTTGACAACGCGGCCATTATCGACGTCGAGGCAGGGGATGATGCGTTTGGCCAGTCCCATTCAGATCACCTTCATTTGGCGGATAACTCATCCGCCAATCGCTGACCGGCGGCAAAATCCAGCGTGCCTTCATAAATCGCGCGCCCGGTGATCGCGCCCATGATGTTGGCGGTCGGCGCCTGGCACAGTGCCTGGATGTCATCGATGTTGGTGATGCCACCGGAGGCCACCACCGGGATATTGATGCTGTTGGCCAGCTCGGCGGTGGCATCGACATTAGGGCCCGACAACATGCCGTCGCGGCCGATATCGGTATAGACAATCGCCACCACGCCATCGTTCTCGAACTGGCGCGCCAGATCGATCACGTGATGATCGGTCACTTCGGCCCAGCCGTTGATCGCCACCATACCATCTTTGGCGTCCAGCCCGACGATGACGTGGCCCGGGAATGCCTGACAGGCGCGCGCCACAAAAGCGGGATCCTTGACCGCCTGGGTGCCGATAATGCAATAGGTGACACCGGCCTTGAGGTAGGCTTCGATGGTCTGCTCGTCACGGATGCCGCCGCCGACCTGGATCGGCACGTCCGGATAGGCCGCGGCAATCGCGCGAATCACATCGCCATTGACCGGTTCGCCGGCAAAGGCGCCGTTGAGGTCGACCAGGTGCAGACGCCGGCCGCCAGCCTGTACCCAGCGTCCGGCAACTTCGACCGGATCATTGGAAAACACGGTGTCGTCTTCCATGCGCCCCTGGCGCAGACGCACACACAAGCCGTCTTTCAAATCAATTGCGGGAATCAGTAACACAAATCTTCTCTTGCTTATTCAGGGTCACACCGACCAGTTGACGAAATTTTCCAGCAGCTGCAGACCGGCATCGGCGCTTTTCTCGGGATGAAACTGCACCGCAAACAGCTTGTCCTGGCAGACCGCGCTGGTGAAGCGCACACCGTAATCGGTGGTCGCCGCCGTCAGATCAGTCTGCTCCGGCACCACATGATAGCTGTGCACAAAGTAAAACCGGCTGCCGTTTTCAATGCCTTGCCACAAGGCGTGTTGCGGATTCACCTGATCGACACGACTCCAGCCCATGTGCGGGATCTTCAACGGCAGGCCGTTGTCACCCATGGCCTTGCCGTCAAAGCGTTTCACCTGACCAGCAAACAGGCCGAGCAAGTCGGTGCCGTCGTTTTCCTCACTGAACTGCATCAGCACCTGCAGGCCCATGCAGATGCCAAGAAAAGGTTTGCTGCGCGCCGCTTCGAGAATCGCCTGGTTCAGGTGATGCTCACCGATCGCCGCCATGCAATCACGCGCCGCGCCCTGACCGGGAAACACCACGCGGTCGGCCTGGCGGATGTAGGCGTGGTCATCGGTGACACGCACCTCGGCCTGGCCGGCGACGTGTTCAATGGCTTTGGAAACCGAGCGCAGATTGCCCATTCCGTAGTCAATGACAGCGATACGTTGATTCATGCGGGTTCCTGCTGAGTGTCTTCGCTAAACGACGCTGGGCGCTTACAACTTGCCCTTGGTCGACGGCAGTTGACCGGCCATGCGCTCATCTGCCTCCAGCGCCATGCGCACCGCCCGGCCGAAGGCCTTGAAAATGGTCTCGGCGACATGGTGTGCATTGCGACCACGAATTGAGTCGATGTGCAGAGTCACCTGGGCGTGATTGACAAAGCCCTGGAAAAATTCGTGGAACAGGTCGACGTCAAATTCGCCAATCAGCGAACGGCGGAAATCGGCATGCATCTCCAGGCCGGGGCGGCCGGAAAAATCGATCACCACGCGGGAAAGCGCCTCGTCCAGCGGCACATAGGCGTGGCCGTAGCGGCGAATGCCTTTTTTATCGCCGACCGCCTGGCTGAAACACTGGCCGAGGGTAATGCCGATGTCTTCAACCGTATGGTGTGCATCGATGTGCAGGTCGCCCTTGGCCTTGACGGTCAGGTCAATCAGGCCGTGGCGCGCTACCTGGTCGAGCATGTGGTCGAGAAAGCCGATGCCGGTGTCGAGCGAAGCTTCACCACAGCCGTCCAGATCCAGCGCCACGCTGATCTGCGTTTCCAGGGTATTTCTCTCGACTTGTGCGCTGCGCTTCATGGACAGTGTTTCCCGGCTCAAACTTCAAAAGCCTAGTTTAAGCGAAACTGTGGTCTGCTGGATAGCATTGTGGCCGGATTTTTCCGGCCACAATGACATGCCAACAGGCGGTATTTAACGCGCGAAGATCAGCCGGTTGCGGTCAGTCCCTGCTGGCTGTTTTTTTCAACGATCTGCTGCAGGTGGCTTTCGTTGTTGCAGTAGCCGATACAATCGGCCGTGGTGCTGGCGTTGTCCGCCAGTTTGGCGTCGCAGGCATCGGTGTTGTCGCATTGCTCGCAGTTTTTCATGTGCTGATGAATGTCGACCAGTCGCTCGTTGTGCAGATACTCGGCCGTATCGATGCCCAGCGCTGCCAGCATTTTGCTGAGTCGCAATTCGTCGAGCCGCGCGGCAAAGTCCTCACGATATTTTTCCGCCGCCTTGAGGTTGAATACAATGGCGATCGGCAGTGAAAACAGCAGAATTGCTGACAGCACAATCAGCGGGAATAAAATCAGTAAATCAATCACGTCCATAAAATAGCCCCCTCTGGATTTAACGCTGCACGATGCCACAATGAAAAACACAATCCATTGATCTGGATCAGCCGCTGAAATTATTCATTTTCCTTATATTTCAATAAGAAAGGATAATTAACGACGCATCAGGGCAGCCACAGCTCGAAACAGCCACCCGCAAGATCGTGGCCGTTACTCAGCCGCAGATAACCGTGCTGGCCTCGATTTTCGTGCGCCCGGGCAATCTGGTCGGCGAAAAAGAAACCCAGGTGGGTACGCCCTTCGGACAGATCCCGGCCGGACGTATCCTGCTCCTGTCGGTAGGTTTGCAAAAAGTCGTCATTGAAGCCTTCACCATCGTCCTGAATGCGCAATACCAGGTAATCCCCCTGTTGCTCGGCACTCAGCAGGATGCGGCTGTGGGTATAGCGCTTGGCATTGCCAATGGTGCTGCCCAGCACGTTGCGCACCAGATCCTGGTCAAAATAGCCGTTCAGCGATTCATCCACCTGCATGTCCAGCTCGATTCCCTGGACTTTCGCCAGCGGCGCCTCTTCGATCAGGATTTCCTCGAAAAAATCGTACAGATTGTGTTCGTCGATGACCGGCACCAGGCGCTGGTTATCCAGCTTGTACAGCGTCAGGATCTGGACCAGCTGACCATTGGCGCGCCGCATTTCCTGCTCCATGGCACCGGCGCGGGCGCGCAGCGCAGCCGGCAACTGCGGGTCATCGAGCATTTCATCGACGTGGTTGACTACCACGCCGAGCGAGTTTTTCACATCGTGCACAATGGCGGCGAGAATATCCGAGTATTTCATGCTGTCAGATACTCGCTGCCAGCTTGTCGAGCCGCGCCGTCAGGGATGGTAGCGCCTGGCCATCCGGGTCGATTTGCCTGAGGCGATGCAGGTACTGGTCAACCCGTTCCAGCCGCGTTGGCTCGGCGCCGTTTTTTTCCATCAGCATGACCGAAACCCTGGCAGCATTGAGATTGAGCACGCGATTGCCCGGCATTTTCTCCGCGGCGCTTTCAAACAGCTGCATGGCGTCATCCAGCTCGCCCTGCTGCAGCAGCTTGACACCGCGGTTGTTCATTTCGACGATTTCCTTTTTCAGTCCGGAGACAAATTCCTGCGGATCGTCATTCATGCCGACCTCCACCATGGCCGCCGTGACATTTTGCAAAAAACCGTCGTCTTCGTGATTGTTCTGCACCACCTGTTTCAGCAGGGCGCGAGCCTTTTCATCATCCCCCAGGCGCGAGGCCGCCTTGGCCAGCTCCAGCGTCATGTCATCATCGGGCTTGTCGCCCGTAGTCTGATACAGTTCATCGGCCTTGTGCATCGCCGCTGCAGATGCCGCCGCATCGCCCTGATTGTGATACACCTGCGCTTCGGTTACAGCGGCATAAAAATCCACATTGCTGTCTCCATCAAACTGTTTTTTCATCTCAGACACACTTTGCAGCGCTGCGTCATGCTGGTCGGACTGGGTCTGCGATTTTGCCAGCCGCGCATACAGTGATGGATGGTTGAACACCGAATTGCGCCCCTGCTTCACCATTTCCTTGTAAGCGTTGCCCGCCAGACCGTAGTCGCGGGTCTGCATGCCCAGGTCGCCGAGCATCTGCTGACGCAGGATGGCTTTGGGCGATAACTCGATGGCCGCCTGCACATCGGCCTTGGCCTGTTCGAGATCACCGAGCATCTGGTGGCATTTGGCCAGCCAGTCGAGCACCACCGGCAGATCCGGCTGGCTTTGATTGAGCTGCTGGAAGATTTCTGCGGCCTGCCCGTACTGTTTCTTGCCAAACAAGGCCTTGCCCAGACCCAGCCTGGCCCACGGCAGATCGCGCACGGCCAGCGCCTGTTCATAAATGGTTATTGCGTCATCATGGCGTCCGGCCCGCAGGCAGACGTCTGCTTTGAGGCGGGACAATTCGCTGCTGTTTTTCGGTTGATCCTTTAGCTTGGCATCGAGCAGCTCAATCGCGCTGTCATAACGTTTGGCATCCAGTGCCTGGTAGATTTCCTTTAACTCGCTTTTTCTGCTGAGCACTTTTTCAATGCGCGACTTGATCAGGTCTTTGGAAAACGGTTTGGACAGATATCCGTCTGGCCCATACTCCATCGCGCCCATGACCATGGATCGGGTGTTTTCGGCTGTCACCATGAAATACACGGTCGCCATGCTGATCAGCTTGCGCTGCCGGGCCTCCTCGAGCACCTGTTGGCCGTCCTTGCCGACGCCGAGATTGTAGTCACACAGGACAACGTCGTATTTTTTTCGCTGCATCGCGGCAATCGCGTCCTTACCGTTACTAGCCGAATCGATATCCGTGGCGCCGAGCATGCGCATGATGCCCTTGAGCATGTTGCGCATATCGCCGAAGTCATCAATCACCAGATAGGCATGGCTGGCAAACGGGTTGGTATACATGTGCCGACAGGTCCTTGTTTATCGTTATCGCTTTGATCTCATTGACAAAGCTATCGGCCTGCGTTGTGGCAAGTTTAGGCTTTTCCTGATGGGGGTCTGTGGAAGCTGCTGGTCCTTTAACTTTGCAGCCAGAAGGTTGCGGGACCTTCATTGACCAGACTGACCTGCATATCGGCGCCAAACACGCCACTGCTAACATGCTGATAACTGCCCTGCGCCTGCTGTAGCAAGTAATGGAACAGCCTTTCACCATCGGCCGGGGCCGCCGCTGTCGAAAAACCGGGACGCAAGCCTTTGCTGGTATCTGCCGCCAGCGTGAACTGGGGCACCAGCAGCAAACCACCGGCTATTGCCTGCAGGCTCAGGTTCATGCGACCGGTATCGTCTTCAAACACCCGGTAGTTGAGCAGTTTGTGCAGCAGCTTGTCGGCATGGCTTGTATCGTCGTCCTGTTCGATGCCGATCAACGCCAGCAGGCCAACACCGATCTGGCCGATGTTCTTCCCTTTGATATGGACACTGGCGGAGGAAACCCGCTGGATCAATGCAATCACGGCTGCTGCACTCCTGTTTCCGAAATTATGACGGTGCTTGCTGTAGGAAATTTCCTACAAAATTTTCAGATTTTTCCTACATACGAAAGTCCCAACCTGACATAGACTTTCATTGTCGCTTCTTAAGGATGACTCAGGATGAACGTTACGCAAGGATGCGTGAAAAAAGGAGATTGATACAACCAGGCTCAGCGACACAAAACCCTGACCACGGATTGGTCGGGGTTTTTTCTTTTCAGACCATCTAAATACTCGGTCTGAACGGACAAATCTGCAATAGACACCCACAAAAAAAGCCCTGACCTTGCGGCCAGAGCTTTTTTAATAAACTGCTAATGCGCCTTATTCAGCACCGATTTTATTCATCAAGCCAAAACTTTTGACGAATGGTCCGGCCATACGTGGATCCTTGATCATGCTGGCGAAGTCGCCCTTGTTGAACTTCAGTTTACCCATGGCAAATGCAGTGCCCATACCGGTCATACCGATGCCTTTTTCCACCCATTTCATCCAGTCCTTGTGACTGGCGCGCATGTCCCAGTCCATTGCCTGACCAGCATAATCACCGGCTTCAACACACTCGCCCTGCTTGACGATAAATACGCCGCGTGGCTTGTCCTCATCCTTGAAACCGCAGGTGATCACCGAGTCAAAACCAATCTCGGCCAGTTTGTCACGCACGTCTGGTTCCGCATTCCAGGCATCTTTCAATTCATTCATCCAGGTAGCACTAAACAATTCAGCCATTCTTTTCTCCTCTGTTGATTTCTTGATGTCATCATCACAATGGCGCGGAGAATATATCCCAGCGCCTGAAGATCGGCTTTTTAGTTTTATTTATGCTGACTTCGATTTTTTAATATTGATATACAATAATACTTTGATACACCTCAACAAAATGAATCGGTTGATGCCGTTTTTTCCGTTAAAATAAACGTTTATGTGAAATTCGGAGGGAGTCCCGATGGCGAGCGAAGTAACCAAAAAGAAAAATTTCAAGACCACAAAGAACGGGCGCATTCTCAGCAACATCTACGAAAAGGAGCTGTTCAAACTTCAGCTGGAGCTGGTCAAGCTGCAGGAATGGGTCAAACAGGAAAAACTCAAGGTGGTGGTGATCTTCGAAGGCCGCGACGCTGCCGGCAAGGGTGGCGTGATCAAGCGCATTACCCAGCACCTCAATCCACGCATCTGTCGTGTTGTCGCCCTGCCGGCCCCGACCGAAAGAGAAAAAAACCAATGGTATTTCCAGCGTTATGTGCAGGAGCTGCCCGCCGCTGGTGAAATCGTGTTGTTCGACCGCAGCTGGTACAACCGCGCCGGTGTCGAACGGGTAATGGGTTTTTGCACCGACGAGGAACACCAGGAATTCCTGCGCTCCTGCCCGGAATTCGAACGCATGCTGGTGCGTTCCGGCATCATTTTGATCAAATACTGGTTTTCCGTCTCGGACGAGGAACAGGAACGACGGTTTCGCAGCCGACTCAAGGAAGGCCACAAGCGCTGGAAACTCAGCCCGATGGACCTGGAATCACTGACCCGCTGGGCTGAATATTCCAAGGCCAAGGACGAAATGTTTGCCCACACAGACATCAAGCAGGCACCCTGGTATGTGGTCAATTCGGAAGTCAAAAAACACGCACGTCTCAACTGCATCGCTCATTTGCTCAGCCTGATCCCGTATGAGGACCTGACGCCGGAGCCGATTGAATTACCCAAAAGAGTGCATCATGACGGTTACGTACGGCCGCCGCTGGAAGACCAGACCTTTGTACCGGAAATTTATCCCTGACCCGGCGGAACCAGTGTGGCCGGAGATGCACGAGAACTGACGCAGGGCATTTTTTGAAGTAAATCAAGAAAATGTCAATTTCAGAAAAATCCTACAAATAAATGTTTGCAGATTCCGTACAATTCAGGTGTCGCTTCTAGGATCAAACGGAACTGTACTACCAGGGACGAGATCACGGAGGAACGCCTAAAACCAACCAGGCTCAGCGACACCAAACCCCGGTCACGGACAGACCGGGGTTTTCTTTTTTCAGGCTTTGGAAATTCCCGTCAGCGTTGTGTGTACTGATATTGCAGCCACTGCAGATAACTGCCGTCCTGCACTGCACGCCACCAGTTTTCGTTGTCCAGATACCAGTCAATGGTTTTCTGGATGCCGGCTTCAAAACTGTAGGCCGGCTCATAACCCAGCACTCCACGGCTTTTGGTCGCATCAATGGCATAACGCCGGTCGTGACCGGCGCGGTCCTTGACGTATTCAATCAGCTCGACCGACCGGCCGCCTTGACTGGCCGGGGCCTCCGGGAAGTGTTGACGCAAAGATTCATGTTCCGCCAGGCGTTTGTCCATCTCGGCGCATAGCAGTTGCACGATGTCGATATTGGTCCATTCGTTATTGCCGCCGATGTTATAGGTCTCCCCCAGTGCACCCTTTTGCAGCACCAGATCAATGCCGCGCGCATGGTCATCGACATACAACCAGTCGCGGATCTGCTTGCCATCGCCGTAGATCGGCAGTTTCTTACCGGCCAGAATATTCAGCATGACCAGCGGAATCAGCTTTTCCGGAAACTGGTAGGGACCGTAGTTGTTGGAACAATTGCTGGTCGTCACCTGCAGCCCGTAAGTTTCGTGATAGGCGCGCACCAGATGGTCAGAAGCCGCCTTGCTTGCCGCATACGGCGAGTTGGGCGCATACGGCGTGGTTTCGCTGAACGGTGCATCGTTCGGCCCCAGCGTGCCGTAAACCTCATCGGTGGAAACGTGATGGAAACGGTGCGGTTTGCCACCTCCATCCAGCCACACCTGTTTGGCAGCCTTGAGCAGACTGTGGGTACCGACAATATTGGTTTCAATGAAAGCATCCGGACCGGCAATCGAACGGTCGACATGGCTTTCGGCGGCAAAATGCACCAGCACATCGATGTCATGCCGTTTGAGCAGATCAACCACCAGAGGCTCATCACCGATATTACCGTGTACGAATTCAAAACCCGGCCGGTCAGTGACCGCATCCAGATTGGCCCGGTTACCCGCATAGGTCAGCTTGTCCAGGGCAACCAGCCGGTCACCCGGGTGGTGTTCAAACCAGTAATGTACAAAGTTGGCGCCGATAAAACCGGCCGCTCCGGTAACCAGCAAATTAGCCATGATCAGCAATCTCCTGCATCATTTTTTCCAGCGCATGGCGCCAATGCATAGGCTCAAGTTGCAATTGCTCATGGATGTCAGCTATATCCAGCACACTGAAACGAGGCCGAAGCGCCTTTTGCGGAAAAGCCTCGGAGGGGATTGGCCTTATCGTTATGCTTTTGTCCAGCAGCCCCAGTTGCAGGCCGATGTCCTGAATCGCCACCGCGAAGTCATACCAGCTGGCGACGCCGCTATCGGTCCAGTGGCAAATTCCGGACTGCTGGCGGTCAATTGCTGACCAGATCATTTCGGCCAGGCCCTTGGCCCAGGTTGGCGTGCCGATCTGATCGGCCACGATGGTCAGCTGCGGTTTCTCGGCACACAGCCGCAAAATGGTTTTGACAAAATTATTACCAGCACTTGAATACACCCAGGAAGTGCGCACCAACAATGCGTGGTCGCCAAGAATCTCTAGCACCTGGCGATCGCCGTCGGACTTGCTGCGACCGTATACATTGAGTGGATCGGGCTCTGCATCTGGCCGATAAGCCACAGAACTGTGGCCGTTGAAAACATAATCGGTGGACACTTGCACCATGCGTGCACCGCACTGCTTCGCTACCTGCGCCAGGTTGGCCACTCCCTGGGCGTTGACCGATTGCGCCAGTTCCGGCTCATCTTCAGCCTTATCTACCTGTGTGTAGGCGGCCGCATTGACAATCCAGGCCGGCGCATAGCTGGACACGGTCATTTCGACATCTTCAGGCGCTGTGATATCAAGTTCCTCGACCGAGAGGAACTCGGCAGTCTTGTTTTCAGGCAGGCTTTTTTCCAGTTCAGTGGCCAGTTGGCCACCGGCACCGGTCACCAGAATACGCATCTCTTCGCTCATGCAAAATATTCCGCATCAGCAAAGGCCACGCCAGCCTGGTCCTTGGCTGACAAAACCGGGCTGCGCCCATCCAGTGGCCAGTCAATCCCCAGTTGCGCATCATTCCAGGCGATCGTGCGCTCATATTCCGGCGCATAAAAATCGGTGCATTTGTAAAGAAATTCGACCTTGTCCGTCATGGCATAAAAACCGTGCGCAAACCCGGGCGGAATCCATAGCATCTGTTTATTGCCCGCGGTCAAATGGGCTGTTACATGCTGACCGAAGGTTGGCGATGAGCGACGAATATCCACTGCCACATCAAATACCTCACCAGCGGTGACGCGCACCAGCTTGCCCTGTGGTTGTTTGATCTGGTAGTGCAGGCCACGCAGAATGCCATGTGACGACATACTGTGATTATCCTGCACAAAATGCGCTGTTACGCCCGCATCGGCAAACTGCTGTTGGTTCCAGGTTTCCATAAAGAAACCACGTTCATCCCCGAATACCCGCGGCTCAATGAGCACGATATCCGAAATAGACTGCTTAATGAAATTCATAAGGTATCGCGTTTTAGCAAGCGTAGCAGGTAGTCACCATAACCGCTTTTCTGCAATGGTTTAGCGATCTCGCATAACTGTTCATCAGAAATATACCCTTTGCTCCAGGCAATTTCTTCGGGGCAGGCCACCTTCAAAGCCTGGCGCTCTTCGATTACGCGAATAAAGTGTGAGGCATCCAGCAAAGAGGCATGCGTACCGGTATCCAGCCAGGCGGTGCCACGGCTGAGCACCTGCACGGTGAGCTTTCCCTGCTGCAGATAAATCTTGTTCACATCTGTAATTTCCAGCTCGCCTCGTGGTGACGGACGAATCGTTTTGGCAATTTCAACCACATCGTTATCATAAAAATACAAGCCTGTGACCGCATACTGGGATTTTGGTCTTTCCGGCTTTTCCTCGATACTCAGGACCTTGCCATCACTGTCAAACTCAACCACACCATAGCGTTGCGGCTCCTGAACATGATAACCGAACACTTCTGCACCAGACTCTTGCGCTGCAGATTGCTGCAGTTGCCGAGACAGCCCCTGGGCATAAAAAATATTATCACCCAGCACCAATGTGACATTGGCACTTCCGATAAATGACTCGCCGAGAATGAAAGCCTGGGCCAGACCATCTGGCCGTTGTTGCACCGCGTAGGAGAGATTTATGCCCCACTGACTGCCATCTCTCAGCAAATGCTGGAAGGCCGCCTGGTCTTCGGGGGTGGTAATAATCAGAATATCGCGAATGCCAGCCAACATGAGCACCGACAACGGATAATAAATCATCGGTTTGTCATACACTGGCATCAATTGTTTGCTCACCGCCATGGTCAGCGGGTACAGGCGGGTACCCGACCCGCCGGCCAGTATGATGCCTTTTCGATCACGCATACAGGATTCGTTCCTAAATCAAATAGCAAGCTGGTTGCGATTGTCGCACATCTGAAGACAGATTGAGTAAACGGTTTCACGTTCCAGAATACTTCACTGAAACTTACCGCACCCTGCCCTTGTCCGCCCAAATACACTATCATTGTGGCAATAGAGTTTTTCCGATTTTGTCATGCCTGAACTAAAAAAAATCAGCAAATTGCTGGATCCCGAAATTCGCGCCAAAAATATCGACGCCATACTGATTCGGGCACGCGAACGCTACTGGCATATGTTTGGCAAGGAGATGCCAGACCCGGTTTTTATTCTGGGTTGCTCACGCTCCGGCACGACAGTCACTTACGAGACCATTTCGGCTGCACCGAATTTCCTCACTTTCGGCTATGAATTACTGACTTTCTGGGACAGCCTCTACGGTCTGCAACACAATGACTGGGACTCGGATGCTGCTTTTGCCAAAGATGCCCGTATACGACATCGCAAGCAGTTTTTTGCTCATGCCTTTGGGCGTCTGGGCCACGGCCGCATTCTGGACAAGACCTGCATCAACGCATTGCGTGGTACCTATCTGTACGAATTATTCCCTAATGCCCAGTTTGTCTACATCCAGCGCGATGGCCGTGACAACATCAGCTCCATGATGGATAGCTGGAACAAAGACAGCAATTTTGGCCTGAATAAATATCTCGGTGCGCCGGAAGAAGAAATCGCAATCGAAAATGGCAAATTCGACCAGTGGCGCCTGTTCTACCCCCCCGGCTGGCGTGACTACAATCACTCATCACTCGAAGAGGTTTGCGCTTTTCAATGGGTCCAGGCAAACCAGCATTGCCTGCAGGCCAAAGCCGTGATCCCCCCGGATCAATGGACCCACCTGCACTACGAAGACCTCTTCACCCGGCCGGTGGAAATGTTCACCGAGGTGTTTGAAAAACTGGACGTACCATTCACCGAAGAACTGCGCCAACGATGCGCAACGCTGAACAAACGCCCGACCAGTATGGTCAGTGGCGCACCAAAACTGGAAAAATGGCGGCAACGCAACCCTGAAGCGATTGAAAGCATCATCGAGCAGATCTGTCCCATGCAGCAAACCCTTGGTTACGACTGCAACGTCTAGACAAACATGCTGGAAATCTTGTCGACAATTGCTGTATTACTCGCCCTGTTCTGGCTGTTGGTCATCTTCGCCCTGTGGCTGTACAAAAGTAAACTGCTTAAAAAAACCTGGTCGGAACCTTATTTCAAAGAAGCGATCGTGTTGATTGAAAGCGATGACTGGGGGCCCGGTGGGGATTTTCATGCAGAAAGACTGAAACGAGTCGGAGACGTGCTATCTGCCACGACCGATTCAAACGGCCGGCCGGCAGTGATGACCGGTAATATGGTGTTGCGCGTACCCGACCTGTTTCGATCCAGTCATAATCCCGAAAATGGCCTGATCAGCCGCAGTCTGCTCGAAGACTTCCCGCAACTGCTCGAAGCATTCCAGCATGAAATGTCGCGGGGTGTATTCGTGCCTCAATTACACGGCCTGGAGCATTTACACAGCGACGGCCTGTGGCAGTTGACCCAAAGCCAGGATGCCCGCATCGAGCAAGCTGCAAGTACAGAAAACTGGTGGGACTGGGAAACACTCGACTCGCCGCTGCAAGGACACTATGTCGATGGCACCAGCCTCCCGACCAAGGCCCACCCTGCCGACACACAATTCGATCTGGTGCAACAAGCCACGCGCTTGTTCACCGACACCTTCGGGTTTCACAGCCAGAGCACCGTCGCCCCTTGCTATCTGTGGGTGGATGACACCGAGATTGCCTGGGCGCAACAGAATATAGAGGTCATACAAACTGCCGGCTACCGTTGCCCAGGGCGTCGCGCCGATGCCAGCTATATCCAGGATATGCCGGAGACACGCCCCGGACATCGCAATCAGCGCGGCCAGATTTATCTGGTTCGAAACGCGATGTATGAACCGGTGGACGGGCGCGGCGCGGACGAATGCATAAAGCAAATCGATCACGCTGT
Organism: Chromatiales bacterium; assembly: GCA_050049775.1. GTDB lineage: Bacteria > Pseudomonadota > Gammaproteobacteria > Chromatiales > Chromatiaceae > JABDQZ01. The sequence continues at coordinate 14,495 of JASFVP010000037.1, forward strand.
CCTGCAAGCCAGCCCGGCAAGCATTTCCACTCATCGCTACAACTTCACGCGCAGCGAACAGGAATGCCAGGATTCCCTGACCGGATTGCAGCAAATTCTCCAACATTGCAAACAGCACTATCCCAATTTGCGCTTTGTCAGCTCGCCAGAACTTGGCCTCTGGCTGTTACATGGAGGAGAGCTGGAGAACCCGGCGAACAAGAGCCGCTGGCCCGGCCTTCATTTGCGACAAGGCTGGCAAAAACTGGCGCCATTCCTCTATCGATTGTGGTATCGCCATAAGAAAATCCGCCAGATTGCATCCTTTAGCGGCCTGATCGTACCCGCCTGGCTGATGGCACGACTTACCAGACCGTAACAACATGCCGTCGGTGAGCATCAGCGTTATCATTCCCGCCTATAACAGTGCCGCGTTTCTGCCGGATGCCGTTAACAGCATCCGTCGACAAAATGTGGCAGTGGATGAGATCATCATTGTTGACGATGGCTCCGTCGACAACACCGAAGGGGTAGTTCAACGACTCGGTGGCAACGTCCATTACATCAAGGAGAAAAACCAGGGACCAGCGGCCGCACGCAACAACGGCATCCGCCAGGCAAATAGCGAATGGATCGCTTTTCTGGATGCAGATGATCAATGGACCGACAACAAGTTGCAGTTACAGCTCGACTGCCTGGCAAAATACCCACAACTGCAACTGATCGCCGGCGACATGGCGGAAACCGATGCCAACTCGAATATTGTGACCGCATCGATGCTGCAGCATCATGGTCAGTTGGCCGTGTTCGAGATGCTTGGCGGCAAGCCGATTCCCGACGCCTGCGCCTCGCTGGTACAGAAAAACTTCATCCCGACCGGTACGGTGCTGGCACGCAAACAGGTACTACTGGATGCCGGCCTGTTTCCCGAGCATATTCGCTTTGGTGAGGACCTGGCGCTCTGGGCTCAGGTCGCCGCCATTGCTGAAATCAGCTGCCTGCCACAAGTGCTGATGCTGCGTCGCAGACACGACAACAATGCGACGGATTCCACCGAAGGTATGCTGACCGGCCTGGTACAGGTCATGTCTATCCTTAAAGAGAAATGTGGTGAAGTGTTGCAACAGCAGGGATTGTCAGCTCAGGCCAGCCTGGCCCAGGCCTGTTTTGACCTCGGTTATTGGCAGTTTCATCACAAAAGTCCGATGCAGTCACGCGAAGCATTGAACCTCAGCTGGGCCAATCAAAAAAGCTTTAAGACAGCAGCCTATCTGTGTATTGCATCTTTACCTAAACCACTAGCCCATCGATTTATGAGAAATAAATAGCCCGGCCACGATAAGCCAGGTCAGGACTTGTGCTGCAGGTAACCGACAATTTCCCCCAGGGTACCGGCCGTACGCATTGCGTAAAAACGGCGGCGAGATGCTGTCAGGGAAAACAGCATGAGAAACAATCTTTCGACAAGCCTCCGCCACAAATACACAGGAGGAGTTTTGCCGCCTTCCTTAACCCTGGTGATGGTCCGATTTCGCTGGAAACTTTTTCGCACCAGATAGAAAAAACGTAATCGGTCAGTATCAACATAATGATACTGCTTCATCTCTGGTAAATAATGAATGGTGAAACCATCCATCAACGCTCGCCGGACGAAATCGCTGTCTTCACTTCCGGCAAGATTATGTCCTCGTGGACCGAGCTCGGTTGAAAACAGGCCAACACTCTCAAATACCGACCGGCGCACCACCAGGTTCCCTCCTCCGGGCAAGGCCGAGCCCAGATCAACAACCCGTTCTTCCGAACCAAGTTCAAAATGTGGTACTGGCAAGGGGAAAATCTTGTACTCACCCTGTTCGTGTACCCAGGCTGGTTCTTCACCAGTCCAATCCGGAATAATCTGACCACAAAAAATTTTGCTATCGGAATGTCGCTCGAGACCGGACACGACAGCCTCAAAGTAGCCAGTATCAACCCGATGGTCATCATCAACAAAACATAGAAAACCGCTTTGTAACATGCCGATTGCGTGGTTCAGCGCAAAGGACTTCCCTGCCTGCAGCTCTTCCTCGTACCGAAGCGCCAATTCATCAGTGCGACGCCGCTGGAGGTACTGCTGTAACATGCTGACCGTCTCATCCGTGCAGGCATTCGGAATAACCAACAACGAAATATCGTAGCCCTCCGGACGCCTCACATGATTCAGAGAATCAATGACCTGCATCAGCAATTCCGCACGATTGTGCGTACAAATCACGATTGTCAGCAATTTGTCATTCATACAGTTCGACAGGATGATATTTTCCAGATATCCAAAAACCGGAGTCTACTGTCAAGTCTAACAGATGTATTCGGACAACATCACATCGCACACATTCGCCCAATTTACCTTAATCCAGTGCCGGGATGCGGTACACAATTACACCAGGATTTCGGATTGCCAGATATTGATACAGCCCATGAGGAAGCAAAGTCGCCAGACCTGACAGATCCAGGATCTTGCCAACCAGTAGTTTTGGCGGGTCAAATGAGGTTTTCCGATTTTCAATATTCAGGTATGGCCGTAGTCCTGGATCAACCGAAACGCCCTTCACCCGCGCATACAGGAAAGCCTGGTTTTGAGGAATTTCATCGCTGACCAAATGGGTATTTCCTTTGAAAAACTGCACATGCCCCTTCGCTTTTCTTGAGCTGTCCGGATCGGTAACAACCAACTCGTCTACCCGCATGGCATATTCAGCAATCGTACGTGCTGCAAACCTCGGATACAGATTTTCAACACTCATGGCACCAAAACTTGTTCCCAGGATCAGTAGTATCAGAAGCACTTTTAATAGATGACTTTTCAAGTGGGACAGCACAATGCCAATCGGGATGGTCATTAAAATTGCCAGAAATGTGTAGTAGCGTGGCAACGGTCGAATTGCACCTGAATAGGAAATCCACAAGAAATAAACAACGAAAAAAACCGCCAGGTAATTCAAAAAACAGTAATTTCCCCAAAGCTTCTGCTTAAGAAGATAAAAGACAGCGGCTGCCCCTACCCAGAACAACAGGGCGAATTCCTGATTAACCAGCAGAGCAAGCCATGGAGCAAACAAACGACTATCTGAAATATTGCCTGATCCGGCCGTAAAATCACCGGATTTAATACCCACCGTGCCATGGCTATGTGCAATCGTGAAATAGCGGTATAGCACGCTTTCTCCGCTCAGTAGATAATATAGCCATTCAAGGCAAACGATCGAGAACACACCTAACAAACCGGCCAGGTAATATTTCCAGTGTCGATAACCACCAAACAGGAAGTACAGCGCAAGAATCAACAAAAACCCGTAGGCTGTCTCCCTAGATAACATGGCCAGACCCAACAAGACCCCAGCCAAAAAAAACAAAGATAATGATTTCTCCCGCGCCTCATTCGCATAATAAAAAGAGATCATGCTGGCAAAAAGAAACAACGCCTCGGGAAAATCGATATTCAGGATAGATGATTGCACAACTACCAGCGGCATACTCACCAGCAGCAACCCCGCATACATTGCAGGCTTGTTGCCTATTTCCCTACTCACAAAGGCACCGAACAGCACCAGTAGAATGATTATATATATTAACGAAAATACAGAGAGGGAAAACTCAGACAGGCCAAAGATCTTGGCCACGATCAATAATGGAACCACAACCGTGTAGCGAAATCCCCAATGTGTTTCTGGTGGCGATAAATCACCTGACAGGTACTGGTTTACCTGATTGACGTAAAGCGCATCATCCGAAGCGATAAACCCCACAAAAAAAATTGCATGCCCCACTAACAGCAATGGCAACAGAACAAAAGCCCAGTATAGAAAAACTTTTCTTTCAAGCATCACTTTCGCTCACCATTCAATTCATAGCCATATCAAAATCAGTACTACTTACCGATGAATCCAAGGATATGTTGTATTTCCGCTTTTCGGATCACACCAGTTACCAGCGTTGCCAGTACCAACACCAGGAGACCAAATAACAACACACCCCAGTCATTCATCCCGGACAGATTGGCACTCAGCAATATCCCCCCCATAACCACACCAATTGGCCTGAGGACGGCGCGGTCAAAGTCAATTCGATAATATCGCCGAACTAAATAAAGCTGTGACACATTCACAGCAAACAAACCTATACCGGTTGCCCATACAACCCCAAGAATGCCAAAGTAATAATGTAGCGGGAAGACCACGAGCGTGAACGCAATTGCCCCAACCAGATTCACCCAGGCAATCCAGCCATAATTACCTATTGCAATTATGACACTGTTCAGATTCGTCATAAAAAAATAAGCCACAACCCAGAACAAGGTCCAGGGCAACAAAACTGCCACCTGCTGATATTGAACACCGAATATCCAGTCGACAATCAATGGCCCCAGCGCAATTCCACTAATCGTTAGAACACCGCCAAGAAGGAAACCGCTGCGCAAAATCACATCGATATAAAAACCACTTTTTCCATCGTCACGCCCTACCGACCGACTCAATACCGGGAGAGCCGCAGCGCTCAATTCTGCAACAATACCACCCAGAATTAGCAACGCCTGCATCGCCAGGGCAAACATACCCAATTCAGCCGTGTAACCCTCAAGACCGCGGTACACTAAAGTCCCCCCCTGCATCACCCAGGCAACCAGAAAAGCCGATATCACAAAAGGCAGTCCCTGCTTGAGCAAATGCAGTATTGCCGGTCTGTCCCAAGTCGGCATGACCCGAACAATATGTTTACGCACAAAATACAATCCAAGGAGCCCCTGAACCAACCAGATTGAGGCGTGAACCAGAGCAATCCCAATCAACCCGCCACCCGACAACAACAATGCCAATCCAAGCAAAACTTCCAATAAACGAAAAGAGGTTTCCTGCCTGAAAACATGTACAGATTGTTCGTATGCTTTGAAAATGGCATACACCCAAAAGGACAGACTTCTGCCAAATAACGCAAGTGAAAAAATAAAAAGAAGCAGCTTTGCAGTAGAATTGGTCTCTAGAAAAAAACCCAGTAAAAAGCAGATCAGCGAAGTCAGAAAACCAGAAAGACCACGCAACGCCAATGCATGACCGATGAGAGTTGATGCGCTACTCCTATCTCTGCCAACCTCCCGAATCAAAATCGAATCGAGACCCAACATACTGATTGGCAAAAAAAGCAGATACCACGACATACCCAGATTGAACATACCGTAGAGCTCTGGCCCCAAAAACTTGGCCAGTGCAATTGCATATATAACACGGGAAAAGCTTGCAACCGCCTTTGCTACTGAGAGATAAGCTGCGTTTTTCGCAATTGACTTTATACCAGCACGCGACATGCTTATTCCCCCTTCCTCAGAGCTGGGTAACAGGCGCTCATGAAGAACTGCGAATTTCCAGCTTCAGACTTCCAGAACAAAGAAGCGGTGATAAGAATTTTCCGGAACTCGAAATGTCCTGTGTAATTTAAACGATGCTTTTTTCATTTCATCAGTTATACGCCTCAAAGGATAACCCCTTTTGCCAATCTCCCAGTAATGTTCGCCATTAAAAACATGCTCATTCTTTATCGGCGAAGGAATCTCCAACATGAATTCGACGCGACCGTATACGGGAATATGAAATGCGTAGTACCAACCCGGCTCTTTCTGTGGCAGTGAAATGACAACATAATTCCTGGCAACGCGCCTAATTTCCTTTAATGCCGGCAAAAAATCATCAAAAGGCAGGTGCTCCAGCACCTGGCAGCAAACCACCGTATCAAACACGGAAGCAGGAAGCGGCATAGAGAGAACACTAGCAACAATATCAGGCTTTAAGTCGGCGGCAATATCCAGAGTCGTAATATCAAGACCATTATTTTTTATATACGACGAAAAAAAACCGCTACCTTTGCCGATCTCTAACAGACTACTTGGATTGGTCCTTAAAGTCTCATCTATTTGATGCCAGTAACTGGCAAAACGCCGTTTTGACTCATAATCCACTTCATAGTGTTTTTTTTCAACTTGTTTCATGCAAATAGACCAGGAGCATTGCGACCATACAATTACTGATAATTAACTAATCAATGCCCACTATCGAAGCAAAATTAACAGCAACCCACCATATCAGTAGATACAAAACGCCGAAGAACATCTTCAATCACGAAGGAAATGCCCTTTTCATATTCCGACAAGTTGAATTTTTCCCTGACTTCCTCAGCAGAGTTGAGCGAAATTTTATTATAAGCAGACCGATCATTTATCAACTGCTCAACACAATTTGCCATCTGAGCAACATTACCACTTTCAAATACCAAACCCGTCTCACCATGTCTTATAATTTCCATCAGACCACCACTATCTGAAACCACTACCGGACAACCAACCGAGCAGGACTCTACTACAACACGACCAAAAGCCTCGTTACTAGAAGCCACTATTGAAACTGCCGCTTCCTCAAAATATTTCAGCGGGTTGTCAACTCCACCAACAAACTCAACATACTCAGAAACCCCCAGAGTGCCGCATTCCTTTTTTAATTTACCTATATATTCAGATTTCCCTTTGCCAACTATTTTCAAAAAAACTTTCAATCCTCGATTTCTTAATTCATGCACACATCTGATTACGTAATGCTGGCCTTTTTCATATCGAACATTCCCAACAATGACTAGACCTATATCACTTTTATTGCCTACACGCTTTGCATATCTGTCCGTAAATGATTCATAGTCACCGAAAGAAAAGCCGTTATATATCACTGAAGAATCGACTCCGGAAAACAACTTTGAAAATTTATTACTCACAGCTTTCGAATTATAAATAATATGAGCAGTCGATTTTTCTACTATTTCTTTTACGTATCGAATTCCTGGAGCAAATTTTTTATCTAAATCTTCACAGATAAATTCACGGATATGCCAAATGTGTGGACGGTTAAGTTTCATTGCCAGCAATGTGCCAAACTGGGTTGCAAGTGAATTTGAATAAACCAATTCAAACCCATCACATTTGAGTTTGTTTGCCAACAGCCTTGCACCAAGATAATTCACCAAAAAACCGGCAATGCCAAATACATACTTCCGTTTTGATGATATCCAATCAAAATACGGATAAACGATGACAGGTATTCCCTGATCAGTTAATGTTTTATAGAGGTAACCATTTTTACACGGGAGAAGCACTGTCGGCTGAAACATGCTTGAGCTATCCAACGCAATCACCAGCGCCTCCAGAGATCGCTCAGCGCCATAAGATAGACAGGAGTGCGAAACAAAAAGAATTTTTCGGGACTGGCCAGATCCGGCAAGCCCCTCCACTTCGGCTAGATCACTGAATAATGTTGGATTCATAAATTTCTACAATCCTATCCCAGTCATACAGACTTACAACTTTTTCAAAAACTGCGGATCGCATTCTTTCAACCATCTCTCGATCACTTTCCAGCATCAAACACCGCTTAACATCCGCACTCGAAGTGAAAAACAGGGCGTTCTCACTTGTGACTTCGCGATTAAAAACATTGTCATGTGCAATAACCAGGTTCCGACAGGCCATGGCTTCAAGTAAAGAAGGGTTTGTACCGCCGACACTGTGTCCATGTAGGTAGGCTCGACTATGATATCGAAGTGAAGTCAGTTTCTCCTGATCAAATATTGTGCCTACAAATTTTACGTTCGGTGATGCCACAGCTTTCAAATCCCGGACATAGTCAGTACCACTTTTATCATCCCCGACGACGACAAGAGGGCCGTCCATACCGGAGGCAACAAAGCCTTCGATTATTTCAAGAACATGATTTTCAGGCTCCAGCCGGCAAACCACCAGATAATATTGATCTGGATCAAACCCCATTTCCCTGACCGGGCGTTCATCCGGGACACTCTCAGCTGGATAAGCCCCATAAGGAATCATCACCGTTTTTGACCCTACACCATAAGCCTGATGCAGATAGTCAGCTATTCCCTGGGCATCAGCCACCAGCCTGTGCGCGAATTGAGATGCCATCCACTCCATTATTTTCAGATAGCGTTTCGCAAATGGTGACCATTTGTCTCTCTTCCATTCCAGACCATCCATGTTGACCCAGAGATTCGTTCTAAAAAGCCATGGAAGAATAAACGCGAATGCCGCGTGATAGCCGAGCATATAGACCACATCGTAGCCACGCAGTGTCCTGAGAATACTGACCAGATCAAACCACACCGAGCGCAGCCCTATGACATGGGGCGTTTTCACATAGACAAGCCTGACGCCTTTGTATTCCGACTCTTTGTAGCTTTGTGAATCTTCACAAAAAACGGTTACATCAAAGCCCTTTTCAACCAGCCGGACTGCAATTTGCTCTGCAAACGTTTCAAAGCCACCAAATTCTGCCGGAATACCGCGACTACCAAGAATTGCCACCTTCCTCCCTTGCATCATTACAACAACATCTCCTTTTCAGCACCAAAGTCAAATTATCACGATTTCAAGATAATTTATTGTGGCACTCCGCACAGCATTAGACTCCGGCTTGGCAGCTCAACCACCGGCATACAGCCTATTGATTTGATCCATTTGATAGTCAGAAAGATTGATCATGTCAGCCATCATTCGATCAAAGTCCTGTCGCACGGATTCAAGTGAATCCGATCGGTTTTCCAGGAAACCGATAACTTCTCGCCTGATGTCATCATATTCACCGGGTTTGAAGTTTTTACACAACTGATATTCTTTTTCCAACTCATCAGTATATCCGCGGCCCTTTTCATCAATATAGATCGAAAAAGTTCCCAGCACCGAAGCCTCACAACACATGGTCGCACTCTCCCCTACCACCAGATCAGCATAGGCAAGCAAATGATGCACATCCTCCACGGGCACATTGACCTGATATTTTTTCAACTCATCTTCAAGCTCTGATTCCGCACTGATGTAAACCTTCGCATATCTAGCCATCTCTTCAACGAGGTCTTTTTTCTGAGTAGCTGACAATTGCTGCAGCCCGATGTCATGCATAGCGCCCCAGCTTACGAATCTAACCAGGACATATGGCTCAGATACATCGATGCCATTTCTGGCCAGTACACTCTTGTCCGGCACAAAGTGATCCGGATGCAAATAAGCGAGCGCATGGTAGCTGTTAAATCGAAGTTGTTTCGAACCAATGTCATCGCGGAAACATGCCGGAGTATGCACTTCAGAAACAAATGGATAATACAGACGGCGGTTATGCCGATGGATTTCGGTATCGTCAAATACCAACGAAGGCTTACGCAACAACCACGCGACATGTGAACTGCAGGGGCTGTTGTTGCCAAGATAAACGTCAGGACGGAACTTCAACGAAAGCCATAACAACTTTACGTCTCGGACTATCAGCTCCCAAAACAGCCCTAGTGCCCCCTGACCTTTCCGCGTAATCGGGTAATGGCTGATTTCATATTGATCAAGCAGATCCAGAGTAACATCCTTCTCGCGACTGGCTACGATTACCTCATGGCCTGTCGCCTGTAGGGAGCTAATGGCATGTTTAAAAAAATGCACATCTGCAGGATGCACCATATCGAACAACACTTTCATGGCTCACTGCCTTGCCTATGTTCAGACCTGATCTTTCCCGGCTTTGAGTTGATCCAGCTCAAGCCGCCTGACGCGCTCAAGGGTCAATTCGGATAGTTGCCGGTTGAACGAAATAAGATCCGCCAACAGACCAATGAGATAAGTGACAAAGCCCATCATGACCAATACGCCACCCAGCACCAACGACTGCAAATGGCCAGCACCACCGGACGTAAAGTAGAAAAACAAAAAACGAAAAATCGGGAGTATACCCGCGACGGTTAACACTGAACCAATGATAAAAAACACCTTGAGCGGTGAGTACATTGAGTACATCCGCACAATGGTTGTTAACTGCCTTGATATAAAGCTCGGAATGCTTTTAAACAGGCGCGATTCACGTGTTTTTTCATTGGTCTCGACCGGAACCGAAAGGATATTCATTTCACGCTTTCCAGCCTGGATGACCATCTCAATGGTATAGCTGAATGACGACAGCACATTCAGCCGAATAGCCGCCTCACGAGAGATTGCCCGAAAACCACTGACCGTATCCGGCACCCAGATACCCGCAAGCTTTCGAACAACGCCACTACCGAACCATTGCATGAATTTTTTACCGCGGGAAAAATGAGCAATCTTGTCAGTCTGGCGGTCCCCGATAACAATATCCGCCTGCCCGTCTAATACCGGCTTTACCAGCTTGGGAATATCCCAGCCAGCATACTGGTTATCACCATCTGTATTGACAATGGCATCAGCGCCCTGGCGCAGACATTCTTCTATACCGCGCCGAAAGCTTTTTGCCAAACCAAGGTTTTTTTTGTTAATGACAATGTGATTAACACCAATCTCCCTTGCCACTTCAATTGTTCTGTCGGAGCTGCCATCATCAATGATAAGCACTTCGACTTCATCAAAGCCGTCAATTTGCTTGGGAATATCCGCATAGGTTTGCGGTAGTGTCTGCTCCTCGTTGAAACAGGGAATTTGCACAATCAGTTTCATATCCAGCTCGCATCAATTAGCAAATACTAATTCAGTCGGGTTAGTCTAACCGAACAATCGACCCAAGCACCAGCTTTCAGATATTTTGTGAATTAAATGCTACTTTTGGGGTCTGCGAATTCAGCGCATCCATAGCAAATTTCTTGATCAGAACCGCAATAAATATCAGATGATAAAGCAGGTCCCAGTATGAGAGCCCAAGAAAAGCTGTGCCAACCATATAACAGATTAGTGACATTCTTATGGCGTACGAATAATCCCGAACCCATTCCAAACCTTCAATCCCCTTTGTCTGTCTCGGCAGTTTTGTCAGACTCCAAAGCGTTCCCAGTATCATCGATAGCCAGATACCGAAGGCAAGAAATCCATGCTCGGAAAACATTTCCACGTAAGAACTGTGCCAGTCACGTTCTGTGACATAACGCCAACCCTCAAAACCAGCACCGAAAATCGGATGGTTCAATGTGTGATTCCAGCCATCACGCCATGTCCTTATCCGACTCATTGCGGATTCATCCTCTTGATATGTTTCAAGTGTATGCATGCGACCAAACCATTCTTCCGGAAGCTGTGGAACAACCAAGAGCACACCAACAATCATAAGCGGCAAAACAAGCCATTTTCTTTTGCTATGCCAGAGCAGCATCAGGGTCAGCACAACCAGGGTCAACAAGGCACCTCGTGACCACGACGACAGTGAGCTGGCAAACATAAAGGGTAATGTCAACGGGATAAATTTGGCAAAACGGTGTTTGAGGTTTTTTGCAACCAACAGGACCAGTGGAATATTAATCAATACCGCAACCGCAAACGCATTATTCTCATAAAACTGAGTTGCTGGGGGCCCGTAGACACGATGACCAAAGCCACTCAATATTGCAAAAAACCCACCTTTGAATGCAACAATTCCAATCGATGCGGCAATCGTTGCGATCAGATAAAAAAGCTTTTCGCGAGTATTGATCAAAATGAGCGTAAATATAAAAGGTATATAAATCTTGCTAACAAACCAGAACCTCTCCCATGCCGCGCCAGGAAAATAAGCTTGAGTTGAAGTAATAAAAAACCAGACCCAGAGCGCGATGAATGCGGGGATACGCCAGTCGTTGGGTAATGACTGCTTCTCAGACTTATCTGCCATGAATGCTTTCGCGGCAACTACGAGAAACAGTATCTGATATGCCGGCAAAGTGCGCACGAAACCCCAAGCATACGCATGCGGATTCAGATAGCTAAAAATAGCAAGGGCAATTACGCCATACCAGGCTTTTTTCAGGGACATCAGAATGCAGACCCCCAGAAAGATAAGTACAACAATATCGCGCATTATCCATCCTCTAATGCGTAAAATGATTTGCCCAGAACGAAATTGATACCACTACAGCCCGGAACTGACCGCACATAAATACAGGCAAATGGAATAATAGTATAATCCAGCAATAGAAAAATGGCCCGAACTACGGTTATCCTGTATGTCGATCTATCCGCACACTATTCGTCCGATACTTCGGAAAGCTCTGTCAAGCTCCTTGCCTAGCGCTCCTTCAAACAGCAAGCACATCGCTGTAATGGGCCTGCCGAGATCCGGCACTTCATGGCTGGCTAAGGCGCTATCCCTTTCACAGGGAGTGACCTACTACTTCGAGCCAGATCATGAGCTGGATGCCTCCTATCGCTACAAATACCTAACGGCAGACGACCAGGATGAATTTTTAGTTAAATTCATTGCAGACGCGTTTCGCGGCAAAATCAACACACACTATTCCATGGCAGAAATGTCCTGGTCCGATATTCTGTTACGCCCGGCGCGCAAGACTGTCCTGGTTAAATTCGTTAAAATTCCGCTCGCTTTACAATGGCTGCATGCCAATTTTCCAGAAATTGAACTGATCCAGATTATCAGGCACCCGATACCGTTATTCCTGAGCTGGCAACAGCGCCATTGGGATCCCGAGTATGCCCTGCGTAGCCTGACAAGCCAGGAAAGGCTTATGGATGGTCCGTTAGCGCCAATGCGAAATCTGATGGAAAAAAATGGAGATTTCTGGAGCAATGCTGCCACATTCTGGAGTGCCGTGACCAAAATCCAGACGCAAACACAGCCACACAACTGGTTCTTATCGGAACATGAGTGGTTTTGCGCCGATGCCTACGCCAGAATCAAGGCACTTGCGGAAAAATTCGGACTACAGGCAACTCCCGCCATGCAAGAGTTTCTTACTCGACAGACCAAGCCAGGTCCGGGTTATGGCAAACCCAGGGACTCAAAAAGAGAAATCGACAAATGGCAGGGCAAAATCGACACGGCAACCGAGTGTCGCATCCGCGAAATTATGGAAAGTTTCGAGCTTCCTTTTTACCCGGAGCTCGACCCATGGAAAACACAGGGCCTCAATCTCGATACGTGAGCTGACAGCCTATTCGGCTTTTTCTTCCGTAGTTACTGCTTTATCAGGAGTAGCGCCATCTGACAATGAAGTCTCCCCGCCTGTTTGCCCGGGTTCTCCGGCATCTGAGGGCTGCTTTGCAACCTCTCCCTCTAATTTGCGTGCTTCCAAGGCTTTTTTATAACGAACCTTTAAGTGAGTTGAATCTGGCTTGACAGCCAACCCCCGCTCCAGTGCGTTTGCAGCCTCCTGAAAATTGCCCTGATTGAAATAGAGGTCCGACAGGATAATGTACGGTGAAATATATTTCGGGTTAGCGTCAATTGCTTTATTAAGGTGCGCAATGGCCTCATTGTATTCTTTCAATCCAATAAAAGCTTTCGCCTGTGTGGTATAAACCAGTGGCATAAGCACAAAATCTTTCCTGGCATGCTTGATTAGATAACTGGTTTCACCGATTGCCTTTCTTAAATGAAATTCCCGCTGCGAAGCCGTCAACGTAGCTGTATTGATTGCGTATTTGTAGGTAAAAATACCGGCGCATAGATGGTGGATATGCGAAAAATCAGTTCCCAACCGCTTCTTCCATTTGGCTTTTTCCGGTGTCTCCTGTTGTGACATTCTTGCCTGACAGAAAGGCGGTAACTGCCTCATGTCATTATCAGTCTTGGGGAAAAGCGCAAAAGCACGTGGACTCAGCACACACAGCATTAGGCAGAATAAAACTATTTTTTTACGCATACTTGTAGGAAACCCTGTCTGTCAAATTTTTGCAAGCAGGCAGATTTACAACGAAAAACCAGCCGCATTCAATTATAATTCAATAAATTATAATGTCATTTTTTGTAACTGCTGACCCTTTTTTGAATTATCCGGCTTTAACGCACGGAACCTGATACCGAGCCAAATTCGCAATGAGCACGAAGCGCCAACTCGTTATACTGATGTACCATGGTACCCCAGACCAGAAACCGGCCAGCTCCTATTCCATTCAGTCCAGACTGTTCAAGCAACACATCCGCCATCTGAAACAGAACGGTTGGCACAGTGCCTGTATTCGTGATCTGGCCACCCCTGATCTTCTACAGCCAAAAACCATCATGATCACCTTCGACGATGGCTATCTTGATAATTTCGAAAATGCTTATCTGCCTCTCATGGAACACAACATGCGAGCCACCTGGTTTATCACAACCAACGTAATCGGAAGCCATGCTCACTGGATGGGCGAATTCGACGAGATGCGCATGCTTACCGAGGAACACCTGGCCGAAATGACCAGCAATGGCATGGAAATCGGCTCTCATACTTGCAGCCACCCGGACCTGACAAGTTTGGCATACACTGAGCAACTCAAAGAACTGCAACGTTCACGTGAACAGCTTGAGGACATTGTCGACCAACCTGTAACAAGCCTCGCCTATCCTTTCGGGCGCTACAACACGGATTCTCTGCAAGCTGCTGAAAAGTCGGGATATACATTTGCCTGCTCCACCAGATCCGGTCACCAAGCCCACTCGGAGAGCATGCTACAGCTACGTCGGGTGACCATATTTGACGGTGATTCCGTCAGCACACTGGCGCGCAAACTGGTATTTGCCGACAATGATGTATCCTGGAAAAAAATGGCCCGATATTATACTTCCCGGCTTGCCAGCAAACTGACCGGTTAATACCCTAGCCAGCAATGAAGAACTCACCAGCCATCTCCGTCATCATGCCCTGCTACAACGAGGCAGAACGCATTTCCAGTGCAGTTCAAAGCGTCTTCGAGCAGACTTTTCAGGACATTGAACTCATTGTGGTAGACGATGGTTCAAAAGACGATTCTTTACAGGTGCTTGACCATCTGGCCAGTCAATATCCGGGATTGCAATACTTCTCACAGGAAAACCGCGGGGCAGGCCCTGCTCGCAACCATGGCCTGCGAAAGGCCACCGGTGAATACATTGCTTTTCTCGACGCTGACGACTCCTGGCATCCAGGATGCCTCGAAATGCTCTATACCACTTTATCCCGAAACCCTGACGCTGCCCTGACTTACTGCGGTTGGCAGAACCTGGGAGTAGCAGAAAACCGTGGAAAACCTTTTATTCCACCGGATTATGAATCACCGGACAAAATAGAAATCATGCTACGCGGCTGCCGCTGGCCGATTCATGCCGCGCTGACGCGCAAAGCAGCAATTGACGCCATCGGTGGTTTTGACGAGCAGTGGTCCTCCAGCATGGATTACAACCTGTGGCTGCACATTGCTTCATTTCACAAGATCGTTCTGACACCTGAAGTGCTGGCTTATTACCACCACCATGAAGGTGAACAGATCACCAAAAACCGTCTGCGTATCGCCATCAACCATACCCGTATCCAGCAACATTTCCTTGATACCCATCCGGAAGTAGTCCAACAGCTCGGCAAGACCAGGGTACGTCAGATTCTCATGGACGAGCTGTTGCACCGCGCTTACACCAGCTACTGGGACCGTGACCTTGAGGCGGCCCATGTCCTGTTCCGTAAAGTGCTCGGTAGTCGACTCTTCCGTATCAAGGACCTCAAGTATGCCTTACCAGCACTGTTGCCGTTGTCACTGTACCGGCAACTGGTGCGCGGGCTGGAACGCCAGACATCATGACGGCACAAACCGAATTTCTTACCGTAGCAATCTGCACCTACAATGGTGCAAGCCTGATACCACAACTCATTGAGAACCTGGATCAGCTTGATAGCCCGGTCAATTTCGAAATCCTGATTGTTGATAATAAAAGTACTGACGATACTCGCCAGGTCATCGAACAATTGCAAACCCGAATCAAAACCCCGATACGCTATGTACTGGAATCCCGTCAGGGGATTCCCTATGCACGCAACCGCGCCATTGAAGAAAGCCTCGCCAGTAGCTACATGGCATTTATCGATGCCGATGAACTGCCTGATCCACACTGGCTAGCCGCTGCTTGCCGCGGCCTGCGCGATTTCGACGCTGACTGTGTCGGTGGAAAAATCCGTCTTGAACTACAAAAACGTCCTGGCTGGCTGGCCGACAGCCTGTTGCCGTTTCTTGGCCAGGTTGACCACGGCGACACGCCGCTGGCCATTGTTGATCGCAGTACGCCGGTATGGAGTGGCAATGTCGCCTATCGTACCAGACTGTTTAACAACGGCCTGCGTTTTGACACGCGTTATAACCGTATCGGCAAAGGTGTCGGTGGTGGTTCCGACGGCATCATGTTTCGTGTTTTACTGAAACAGAAAACCACTATGCGATATGAACCGGACATGAGTATTGTCCACCTGATCCCCGAAGAAAAACTAAAGCGCAGGTATTTCCTTCGTTTGCATTATATTGCTGGCAGAAAAGCAGGCATGTTTGAAATAGGGGTTCCACAAGGGAATACAATCTTCGGAGCACCTCGTTTCATGTATAGCCAGCTCGCAGGTAAACTGGTCAAGGCAGCAAAATTGTTCGTCACCAGGCACCCTGAATATATGCGGGAAGCCATGAATCTTTCCTACCATATTGGCAATATGAAAGGACTGTACAACCAATCAAAACTGGAAACCAAGCAATCTCATGTCTGACGCCCCAATCTTCCTGGTCGGTGCCGCTCGCTCTGGCACCACATTATTACAGTATATGCTGCGCTCCCATCCCCAGATATCACTGCCTACTGGTGAATCACATTTCTTCATTCCGTTTTACCAGCGGCGCGAAGAATTTGGTGATCTTTCAAAAAAAAACAATCTACAGAACCTGCTGAGCAGCATCTATCGCCAAAAAGCACCATTTTTTGATGAGGAACTGCATGGCATCAAATTCAATGTCGATGAATTCACCGACCTGCTTTACAAGCAGGGGCTCCATACCGTTCCACAGATCATCAACGGCATCATGTCAGCCAATGCTGCTGGCGAAGGCAAGCAACGCTGGGGAGACAAGACTCCCTACTACATCCTGCACCTGGAAACTCTATTGGAGATGTTTCCTGACGCCCAGTTTGTACATATTATTCGTGACGGGAGGGATTGTGCCCTTTCCATGCTAGAACGCAAATGGGACCTGAAGATTTTCAATACCTACCATGCTGCATATCTATGGAACCGCTATGTTGAGCATGGTGTCGAATTCGGCAGGAAATATCCGGATATTTATATAGAATTGCGCTATGAGGACCTGCTCGCAGAACCCGAAAAAAATGTTGAGCGACTATGTAATTTTTTGAACATTGAGTATAGCGAGTCAGTAATTAATTTTCGCAAATCCGATGGCTCTGGTAAAACCAGCCTGCTAACACAGCCATTGCAAAAAAATAATTCTGAAAAATGGCGCACTAAAATGTCCGACAGGCAGGTGCGCGTCTTCGAGGCATTAGCGGGAGACATGCTGGCCCAGAACGACTATCCGCTCGCCACTGAGAATCATCATCTCTCGGTCATTGAGGAAGCTCTCTACAATGCCCATATCCGCTTGTTTCAGTTATTCTCTTGAGGATTATTGCCAGGTGAAACAATCATCGAAGCTCTGAGTGCTGCATAAAATGTCCGAACATAATTTTCCTTGTCCATACCGTCGACCCGTATACCAAAAGACGGATTTCCGGAATTGATGCTCTGCACTATCATTTCATTGACCTTAAGACTGTAATGTGAGCCATCATAGGTATTTCCAGCATCCCTGGTAATGACCGAAGGCACTGAAAAATCATAGAAGCCTGATCCCAAACGTGAAATTTCATGAAGAGCATCGAGGTAAAAATCGAGCTGCCCCTGCTCATAATGTCTGGTAATTCGCCATACACTCACTGGCGGCACATAAAAAACAAGGCGTGAATCAGGGAAAAGATCACGCAAGCGACCATACTGCCCGACTGATTCATCATTAAACTCAATATCTTTCTTCCGCTCTTCCTCAATATCATTAATTTCCGGCTTGTACGGGCCAGCATCCGATTTAATGGCCGCGCTGAAATCCGCACGATAGTATCTCGGCAAAGGCGAATCACCTGTAAGGGTTCTGATTGAGAATTTCAATGCATCATAAGTCAGATAATTTTTCAGCCAACCAGGGGGGGAGGTATTCTGGTGGATAAATACTGGCAGGCTCGACGTGTTGGATCGAGCAAAAAAATTAAAGTCGTCCACGCCGATAATAACCAATCTTGGCTGATCATAACGGTTTCGGAGATATCGGGCATAAGCAACAATTTCTTCGACTCGCCCCCCGGAAAAGGCAAAATTATAACAATTGTACCCAGCAATCTTACTGGCATTAAGTAATGTGGCTCTTGAGCTGCCGAAAACGTAACAATCGTAGGCTTTCGCCTCATTTACGAAGTGGTTCATCTTGGCAAGCCGCTCATCGAAGGCATAATTCCTTTTTGTTATCCTGTTACCAGAAAAATACCATAGTGGATCTACTGCTGAATTAACTGCAAACACCACAAAAAAGACAATGCCCAGCAAGACAACCAAAGCAATCAAATACTGTCTGGAATATTTTTTTTTGCTCATCGCATTAGAACTGAAAATATAAAAATTCAGAAACGCTGGAGAGATTCAATAAAGCCATACTACCGAGCGCAGCAATAAAAACACTCCAGATAAATACCGGGCGCCAATATAGCCAGTTGAAATTTTTCTGTATCTCACAACCCTCCTTCGCTGCAGAAAAGCCATAGGCAGGCCGATAACGAGCAAACAACTGCTGGGTATTCGGCAAGAACCAGACAACCGCAAGCATAACCAGAAACATATAAATGACAGAAACATCATCATGGGAAAATGCCGGCCCGGTGAATTCAAAACCCATGAGAACAAGAATATCAGCAACCGGACCCAGCTTATCATCAAGCGTATGAGGCAAATTCATCAAACCGGTCAGTATGTTTTTGGCACCCGAAAATGTTTCGGCACGAAAAAAAATCCAGGCGAACATAACGAAGCAAAGCGTTGTCAGACGCGCGATGCTGACTGACCACCACCGCCCGATAGGTTTTTTCCAGATCCGATGCCATGCATGGTTAGCCACCAAGTACAGCCCATGCAGCACTCCCCAGAATACGAAAGTCCAGCCAGCACCATGCCACAGCCCCCCGAGCAACATAGTCGCAAGCAGGTTAAAGTATCTGCGCAACTTTCCCTTGCGGTTCCCACCAAGGGGAATATAAATATAGTCGCGTAGAAAACGCGACAAGGTCATATGCCAACGCCTCCAGAAATCGATGATATTCACAGCACGATATGGCGAATTGAAATTTAAGGGCAAGCGTATGCCAAACATCCTCGCCAGTCCTATCGCCATATCCGAGTATCCGGAAAAATCAAAATACAGCTGAAATGTGTACGCAACGGTGCCTTTAGCGGAGACAAAAAAATGCAGCACTTCACCATTTTCAGCACTATCAAATACTGGCGTAGCCAGTAACGCGAAATTGTCAGCGACAATGACTTTTTTGAATAAACCAACCAGGAAAATAGACAAACCTACAGCAAGATTGATATATCGAACACGATAAGTACTATCCCGCATGAACTGCGGCAACATCTCCTTATGATGTACGATCGGACCTGCAATCAACTGGGGAAAAAACGTGACAAAAAGACAATAATGCAAGAAATTATATTCTCTTGCCTCCCCCTTCCATGCATCCACAAGATATGCAATCTGTTGAAATGTAAAAAATGATATGGCCAAAGGCAAAATAATTGCCTCCACCTGAAGCCCTGATCCGAAAACCTCATTTGCAGTATCAACGAAGAAATTGAAATATTTGTAATACCCTAACAAGGCAAGATTCAGAGACACTCCGAGCATCATAATAAGTTTGCGTCCGGCTTCAACAATACTACTGTCGGACAACCATACACCGAGGGAATAATTGACCAGTATTGACGCGATAATTAATCCAAGATAGGCCGGATTCCAATAGCCATAAAAAAACAATGAGGCCAGGACCAGCCAGGAAATGGCTATACGAAAATGTCCACGATTACCAATCAGGAAAAACACCAGCAGGGCAACTGGAAGAAAGACAAAGATGAAGGCAAACGAATTAAACAGCATGGATTTCAGCCGGAAAAGACCTTAAGGAAACTTTCCACTTCACCTCCACCGTGGAATTTACATCGAATTCTCAAGCCCGCCTCCGTGGACATAGTCGATAAATCAATTGAAATCAAACTGACATTATCGCCAAGGTTTGAATAATTCCGCCCTCACACAGCACCTACAACTGATTACTCTATTAAAAATCGAGGCATCCATATATTTTCGCTATCCAGCAAGAAGGCCCATAGCGCCATTCATTCAAGATCCCGAAATTCACGAGTCACATTTCAACATCATATAGCAAATCAAGCCCCCCTATCGCATGTCCAGGATGGGTATGCGAATTTGGCTTGATTCTAAAGTCTGCCGCAAAGAACAATGAGGTCGTCTCAGCATGCGCATTAAGAGGCCCCAGCCCTGAAAAATCAATTTCAGTATACCCCTGGTCGCGGAGCAGTTTACAGGTAATTGGCAACCAGTCTGAATTATCTACAATGAATAAACCACCCGGCCTTAAATGCGGCAATGCTTTCTCCACACATCGTTTTCTGGTTCCCGCTTTTGAAAACCCATCAACAACGATCACATCGAAACTTCCCAGAGTATCCACAACATCAACATACCGACCGATCTCATCTTCAGTAAACCCATCATTAGCAATAGGTGACAAAATGAGCTCACTGTTCTCTGGCTTATCCTGCTTTACTTTCTCAAACCATTCTTTTGAACTTTCGATGCTGGTTACCGTCCTGGCATTTCCAGCCCACCATTTCGTTGAATTCCCACTTCCATATTCCAGAACATCACAATCAGTAAAATCCCACTTCTTCAACTGTTCAATTGCAGCGTATGAGTACCAGGGTATTGGTGCACCAGCCGAGTCCAGACACTGATTTTCCACCAATGACTTAAGGTAACCATGCTCTCTCTTGTACACTCGCCACGCCCTTAAGCTTTTTCGCAATTGCTCTGGAGTAGCTTCATCCAGAAAGATACTGAACTGATGCAGCACAGCTATTTTTCTCAACACTGTCGGCAGTGAAGCCAGATATCTGAAAAAATTACTAATCATATTTGAAGACCATTTTTTATTGAGCTTTTAAAAGCACAGACAAATGAACAGGCAAAGTCCATCATGATGAAATTACTACTTTCGGCCACGTACATAACTGCTATCGAACAGACTGATATACATACATTGGCCTCCCCCGTCATTCAGCCGTGCAAAATTAATTAAGCCAGATATGGCTTCATTAAAAATTCAGGTACAGAACCGACCAAAACCCAGTTTCCCTTTCCATCTCTTTGACTCCGATTCCAGCTGCTTAATCGGGCAACACAAAAATCCAATCCCATATACCAGAGCACCAACTGAAGCCATAACAAAAAAATATATATAGATGTTCTCAGCTGACCAATGTCCGATCGAATACCATGTAGCCAACATCGACAAATACATAAGTACAGAGAGATATATCGACGGCATAACTGTTCTAAAGACCTCCATCCAGCTTACCATCAATATATTTTTCGCTAGAGAAACCATTCTGAATGCCAAATACACCTTTGAGATAACAAAAATTACCGCAACGCCAAAAACGTCGATACCTATAAAATAGGCCGCCAGAAATACCAGGCTCACCAGTAAAACCAGGGTTTCGAGGTGGATGCGCATCTCGGTACCAAGCCTGTTTTGGGCCGCCGCCACAGCGCCGGAAGGATTCATCACACACTTGAAAATTCCTGTTACTGCCAATACCTTCAACAGAATTCCTGCAGGCAACCATTTTTCACCGTAAACAATTCCTACAAAAGGCTCAGCCAACCACCAAAGTCCAACATAAAACGGCATTGTGTAAACTGAAACAAGGGTCACAGTACGCAAATACACATACTTGGATTGATCAATATTGTCTTGAATTTTTGATAGAGCTCTGAATACTGTCTGGTAGGCGCTACCTGCTATTATGGTTACTGGAAGTGCACTTAAACTTTCAGCCTTGTTAAACAATCCGAGCGCACCTGCGCCATACAAGCGCCCCACTATCAGATTCGTTGCCTGCTTATTGATATAGAATATGATTTCATTCGCAGATGATTTTATGCCATAGCTACCCAATTTTTCAGCAATAACCCTGTCATAAGTCAGGCGCGGCCTCCATGGCGAAGCAATAGTCAGTACAATTACAGTAAATACGGCACCGATTAACCCACCAAGAATTAGAGCCCAAACAGCATAGCCACGTAATGCAAGATATATGCTTATTGCGCCGGTAAAAATTATATTCAGCACTTCAACTATCGCTATTACCTTGAATTTCATCTCACGTTGTAACCGTGATCTCGGAATATTATTGAATGGCCTGATCAAAAATGTCAGCGCCGAAACCCTGAGCAAATTTTCGTAAATTGGTTGATCAAACCATTGCGCAAAATATGGTGAAATAAAATAAAACAATGCATAAATCAAAATGCAGATGAATAACTGAATTGTGAAAACCACTTCGAAATCTTTGGCTTGAACAGCTTTAGCCTGAATAAGGGCCTGCCCCATTCCACCGCCAGAAATATAACCAGCAAGACCTGTGAAAATCTGTATGGTGACAACCAGACCAAAATCTTCCGGCACCAATATACGCGCAAGCACAATGCCGATGAGAAACTCAAGAAATCGCTTGGCAAGATTTCCTGTAAACAGCCACTTGGTGCCATGACGGATTGAGTCACCGAGGTTCAAAATGATTTTCCCGTAAAAATTTATTCTGTCGAATG
>JASFVP010000081.1:0-8918 GCA_050049775.1 Chromatiales bacterium
ATATACGCGCAAGCGCAATGCCGATGAGAAACTCAAGAAATCGCTTGGCAAGATTTCCTGTAAACAGCCACTTGGTGCCATGACGGATTGAGTCACCGAGGTTCAAAATGATTTTCCCGTAAAAATTTATTCTGTCGAATGCAACAGGTTGTCATAAACCTGCTGCACCTCAGTTACATGCCGACTGACCGCAAAGGTCTCCAGTGCGTGTTTACGCGCAGCTTGCCCATAGCTGATACGCTTTTTTTCTGACTCATAAAATTCCTGAATCTTGTCAGCAAGGTCCTGCGCATCGCCAGGTCTGAACAGGAGCCCCGTTACCTCATGTTGCATCATTTCAGCTGCGCCACCATGATTGGGTCCAATCAAAGGTCTTGCCAAAGTCATGCTTTCAATCACGACTGTACCCAGCGGTTCCGGGCTTGTGGAAGCCGACACCACGATATCCAGGCCGTTGTAAACAACCGGCATATCAGTCACGTGGCCAGTAAACACTACCAAATCTTCCAGCCCCTCATCAGAGACACGTTGTCTGAGCATTTTTTCATAATCAGCACAATCATCTGGCGTGCCTCCAACAACCATCATTTTCAGATGAGGAATCTTGGCTTTAAGCATCCTGGCGGCGTCAAGGAAAATTTCCTGCCCTTTCCAGGCAATCAACAATCCGACCAAACCAACTGCAAAATCAGTCTTTTGCAAATGGTATTCCCGCCTGAACGAGTCACCGCTGATGGCAGGGTCCAGCCCGTCCAGTTCAAGACCATCGTATATCACGGTCATTTTCTCATCAGGGACCTGAAACTGTTTTTTCATGTTTTGTGCAACCCAGAGAGACACCGGTGTAAAATGTGTCGGTAGTCCAAAGGTCCATGCAGTAAGGTGAGAATATTGCAGGTTTCCGCGCACATGGCAGACACTGGGAATTTTCAGCAATCGAGCAACCATGAGCGCCTCACGATTACATAATGGCTCATTATTTACATGAATCAGGTCCGGTTTGAAGCGCCATGCTGTCCAGAGAAATGATAAATAGAACGGAAGGAAATTAAGCAGATCATCGCAGCGCGCAACCAACTGGTTCAGCAAAAAAACGAGGCCGGGTATTTTCTTGGGCCAGGCTGCCGTATCCAGCTTGCTTTTCCAGCCAGCCGCATCAAAATGCCGATCGGCAATGTGCTTCCAGCGTGCCTCATTGGCGATTTCCCGATACTGGGCTCCGGTACGACCCGTCACCACCATTGGCTCAAACCGCTTACGATCGAGGTTTCTTACCAGATGTCTGAGGCAAATAATAGCGCCGCCATAACCGATACCATTTTCCACATAAAGAATTTTCCGCAACTGGCTGTTATTCATGACTGCATCGGATTTCTGGTATTGGTCTGTTCAAATCATCAGGATATTCGGGTAACACAAGTGTTATCGGACAATCTACCAGTGTCTGAAGCCCAACTATGCTAGCCAGCATCCAGATCAATCCATGCATCCAGCCTGGCCTTGAGTTCGTCGAATACATCCGGATTTTTCTCCCGGACATCCTTGAGACACCCCGGATCATCCTGCATATCAAACAGCATGTATTCAACACCAGTGAGCGTAGGAATATAAATCAATTTCCAGCGTTCATTTCTTATCGAACGATTTTTGGCTTTGAGTATGACTGGATAATATTCCGGCTTGATAGTCAGCATACCGGATTGTTTGTCCTTAATATCAAGCAGTTCGATCAAATTGGGATAGGTGATCTGTTGGGGATGCATTCCCGGGACTTTTCCAAGCCACATACCGGTTTCCTGGTATGCCGACAACCGCATGGGTTTATCGGGCTGCTCCATAAGGTCTACCAGGCTGACCCCGTCAGATTCGGAAGAAGACTCAATACCCATGAGTTGCTGCATCGTCGGTAAAAAATCAACAACACGAGTCACCTGATTGACCTTGAATCCTCCTTTTTTCGAAGGATCGATAATCAATAACGGCACCCTGTTGCTTGGATCATTGCCAAACAGGGTGTTACCTTGCCCCCAGCAGCCAGTTTCGAAAAAATCAGCGCCGTGATCACTGTAAATGACAATAATAGTATTTTCCTGCAGGCCACATTGCTGCAAGTGTCCGACAATCCCTTTCACCTCATCATCAAACTGGCGCACACAACCATCGTAAAGATTTATGATTTGATCAACATCATAAGCCTCTTTGCCCAACTCCTGCTTTTCAATGATTTCCTCGGGCGTCGCCAGCTTTGTCATGGTGAAACGTGATTCACCCGTGTATTCAGGATCTGTAAACAGAGTGTAATAAGGGTAATCAGACCCAAATGGCACATGCGTGGTTGCTGAAAAAAAGGTCAGGAAAAACGGCTCCCCGGTTTGCGCATACTCTGACAACAGCTTGCGTGTTTGCCGACCAAGATGTCGTGTCAATGGCACACCTGCCAGATAAAATATCTCTGGCAAAAATTTTTTACCAAAATCATTATGTGTGAACAATGATAAAAACAGCCGTATTTCTGCAGGCCCCTGCCTGATCAGGTATTTGAGATTCCATTGATCATTGGGTGCGTCAACCGTTTTGAAACCAAAATTAATCTTCCCGAGGTCCGCGCCAGCCCAATCAGCCACCGCAGCTGTCTCATAACCCTGATCATTGAGTGATCCGATTAATGTCTTAACAGGCAATTGCAGCTGTTCAGTATCAGGATAGTTGTCGCGAATTCGATGGTGCTGAGGCCACAAGCCGGAGAACATGGAAGCCAAAGCCGGCGCAGTTCGCGCCAATGGCGTATAACAATTGTTGAAGAATACGCCTTTTTTCGCGAGTTGATCGATAAATGGCGTTAGATTCCTGGGATATCCAGCAAGCCCCAGGCGATCGGTTCTGAGGGTATCAGTACCCAACATAATCACATTTTTCGATGCACTGCGTGGCATACCGGCTTGTACCGGTGAGATCTGTATCTGTCGGAGGAATGCCCAATAAAAAAGCAGGTAAAAAGTCGCTGCCACAACGTAAACGAGAAACAGACCAGTTTGTTGATTACTTGAGAGTTCGTTCATGCAGGCGATGAACAACAGCAGGACCATAATAAAGAAGGACCTGGAAATCACGGCAAAGTAGCCTGGGCGTAACCTTTTCCAATAGGGTAGCAATCGAGAAAAGCGAAACTGGGCAGATGCCTGCAAACTGCCCGGTATATGCAGTAATTGCCAACTGAACAAATAAAAAACAATCAGCGCAAAACTGACGACGGCGCCGGCGAAATATCCGGCGACTACCGGAGCTTTTGAAAAGGCCATACACAGCATGGAGTACAGAATGGCGCCGGGTAATGAAATAAACAGGCTGATAGCAAAAACCCAGAACACCAGCCTCAGAAATGCCAGCCGGGCAAAACCAGCAAAGTGTTGCGCTATTTCATCGCGGATGCGTGGACCTGTCCGCGTGAAATTCACCAGAGAGCGATATACCAGAAAAATACTGACCAGCAGTGACCAGGCCATACTGGACAAAAGTATGTCCCTTACCACAATGGCTGTATCAATGATCATGCTGAGAGCTTCTGGAATATTCCATTATTATTGGTTCAGCGTAACTCTAGCATACACACTACAATCCGGCCTACGCCGCCTTGATCTGTCCAAACAAGGACAATTGTCCTTGCGATGTCTCATCCCAGCTGAAAGCCTCTGCATAAGCACGGGTCAACTTTCTATCCGGATAATTGCTGAGCAAATGCGCAACAGCCTGGCTGATACCTTTCGCTGATCTTTCCTTGATAAGCAGGCCTGCTTCACTGGCACTGACCACTTCCGGTGTGCCACCTACAGCCGTTGCCACTACCGGAGTGCCACATGCCATGGATTCAAGCAAGACATTAGCCCAACCTTCACGACTGGAAGCCAGCACCAAAGCATCTGCTGCAGCAAAGTAATCAACCAATTTGGACTGCTCCAGTCGCCCAAGCAGCTGCACTCGATCTTGTAAACCATGCCGATCAATCAATAACTCCAGCTGTTTTTGCAGAGGACCTGATCCGGCAATTAAAAGGCTAACATCCGGCAAGTCAAGCAGGGACTCAATCACCAGATGATGCCCCTTCAATTCCACAAGATTGCCAACGGACAATAGGGTAACCCCTCTGATTCCAAATCTATCTCGCAAAATCTCTCTGTCATCTACAGGCTTGAATAATGAACAATCGACTCCATTCCGCAGTACCGTAATCTTGCCCGCATCGATACCGAGCTGTGACATACGTTGCTTGAGTGCGGCAGCAACCGTTATGCAATGGCGCGCCCCTTGCGCCGCCCAGATTATCTGTTTTCTTGGTATCCGGTACTCTGGCAGCAAATTGACATCACTGCCACGTGCCGTGATAACTACCGGTTTGTTGAATTTTTTTCCCAACATCACCGCCGCCACGCCATCCGGATAAAAATAGTGCGCATCAATCAGGTCAAAATCAAAACCGGATTCGATAAGTTGTTTGACTTTCGATTTCACCGCCAGATACAGCAAAGTCGGTGCTATCGACATGCCAATTTTCGGAATAACCGGATAACGTGGATGGGAGATCAGCGTGTTAAAACGCGTTTCATTCTCAGGTACCGTGGCATATTTTCCATAATCGCCAAAGCGCTCGCCAGCAAACGGAAACCAGGGTACCGGCGCCATAACCTGCACATTGAGCTGCGGGGCATAGGCACGCAATTGCTTGAGCCGCTGCTCAACAAAGATACCGTGGTTCGGAAAAACTTCGTTGGGAAACAGGGTACTGAAGGTGAGGATTTTCATTTAGCCGCAAGTGTAGCCCAAAATCCTCGGTTATCGCAGCCGAATGCGGCTGCGATTTTGTTCGTCAGGCGCTGGCGCGCGAGGCTTTCTTGCGCTCGTGTTCCTTGAGATGCTTTTTGCGGATGCGTATCGCGCCGGGTGTGATTTCCACCAGCTCGTCGTCTTCGATGAATTCCAGCGCCTGTTCCAGCGAAAAACGCACCGGTGGCGTCAGCATGATGGCGTCGTCCTTGCCTGAGGCGCGCACGTTGGTCAGCTGCTTGGCCTTGAGAGGGTTGACTGTCAGGTCATTGTCACGTGAATGCAAACCAACGATCTGGCCCTCGTAGACATCAATACCCGGCGAGACAAACAGCTTGCCGCGTTCCTGCAGCGCTGACAGCGCATAACCCAGCACCTTGCCAGTGCCGTTGGAGATCAGCACGCCATTCTTGCGCGGTGCGATGCCGCCGGATTGTGCAGGCCCGTAATGATCAAACACGTGGTACATGAGGCCGGTGCCCGAGGTACTGGTCATGAATTCTGTCTGGAAGCCGATCAGGCCGCGTGACGGGATGATGTAATCCAGTCGCACCCGCCCCTTGCCATCGGGTGACATGTCACGCAGATCACCCTTGCGGGTGCCGAGCGCTTCCATCATGGCGCCCTGGTGTTCTTCCTCAACATCCACGGTCAATTGCTCGTACGGTTCGCAGACCTCACCATCGATTTCACGGAAAATCACTTCGGGACGTGACACAGCCAGCTCGTACCCCTCACGACGCATGTTTTCCAGCAGCACTGACAGGTGCAGCTCGCCACGACCGGAGACCTTGAATTTCTCCGGGTCGGTACCTTCTTCAACACGCAAGGCAACGTTGTGGATGAGTTCACGCTCCAGGCGCTCCTTGAGCTGACGTGAGGTCAGGTATTTGCCTTCCTTGCCGGCAAATGGAGAGGCATTCACCTGGAAGGTCATCGACACGGTCGGTTCGTCCACGCTGAGTGGCGGCAATGCCTCGACATGCTCCGGGTCACACAGCGTGTCGGAAACATTAGGGCCTTCGATACCGGTAATGGCGATGATATCTCCGGCTTGGGCCTGGTCGACTTCATGACGTTCCAGGCCGTGATAACCATACACCAGGCCAATTTTGGCGCGATGAGTGTCACCGTCGGCCTTGGCGACGATCACCTGCTGGTTCGGGCGGATACTGCCACGCGTAACACGACCCACAGCAATCGCACCGACGTAGCTGTTGTAGTCGAGGTTGGAAACCTGCATCTGCAGCGGGCCGTTGGGATCTACCTCGGGCACCGGACAATATTTTACGATGGCCTCAAACAGCGGTGTCATATCACCCTCACGCACACTGTCGTCGGTTGACGCATAGCCGTTGATGGCCGACGCGTAAATGATCGGGAAATCCAGCTGCTCGTCAGTAGCGCCGAGCCGGTCGAACAGATCAAACACCTGGTCGATCACCCAGTCCGGTCGCGCACCGGGCTTGTCGATCTTGTTGACCACCACAATCGGGCGCAAACCGTGATTGAATGCTTTCTGCGTGACAAAACGGGTTTGCGGCATCGGGCCTTCCTGCGCATCGACCAGCAGCAGCACGGAATCGACCATCGACAGCACGCGCTCGACTTCACCACCAAAATCGGCGTGGCCCGGTGTGTCGACGATGTTAATACGGTAATCGTTCCAGCGGATCGCGGTGTTCTTCGACAGAATGGTGATACCGCGTTCCTTTTCCTGGTCGTTCGAGTCCATGACCCGCTCAACCTCGCCGAAACGCTCACCCAGCGTACCGGACTGCTTGAGCAGCTCGTCGACGAGGGTGGTTTTGCCATGATCGACGTGAGCGATGATGGCGATGTTGCGCAGATTTTTTATCACTTCAGGAAACCCGGTTCAGACATAAAGGCGCGCGATTATACGCGTTATCCGGCAACAGCAACACTTTATATTGAGGAAATGAGATGGCGCCGCCAGCCGGGACTAATGCGACGGCAAGGCCTGCAGATAATCGTGCGCATCCCTGTGCCCCTGAGCCACCGCCTGTGACAACCAGCGCCGGGCATTGGCCAGATCCGCCGGACCACCATGACCTTCGGCAAGCATCACTGCCAGCAGAAACTGTGCGTCGGCAATGCGATTTTCGGCCGCTTTCTGCATCCAGGCTCGCGCAGCGACAAGATCACGTTCGGTGCCAAATCCGGTCGCCAGGCAATGCGCATAGTTGAACTGGGCTTTACCCAGCCCTTGCTGCGCGGCTTTTTCATACCAATAAATCGCCTTTTTGGCATCCACCGACAAACCAGCCATACCGTGTTCGTATGCCGCGCCAAGGTTTAGCTGTGCCCAAGGACTGCCTTGTTGCGCCCGCGCTTGCAAATCACCCTGAGGAGCCGCCACAACCATTGAAATTGTGGCAACCAACAAGGTCGAAAACAGCGCATAAACTATTAGTTGTTTATCGATATATTTTTGTAGCATTTACTAATAAACCGTTATTCACAGCTTCTGTGGATAACTTTGTGGATAAGGCTGTGAAATTGTATTCCAGGCCGCATTATTACAGTGTTGACATTAAATTGTCGAAAAATTAAACAACCAGTATTTCCCTTATTTTTCATTGACTTATTTTTTTCATACGGACATAGAAAAAATGCTTGACGAAAACAATCGCGATACGTTAAGCGCTTCGGTATATTGTGCATAAAAACAGTCCCAACGTCATAATTTTGGCTCTGAATAACCCAGTGTTTCACTCATGAATCTCTTTAGTTTCCGCAACTTACGCATCCTCATTTTGCTGGTGATCTTTGCCTTTGCCGCCGTTTACACCAAGGGTCAAATGCTTGACAGTACCAACTGGTCAGAACCCTTGCCGGTGGCCATTTTTCCGATCAACGGCGATAGCGAACCTGCCACAGAGAAATACCTGCGCAAGCTGCACCGCATTGACTACCGTGATGTTGAGGAATTTTTCAGCCAGCAGGCCAGGCACAACAAACTGGGCCTGAGAAACCCGATTCGCATTTCCCTCGGTGAGCAACTGGAAAACCTGCCACCGGCGCCGCCCTCGCCCTCCGACCACCTGCTCAGTAAACTTTTCTGGAGTCTCAAGCTGAGATACTGGGCCTGGCAAAACACACCGGACGATGCTTCCAACTACAATCGTGTGCGCATCTTTGTGATTTATCACCAAGGCAAGAAAGACGAGGTCCTGCCGCACTCACTGGGTTTGCAGAAAGGCCTGCTGGGTGTGGTGCACGCCTATGCCGATGAAAAACAGCGCCAACAAAACAATATCGTCATCGCGCATGAACTGCTGCACACCGTCGGCGCCAGTGACAAATACAACGCCGATGGCTCACCGGTATTTCCGCAAGGTTACGCCGAACCGCAGCGCCAACCGCGCTTCCCGCAACGACGTGCCGAAATCATGGCGGCACGTATTGCCATCGGCCCGCACCAGTCCATCATGGCCAAGTCGTTGCGTAGTTGTGTGATTGGTGAGCAGACCGCCAATGAAATCGGCTGGCTGAATCCACTCTAAAGCCAGCCGTTTTCTTCAGCTGATCCAAGACAAGCTTACAGCTTGAAACCACCCACCAGTTGCTGCAATTTGCTGGCGACACCGGCGAGCTGCCCTGAGGCTGTTTCAAGTTCCTGCATACCGGAAGCGCTCTGATTGGCGACTTCGCTGATCGAGACGATGGTGCGATTGATCTCTTCGGCAACACGCGTCTGCTCGTCCGAGGCCGTAGCGATCTGCACGTTCATTTCCGTGATACTGCCAACCGCATTGTTAATGCGATCCAGCGAGACTCGTGTACTTTCGGCATGTGCAACCGTCTGGCCGGCTTTTTCCTTGCCGACGTTCATGACCGCAACCGCTTCATGCGAGGCATTCTGCAATTGCTCGATCATGTCGTTGATTTCCTGGGTCGATTCCTGGGTACGACTGGCCAGAGTGCGTACCTCGTCAGCCACGACAGCGAAACCCCGTCCCTGTTCGCCGGCGCGCGCGGCTTCAATCGCAGCATTCAACGCCAGCAGATTGGTCTGCTCGGCAATACCGCGGATCACATCCAGTACCGTACCGATTTTCTGGCTGTCCTGTTCCAAC
>JASFVP010000038.1:0-36963 GCA_050049775.1 Chromatiales bacterium
GCTAGCCAGTCAGGTCAGAATTATCGCTGTGCAGCTGATCTTCAAAATCATCAGGGAATACATCTGGCAGCCGGAAAAGTGGTGGCGCATTGCCTTTCTCGGGTTTTGGCGGCCATTACGAACCCGCTTTAGAGTTCGACTAAAGGGCCTTTACCATCCATCCTATTATCCTAGGGAAATCCACAAAAAATATTTACAGATTCGATTTGATCAGGCAGCCAATCCCGAAAACATTGCGGCCTGGCAAATCAGTTCCTCCCGGGCTGAGACTCGGCAGCAGGCGGAATTCATCATCAATTGCGCCGGTACCCGTCTGCCGGTTTCCGGGTTACCGGATTTCTGGCGGAATGGAATAGCCAGTGTCCAGGATCCTGAGGTAATACACTCCAGTCACCGCTTTCACTGGCTGGCTGAGAAACTGGCACAGGGTGCCAGTGATGCTGACCGGCAGGTTATGCTGGAAATGGTGAAGCGATGGCAGCAGGCATTTCAGGAGGCCCAAACGGGCAGTGCATGGCAGCCTTATACGGTAGCCGAACGGCTTTGCAACTGGATCCTGCTGTGGCAGTCATTGGAGCCTCAGGAATGTGATCCTGAGTTCGCGGATAGCTGGCTCAAGGCAATACAGGCCCAGGCCGTATTCCTGTCAGGCATGCTGGAATATCCGGCCAGTGGCATCATCAACAACCATATTTTGAACAATGCCCGTGCGCTTTATATTGCCGGCCGGTTCTTGGGTAACCAGGGCATCGCTGAACTTGGGCGTGCCATCTTGCAGCGGCATTTGCCGGATATGGTCGGAGATGGCGGTTTCCTGCTGGAAGCATCGTCACATTATCATTTGCTCCTGACCCGCAGCATCGCTGAAGTGCTGCAGGTCGCACAGCAAACCGGTGATAAAACGTTTGCCCAATGGCTGGATGACTTTGCCGTGCGTATGTTCATAGCTGCCCGCAAAATTGTGCCGGCCGGGTTACATCAACTTGGGGATATGCCGCGTATTGGCGATGTTTCACCTGATGTGCCATTTGACTGGTTCAGTCCCTGGCCGGAAAAACTGCCAGCTGGCTGGAATAAATTATGGAATGAAATACGGCTCAACACGACTGGAGTGCCGGTCGGGCATGATGGCTGGCTGGCGATGCAGAGAGATCAATGGTTTGCATTGAGTTATGCGCACCCTTCAACCGATGCTTATCCGGCTGGACATGGGCATGATGATTTTGGCAGTTTTTGCCTGTATTTTCGTGGCCGGCCTGTTGCCATTGACATTGGGCGCCTTGACTACCAGGTTGGGAACCAGCATCTCGCTGGTATCAGTGCAGAGCAGCACAATACGGTAATCATTGATCAGGATAGCCTGTTGCCTGCAGGGACCGGCCTTGCTTCCATGTTGAGCGCATCCGCCAGAAGAGCGGCGAAATGCAGCAAGCTTGAAGATAATCAGGGTGTCAGCTGGTCTGCTATCAGTCAGTCGGGAGCAATATGGGAGCGGAGGCTGTTACTGGAATCCGCAACTGACGCATGTCTGTCCGATCACATCAGCAACGCCGAATCTGTGCATGGTTTCATTTATTTTGCTCCAGATGCCCGGCCGGTACTTGGTGATAACCACAGCTTGATGCTTTCGCTGGGCGACTGCCGTATGCACCTGGCCGTATCGGGAGTGACTCAGATTCTCCTCGAGAAAACAGCGTTTTTCCCACGTTATGGAGTGCAACTTGAAACAATGCGGCTGCGCTGGGTAGGCGAAGTTTCCGAGCGGTCAGCGACAATCAAACTGCGCTTCCATTTAGATCACTCTTCAGCGGGGGAGTGCTAGGTGCCGACTGTTTCCGTCATCACGACATTTCACAATGCAGCAGAAACACTGTCTGAGAGCATTAACAGTGTGATGTCTCAACAGTTTGCGGATTTTGAGTATCTGCTTGTCGATGATGGCAGTGATGATAGTTCTGCCGAACTCGTTAGGGGTTACGATGATAACCGCATCAGGCTGTTGCAGCCAGGCCGTGTTGGTCGTGCGGCAGCATTGAATCTGGCGCTTCAACATGCCTGTGGAGACTATATTGCGATACTGGATGCAGATGATATTTGTCTTCAGGACCGCTTATCGCTGCAAGCAAGCATGCTGGCAAATAATGGCGCACTGACACTGGTTTGCAGCAATGTGGAACTGGTCGACCAGCGTGGGCGCAAAACAGGCATGACGCGATTTCCGGTAGCTCATGAAGCGTTATTCAAATCGCTTACCGAACTTAATCCTTTTCCTCATTCATCGGTGATGTTCAGGCGGGAGGCAGCAATTCAGATCGGTGGTTACAATCTGCGTTGTGAAAAATCCATTGATTTTAATTTCTATCTGGATCTGCTTGCTGCAGGTGGCAAATTTCTCGGCTACGGCCAGGCTCTGATCCGGTTGCGCAGCTATCCGGGTTCCTGGGGAAAAAATGATAAACAGGCGCTGCAAATGCGCTATGGAATACTTGGGTTGGTTAACTACTACCAGAGACAACGTGGTGATGGCGGAATATTGCATGTCGATGAAGCCCAGTGGAATGTCGTGAAACAAAATTTTGACCACTGGTTTGATCATCAGGGGTATCAGCAGCGTCTGCAGGCCAAACAGATTTTCTCCGGTATACGTCAACAATTCCGGCAATTTCGGTTTTTTCAGGCCGCGCGACAACTACCACAATTATTTCGCCTGGACCCATGGTTCTGGCGCTATCGGGGCTGCGGATTCGTCTATCCACAAGATGTCACAAATTTTTTACATCAGCTTGACGTATTGACAGTGAGTGGAGAGCGGTTTTGATGATTCAGTCTGTTGCGAATTTTTTGAAGTCTCCATCTGTCTGGCTGGGCATGGCATCGCTATTGGTCATCATGCCACTGCTACTGTTCGGTTCGCCGGGTTACTACGGTGACGACGTGAATATGATCAGTGGCCTGGTTGATGGTGGTATAAAAGGATCTGTTGCGCACTGGATTGATGAATACGGATTATCCTATCGGCCACTGGGCATTACGTTTATCTATATTTATTACAGTCTCCTGCATTCGCAACCGACGCTAATCTATTTCGTTTACCTGTTGTTTTACCTGTTATTTGCCGGTGTCCTTTATCGGCAGATTTCCCTTCTGACCGGATATCAGGGCGCCGGTCCGTTTGTCAGTGTATTTTTTTTATTGTTTCCTTTTAATCCAACCGCCTATTGGCAAATTCCCAGCGTTATCATGATTGTTGTCGCATTATTTGCCATACCGGTTATGCGTTTGCTGGTCGTAAAGTCGAAAATCGGGGATAGAAAAGCAATTGTCTGGTTGTCGCTGATCTGGCTGGCATTGTTGTATTCCTACGAACAGATAGCCGGGCTGGTGGCAGTTGTTGTGTTTGTTTCCTGGCTTGTCGATATTGATTCCGGTCTCTGGGCTGCAATCCGAAAAAATATGTTCCTGTCGGCGTTGTTGGCTTTGGTTACATTGATATTCATGGCGTCCTATTTTCTGTCTGATTCCAATCCCAAGCTGATTGCTTTAAAGAAGATCAATGCTGCTGTAGCGCATTCATCAGTAGAGAAGACAATGCCGCTTCTGGAAAAGAAAAACACAGCTGAAGAGATCGAAAGCAAAAAAGCGGCCGACATTCACAGTCGCTATGAGGCTATTGCCGCAAGACTGGGCAAAGTAACCAATTACCTGGGGGCCAGCCTGAACTACACGCTGAAGAAGCTGGTCGAGGCGGGTGTCAAGGGCTGGCTACTGCTGTTGCTGGTCAGTATTTTTGCTGCCATGACACTCGGAATCGAACTGCGTATGCCAGACCGGAGCATGTCACTGGCGATTTTGACCACAGGTATGCTCTGGCTAGCCGCGACACTGGCTCCATTTTTCCTGTATGCAGAGGTGCATATACCACCATACACATTGATGCTGCCCAGTGTCGGGGTGGGGCTCGCAGTGTACGGGTTTTTCGGCTTGCTCCGCAGATGGTTTCAGGCGAAATGGCCGACTTTCATGCTCAGACCGATATTAATGGCCGCTGCCATTACCATGCCAATACTGCAGTACGGCTACTATTTCGGGTTGCGGGAAGAATTGAGCTATTGGGAAGATGTTGCCCGGGACATCGGGCATTTTAAAAAAAATTTACTTCAGGGTTCCGTCCTGGTGTTGCATAATGTCGAAAATAAAAAGAACAGTCATATATTTTGGCTGGAATCTGCCGTTGGTAGTCGTCATCTGGCAGCCAGCCTCGGCTCGGAATTTTCGTCAATCCACGTCTGGCGTGAATCTGACAACCTGGTTATGTCCCTCGCTTCACACGAGGAGAACGGTACGTTGGCTGGCCGCATTGACATCGGGCAGCCTGTACAATGAAGTCAATAAACATGGAAAATGCTGTTGCAACAACGCTGACTTGTCCGGTTTGCAGTCACCAGGCATGCTATTACAAAAAGCTTGATGAAGTGACTCTTTACAGTTGTGCCCATTGCGCACATCGCTTTACCGACTACGAAACAATCCACCATCAGGAGTCCTATTCCGAGGATTACTACGAGGACAAACACGCCAACTGGTTTGATAACCCTAATTACCGTTTATTCGATTACATTTTGACCTGCATCGAGTCGCTTGGCATGGATAATCCATCCATTCTCGATGTTGGTTGCGGAAATGGTAACTTGCTCAGATATCTTCGAGGAAAATCCGACAAGCTGCAGCTGACAGGGTTTGACTATCATGAAAACCTGCCCGAAGAGGGTATAAAGTTTTTACGGGGCGATCTGTTTGATCTTGAGTTCCCACAGCAGTATGACGTCGTTGTCAACCTGGCAGTAATTGAGCATGTATGGGATGTGCAGGGCTATATGCAGCGTTTGAACCAGCTATGCCGCGATGGTGGACTGGTTATAACCATGACTGTAAATGATGCCAGTCTGGTTTACGGTATTGCACGACTGATGCACAGTTTCGGGTTGAAAGCACCAATGCAACGACTGTATGAAAAACATCACGTAAATCATTTTTCGGACAAGTCGTTGACATACCTGCACCAGCATTCAGGGTTTGAACTGGTTGACAATTATATGACGCAGTTGCCGATCCAGGCCGTCGATATGCCGAAAAGCAATGCCGTAATAGCAGCAATATACAAATCGGCATTGATCGTGCTATTTGCACTTGAACGCCTGCTTGGCAGGCCTATTCTGCAAACAATAACAGCGCGAAAAGCAAGTAAAAATGAATGAATTTGGACAATAACAAGTATTTGATCTTATGCAAGCACTGATTCTGGCTGGAGGAAAAGGCACCCGACTGCGGCCGTATACCACCGTATTGCCAAAGCCGCTAATGCCGGTAGGTGATATTCCGATTCTGGAGATTGTCCTGCGCCAGTTAAAACATGCAGGTATTGATTCGGTGATACTTGCTGTGGGTTATATGCATCAGTTGTTTGAATCATTTTTCCAAAATGGCCAGCGCTATGGGCTGTCAATCAGTTATTCATTCGAAGATAAACCGCTGGGAACTGCAGGGCCTATCGGGCTGGTAATGGACCAGCTCGAAGACGATTTTCTCGTCATGAACGGTGACTTGCTGACCACGCTGGATTATTCAGTGTTATTTCGATCACACATCGAGAACCAGGCTGCAGCCACCATTTCA
Organism: Chromatiales bacterium; assembly: GCA_050049775.1. Classification (GTDB taxonomy): domain Bacteria; phylum Pseudomonadota; class Gammaproteobacteria; order Chromatiales; family Chromatiaceae; genus JABDQZ01. The sequence goes on from JASFVP010000038.1 coordinate 5,674, forward strand.
CTACATCGCAGAACAGTGAATATCGATTATGGTGTAATCGATTATGATGAAAACAATCGACTACTGGGTTATCGGGAAAAGCCTTCGTATGAATACGATGTAAGCATGGGTATTAACGTGTTTAACCGGGATGCTATTACCGACCTTGTCCAGCCAAATACCTATCTTGATATTCCAGACCTGATGATGCAACTCTCTGCCGCCGGAAAAACAGTCAACTGCCATCGTCAGGCCTGCGACTGGCTGGATATTGGCAGGGTTGACGATTACCAATTGGCAACGGATCTTTTTGAGTCTGACAGAGCCCGTTTCCTGAAAGATTTGTCATGAGGGCCTTACTCACGGGGGCATCAGGCTTTGTTGGCGGATATTTGACGGAATTTCTGCAGCAACAGGGCATCGAGGTTTTCTCGATAGGACGTACAGCAATTGATGGTGTACACAACTATAAGTGCGCTGATCTTATGGACAAAAATGGCTTTGGTGACATTTTGTCTGATATCCAGCCGGACTATTTTTTCCACCTTGCCGGTACAACCAGGGCTCCTGATTTTCAGCAGGCACTGAAGGTGAATGCCAGCTTTGGTGCAAACCTGCTGGATGCAATTGCGGTAACTGGGTTGACTGGGAAAACACGCTGCCTTTTCTATGGAAGTGCAGCCGAATATGGTCTGGTTCCTAAAGAAGATTTGCCTCTATCTGAATCGCACTGTTGCCAACCCTACAGTCATTATGGCATCAGCAAGCTGGCGCAGACACAAAATGCGTTAGCCTGGGCGACTACTACCGGCAGGGCCGTTGTGGTGAGGCCCTTCACCATTCTGGGAAAGGGTATGCCAGTTTCTATGGCGATAGGTAGTTTTGCCGAGCAGATCTCCAGCATTGCGGCGAGCGGCGGTCATGGCAAATTACAGACCGGCAACCTGGATGTGAGCCGTGACTTTATCGATGTCCGTGATGCTGTGGAAATCAGCTGGCGACTGGTTAACAATGAGCAGGCCTATGGGCAGGTGATCAACTTGTGCTCTGGTAAGGCAACCGGCTTGAGAAAAATTGTGGATTACATGATTGAGTTATCGGGGAGCGATATTGATATTGAATACAGCCTTGACCGAATTCGTTCCATTGACATGCAGTTTCATTATGGTGATAACCGTCGCTTAATGAATGCAATCGGTGATTATTCATTCACCCAATGGCAGGTTTCGGTACAACAGATGTTAGGGCAGGCATGATTACATCTATACCAAGTCTACAGATAATATGTCCGGTATATAACGAGCAGGAAGTTATTGAGCAGTTTTTCCAGGCGCTGAAAAAAGTTTTACAGTCACTTGAAAATCGCTACTCATGGCGTGTCCTGTTCGTCATGGATCGCAGTTCGGATGAGACTTTGAACATCCTGAAAAATCTTGCGCAGCAGGACGATCGCGTGCAGGTACTCGCCTTGAGTAATCGTTTCGGCCACCAGATGTCCCTGGTGGCGGGTATTGATCATACTGACAGTGATGCAGTCATCATGATGGATTCCGATCTGCAGCATCCTCCCGAGCTAATCCCTGAATTGCTGGATGCTTACGAAGCCGGGAACGATGTGGTCTATACCATCCGGAATGAACCGCGCGACAAAAGTGCCTTGAAACGCTTCGGTTCCACCAACTTCTATCGGCTAATGAACTGGCTCGCGGAAGTGCCGCTGGCACCTGGAGAAGCTGACTATCGTTTGATATCCCGACGCGTGGCAGAGGTGTTTAAAAATAATATTCGTGAACGCAACCAGTTTCTCAGGGGCCTGTTCAGCTGGGTGGGTTTCAATCGCCACGGTATTCATTATGACCCGGCAGACAGAGCGCAGGGCGTGAGTAAATACAATTGGTCGAGAATGATCGGTTTTGCATCAGCCGGCATTGTATCGTTCAGCAAAAAGCCTCTGCAGTACGCCATTATCCTGGGCCTGGTATTTGCTGCATTCGGCCTTGTTTCCGGAGTGGTTGCATTTATCAGCTTTTTTGTCAGCGACCAGATTCCATCTGGCTGGACTACCCTGAGCATCCTGATATCCGTGTTCGGTGGCATTCAATTGTTTTTTCTGGGTGTGATCGGTGAATACATCGGTGCAATTTTTGATGAGGTCAAGGCAAGGCCTTTATACCTGGTCGAGGAGCGCATAAACATTGACTAGCCGTTGTATTGTTTGCGACTCCGAGTCTGCCAGTTCGCTATACCCGGGAATTCTCAAGTGTGACGACTGTGGGTATATCTATGCCGATCTGGATATGACACAGGATGAATTTGAGAAACTTTATAATTCCGGCTATTTCACCGGAGAGGAATACTCCGATTATCTGGCGGATAAAAAAATCCATCAGCGAAATTTCAGCAGTCGCCTGGGTGAGCTGATTAAATTCACTGACCCTGAAAAACACCGGAAATTGCTTGAGATTGGCTGTGCCTATGGTTTTTTTCTGGAGCTGGCAGAAAAGCACTTTGCTCACGTCGCTGGTGTTGATGTGACTGAGCAGGGTATTTCCCATGCCCGTAACCAGTTGGGTCTGAATGCCTACAAGACCGACCTGTTGAAATGGGATTTCGAACAGAGGCACTTTGATGTGGTTTGCCTTTGGGACACCATCGAGCATTTGCGTTCGCCGGACCGCTATCTTGCAAAAATTGCCGAAAATATGCAGACAGGTGGATTGCTGGCTGTGACGACAGGTGATATTGGCAGCCATATGGCACGTTGGCGAAAGAACCGCTGGCGTTTGATTCACCCACCAACGCATGCGCATTATTTTTCCCGTGAATCACTCACGAGGCTGCTTGATCGCTATGGTTACGATGTCGTGCATTTCGAACATTGTGGTTTTTATCGCAGTATTGACAATATTGCGTATAACATCCTGACCCTGAGGTCCGGCATGCCATGGCTGTATAAATTGCTTAAAAAAATGCGCATCACAAACTGGGATATGTACGCAAATATGTATGACATCATGTATGTCATTGCCCGTCGGCGCTAGAGTCCAATGTTTTCGAGATCTGCGCTGTTATATGTTGTAGTCGGCCTGGGAGGATATGCCGTTTATCTTGTGCTGCTGGCAGGACAGGTGGAATGGCTTGGAATAGATCCGGTAATTGCATCCGTCACAAGTTTCGTTGTTGTCTTGCTGGTTTCCTACTGGCTGAGTCACCAATGGGTGTTCCGTTCCAGGCGTGATCATCGTTCAGCATTTGTTCGCTATGTGATCGTGACCGGTATCGGTCTGATGCTCAATATTACAATCATGTATGTGACTATTCATCTGATGGACTGGTGGTATATGTACAGTCAGATACTGGTGTTCACGGCGGTTGCTCTTAATAACTATCTATTAAACCATTATTGGACATTTTCCCGGGTAGCGGACAATGAATGAGGTAACACGAGCAAAAATGGATACAGGCGCATGTCATGGCAACCCCGTATTTTTTTGTACAAAATGCAACTCCGGTCAACTGTCTGTGATCGATAACGATACCCTGCAGTGTGATCATTGCGGATCATCCTACCCGATTATCGATGGGATACCTCGCATCGTGGAGATGGATAATTACAGTGAGTCATTTGGCTATCAATGGAATATCCACCAGAAAACCCAGCTGGACACTTTTACCGGTCTGCCTGTTTCACGAAAACGTTTGTACACAGCGACAGGCTGGGATGAAACTACCCGACTGGATGGCCAGACAATACTGGAAGCAGGATCCGGAGCTGGCCGTTTTACAGAAGTACTTGTAGATACCGGGGCCAGTATTTTCTCTTTTGATTTTTCCCGGGCTGTTGATGCGAATGCCAGAAACAATGGTACCGCGAAAAATCTGACCTTGTTCCAGGGTAATATTTTCAGCATCCCCTTTGTAGACAACTGTTTTGATCATGTGTTTTGCTTGGGTGTGATCCAGCATACCCCGGATCCTGAAGCTGCGTTTTTCAGTCTGGCTTCGAAAGTCAGGCAGGGCGGTTTTCTTTATATCGATGTCTACACCCGTAGCTGGTATCACTACTTACATTGGAAATATATCTTACGTCCCCTGACCGTGAGGATGGAAAGGCAGAAGCTCTATAATCTGATTAGCCGGATCATTCCTGTACTTATACCTGCAGCGAGACTGTTGCGAAAACTGTTCGGCCGTGCTGGCGCCAGACTGGTTCCGATCGTCGAGTTCTCTCATCTCGGATTGAGTGAAGAGTTAAATCGCGAGTGGGCAATACTTGATACCTTCGATATGTACTCCCCCGCACATGATCACCCTCAATCGATGGCTACGGTCCGGCGCTGGTTTGAAACAGCCGGATTTACTGATATTGCAGTCTGGTATGGTGATAACGGCGTAGTAGGCCGCGGCAGGAAGCTGGCCTGATACTGATGTGCGGCATCGTTGGCACAATCAATTTTGATGGCACTCCGGTCGATCCACAGTCACTGCAGCAGGCTGCCAGCCTGCTGCAGCATCGCGGGCCGGACGATGCCGGTTACTGGAGCGAGCAGGGCTGCGGCCTGGCGCACCGACGCCTGTCGATACTGGATCTGAGTGCAGCCGGCCATCAGCCGATGTTATCTGCGGATGAGCGCTATGTATGCGTATTCAACGGTGAAATCTATAATTTTCCCGAGCTGCGCAAGCAGCTTGCTGTGGATGCCGGTTTCTGGCGAGGCCACAGCGATACCGAGGTGTTGCTCGAGGCCTGGCATCAATGGGGTATTGGTCTTCTGGACCGGATTGATGGCATGTTTGCATTTGCCATCTGGGACCGCCAGGCAAGACGCCTGTTTGCTGCACGTGACCGTATTGGCGAAAAGCCTTTTTATTATCATTTCCGTACCGGCCGATTCAGTTTTTCATCACGGCCCGGCCCATTATTCAGCCTGATTGATGACTTGTCGCATGAGTATGATGATCAAGCGATACGTCTTTATCTCGAAAGTGGCTATATTCCGGCACCTGCATCTATTTACCGTGACATCAGGAAACTTCCTGCAGCACATTACCTGTGCGCTGATGAGAATGGCATGGAAGTCAAACGCTACTGGGATTTTAGATCGATCGAGCCAGAGGTCGAGTGGCGTCATCGAAGCGAAAACGATTTACTCGATGAGCTCGATGAAGTTTTGACGAGAAGTGTTTCACAGCGCATGGTCAGTGATGTACCGCTTGGTGCGTTTCTGTCCGGTGGTATCGACAGTACACTTATGGTTGCCATGATGGGTAAGCTGGCAAATAATCCAATCAAGACATTCACCATCGGCTTTGACGTCAAGGCCTATGACGAGAGTGCACATGCCCAGGCAGTTGCCGAGCATTTGAGCACTGAGCACCATTGCGAACACCTGCATGTCAACAGATTGTTGGACCTCATGCCAACGTTTCTGCAGCACTATGATGAGCCTTTTTTCGACAGCGCTGCTTTTCCTACGCTTGCGGTATCCCGCCTGGCCAGACGCCATGTCACTGTCAGTATGACTGGTGACGCAGGCGATGAGTTGTTCGGTGGTTATCATTACTATCAGATCGCAAATCAGCTGGCACCTTTTTTCTCAATGCCGGCCTGGTCAAGACGGCTTGCCGCAAATTTGGCTCATCTTGTCCCGAAGCATAATTTCAGGCTTCTATCTGCTGCCTTGCGGGAGTCCAGCACATCACGGGCATTTGCTTTCTCGCGCAGCATCGCTAAGGATTTTCGGCAAATACTTGATGACGGGCTGCTGCAGCACACCATCGGGCTGCGAGATCTATTCGAGCAGCAGGCGGAGCTGTTCCCGAAAAACCTGCATGCCAGTGAGCAGGGCATGCGCCTGGATATGCTGTATACCCTGAACGATGATTATCTACAGAAAACCGATGTGGCAAGCATGGCTTTTTCACTGGAGGCTCGGGCGCCGATCCTGGCGCGTGAGGTGATTGAATGGGGCATGCGGCTTCCTGTGAACTGGAAGCTTAGAGGGAGTACCAACAAATATCTGTTGCGCAAGCTGGCCTATCGTTATGTGCCACGTAGTATAATGGATCGGCCCAAGCGAGGCTTTGGAGTGCCGATTGACAACTGGCTGCGTGGTGAACTTGCTAGTTGGGCGCAGGACAGAATTCAGGATCCACAGTTATTTCAAGGTTTGCCATTGCAGCAATCGGCTGTCAGGAAACTTTTTGATTTGCACAAATCCGGCATGCGCAATGTACATCCGTTGCTCTGGGCGGTTCTGATGCTGCTCGAGTTCCACTCAAGGCAGTAACGACGTGGGACAGGAAACAAGATGAACAAGGGTATTGCCAAAATTCTCCGTTTTGTCCGTATTTACGGTATCTCCCGGACAATTACCAAAGTGGCCGGTCGCATGCGACCATCTGTGCCGCTCAAGCCGGTTTTGTCAATCCTTCGACCGTTTAAAAATGGTCCGAGTGTTGGCATTATCGGCTGCGGCCAGTTTTCCTATTCCGCCATTGCGTATTTTCTCACCACTTCGACCAATGCCCGCATCCGTTGGTGTTGTGATATCGATATTAAGGCAGCAAGAACGATGGCGGTCGCTTTCGGCATACAACAATATGCCGACAGTCTCGATAAGCTGTCTGAGGACGTGGACCTGGTGTACATTGCTTCCAACCACGCCTCACATACGGATTATGCAATTGAATGTATGCAGCGTGGTGCGAATGTTTATGTGGAAAAGCCGATATCGACAACCTGGGAGCAGTTCGACCGTCTGCAACGTGCGAAAAGTCTTTACCAGCGTGAAATTTATGTCGGCTACAACCGGCCACATTCACCGGCCATCGCCACGATTTGCCAGCGTGTCGCTGACAAGGAAAAGCCGTTTACCCTGGCGTGTTTTGTCAGTGGCCATTTTATCCCGGAGGATCACTGGTATCGCAACCCGGAAGAGGGTACTCGTGTTTGCGGTAACCTCGGGCATTGGCTGGACCTGGCTGTGTATCTCCTGTTTCAGGCAAAGCAGGTGCCGGAAGCGGTTGACATAACAATGAGCTACAGCGACAGTGACACGCCTTCGGACAACTTTTCTGTTACGCTCACGACTGCCAGGGGGGATTTGATTACGCTGACATTCAGCTCGCGCTCAGAGCCCTTTGAAGGGGTCAATGAAACGATTAATTATCAGCAGGACGATGTGATTGTGAAAGTCGACGATCATCGCAGGATCTGGATCTGGCAGGACGATAAGTATTATACAAAGCGATATTGGCCGAAAAATGCCGGTCACAAAAAAGCAATATTGCAGCCTTTTGTGGGCGTGCAGAAACGTCACTGGCAAGAACTGACAGCCTCAACACGGCTCATGCTTGAGGTGACGGACATGGTGAATTTCCTGGACAATTCCCGCCATTTTAAGCTCAGCCCGAAAATTGATCGGCAGGAAACATAGCGTGTTACAGATTTTACAAAGTTTGTCTGATGGTGAGACATCTCTGGTTGAAGTACCATGCCCGGCGGTACAGCCCGGCAGCCTGCTGATTGCGTCCCGCAATACCCTGGTGTCATCCGGGACCGAGCGCATGCTGGTCGATTTCGGCAAGGCAGGCTATCTGGAGAAAGCAAGGCAGCAGCCTGACAAGGTCAAACAAGTCGTAGACAAGGCACGGACCGACGGTATTTTCACCACCATCGATGCGGTGCGTAGCAAACTGGATCAGCCACTGCCGTTGGGCTATTGCAATGCAGGCGTGGTGCTGGAAAGCGGTGTGGCAGGCTTCGAGCCCGGCGATCGGGTGGCATCAAATGGGGCACATGCGGAGGTCGTACGCGTCAACAAAAACCTGTGTGCCAAAATTCCGGATAATGTTGATGATGAATCGGCGGCTTTCACCGTTATCGGCGCCATTGGCCTTCAGGGTATTCGTTTGCTTGAGCCAACGCTCGGTGAAGCCATTGTTGTGTCCGGATTGGGGCTGATTGGCCTGATGTGTGTACAAATGCTGAAAGCCAACGGCTGTCGTGTGTTGGGGATTGATTTCGACTCAACACGTTGCGCAATGGCACGCAGCTTTGGTGCCGAAACCGTAGATCTTTCTCGCGGGGAGGATGCACTTGCTGTCGCAGCAGCCTTTTCGCGCGGGCGTGGCGTGGATGCTGTGCTGATCACAGCGTCCAGCAAGAGCAACGAGGTGGTGCATCAGGCCGCTGAAATGTGCCGCAAGCGTGGGCGTATTGTGCTGGTCGGTGTGGTTGGTCTGAATTTGCGTCGCGACGATTTTTTCAAGAAAGAGCTGACTTTCCAGGTATCGGCTTCCTATGGTCCGGGACGCTACGATCACGATTACGAAGATCTGGGGCAGGATTATCCAGCGGGTTTTGTGCGTTGGACCGAGCAGCGTAATTTCGAGGCCGTACTGGATATGATGGCAGTTGGCAGCCTGGATGTGAAACCGTTGATCACACATCGGTTTGAAATTGCCAAGGCGGCCGAAGCCTATAATCTGCTCGATGAGCCAGATGCGCTTGCTATCCTGTTGCAGTATCCGGTCAGGGATGCCGACCAACTGCGCGACTCTTTGGTGAAATTGACAGCTTCGGCTGCAACGACCAAAACTGGAAGATCTCCTGTTGTGATTGGCATGGTTGGTGCTGGTAATTATGCCTCACGAGTACTGATCCCGGCTTTTCGCAAAACAGGTGCAACCCTGGAAATGTTGGTCAGCAGTGGCGGCGTTAGTGGAGTGCATCACGGTAGCAGACAGGGTTTCCACACGGCAGCGTCAGACCTGCAGCCTTTGTTGGACTCAACGACAATCGACTCGGTTGTCATTGCCACGCGGCACGATTTGCATGCCGAGCAGGTTACTGCAGCCCTAGCAGCTGGCAAACACGTCTTTGTTGAAAAGCCACTGGCTCTTACCGGGGAGCAACTGGATGCGATTGATACTGCTTATTTCCAGGCTCAGCAGGGGTACGGAAAAAGATTGTATATGATGGTTGGCTTTAATCGCCGTTTTGCGCCACACATTCTGAAAATGAAACAATTGCTTGAAGCAAGGAAACAACCGAAGGTCTTTATAATGACCGTGAATGCCGGAGAGATACCGGCGGATCACTGGACCCAGAACAGGACTATCGGTGGTGGGCGTATTATTGGAGAAGCTTGTCACTTTATCGATTTATTGCGTTATCTTGCCGGTCATCCTGTATCAGCATCACACGCAGTCATGATGGGTACAGTGCCGGGAGTTGCAATACAGGATGATAAAGTGACTATTACGCTGTCGTTTGCAGATGGCTCATTTGGCAGCATTCACTATCTGGCCAATGGTGGCAAGGCGTTTCCCAAGGAGCGCCTGGAGGTTTTCTGCGGGAATGGAGTATTGCAGATGGATAACTATCGGCTGTTGCGTGGGTATTCGTGGCCTGGCTTTAACAAGATGCGCTTGATGCGTCAGGACAAGGGGCAGGATGCGTGCGTTGCAGCCTTTGCCGATGCTGTTAGTCAGGGTCTCCCGGAGCCCATTCCTTACAATGAGATCATGGAGAGTTCACGCCTGACGGTTGTAGTAGCGGAGTCACTGCGCCACTGATGCGCGATTATGCGATGCCGTTTTTTCCTCGTGCTGTCAGACTGTTCCATACAATACGGTACTTAAAACCTATCCAGATTTTCAGCCGTATAACACGACGCCTTCACAGAATTCACCCTAAGGTCACTGATATCCCTGCAATTCACCTGCCGAAACAAAGCTTTTGCTCTCCGGCACGACGCCACATCAGTCTGTTAGACGAGAATCAGGCTATGTTTTTAAATCACACAGCTGATATCAGCAGCCGTGAGATATGGAACAGTAAATCATTTGCCAAACTGTGGCTGTACAATCTGCACTATTTTGATGATCTGAATGCACGACAGGCTGACCAGCGCACTACCTGGCATGACAAGCTGATACGACGCTGGATTGATGAAAATCCACCCGGGTTTGGTACTGGCTGGGAAGCCTACCCACTGTCACTGCGCATTGCCAACTGGATCAAGTGGGTACTGGCGGGGAATTTGCTGGACGACCCTGTCAGGGTTTCGTTGGCAGTGCAGTGCCGCTATTTGTACGGGTCCCTGGAAACACACCTGCTTGGCAATCATTTGTTCGTCAATGCCAAGGCGTTGCTATTCGGCGGCTTGTTTTTTCAGGGAGCAGAAGCCGACAAATGGTATGCGACCGGCCTGAAAATCGTCAGCCAGCAGCTCCCGGAACAGATTCTTGCAGATGGTGGCCATTTTGAATTATCCACAATGTATCATGCCTTGTTTCTGGAGGATTTGCTGGATCTGGTCAATTTGCATCGGGCCTATAACAAGTCCTGTCCGGACGCATTGACGAATAGAATTGCGCCAATGCTGTCCTGGCTGAGAGTAATATCTCACCCGGATGGAGAAATTTCATTTTTTAATGATTCTGCGATCGGGATAGCTCCTTCCCCGGAAGAAGTATTTTCTTACGCAACAAAGCTGGGTTTTTCTGAGATTGATCCACTTTCTGTGCCTTTGCACGATCTGCCTCAATCGGGTTACAGTCGTGTCGCGTTGGGACCGGCGGTAGCCTTGATCGACAGGGCAGCGATTGGTCCTGATTATCTTCCGGCTCATGCGCATGCTGACACCCTGAGCTTTGAACTGTCACTGTATGGATTTCGATTTGTGGTCAATTGCGGTACTTCTGTATATCAGGACAATGCACAACGCCATCTGGAGCGCTCAACTCAATCACATGCAACAGTAGTGATTGACGATGAGAACTCAAGTGAAGTCTGGTCCGCATTCAGGGTGGCGCGCCGCGCCCATGTATTCGATCATGAAATAATCGAGCAGGATAGTGAGGTGTCTCTACAGGCAGCTCATGATGGCTATAGTCGTCTACCAGGTAAACCGAAACACAACAGACGCTGGGAATTTACTGAGACAGAGTTGAAGATAATCGATCGGATCAGCGGTGTCGGGTCTCACAAGGTTGAAGTAGTGTTGCCATTGCATCCAGACATAGTAATCGATACGCACAAAGAATCTGAAGTCACCTTAGTGGTTGCTGACAACAGGGTCAGGGTCGGTTTTTCAGGTCATGGTAGATTACGGGTCGATATTTGTGGATATCATCCCGGTTTTGGCGTGAGTTTGCCAAACACAAAACTGGTCTATGCAGTGATTGCGGAATTGCCATTGCAGATAGAGACATCGATCCGTTATGACAGTTGCAAATAGCGCTATTTGCATGGCCCCCATGTGGTGTTTTGGCCATGAAACCAGATGCCCCTGGATGTTGCTGTGAAAATCCTGTTCTTCAGTTTTTATTATCCACCGGATTTAAGCGCTGGCTCCTTCCGTGCAGAAGCTCTGGTCAAACAGTTGTCGCCACTATTGGAAAAGACGGGTGAAATACACGTTATCACCAGTATGCCAAACCGCTATGCGAGCCACCGGGTCAATGCGGAAAATATTAGTGTGCATGGGAATGTATACATTCACAGAATCACGATTCCAATCCATTCCGGCGGAATGCTGTCACAAGCCAGAAGCTTTTCTGTCTATGCCTGGCGTGCCTATCAACTGGCAAAACAGATCAGGCCGGATTTTCTACTTGGCACCACCTCCAGATTGATGACGGCCGTGCTGACGTCGGTGACGGCGGCTCGACTGAGGAAAAACTATTACCTGGATGTACGGGATATCTTCTCGGAAACGATTTCAGAACTGTTGCAACGAAAAAATCGATGGCTTGGTGGACTCGCCAGAATATTTTTTCTCCGACTCGAAAAACCGATTTTTAGGCATGCTGCGGCGGTCAATGTTGTGTCTCAGGGATTTCCTGATTACTACACTAAACAAGGAATTGATACGGTGGAATGGCGTTTTTATCCCAATGGCGTTGACCAGCAGTTCATCGGTTTGCATCAAGGTGTTCCTGATCGGCAAGATGTGGCGAATAAGCCTGTTAAAGTACTGTATGCCGGGAATATCGGTAGCGGTCAGGGACTGGAGACGATTTTGCCGGAAGTGGCGCAAAATTTTTCCGGTATCGCTGAATTTCAAGTAATCGGGGATGGTGGAACACGCAAATTGTTGCAACAGTCAATCAGGAACGGGGATACAGACAACCTGTCTTGGTTTCCTCCAGTGGATCGGGATGAATTGCTCGAATATTACCGAAAAGCCGATGTGTTATTCTTGCACCTGAATGACATGCAGGCGTTTAAGCGGGTTTTGCCGTCAAAAATTTTTGAATATGCTGCCTTGGGTAAGCCAATTTTGGCCGGTTTGTCCGGGTATGCGGCTGAATTCGTCCGGCAGAATATTCCCTATGCCTGCGTGTTTAATCCAAAAAATGCCATTGCCTGTGGTAAGTGCCTGGAAACATTAATAACCCGGAAGGTCAATGAACAGGATGTCGAGCGATTTACCAGCCGTTTCCGGAGAACAACCATAATGCAAGCCATGGCAGAAGATATTATCCAGATGGCCGAATCGCGTGGCGCAAAAACATAATATCAAGCAGTGCCTGTTAACCGGAAGCAGCGGTTTTGTCGGGCAGCGATTGAGGGCGAGGTTACAACAACTACAGTTGAAAACACGGTTGCTGCAACGTAAGGCTACAGCGCTCATGTCTTCGGAAGAATTGCAATTGTGGGATTTCGGGGCTACCGAATTGCCCGAAGGTGTGTTGGGCGGAGTCGATGTGCTATTCCACCTGGCCGGGGTTGCACATGATGTCCGCAATGATAAAACAGAAGTAGATACTTACCGAACCATCAATGTTCTCGCCACCAAAAAACTTGCTGAACAAGCTGTTCGTGAGAATGTACGGCGGATCGTTTTTGTCAGCAGTACCAAGGCAGGCGGTACACCCTTGGCAGGACGATGTGCAACAGAAATTGATCAATATGAACCAGAAGGTATTTACGGAAAAACTAAGCGTGAAGCCGAACTGGCTTTGCTGGAAATTGCTGACAAAACAGATTTGCAAGTCAGTATTGTGCGACCAACACTGGTATATGGCCCCGGCCTCAAAGGCAATTTACTGCTGATGCTGGATGCAATTGCTCGTGGCCATTTTCCGCCACTGCCTCCTACCGACAACCGACGTTCAATGATCCATATTGATGATCTGGTTGAATTATTGCTGCTTGTTGCAGAAATACCGGAAGCAAGTGGCGAGATATTTATTGCTGCAGATGGTCAGAATTATACCTCCCGCCAGATATACGAAATTATGTGTAGTGGACTGGGGAAAAAAATCCCTGGCTGGTACATGCCAAAGTCACTGTTTATAGTGCTGGCGCATTTTGGTGATCAAGCTGGGAAACTAATGAATTTTCCATTTGACAGTTATCGCCTGCAAAAGCTTCTCGGTGATGAATGCTATTCAGCTGAAAAAATGCACCAAAAACTCGGCTTTAGTGCTACGAGGAATTTAGCCGATTCGATTGGTGAGATTATCGCAAAGTATCGATGTCAACAGGACGAGCATGTGGCCAGATAACAACCTGCTGATTGTACTAGCGGCATTTTCCCTGTCGCTGGCATTGACCTATCTGGTGATTCGCTATGCTAAATTGAACCTGCTGGATCACCCCAATGAGCGCAGCTCTCATGAATTACCGACACCACGCGGTGGTGGTCTTGCAATTGTTCTGGTTGTTTTGTTCGGACTGTTGTTATATTTGCTCCTGAAGCAAACGGGGCACTCAACCTGGTACGGCTTTCTTGGCGCAACTGGCCTGGTGGCGGTGATCAGTTACATCGATGACCATCGTCATGTGCCTGCTTCTCAACGGCTGCTGGTTCACTTGCTGGCTGCCTGCCTGGCAGTACTGTTATTTACCAAGACAGGTACTTTGAATGTCATGGACTGGCGGCTCAATACCTCGTGGGTGCTATTTCCTCTGGCTATTCTGTTGCTGGTATGGTTGCTTAATCTTTTTAACTTCATGGATGGCATCGATGGCATTGCATCGGTCGAGGCATTGTTTGTTGCATTAGCCATGTTAGTCCTAGCTGATAACAGTGGAGTCGACGATCAGACTTTTGTGGTATCACTGTTATTGCTATCAGCTGCAGTCGCTGGTTTCCTGGTCTGGAATTGGCCATCAGCAAAAATATTCATGGGTGATGTCGGCAGCAGTTTCCTCGGTTTTGTACTGGCTGCCCTTGGACTGTATGCAGTTGCCAGAGGCTGGTTGAATCTTTGGAGTGTATTAATCCTGTTTGGTTTGTTTTTGGTAGATGCTTCATTCACGTTGATCAGGCGCATGCTACGCGGCGAGCGTTGGTATGAAGCACATCGCAGTCATGCTTATCAAAAAGTCAGCCGCTTGCTGGCGAGTAGCTATGCATCAAACATGGATGCAATGGTAGCCAGACAACAATCGCACCGAAAGCTATGTTACGCTGTCAGTTTGATGAATATATTGTGGCTGTTCCCATTTGCCTGGATGAGCATCAAATTTGAGAAATACGCATTTTTGATCATGCTCGTGGCGTTTTTGCCAATAATTTTACTCGTCTGGAAATACGATGCTGGCCTGCCAGACGAATCGACTTGATAGCTGTTTTCAGTTCTAGCCTACAGTGTAAAATAACTGCATGTATTAAACTCATAAAATTGAAATGAATTTACGGGTGATTTTTTTGTTTTTTGTGGTGGTTCTGGTTGCCACAAACAGTCTCGCTATTGGACTTGAATTGGATGGTGAGATTATTCAGGGTAGCTTGCTGGTCGGCAAAACAGACCCAGGCAGCCACATCAAACATGATGGCAAGCCAGTACGGGTTGCCGACAACGGCGTTTTCGTTATTGGCTTTGGTCGTGACGCCAAACCGGAATCAAGACTGACAGTAATCTTGCCAAACGGCGAAACCATTCAGCGTGATTTGACGGTCAAGCAACGCAAGTACGTCATCCAGCGTATCAACGGTTTGCCACCATCCAAGGTCACGCCGAAAAAGCCGGAAGTGCTCGAACGCATTCGCAGGGAGACCGCTTTAGTGAAGCAGGCGCGGTTGCGTGACGACAAACGCCAGGATTTCCTGCCCGGGTTTGACTGGCCGCTGACCGGTCCGATCACCGGGGTCTACGGCAGTCAGCGCATTCTCAATGGCAAACCTCGCCGTCCGCATTTCGGGGTGGATGTGGCAGCGCCGGTCGGCACGCCGGTGCGGGCGCCGGCCGACGGAATCGTGACATTGTCGAATCCGGATCTGTATTTCTCCGGTGGCACCATGATCATCGACCATGGCCACGGCGTTTCGTCATCTTTCCTGCACCTGAGCAAAGTGATCGCCAAACCGGGCCAACAGGTCAAGCGTGGCGAAATCGTCGCGGAAGTCGGCAAAACCGGTCGCAGCAGTGGTCCCCACCTGGATTGGCGCATCAATCTGTTTGAAAAACGCCTGGATCCGCAGGTATTTGCCAAACCAATGTCAAATTAAATCCGTTATACTCGGATTTATTTTTTGTCGGGAAGGCTGATATGAAGCTCAAGCAACTTTCTTTTCGGGTTTCGGTGCTGGCCGGTTTGATGTTCTCAGCATCGCTCAATGCGCAGGATCTGCTCGATCTGTATCAGATCGCATTGACCTCTGATCCACAATTTCAGGCGGCACGCGCCACCCTGTCCTCAGTGCGTGAAACTGAAAATATTGCTACTTCGCTTCTGTTACCGAATGTCGGCCTGAGCGCCAGCGCCGATCGGGTGCACAATGATGTGAAAAGCTCTCCAACAGCTACTGACGATACCTACAACAAGCACGATGTATCGGTCAGTCTGACCCAGCCGATTTACCGGCGTGACCGATGGCTTGCTGTCGAGCAGGCCAAAAACCTTAATGTTAAGGCAGATGCTGATTTTGCAGCGGCCGAGCAAAGCCTGATCCTGCGACTGTCGCAGGCGTATTTCAATGTCCTGTCCGCCAAGGACAGCCTGTCGTTTGTGCGGGCCGACAAAAAAGCTATCGCACGTCAACTCGATCAGGCCAAGCAGCGCTTCGAGGTTGGCCTGATTGCCATCACGGCCGTACATGAAGCCCAGGCCGCCTATGATCAGTCGGTTGCCAATGAGATTGATGCGGAAAACACGCTGGACAACAGCTACGAGGCACTGCGCGAAATTGTTGGTGAACAGAATTTTAATCTGGAGAGTCTGGGTGCCGCCCTGAAACTGGTTCCGCCCGATCCGGCTGACCTCAGCACTTGGACCGAGCAGGCACTGCAGCAGAATCCGGGGATAATCGCAGCGCAGAATACCGCCGAAGTGGCACGCCAGGAAATCGAGGTGCAGCGCAGCGGCCATTATCCGACACTGGATCTGGTCGGTGCACATGCCATCAATCGTTCGCAGGCGCGCTCGGCATCCGAACTCGACAGTACCTCGGTAGGCCTGCAACTGGCTTTGCCGCTGTATGCCGGTGGTGGCGTGACTGCATCAACGCGTCAGGCGCAATATGACTTTGAGGCGGCCCAGCAGGGGGTTGAGCAACAGCAGCGTGCAGTTACTCGTCAGGTGCGCGACGCCTATCGTGGTGTGATTGCCAGTATCAGCCGGGTCAATGCGCTGGAGGCGACGCGCATTTCCGCCAAGAGTGCACTGGATGCGACCGAGGCCGGTTTCGAAGTCGGCACCCGCACCATCGTGGACGTGCTCGACAGCCAGCGGAACCTGTACTCAACCATGAACGACTACGCCCAGGCCCGGTACAACTACATCCTTAACGGTTTGTCGTTGCAGCAGGCTGCCGGCAGCTTGTCGGAAGAGGACCTCAGGGCCGTCAATGCCTGGTTGGAAGGCAATTGATACTTCTTCAGCTTTTAACTGATGCCGGCGATTGCCGGCATCGTTAGTAAATCACCGCAACAGGTTTCAGCATGTCCGGAAACAGCATCGGAAAACTTTTTTGTGTCACCAGCTTTGGAGAGAGCCACGGTCCGGCGATCGGTTGCATCGTCGATGGTTGTCCGCCGGGACTGGAGCTGAGCGAGGCCGACCTGCAGCCAGATCTCGACCGGCGCAAACCCGGTACCTCCCGGCACACCACACAACGCCGTGAAGCCGACGAAGTGCAGATTCTTTCCGGTGTGTTTGAAGGCAAAACCACCGGCACCCCGATTGGTCTGATCATCCATAACACTGACCAGCGCTCCAAGGATTATTCCGACATTGCGCAGAAATTCCGTCCGGGCCACGCCGACTACACCTACACGCAAAAATACGGCGTGCGTGACTATCGCGGTGGTGGCCGTTCTTCCGCGCGTGAGACCGCCATGCGTGTCGCCGCCGGCGCCATTGCCAAAAAATACCTGCACGAACGTTTCGGTATGCAGATTCGCGGCTACCTGTCGGCGCTCGGGCCGATTCGTCCGCAACAGCACGACTGGTCGCAAGTAGAGCAAAATCCGTTTTTCTGTCCGGATGCGTCCGTGGTGGCCGAAATGGAAGCCTACATGGATGCCCTGCGCAAGGAAGGCAATTCCATTGGCGCAGAAATCACCGTGGTTGCCGAGGGTGTGCCGCCAGGCCTGGGTGAACCGATTTTCGACCGGCTCGATGCTGAGATCGCCCATTCGCTGATGAGCATCAATGCCGCCAAGGGTGTTGAGATCGGCGCCGGTTTTGCCAGCATCACCCAGAAAGGCACCGAACACCGGGATGAAATGACGCCAGCAGGTTTTCTCGGCAACAACGCCGGCGGCATCCTGGGCGGCATATCTAGTGGCCAGGACATCATTGCCAAAGTCGTGTTCAAGCCGACTTCCAGTATCAGACTCAGTGGCCAGACAGTTGATGTGACTGGACACAGCGCCGATGTGATCACCACCGGCCGTCACGATCCCTGTGTCGGCATTCGCGCCACGCCGATTTGTGAAGCCATGCTGGCGATTACCCTCATGGATCATGTTTTGCGTCAGCGCGGCCAGAACGCTGATGTCGAGGTAGCCACTCCGGTCATACCTGCCGCGCCGCAATAGCGACCATGCCGTACTGGCGCCTGTCCGGTTTTTACCTGTTTTATTTTGCCGTGCTCGGCGCCCTGGTGCCTTACTGGGGTCTTTACCTGAAATCACTCGGTTTTGACGCGCTGGCCATCGGCCAGCTGGTAGCCATCCCGATGGCGACCAAGGTCATCGCGCCATATCTGTGGGGCTGGCTTGGCGACCACCTAGGCCATCGCATGAAAATCGTGCAGATCGCTTCGTTCCTGTCGGTGATCATTTTTACGCTGATATTTGTCGTGCAGGGTTTCTGGTGGCTGGCACTGGCGATGATGCTGTTCAGCTTTTTCTGGAATGCTTCGTTGCCGCAGTTCGAGGTCGTTACGCTGGCCTATCTCGGCGAACGTGTGCGCCAGTACAGTCGTATCCGCGTCTGGGGTTCGGTCGGTTTCATCCTCACCGTGATCGTGCTCGGCCGTCTCATCGATGTGTACGGTATTGCCATTGTGCCGGCCGCAATTTTCCTGCTGTATCTGTCCATCTGGCTGTCCAGTATGACCTTGTCCGATCGCAACACTGAGGCCGGCAACCTGGATCAGGGACCGATCCTGGCCGTACTGAAGAAGCCAACAGTGATTGCTTTTTTGTTGGCGACGCTGCTGATGCAGTTCGGTCACGGCGCTTATTACGCGTTCTACTCGATCTACATGGAGGAGATCGGCCATTCCAAGACATTGATCGGCCAGCTGTGGGCGCTGGGTGTGATTGCCGAGGTGGTGGTGTTTCTGTACATGCACCGCTTGCTGGAGCGCTTCGGTGCCGGCAATGTGCTGCTCGCCAGCCTGCTGTTGGCGGCACTGCGTTGGGTTTTGATCGGCTGGTTCGCTGAATCGCTGACGGTCTTGCTGTTTGCGCAGTTGTTGCATGCTGCGACCTTCGGCACTTTTCATGCTTCAGCGATTCATCTTGTGTACCAGTATTTTCGCGGTCGGCATCAGGGCCGCGGCCAGGCCTTGTACAGCAGCCTGAGTTTCGGCGCCGGCGGGGCACTCGGCAGTCTGTTGTCGGGCAGTCTGTGGGAAAGCAGTGGTCCTCTGGTGACTTACAGCATCTCTGCCGTCGTATCGTTACTGGCGGCGTTGATCATGTGGCGCTGGCACGATAACTCGCACCAGCCACAACCTCAGCGCGAGTCGCCCTGAGTCAGGCATAAATCGCGCAATGCATCCGCTGCGCGCGACAGTGTGCGCTTGCGATGCATGACCAGGCCAAGCCTACGTTTAATCCTGAGGCCGCGTACTGGTACCTGTAGCAACTGGTCATTCAGCATCGAGTCGGGCAGAAGCGTCCAGCCGAGACCGATTTCCGCCAGCATGCGCAGCGTTTCCAGGTAATTGCTCGACATGGCAATTTGCAATTCGATGTTTGCCGGACGCAACCTGGCTTCAAGCAGGGCACGTGTATAGGTGCCGATGCCGGGCACAACGGCCGGGAAGCTGGCAAGTTGCTGCAGGCTGACCGATTTCCGGCCCACCAGCTCATGTTCGTGATTGACCATGACCGACAGCGGATCCGGCCAGACCGGTTCAAGCACCAGTGCAGCGGACGGTGTTTGTGGCAGGGTGACGATGGCCAGTTCCAGTTCACCGCTTTCCACCGCCTTGCAGGCATCTTCGGAATCCATGAAACGCATGTCGAGATTGACGCGTGCGTAACTTTTGACAAACTGGCGCAGCAGCGGCGGCAGGCGGTGCAGGCCGATGTGATGACTGGTGGCGAAGGTCAGCGGCCCACTGATTTCCTCGTCGACATTGGCGGCGATGCGCTGCAGGTCTTCGGCGCTGCTGAGCAGGTCGCGTGCACGCGGCAACAGGCGTCGCCCGGCCTCGGTCAGTTGCACGCGCCGGCCGATGCGGTCGAACAGTTTGACGTCGAGTTCGGACTCCAGCGCCGCGATGCGTTTACTGATTGCCGGCTGGGTCAGATACAGGCTTTCCGAGGCTCTGGAAAACGATGCCTTGCCGGCGACTTCGACAAACGCCTTGAGATTGTTGGTATCCATAACTATCTGGAATATAAATAATGAAAAATATGAATTTGTTTTATGGATGATAGGCGCTTAATCTGACATTGCAATAAATATGAAGCAGGGTGTTCCATGACGGCAAAAACACTTTACGACAAACTCTGGGAAGCGCATCTGGTACGCGAGGAAGCAGATGGCACTAGCCTGATCTACATCGACCGCCAGCTGGTGCATGAAGTCACCTCGCCGCAGGCGTTCGAGGGCTTGCGCCTGGCGCACCGCAAGGCGTGGCGCAGCGAGGCCAATCTCGCCACACCGGATCACAACGTCCCGACCACCGATCGTGATCACGGCATCAGTGATACGGTTTCGCGCACCCAGGTGGAAACGCTCGACCAGAACTGCACGGAATTCAACATTGTCGAATTCAAGATGGACGACATCCGTCAGGGTATTGTGCACGTGGTCGGACCGGAGCAGGGCGCCACCTTGCCGGGCATGACTGTGGTGTGTGGCGACTCGCACACCGCCACGCACGGCGCGTTTGGTGCACTGGCGTTTGGCATCGGTACGTCTGAAGTTGAGCATGTGTTGGCTACTCAGTGCCTGATCCAGAAAAAATCCAGAACCATGTTGATCATTGTTGACGGGCCGGTCGGTCCCGGCGTCACTGCCAAGGACATTGTACTGGCGATCATCGGTCGAATCGGCACCGCCGGCGGTACCGGTTACGCGATCGAGTTCAGCGGTCAGGCGATTCGTGACTTGTCGATGGAAGGCCGCATGACCGTTTGCAACATGGCAATCGAGGCGGGCGCGCGCGCCGGTTTCATCAGTGTCGATGAAAAAACCATCGATTACGTCAAGGGCCGACCGTATGCGCCAAGCGGTGACATGTGGGAGCAGGCGGTTGAATACTGGTCACAATTTTACAGCGATGATGGCGCCGAGTTCGATGAAGTCGTCGTGCTCAACGCTTCCGAGATCGAGCCGCAGGTGACCTGGGGCACCTCGCCGGAAATGGTGGTGCCGGTCGGCGCCAGCGTGCCGGACCCGGACCAGGAAGCCGACGAGGTCAAGGCCAACGGCATGCGCCGCGCACTGGAATACATGGGCCTGACGGCCGGTACGCCGATTTCCGACATCAAGGTCGACAAGGTATTCATCGGCTCCTGTACCAATTCGCGCATCGAGGATTTGCGCGCCGCGGCCGTCGCTATTCAGGGTGGTAAAGTGGCAAGTAACGTCAAGCAGGCCATGGTGGTGCCGGGATCCGGCCTGGTCAAGCAACAGGCCGAGCAGGAAGGGCTGGACAGGATTTTTCTCGACGCCGGTTTTGAATGGCGCGAGCCAGGTTGTTCCATGTGCCTGGCGATGAATGCGGATCGGCTTGAACCGGGCGAACGGTGTGCCTCGACCTCGAACCGTAATTTCGAAGGTCGTCAGGGGCAGGGCGGGCGTACCCATCTGGTCAGTCCGGCGATGGCGGCGGCTGCTGCGGTGGCCGGTCACTTTGTTGATGTCAGAAACAGCGGAGGGCAGTAACATGGAAAAATTCGAGACTTTCATCGGCATTGTCTGTCCGCTCGACCGTTCCAATGTCGATACCGATGCGATCATCCCCAAGCAGTTTCTCAAGTCGATCAAGCGCACCGGTTTTGGTCCGAACCTGTTTGACGAGTGGCGTTATCTGGATCACGGCGAACCCGGCATGGACAACAGCAAGCGCTCGATCAATCCGGATTTTGTGCTCAATGACCCGCGATACGCCGGCGCCAGCATTTTGCTGACGCGCAAGAACTTCGGTTGTGGCTCATCACGCGAACACGCACCCTGGGCGCTGGCTGATTACGGCTTCCGCGTTATCATCGCACCGAGTTTTGCCGACATCTTTTTCAACAACAGCTTCAAGAATGGCCTGTTGCCGATCGTGTTGTCCGAGCGGCAGGTCGATGAACTGTTTGAGCTGGCCGGTGGTGAAAAAGCCTTGCCGCTGGAAATCAATCTGCAACAACAGCAGATCGGCCTGCCCGATGGTCGCAAGATTGATTTTGATGTGGATGCATTTCGCAAGCATTGCCTGCTCGAAGGTCTGGATGACATCGGCCTGACCTTGCAGCACGTCGACGAGATTCGCGCCTATGAAGAAGGTCGTAAAAAGATCACACCGTGGCTGTTTCCCGGTAAATGATGACCATGCCGAAATATCGACAAAGTTTTACTGAATGAATGGATAAACACATGAGCAAAAAAATTCTCATCCTGCCGGGCGACGGCATCGGTCCCGAGATTGTCACCGAAGCGGTCAAGGTGCTGGCAAGCTTGCGCGATGACTTTGGCCTGGATATCGATATGGACGAAGCGCTGGTTGGCGGCGCGGCCATCGATGCCACAGGTCACCCGTTGCCGGATGTCACCTTGCAGATGGCCAAGGAAGCCGATGCGGTACTGCTCGGCGCCGTTGGCGGTACCAAGTGGGAGTCGCTGGATATTTCGGTGCGGCCGGAAAAAGGTCTGCTGGGTCTGCGCTCCGGCCTGGAATTGTTCGCGAATCTGCGCCCGGCGATTTTGTATCCGCAATTGGCCGAAGCATCCACGCTCAAGCCCGAGATTGTTTCCGGCCTGGATATTATGATTGTGCGTGAATTAACCGGCGGCATTTATTTCGGCCAGCCACGTGGCGTGCGTGAACTGGAAAACGGCGAGAAGCAAGGCTACAACACACTGGTATACAGCGAGTCCGAGATCGAACGCATCGCGCGGGTCGCCGGCGACATCGCGCGTAAGCGCAACAGCCGCGTCTGCTCGGTCGACAAGGCTAATGTACTGGAGTGCACCGAGCTGTGGCGGGAAGTTACCAGCCGCACCTTTGAATTACATTATCCGGACGTCGAACTCAGCCATATGTATGTCGACAATGCCGCGATGCAGCTGGTCAAGGCGCCAAAGCAGTTTGATGTGATGGTGACGACCAACATGTTCGGTGATATTTTATCGGACTGTGCCGCCATGCTGACCGGTTCGATCGGTATGCTGCCGTCGGCGTCGCTGGATGCGTACGGCAAAGGCATGTACGAACCGATACACGGTTCGGCGCCGGACATCGCCGGCAAGAACCTGGCCAATCCGCTGGCGACCATTTTATCCGTAGCAATGATGTTGCGTTACAGTCTCGACGAAGCAGACATGGCGGATCGTATCGAAGCCGCCGTTAATACGGTGCTCGACAACGGCCTGCGCACGGCCGATATCATGTCTGATGGCATGCAACAGGTCAGTACCGAAGAAATGGGTGATGCCGTGGTAGCGGCATTGGCCTGAGATCAGTTTTTAATTTTCCACAACGGATGCAGTTCACATGAAAAGAGTCGGATTTGTAGGTTGGCGCGGCATGGTCGGTTCGGTGCTAATGCAGCGGATGCAACAGGAAAATGATTTTGCAGCGATTGACGAGCCGGTGTTTTTCACCACGTCACAGGTCGGTCAGGCCGGACCGGACATCGGCAAGGATATCCCGCCGCTCAAGGATGCGATGGACATCAACGAGCTGGCGAAAATGGACGCTATCGTCACTTGTCAGGGCGGTGATTACACTAACGCCGTTTTCAAACAACTGCGCGATTCCGGCTGGCAGGGCTACTGGGTGGATGCCGCGTCGGCCTTGCGCATGCAGTCGGACAGCACCATCGTGCTGGATCCGGTTAACCGTCCTGTCATCGACCAGGCGCTGGCTGACGGCAAAAAAGATTTCATCGGTGGCAACTGTACCGTCAGCCTGATGCTGATGTCGCTCGGTGGTCTGTTCAACGCGGGCCTGATCGAATGGATGACGGCCATGACTTACCAGGCGGCGTCCGGTGCGGGTGCGCGCAACATGCGGGAATTGCTCAGCCAGATGGGCCGGCTCGAGGCGTCGGTTGCCCCCGAACTCGACAATCCGGCAGCGGCCATCCTCGAGATCGATCGCAAGGTCACCGATGCCATGCATGCCGGTGACTTTCCGGCCGAGAATTTTGGCGTGCCGCTGGCCGGTAGCCTGATTCCGTACATCGACAAGCAACTCGACAATGGCCAGAGCAAGGAAGAATGGAAGGGCCAGGCCGAGACCAACAAGATCCTCGGCAATTTCGAGCAGCCGATTCCGATCGATGGCTTGTGTGTGCGCATCGGCGCGATGCGCTCCCACAGTCAGGCGTTGACCATCAAGCTGAAAAAGAATGTACCGCTGGATGAAATTCACAGCATGCTGGCCGAAGCCAATGATTGGGTCAAGGTCATCGATAATGACCGTGAGCAAAGCATTCACGAACTGACGCCTTCCAGGGTTACCGGTACTTTGAGTGTGCCGGTCGGGCGCTTGCGCAAGATGAATATGGGCGAGGAATATCTGTCGGCGTTTACCGTCGGTGACCAGTTGCTGTGGGGTGCGGCCGAGCCGATTCGTCGTATGCTGAACATCCTGCTGGAAAAATAATTTCACGTAAAACTTAAAGTATTATCAGCAAACGCCGATAAGCTGGCACAAACGAGCGTTAACTGGCTCACAAAACGGCTGTGAAAGCGGCGGGGTAATTGGTATAAAAAACCGGTGTGGGCTATAGTTAGCAAGGATTTATGACGTGATTTCTACGGGACTTTCGCGTTTCCGGCGGGCCTTTTACTGAATGAGTACAGGGACGAACATAAATACTAAAAACGACATCTCTGCGAGCGAGGAGGGGTAATGCTTCGCAAACTTCCATTGGCAATGGCAATTGCTCTGGCTGTTTCACCACTGCAACTGCAGGCTTTGGGACTGGGCAAGATCGAAGCGCGTTCCGTGCTGAATCAGCCGTTTGATGCGGATATCGAATTGCTGTCGGTCGCGCCCGGTGAACTGGATTCGGTAAAAGTCGGTCTGGCTTCGGCGCAGGCATTTGCTCGTGCCGGGGTGGAAAGGCCGTTTTCACTCTCGCGACTGAAGTTCTCAACCGAACGCAAGCCCAACGGTGAAGCGATCGTCCACGTTTACAGTAATACCCTGATCCAGGAGCCGTATCTGAATTTCCTGGTTGAGGTGAACTGGCCGAAAGGTCGTCTGGTGCGCGAATTTACCGTGTTGCTGGATCCACCGCTAACCACTGGCAAGAAAACCCCGGCGGCGATTAATGCCCCCCAGGCGACAGCACCGGCCAGTCGTTCTTCCGCTGCCAGCCAGCGCAGCACGGCACCGACAACCGGGCGGGCATCCGCTTCAGCTACAGTAGCGCCGGATCAGTATGGCCCGGTCAAGCGTAACGAAACCCTGTGGGGCATCGCCGATCGTTTTCGTGGCCAGGGTGTTTCCGTACAGCAAATGATGCTGGCCATTTTGCAGGCCAATCCGCAGGCGTTCTCGAGCAATAACATCAACACCCTCAAGGCTGGCACAATTTTACGCATTCCGACTGCGGACGAGGCGACACAGATATCGCAACGACAGGCTTTGGCTGCAGCGGCTGATCAATACCGCGACTGGAAAAATGACAATCTCCAGGAAAGCACGGCACCAGCCGGCGAAAAGAAAATGCCGGCGGCGGGTGAGCCTTCGACTGATGCTGCAGAACAGGCCCGTCTGAAACTCAGCGGTGCGGATCGCTCTTCTTCTGCCATGGGTACTGGCGCCGATAGCGATGCCGAAAGCATCAAACAGGAGCTTTTGACCGCCCAGGAAAAGATCGTCACTTCACAGACCGAGGCTGACGCTTTGCGCGGTCAGGTCGGTGAAATGCAACAGCAGATTGCGGATATGCAGCGTTTGCTCGAGCTCAAGGATGAACAGCTGGCGCGCCTGCAATCGGTTACGTCCGGTGAACCTGGTGCTATGGAAGAAGCGGTCGGCGAAAGCATGTCGATGCCTTCCGAAGAAACTGTTGAAGTTGGCCAGCCGGAAGCGGAAGCTGTTGCTGAAAGCATGGAGCCGGCCCCGATCGAGATTGAAGAGGCGCCTGCTGAGCCGACAGTCGCTGCTCCGCCACCGGATGAACCTGCCATGCCGGCTGCCGCCAAGGAAAAAGGCTTGCTGGATGTGCTCATGGGCAGCGCCACCATGATGGGTATCGCCATCGCGGTTGTCATCGTATTGCTGGCGTTGATCTGGACCGCACTCAGCCGTCGCAAGTCCAACGAACAACTGACACCGGTGCAAGGACTGTCTTCTGCGCCTGAGCCAAGTGGCAAGACCGAAGCCGATGTGCTGAATACCGTGGTTGAAGAGCCGGAAGAAGAAAGCTCCTTCCTGAGCGAATTCACACCGGGTGACATGAACGCCCTGCATGATGACGAAACCGGCGAGGTCGATCCGATTTCCGAAGCCGATGTATACATCGCCTACGGACGTTTTGACCAGGCGGAAGATCTGGTCAAGCAGGCGCTCGATGCCGAGCCGGGCAAAGTTGCCTACCAGCACAAACTGCTGGAGATTTATTACGCCAACAAGGACCGGGACAAGTACACGGCTCTGATGGAAGAAATGCAGAATGCCGGTGCCGAAGCGCAAGATCCGGACTCATGGAACCGCGCCAAACTCATGGGTCTGGACCTCGATCCGGAAAACCCGATGTTTGCCGACGCCATGGATGCGCCGAGTATGGATATCGGCGACGACCTGGATCTGGCTTTGAGTGAGCTGGAATCGCAGCTGACCGAAGACATTGATAACCCGCTCGAGGATTTGCACAGTTCCGGTGACGTCGATGATTTCCTGGCGAAAAACGAGCCAGCCGAGTCAGATACTGTCGAAGAGGCAAGTGCGCAGTCCGAGGATGTCACCGCGCCAACTGAAGAAGACGTCATTCCATTGCCCGAGGTTGAACTGGATACCAGTGCGATGGATACCGAAGAGGATGACAGCGCCATCGATGAACTGGCGGCTGAACTGGAATCCCTGGAGCTGGACAATGCGCCAGCCAGTGAGTTGGTGCTGGATGCGCCGGTTGGTGAAGAACTGCCGGATGACGAAGATCTGGTGTTGTCCGAGGATTCCGGGGATTTGTCCGACTTTGCTTCCGAACTGGATGAGTCCGACAGCGTGTCTACCAAAATCGACCTGGCCAAGGCCTACATCGACATGGGTGACAAGGAAGGCGCCAAGGGCATTCTCGAGGAAGTACTGGAGGAAGGCAGCGATGCACAAAAACAACAGGCGCAGACCATGATCGCTGAAATGGGATAACACCGCGGCAATCTGTTACAATGCAGTACTGATAAAGGGCGCACTGGTTGCGCCCTTTCCAGTTGTGCGGGACAGACTCTGAATCATGAAAATTGCACTCGGCGTGGAATACAGTGGTGAGAATTTTCACGGCTGGCAATTGCAGCAGGACGGCGTGCGCACCGTGCAGGACAGCCTGGAGCAGGCTATCAGCCAGGTGGCGGCGCATCCGGTGCGGGTGTTTTGTGCCGGGCGAACCGACACCGGGGTGCATGCCTTCGGTCAGGTGGTGCATTTTGAGAGCGATGCGCACCGCACCGAGCGGCAATGGCTGCTGGGCATCAATGTCAATTTGCCCGATGATGTCAGCGTTACCTGGGTGCAGCCGGTTGATGAGGAGTTTCATGCGCGGTTTTCTGCCGTGAGCCGTTCCTACCGCTACTACATCTGGAACCGGCCGACCCGCTCGTCGCTGCTGACCGGCAAGGTCAACTGGATACACCATTCGCTGGACCACGAGCTGATGCACGAAGCGGCCCAGGCACTGCTCGGTACCCATGATTTCTCGTCGTATCGGGCCTTGCAATGCCAGGCCAAGTCTCCGATTAAGACTTTGCACCGGCTGGACGTGCAGCGTGATGGCGATATGATCGTTTTATCGCTGCAGGCCAATGCCTTTTTGCATCACATGGTGCGTAATATTGCCGGTGTGCTGATCGCTATTGGCAAGCAGGAACAGCCGGTCGGCTGGGCGGCCGAGGTGCTGGCGCTACGCGATCGGCGTCTCGGCGGTGTCACTGCGGCGCCGGACGGGTTATATTTCGAAGCTGTGGAATATCCTGAACATTTTGACATCCCAAAGGTCTCATGTCCGCCATTGTTATAAAGTCAACTGCCGTGCTTTCTGATGCGAACTCGAGTTAAAATATGCGGGATCAGCCGGGTGGAAGAAGCCCGGTTTGCCGTCGAGCAGGGTGTCGATGCAATTGGCCTGGTATTTTATCCACCCAGCCCGAGATGTGTTTCGATCGAGCAGGCAAAACAGATTGTTGACACCTTACCGGCGTTTGTGACGGCCGTTGGTTTGTTCGTAAACGAACAGGCGGATGAAATTGAATCAGTAATCCAGCAAACCGGCATCAGCCTGCTGCAGTTTCACGGCAATGAATGTCCTGAATATTGTGTCGGTTTCAGCCGGCCGTACATCAAGGCGATCCGCATGAAGCAGGATATCGATCTGCTGGCTATCAACGAGCAATATGCGAGCGCCAAGTCGCTGCTGCTGGATGCCTATCAACCGGGGGTGCCGGGCGGCACCGGCGAGACTTTTGACTGGGAACGGATTCCGCCGCAGCTGGCACAGCGGATTATCCTGGCCGGTGGTCTCAACGCCGCTAACATCGAGCAGGCGATTAATACCGTCAAGCCGTTTGCGGTGGATGTCAGCGGTGGCGTGGAAGCGCAGCCGGGGCAAAAGGATTTCAATAAAATCAGAGAATTTATGCGAGGAGTCGGCATTGCAAAGACGTGATACAGAATTGACCGGACTGCCGGACGAGCGCGGCCATTTCGGCATTTATGGCGGCATTTTTGTTGCCGAGACGCTGATGAAGCCGCTGGAGGATCTGGGTGTTGCCTATCAGCAGTGCCTGGATGACAAGGAATTTCTCGCCGAACTGGACGCGGACCTGGCGCACTATGTTGGACGGCCTTCACCGATTTATTTTGCACAACGCCTCAGCAGCGAACTGGGCGGTGCACAGATTTACCTGAAACGCGAAGACTTAAATCACACCGGCGCGCACAAGATCAACAACACCATCGGCCAGGCACTGGTCGCCAAGCGCATGGGCAAGAAACGCATCATTGCTGAGACCGGTGCAGGCCAGCATGGTGTAGCTACTGCGACGGTCGCTGCGCGCCTGGGCCTCGAATGTGTGGTTTATATGGGTGAGGTCGATGCAGCCCGTCAGGAAGCCAACGTCTATCGTATGCGCTTGCTCGGCGCCGAGGTGCGTACCGTATCCTCGGGCTCGAAGACGCTCAAGGACGCACTCAACGAAGCCATGCGCGACTGGGTCACTAATGTCGACGATACCTTTTATATCATTGGCACCGTCGCGGGACCGCATCCGTATCCGGCTATGGTGCGTGACTTCCAGTCGGTTATCGGCCGCGAAGCACGTGAGCAGATGAAGGCACAGGCGGGACGTCAGCCGGATGTGCTGATCGCCTGTGTCGGTGGCGGCTCCAATGCCATCGGTCTGTTTTACCCGTATCTCAACGACAAGGACATCGCCATCGTCGGGGTTGAGGCAGCCGGCGATGGCCTGGAAAGCGGTCATCACGCTGCGCCATTATGTGCCGGCCGTCCCGGTGTGCTGCACGGCAATCGCACCTATCTGATGGAAGACGACAGTGGCCAGATCATCGAAACGCACTCGATTTCCGCCGGGCTGGATTATCCCGGTGTCGGCCCGGAACACGCCTGGCTGAAAGACAGCGGCCGGGCCGAATATGTCGCCATCAATGACGAAGAGGTGTTGCAGGCGTTTCATTTGCTGACCCGCACCGAAGGTATTATCCCGGCGCTGGAATCGAGTCATGCGATTGCCCAAGCTGTCAAGATGGCGCCACAGCTGGATACTGACAAGATCATCCTGGTCAATTTGTCCGGTCGTGGTGACAAGGACATGCACACGGTTGCCGCCAGAGAGGGGATCCAGATATGAGCCGTATCCCGGAGAAATTCAAGCTGCTCAAGACAGCAGGCAGAAAGGCGTTGATTCCCTACATTACAGCCGGTGATCCAAGTCCCGATGTCACCGTACCGTTGATGCATGCGCTGGTTGGTGCCGGTGCCGATATTCTGGAGCTGGGCGTGCCGTTTTCCGATCCTATGGCGGATGGCCCGGTCATCCAGCGTGCCACCGAGCGTGCACTGGAACACCATGTCACCATGAGCGATGTCCTGGATATGGTCCGGCAGTTCCGCGAAAAAGACCGCGCTACCCCGATTGTATTGATGGGCTACCTCAATCCGCTTGAAGTCATGGGCTATGACGAGTTTGCGCGCCAGGCTGCCGATGCCGGTGTTGACGGCGCCATCACGGTCGATATTCCGCCCGAGGAAGCCGGTGATTTGCTCAAGGCACTGCGCGATCACAAGATTTCACCGATATTCCTGCTGGCGCCGACCAGCAGCCCGGAAAGGATCGATTTGATCACACAGGCAGCCGGTGGCTTTGTGTACTATGTTTCCCTTAAGGGAGTGACCGGTGCGGCGACGCTGGATATCGACAGCGTCAAGCAGAAAGTGGCCGAAATCCGCGAGCATACCGGATTGGCAATCGGCGTCGGTTTTGGCATTGCCGATGCCGAGATGGCGGCGCAGATGTCACAGTTCAGTGACGCGGTGATTGTCGGTAGTGCGCTGGTCAGGCGCATGGAAGAAAAGAAAGGCAATTCACAAGCGCTCATCGAATCGGCCAGAGAGCTGATCGGCTCCATGCGACTGGCGATGGACGCGAATACAACAAAATAATCACGGATATTCCTGAAATGAGCTGGTTTGAAAAACTCATGCCGAGTCGGATTCGCACCGAAGGCGGCAACAAGAAGGCGGTGCCGGAAGGCCTGTGGGCCAAGTGTCCCGGCTGCAACGCCATTCTCTACAAAGCGGAGCTGGACAGAAGCCAGAATGTCTGTCCGAAGTGCAATTACCACAATCGCATCAGCGCGCGGCGCCGGCTGGAACTGTTTCTCGACGCCGATCATCAGGAAGAGATCGGTGAAAATCTTGAACCACTCGACCCGCTCAAGTTTAAGGACAGCAAAAAATACAAGGAGCGCATCTCGGCGGCACAGAAAAAAACCGATGAAAAGGACGCCCTGGTGGTCATGAAAGGTCAGCTCAAGGGGCTAGATCTGGTGGCGGCTGCCTTCGAGTTTGGCTATATGGGCGGTTCCATGGGTTCGGTCGTGGGTGAGCGTTTTGTGCGCGGTGCCAACGTCTGCTTGGAGCACAACATTCCGTATGTGTGTTTCTCGGCTTCCGGCGGCGCACGCATGCAGGAGTCGCTGTTTTCACTCATGCAAATGGCCAAGACCAGCGCCGTGCTTGGTAAACTGGCCAAGCGCGGCA
>JASFVP010000002.1:0-117754 GCA_050049775.1 Chromatiales bacterium
CAGCCCGCGAAGTAAGGTCGCCAGTGACAGACCGATCGATCCGAGGCCGAGAATCAGCGCGGTACGCGGCCAGGGCAGCAACGCATCCGGTACCTTCCACTCGCCAGCCGACTGATTTGCGGCGGCCTCCGGCAACCTGCGAATCACTGCCAATGAGCTCGCCAGCGCATGCCGGGCAATGTCACCACCGAAAATCGGGCAGCGGGTTAAAAGGGGGCGGTGCTTGAGCAGGACAGGTGTGATCAGGTGATCGATGCCTGCGGCTGTACTCTGCACCCAGCGTATGTTTTCGGCCTCTTTGAGCGCTTGACGTAGATAGCGATGGCCGAGAATGATCTCTGCCGTGCGGCCATGCTTTATTGCTGACTCGTCCCCACGGACGTCGATTACCCTGTGATGGGGAGCGATGGACGCGAGCCGTTCCAGGTGGGCCATGGAAGCTGGGGCATTGCTGTACATGACCAGGATCTTCTTTTCCACAGGATCTATCAGAAGCAAAAATTTATAAGAGGTATAAAAGCCACATCTCGAGTATAGCAATGCAGCAGAAAAAGGAATTTATACAGCCTTTTTCTCTATCCTGGTGAAAGCTCCCAGTGCTTCATGACAAGGCCCCGGCTTTGCAGATTTTAAGTCAGGCTCTTGTGTGGCCGGTTTGTGGATAGTGAAAAATATTCAGCACATGGATGTTTGTGGAAATCATTCTGTTACCTGGCGTAGGGTGTCTCACGCAGGTAATACCAGTCGATTGAATCCAGCGGATAATAGGCAATCAGCTTCTTGTCACCATCTGCGCTTTCAACAATACGATGCCCCGTCTTGCCGGTGCGTATCTCTTTGATGATGTCGGCGTTGTCATAGGGTGTCAGCTGCTTGCTGCTGTTGGCGGCTATGTCTGGTATCTCGTGTTCGATGTCTTCATCACTGCTGAGAATGATATTGCCTTCACCATCGAGCAGAAAGGCGCGTTCACCTTGCATCGGTTGTGTCGGTAACAGCATGTCGTCGCGTACGTGTTCAAGCGATAGATCAACACCGGCGACGCCGAGCAGTTTGCCGTTCACATCATATAAAGGCCGTGTACATGGCAGCATCAGGCCGCGGCCGCTGATGTCGACATACGGTGGCAGCCAGCGAATCTTGTCGCCGTCCAGTGATTCCTTATACCAGGGGCGCTGGCGCGGATCATAATCGGCCGGGTAGGTGCCGCTGCCGGGATGGGCAATCAATACACCTTGTTGCGTGCCAAAATAGGCCCACACCAGCGGTGCGCCCTGTTGTAACACGCGCTGGCGAAATTCATTGGCATCGGTTGGCGGGTTGTCGAAGCTTTCGCGCAGGATGTGTTTGAAGGTCGGTTGCAGGGCCGCCAGTTGTTGCAACTGGGTTTCAACCGCTTTGTCAGCGATGCTCGGCGCGACCTTGATGGCTGGCCAGTCGAGACTGATGTTGGTGCCGTATACAGCGGATGAACTCAGGTCGGGTGCGCCATTGCCGGCGGCATTGTCTTCACTGCGGTAAAAAGTAAGCTGCTCGGGCTGGCTGTGTGTGAGCAGTTGAATGGAGGCGCCGGACAAACGTTCCAGCAGGGTTTCAAAACGCAGGAAACGCCGTTCGATATCCTGCGCCAGTTCACCGCCTTCGGTGAGTAATTGTCCCATGACCAGTTGTTGTTGCTGGTGCGCGATCATCAGTTGCTGACGATGATACAAGCCATAACCGATCAGGCTGAGCTTGATCAGGATCAGGGCGACGAGTATGCCGAACGCTTCGCGTTTGTGATGTGAGACCCAGCGCATGAGACGTTGCGGCAAAGAATCCTTGTGTACGCTGACCGGTTCGCCGCGCAGATAACGGCGGATGTCATCGGCAAACGCGGCGACGTCCGGATAACGTTGTTCGGGTTTTGCCATGGTCGCCTTGTGAATGATGGCGCGCAGCTCCACCGCGATCTGCTGGTGCGCACCGTAATGCGCCAGCGGTTCGAGCTGTACCTCACGAATGCGCTCGGACAGCTCCTGCCAGTTTCTGCCGGTCAGCGCCGGACACAGGCTGACCAGTTCGAACAACACCAGGCCGAGGCTGAACAGGTCGCTACGCGCATCCATGCTATCGAGCTTGCCTTCCGCTTGTTCCGGCGACATGTAACGCGGCGTGCCAAGCAGGGTGCCGACCTGGGTGCGCTCGTACATATCGGGGTGATCTTCCAGCGGCACATCGGTGGCAGAAGGATGATGGTCCTCGCCGTCATTAAGTCGTGCGATGCCCCAGTCCATGACGTACACCTCGTTATAAGGTCCGATCATGATGTTGGCTGGCTTGATGTCGCGATGCAGCACGCCGCGTACGTGGGCAAAGTGCAAGGCATCACAGACCTTGATGAAATGTTCCAGCAGCGCCGGCGTGTCGTGCGCCTCATCGACCTTGCCATGCTCGTCAATTTGCTGACGCGCCTCCTTGATCAGATCCTGCAACGTCCTGCCGCGCACCGGCTTCATCGCATAAGCCGCCTGGCCATCCTCACGCACCGTCAACCGGTAAATCGGCACAATCGCCGGATGATCCAGATGCGCAATGATGCGCGCCTCGCGCAGAAAGCGTTTCAGCGCCTGATTCTGTCCACTGGACTGCGGCTTGAGAATCTTCAGCGCCACCTCACGCTGTAGATTACTCTCCTGCGCCAGCAGGATGGTCCCGGCCGCACCTTCCCCCAATGCCTGCAGCACCGCAAAGCGTGTTTCCTGGGCATCGTCGAAGCTGTCGGGGACCTGGCGGTCGTCGATTGAGGTTGGGTTTTGGTTGGGAGGGTTGGGGGAATCTGGCATTTGGATGGGTTGGTAGAATTTTTATTGATGGTATGCGGGAAGTATAGCTCAGGCTAGGAGGTGACTGTACGGCAGCCGACAGCTATGGGTTTTGATCGTGATGGCAGATCTGTTTAATCTGGATAGGTCGTCTATTATCAGTACAGTTCGAAGGGGATTTGCTTAGAAGTTTCCATTGAGTTGTGCAGACTCTTTATGTCTGAGATATGAAGGGTCGGTATATTTAACTCTTAGCCAATACAAGGGAAAGCATGGATGAATGATCATGATTTAAGATTTTATGCAAAGGGTTCCGCATTTGAGGATGGCATATATGACTTGAGAGCTATGGAGTTATTGATATCAAGTTATCGGTCAATCACGGATCGATTGATCGCAGTTCAACTTGGTCGAAGGCAGCTTACTCCGTCAATAAAAAATCAGATAGATTATCAGACAAGAGTTAAATCTGGATCAATCGAATTGCTTATTGATTTTGTTTTTACTCATAAAGAAGTATTGGGTGTGCTTGCTGCAGACGGTGGTTATCAACTTTCTAGGGTTATAACTAAGCTTTTTCGTGAAGCGATTAATCTCAGAAAGGAGGTTGCAACTGCGATTGAAAAGGGTTTGCCAATTAATATTACAATCAATACGAATATTAATGTTGGCAATGGAAATGTAATTGCAAACTCTGAAAGTGGCAATATAGTCATCAATGATCCAAAGGTGTTGTGGGCGGCTCAGGTCACAAAATACCCTGCTGATCGGCTTATTAAAGGTGTGGATGGGGAAAGTATCGAATTCGTTGAGCTGGGTGGAAGAGGTGATGAAATGCGCATTACGACGGAGGACAGGGTTGTCTTGGGTCAAAACAAGGAAGAATTGAGCGCAACAGTCCGTGTAACTGGTCGACTTGATATGGTCGCATTCTCAAGCCATAAAGGCACAATTATTTCTGGCAATGAAAAATTTCCCGTTACATGGGATGAAAATATAAGAAAAAAGATGCAGAAAATTGGGGATGTTGATGGTGTTATGTTTACTGTTAGACCTATTATTGATCAAAAGCGATTGCACTCAGATGCAATTGCTTACCACGTTCTAGATTGCATCATTCCTCAGCAGGGGCTTGATCTATAGCGGTAAGTAGGCGTATCAAGCTTGCATTTGGTAAAGAATAAAATTGGTTCAGAATAAATCCGTACCTATCCCGCTGATTATCTTACGGGGGTCGATGAATGATAACAAAAAGAACACGCTACTCGCTTGCTCAGTTCCTCGAATTATATGAGGCCGACATAGTTGTCATGTTATTGAGTAAATATGATATACGTATCTCGATTACACACGGTCAAGAGCTTTACGATATTCTGAATTGCATTCGGGGTGAGAACGAGGATTTGTTGTTGCAAGTGCTTGGTGAAATAGCGCGGACAACAGGAAGTTTACGCTCAAAGATAAGTCCAAAGTATATTTATGATGAACGGTTCGATGATCTCGTTCGATGTCTTCAATTAGACGGGTATCTTTTGGCCAACAAAACGCTTGTGCAGCTTGATCCTTCAATTGGTGATGGTGAGTCGATCGAGGATGACTTAATCAGAGAGTTAAAAGGCTCTGGTCTCGCAAAGTCTGATGAGATAATACGGAAAATAAACGAATCATCGAATTTATTCAGGTCAGTGCCACAAAATTTTAATGCTTGCCTGAATGATATTCGGGTGGCCTTAGAGACTCTTGCTGCTGCAATCGCAGAAACGCGGGTAACTGTAAACCGTACTCAATGCGTGCCAACAAAATGGGGTGAAGTAATTAATTTTCTAAGGTCTGATGGCTTGATAACTGTTGAGGAGGAGCGTGGACTTGCTGGGGTTTATGGTTTTATTAGTCCAGGCTCTCATAGGCCTCTCGGCATAACTGAGGAGCAGATGGCTAGATTGGGGAGGTCGCTAGCTCTCGGGATGTGTTGGTTTTTGGTCAAATTATTTGCTCCAAACGAATAGATAATTGCCGTGAGAAATATCTAGACGAAGTTGAATTTGAGATGGACTGTCGATCAGCCACCCTGCTTCCCCTCTGTTTTGATGCGTCACGCCGGAAGACAGGCGGAAAAAACGAAAAGCTGTTTGAGCGATTGAAAATCGCGAGTTCTTTTCGTTCGCCTGGCTGACAAGTGATGCATGCAGCTGAACAACGTGAAGCTAAAACAGGGGAAAGCGGTTTTGGTTCTTTTCCGGAAAAAGAACAAGAGAAAATTTACCAGGCTGCTTTAAGCACCTGGATTATTCATACCTGGGTTGAATAACGCTGATCATACCCCTCACCCCAGCCCTCTCCCCATAGGGGAGAGGGGGCTGGTATATGCCGTCTAAAGCCGGGGGATTTACTGATCCCCTATTGGTGACTCTAAAAAGATATTTCATTTATCCCTGATTCGAATAATAGGTAATATCTTTACCTATGACGGATTACGAGCCATCGCTTAAACGCACCCTGTCCCTGCCCATGGTGACCCTCTACGGCCTGGGCACTATCATTGGCGCGGGTATCTACGTGCTGATCGGCGAGGTGGTGGCGATTGCCGGTTACCTGACACCGGCGGCTTTTCTGCTGGCATCAATCATCGCCGCCTTTTCTGCCTTCGCTTATGCCGAATTGTCCTCGCGCTTTCCATTGAGTGCCGGGGAGGCGATTTATGTCGAACGCGCCTTTTCATTGCGGGCCTACTCGTTAGTTATCGGATTGCTCATGGTGTTTGTCGGTGTGATTTCCTCCGCCACGCTGGTGAAGGGCTTTGTGGGTTATCTGGACTATCTGGTGGTTGTTGATGAGCATGTCGCCATGGTGTTGCTGGTGCTGGCCCTCGGTGGTGTGGCGATCTGGGGTATCGCCCAGTCGGCCTGGGTGGCAGTGGTCACGACGCTGGTCGAGATTGCCGGATTGCTGATCATCATCTGGGTGGCGCGTGACAACCTGGCCGGTGTGCCGATGCTACTGGAGCAGGTGTCACCGCAATTTGCCGCGGATGGCTGGAGTGCGATTGTCGCCGGCGCTTTCATCGCCTTCTTTGCCTTCCTTGGTTTTGAAGACATCGTCAATGTCGCGGAAGAAGTGAAGAACCCGACGCGCAATCTGCCGCTGGCGATC
Organism: Chromatiales bacterium; assembly: GCA_050049775.1. Taxonomy (GTDB): domain Bacteria; phylum Pseudomonadota; class Gammaproteobacteria; order Chromatiales; family Chromatiaceae; genus JABDQZ01. The sequence continues at coordinate 5,955 of JASFVP010000002.1, forward strand.
ATCCTGTCGTTGCTGATCTCGGCGTTGCTGTACATCACGGTTTCCGTGGTGAGCATTGCCACGGTGGCGCCTGCCGAGCTGGCCGCGACTTCCGCGCCGCTGGCGCTGGTCTATGAACGAGCTGCCGCAGGCTCGCCGCTGTTAATCGTGGTCGTCAGCATCGCGGCCATCATCAATGGCACCCTGATCATGGTCGTCATGGCAACGCGCATTCTCTACGGCATGAGTCGGCAGCAATGGCTACCGTCGAGTTTGTCACGGGTCAGTGCAACTACCCGAACGCCGGTGTTCACGACCGTGCTGATCACAGCATTGATACTGATATTTGCGCTGTGGCTGCCGATCGTCACACTGGCGGCAACCACCAGCCTGATCACGCTGCTGGTGTTCTTTTCCGTCAATTTCGCGTTGCTGAAAATCAAGCTGGATGAATCCGGCCACAGGCAATACCCACGAGCTGCTCATGGCATTTCGATCTGGATTCCGGCTATGGGCATGTTGAGTTCCGCGGCCTTTATTCTGGCGCAGGCATATTACTGGCTGAAGTGACAACAGGTGACAGGCCGGTTTTGATCGCAGGTCAGGCATTCGACAGGCAAGCACGAGCAATGCTATGGTGATTGGCAATCAGGGCAGGTGTAGACGATAAGCCTGTCGGGTTCATGCAGAGAAGGACTTGACCCATGTGGTTACGCACAAGCTGTGACCTGGCGTTCGACATTTCGGTGCCGACGCCATTTGTGCTGATGTTACGGCCGCGTAGTGGTGCCCAGCAGTGGGTCGCGCGCGAGGAATACCGGCTGGAGCCAAGCCTGCCCGCGTTTGAATTTACCGATGACTACGGCAATCTCTGTCAACGTCTGATTGCTTCGCCCGGTGCTTTCAAGGTCCACACCAGCGCCGAAGTGATGACGGCCGATGGCGTTGACCAGGCATTCGGCGCGCCGTTTGTGGAAATCCAGAATCTTCCTGATGCCGTGCTCAGCTATCTGTTGCCCAGTCGCTATTGTGAATCGGATCGCTTTAACCAAATGGCGAGCGAAATCACGGCCGGTCAGACGCCGGGCTATAACCAGGTCGCGGCAATTGTTGACTGGGTGCGCGATAACATCACCTATCAGCCCGGCAGCAGTGATATTCCCGTGTCGGCCGCCGAGGTCAATACCCGGCAGGTCGGCGTCTGCCGCGACCTGGCGCATCTCGGCATCGCCCTGTGTCGCAGCCTCAGCATTCCGGCGCGTATGGTGGTGGGTTATTTGCACCAGCTGGAGCCGATGGACCTGCATGCCTGGTTTGAGGCCTACGTGGGTGGCCGCTGGTACACGTTCGACCCTACGCAGAAACAGTTAAGGGGTGGCTACGTGGCGGTGGGTTACGGTCGCGACGCGGTGGATGTCGCTATCTCCAATCAGTTCGGCCCGGCGGTTTACCCGGTTTCACAGACCGTTCAGGTGGAGCGCATGCGCGATTAGTTGAAGCCGACGTAAACCGGCTCCCTCTCCCCCCTCGGGGGAGAGGGTTGGGGTGAGGGGGAGAGGTTCAGTGTTTTTCAACCCTCACCCTGGCCCTCTCCCAAGCTTGGGAGAGGGGACGGTCGGCCGAATGGTCGACCAATCCGGCTTTCAGCAGTCATTTGAAGCCACCGTCTTTTAGCCAGTGAAGCGTTCACACGCAGAGAAACATTTTTACCGAGAATTGCATTCATGCGTTTTACCATCCGACATCGTACCTACTATCGCTATTCACACCCGGTGCGACTCGGCCCGCAGCAGTTGCGCTTTCACCCTCGCGACGACGGCGCGCAGCGCATCATCCAGCATCAGCTCGATATCAGTCCGGCGCCACTGGGGCGAAATGATCATCTTGATCTGGAGGGCAACCGCGTCACCGAGGTCTGGTTCGACGGGACAACCGATCACTTTGAGATCGAAATGAGCATGGAAGTGGAAACCCTGCGTCATAATGCCTTCGATTTCATCCTGGCTTCGCGAGCGGAGTTGTTACCCATCAAGCATGAGCATGACATGATCTGTGCGCAGGCCTATCTGGAGCGTATTGAGCCGGATGATGTGGTCACCGCGTTTGCCGCTGAACTCAGCCTGGAAGTTGAGCGCAACACACTGGCGTTTCTCGATCGTCTGAACCGCCAACTGTTTGCGGACTTCAATCATGTGCATCGTGACACCGGCGCGCCGCAAAGCCCGGCATTTACTTTACAGAGTCGTAGTGGTGCATGCCGGGATCTGGCGGTGCTGTTCGTCGACTGCTGCCGTGCCGAGGGCATTGCCGCGCGCTTTGCCAGCGGTTATCAGAAAGGTAACCTGCAGAGTGAGCAGCGTCACCTGCATGCCTGGCCGGAAGTGTATCTGCCCGGGGCGGGTTGGCGCGGATACGACCCCACGCATGGGGAAGCCGTGGCCGATACCCATATCACTATCGCGGCAGCAGCGCATTCGCGCAATACCATGCCGGTCACCGGGGCTTTTGACGGCAAGGGTGTGAGCAGCGCGCTCGACTATGACATCGAGATTCAGGTGGCGGAGGAGTAACGTGAGCCGGAGCCGTAAGGTGCCGGGTCAGTTGTCCGTCACTTTGCGCCCGAACGCATAACGCAGTCGGGTGGGGCCATTGATTTCGTCACGCTCGACCCATGCCGCATGCAGATTGCCGGCGTTATCCAGTGTGATGCTCGGGTGCGCATTGACGCCCTGACCGGAACCGCCGGCGATGACGCCGTCGTCGCTCCAGCCGTCATCGCTGCGCCAGCTCAGCATGATGGCGGGGCTGCCGCTGCGTTCATCGTCCCAGGCGACGGCCAGGCTGCCATCGGGATGTCCGGCAATGCTCGCGTGCCATTGACTGGCGACACCGCCGAAGTCGTCCTGCACCTGCTCGTTGCGGCCGAAGCCACTGTCCGGCTGCCAGGCGACTCCATAGATGTCATAGCCCTCACGGAAATTGCGCTTGTCCGCCCAGGCGGCGAATACCTCGGTTTCGCCAAAGGCCGACACGGCGACACGCGATACGCCGGAACCTTTGCCGTAGGGCATGCCGCCGGTGCCCCGGCCCGGGTCGCGCTTGTTGATGCGTTGCGGTGGCGCGAAGTCGCAGGCTGTTCCGGGTAGATTGGCACTTGCCATTATGATGGTATGGCCGGGACGGCGATCTTCCCAGGCCACGACGATGCGTTCGCCGGCCCAGGTCACACTCGGATAGAGTTGCTCGTCTTTGGGCGATTCGGCATCAACCGCACAATGTGCGCTGGCCTGTAACCGGTTGTCGTTAGCCGCGTGCAGGCGGCTCAGTGTGATGTGTGGGAAACGCCCCGCGCGTTCGGCCATGACCAGCAGTATGTCCTGGCCTTTGGCCGCCAGGCTGGCCTGTACCGAATCCTTTGCTTCGACCAGATAGACCGGGCCGGGTCCGGTGATTGTCCAGATGCGTGCATGCACCCGTGCGTCTTCTTCCCAGGCAATCACAAAGCGGCCGTCATCCAGTGCGCTGATCGATGGCTCGAATGCTTCACCCGGACCGCTGATTTGTACCTCATTGACGAACTGATCCGCCGCGATAGGCTTGTGTGCCAGATAGACACGTGGCGTGCCGTCGCGCTCATCTTCCCAGGCTACGGCGACGCGCTCGCCGGAAACGGCGATGTTGCGCCGGCCAGCCGATTCGAGGTGATGGAACAGCTTCGGGCCGGCAACCCCGGTAACTGCAATCGGTGCGTCAAACTCCCACGGCTCGGCATGAGCCGCAGACAACGGAAACAATAAGGCCAGCAGGAACAGGGCGGGGTGCATTCGCTGCACGCTTAAACAACTAGAGTTTCTTTTGCGCATCAGCGTCAGCCTGCAACAGGCTTTCCTTGCTCTGTACACCGATCAGGCGCAGTGCAACTTCGCCGGTCGGTTTCAGGAAAGAGAAAACCGGCGTGACGAAGGCCTTGTAACGGGTGCCGAGTTCCCGTTCGGTGATGCGTTCGCCGCTGGGCAGGCGCAGTCGCTTACCGCTTTCGGAATCCACATAGGTCAGGATGTAGTTCGCCACAAAACGTTCCCGCACGGACGGTACGGAAAAGGCTTCCTTGTTGGTCTTCTCGCAATAGCCGCAGCCATAGCGACCGAAGTAGACAAACACCGGCTTGTTGGTTTCCGCCGCCTTGGCCATGGCTTTATCGAATGGCAGGAACGGATAGTTTTCCGGTGGATCGGCCTGCACTGTCATGGCCAGCACGAACAGGAAAATGGCGACTGGAATTTTGAACATAACCGGCTCCGTTAAGGAATAACTCTGGTCAATACAGTCGAGTGTAGCTGTATCTTCAGGCCGTGCTGACCGTGTGGTCAACACAGGCCGGCAAGTAAGCCGGCCCGCCTCAGTAGTTGTAATGCTTTACTTCGCGCTTGATATTGCGCTGGCGAATGATGCCAAGCACTTTCCAGTTGAGGTCTTTTAAGTCGATGTCCGGGTAGGTGTCGTTGACGGCATACAGGTATTCGCGGCCGTCGTCATCGCGCCTGTACTGGCGAAACCATTTGCTGCCCTCGACCTCGACGAACACGTAGGCGTCGCGGATTTTCTCCTCGAACGGTTCGATGATGATGACGCACTTGTCCGGGAATTCCGGCTCCATGCTGTCGCCGAGCACCTGCAGGGCAAAGGGTTCGTGCTCGGAACAGGTGTCGCCGCCGGACTGTTCGGGTGTCTGAATCGGAATTTCAACCATGCTTTTCCCACCTGCTTTTGGCTTTGCTGAATGCCGCGGAAGACTGCTTTATGTTCCTGTTTCGGATACACTTTGACGCAGTCCGTTGTCAAGGAACTGAATTTTAGCATGCATCCTCATTCCGGGTCAGAACCGCAAGTCCATGCAAATCGTAGGGACTGGCACAATCTCAAAAGCATGTTGCCGTATCTGTGGGAGTTTCGCGGCCGTGCGCTGTTTGCGCTGACCTGCCTGGTGGCTTCCAAGGCGGCCAACGTCGGCGTGCCGGTGTTTCTCAAGCAAATCGTCGATGCGCTGGACCAGCCGGCCGAGCAGATGCTGGTGCTGCCGGTGACGCTGCTGCTGGCCTATGGCGTGCTCAAGCTTGGCGCGTCGCTGTTCAACGAGTTGCGTGACGTGGTGTTCGCCAAGGTGCGCTACCGCGCCATGCGGCGGCTGTCGACCAAGGTGCTGACGCATCTGCACAACCTGTCGCTGCGTTTTCATCTGGAGCGGCGCACCGGCGGCATCAGCCGTGACCTGGAGCGCGGTACGCGTTCGGTCAGCACCATTCTTAATTACATGGCATTCAGCATCCTGCCGATTGTGGTCGAGTTCGGCCTGGTGGCGTTCATCCTGCTGACCGAATACGACCTGGTGTTCACACTGGCGATGTTCGGTTCGGTGGTGGTGTACATGGGCTTCACTTTCGCCATCACCGAATGGCGTATGGATTTTCGCCATCACATGAACGCGCTCGATTCCAAGGGCAATGCGCAGGCGATGGATAGCCTGATGAATTACGAGACGGTTAAGTATTTCGGCAACGAGAAAATGGAGCTGGATCGTTTCGACCACACGCTTGGCGACTGGGAATACTGGGCGGTGAAAAGCCAGACCTCGATGTCGATGCTGAATTTCGGTCAGGGCGCCATCATCGCGCTGGGCGTGACGCTGGTGATGTACCTGGCGATCGATGGCGTGGTCAGCGGTTCGATGAGCATCGGCGACCTGGTGCTGGTCAACGCTTTTTTGCTGCAACTGTTCATCCCGCTGGGTTTTCTTGGCATCGTTTACCGCCAGATCAAGTATTCGCTGGCCGATATGGACCTGATCTTCAAATTGTTGGAACGCGAGCCGGAGATACAGGATGTTGAGGGCGCGCCCGATCTCAAAGTCAACGGCGGCCAGATCCAGTTCGAGCATGTCGATTTTGGTTACCAGCCGGAGCGACAGATTCTGCACGATGTCAGCTTCAGTGTGGCGGCCGGCGAGAAAGTCGCCGTGGTTGGCCACAGTGGCGCGGGCAAGTCGACGCTGTCGCGCCTGCTGTATCGTTTTTATGACGTCAATGCCGGGCGCATCCTGATCGACGGCCAGGACATCGCCAAAGTTACCCAGGACAGCCTGCGCGAAGCCATCGGCATCGTGCCGCAGGACACCGTGCTGTTTAACGAAAGCATTCTCTACAACCTGCAATACGGCTCACCCGAAGCCGGCCGTGAGGAACTGGTCGAGGCGGCGCGGTTGGCGCAGATTCTCGAATTCATCGAAAGCCTGCCGGACGGCTGGGACACCATTGTCGGTGAGCGCGGCCTGAAGCTGTCGGGCGGCGAGAAACAGCGTGTCGCGATTGCCCGCGCCATTTTGAAGAAGCCGAGGATCATGTTGTTCGACGAGGCCACCTCGTCGCTCGACAGCCAGACCGAAAAAGCCATCCAGCAGACGCTCAAGGAAATTGCCGTCAATCACACCACGCTGGTGATTGCGCATCGCTTGTCCACCGTCGTCGACGCCGACCGCATTCTGGTGCTGGAGCAGGGCCGCCTGGTCGAGCAGGGCAATCACGAAAGCCTGATCGCCGAACAGGGCCGTTATGCGCACATGTGGGAACTGCAACAGCGCGAGGAAAAGGCAGAGCAGGCGGCCGGTGACGATGATCTGGAGTCGGGGCTGGAGCCCGCACTGGTCTGAGCATGGAGATTTACCTGGTCGGCGGCGCGGTGCGTGATGCGCAACTGGACATCCCGGTAAGGGAACGCGACTGGGTGGTGGTCGGCTCGACCGAACAGCAGATGCTCGATCTCGGTTACCGGCTTCTGGATAACGCCTTTCCGGTGTTCGCGCATCCGGACACCGGCGAGGAATACGCGCTGGCGCGCACCGAGATCAAAAACGGCACGGGCTATAAAGGCTTCGATGTTTACGCCGGACCGGATGTGACGCTGGAGCAGGATCTCAAGCGCCGCGACCTGACCATCAATGCCATGGCGCAGGACAAGGACGGCAACATTATCGATCCGTTTAACGGCCGGCAGGATTTACAGGACGGCAAGCTGCGTCATGTGTCGGAAGCCTTTGTTGAAGACCCGGTGCGCTTGCTGCGCATGGCGCGTTTTGCCGCGGTGCTCGGCCAGTACGGTTTTCATGTCAGCCATCCGAGTTTCCAGTTGCTCAAACAGATGGTCGCCTCGGGTGAATTGCAGCATCTGCACAAGGAACGCGTCTGGACCGAAATGCGCAAGGCGCTGGCGGCGGCGCAGCCGTGGCAGTTCTTCAAAGTTCTGGGCAAATGCGGAGCGCTGGACCAGTTGTTGCCGGGTGTGAATCGCTGGATCAACGGCGAGCAGATGCAGCACGGTGAGGATGCTGAACCGATCCAGGCCCTGCAACGCGTGACGAGTCACAGTGATGACATCGCGGTACGGCTGGCGACCATCATGTATGCTGCAGTGACTTACGGCAAGGTGCGGCTGCATGACATGCTGCCGCTGGAAAAGGAACTGCGCCGTTTACTCGACTGGTTGGCCGAATTTGATGCGCAACTGTTGAGTGCCGATAATGCCGAACAACTGGAAAGCCTGTTGCGCCGGCTCGATGTTTACCGTAACCGGCAGTTGTTTGATCAGGTGCTGCAGGTGCTGGAAGCCGTGTATCCGGATAACGCTGATCGTTGTACCTGGCTGAATGATTTGCTCGATCGCGCGCTGGCCGTGTCAGCGGCCGATTTACCGCCGGCTCTCAGTGGCAAGGAGCTGGGCGAAGCATTACAGAATAAGCGCATCCGCTTGATTGAAGCCGCCTTGCAGCAACGCATGGATGAAGAGCCATGACGACTGGACATTCAACACCGCTGAAAAATTTCCTGCTGCACGATAACCCGCAGGAAGCCGACAGTGTGGAGGTGAACAACCGCATCCAGCGCATTCTGTTGTCGGCGCGGCTGGTGTGGCCGTTGACCTTGCTGGTCACCTCCATGCTGGCCAGCGCGGCGATTGCCGTGGCGCTGGTGTTTTTCCGTACCGAAACCGCATCATTGCTGGCCTTGCTGCTGGTGACAGCCAGCCTGTCGGTGCTGGCGTTTGCGATTACCGGCTTGCGCCTGTTTCATCAACTGCTCAAACCGCTGGCGCGCATGGAGGCGTCGGTGGCGCATGTCTGTCAGGGCGAACCGGATGCCACGCTGGAGTCGGCCGACAGTGTCGGTGTGTTCGACGGCATGGCGCGCGACCTCGGTAGCATCAACGAAGAACTGACCGGTCTGTATGAAGACATGGACAGCCGCGTGGCGCGCCACACATCCAGGCTGGCGCAGAAGACCGCGTCGCTGAAAATCCTCTACGACGTGGCGGCCACCATTAACCAGGCCGAGACGCTGGAAGAATTGCTGCTGCGTTTTTTGCGCGTACTTAAGGAAATGGTCAACGGCAAGGCCGCCACGGTGCGTCTGCTGACCGAAGACAACCGGATGCGTCTGATCGGTTCGATCGGCCTGGAAAATACGGTGTTGTCGGAACATGCCATGTTTCCGGTGCAGCTGTGTGTGTGCGGTACTGCATTGACGCCAGGCGATATCCTGTGTGACAAGGATCCGGCGCGCTGTTCGCAACTGAACGGACGCAAGATGTTCGGCAGTAACGAGATCGAGGTGGTCAGCGTGCCGCTGGAATACCACGGTGAGCTGCTCGGCAACTATAGTATTTTTGTCGAGAAAAGCGGCATCACCGAACGTGAAGACATCATGGAACTGCTGTCGACCATCGGTTCGCATCTCGGCATGGCGGTCGCCAAGCAGCGCTCGGATGCCGACGCGCGGCGCTTGTCGATCGTCGAGGAGCGCACCATGCTGGCCCATGAGCTGCACGACTCGCTGGCACAAACGCTGGCGAGCCTGCGTTTCCAGGTGCGCATGCTCGATGACACGCTGGTCAAAGAGACCGCTTCGGATAGTGCGCGGCATGATCTGGAGCGTATCCGCAACGGTCTCGACGAAGCGCATACCGAGTTGCGCGAGCTGCTGCATAACTTCCGTGCGCCGCTGGACCAGCGTGGCCTGTTGCATGGCCTGGAGCGGCTGACCGAACGCTTTGGCCAGGAAACCGGCATTCATACCTTCTTCCAGCAGGACTGTCGCAGCGTGAACCTGTCGGTGTCCGAGGAAATGCAGATCATGCGCATCGTGCAGGAATCGCTGACCAACATCCGCAAGCATGCCCGGGCGCAGACGGTGCGGGTGCTGATCACCTGTCTGCAGTCGGACACCTATGTGGTGCTGATCGAGGACGACGGCATCGGTTTTGTTTATGAAGACAAGGAAGGCCGGCCCGGCGAGCACATCGGCCTGAGCATCATGGAAGAGCGCGCCCAGCGGCTGGGTGCCGAGCTGCGCATCGAAAGCGAAGTCGGCGAGGGCACGCGCGTGGAACTGGTTTATCATAGCCGTTTGAAGAATAGCGGCGACCCTATCGAGGCAAGCAACTGATGCGCGTAATGTTGATCGACGACCATGCCCTGTTTCGCATCGGCTTGCGCGAACTACTTGAGCGGCGCGGTATCGAGGTACTGGATGCGGTCGGTGATTGTGATGCCGGCATCCAGCAGGTCATCGAGACACAACCGGACGTGGTGTTGCTGGACATGCGCATGCCGCAGATGACCGGCATTCAGGTGTTGCAGAAGCTGCGCCAGCAGGAGCAGAAAATGCCGATCGCCATGCTCACCACCAGCCGCGAGGAAAAGGACGTCATCGACTCGCTGCAGTCCGGCGCCCAGGGTTATCTGCTCAAGGACATGGAACCCGACGATCTGATCACCGCATTGCGCGATATCGTTGACGGCAAGACCATCGTCGCGCCAGAGTTGACGGCAGTGCTGGCGCGCGCGGTGCAGGGCGACATGGCGGAAACGCCGGCGGTGCCGGACATTCTGTCGGAACTGACGCCGCGCGAACGCGAGATCCTGTGCCATCTGGCCGAGGGCCAGAGCAACAAGGTGATTGCGCGCAATCTCGGTATTTCCGACGGCACGGTGAAGCTGCACGTCAAGGCGATTTTGCGCAAGCTTAATGTACATTCGCGGGTTGAAGCGGCCGTGATCGCGGTGGAAAAAAATCTCTGTGTCCGCTGACAGCGGGGCAGGCAAGTCATTATTTCTGGAGTAATGCATGCAAAAATTTATCGGTTTGATACAGGAATGCCTGTCCGACACGATCGAGATCATGCCCTGGGACCTGGAAGAGCGTCTGCAGGAGAATCCGGATCTGCTGATTGTCGATGTCAGGGAGCAGAATGAATTTGACGCCATGAAAATCGAGGGCTCGATCAATGTACCTCGCGGCATACTGGAATCGGCCTGCGAATGGGATTACGAAGAGACCGAGCCGGAACTGGTCAAGGCGCGCAAGCGCGAAGTCGTGGTGGTGTGCCGCTCAGGTTACCGCAGCGTGCTGGCGGCGCATTCATTGCACGTGCTGGGTTTTGAAAACGTGGTGTCGCTGAAAACCGGACTCCGCGGCTGGAACGACTATGAGCAGCCGCTGATCGATCGCAACGGCAATCCGGTGGATGTCGACGACGGTGATGATTATTTCACCACCAAGTTACGTAAAACCCAGATGAAGCCGGACGACTGGGTCGATCCAGCATAAACGCCAGTCGCTGTTAGTGCAGTTCGGTGCCCGGTTCGATCGGGCTGGTGGCGCCCTGCTCGGAGTGCTCGGGCGATTTGAACCACGCCAGCTTCTCCTGCAGTTGCACCACTTCGCCGACAATGATCAGCGTCGGCGGTTTCGGCTGTTCCTTTTTAACCTGCTCCGGCAGCGAAGCCAGCGTGCCGGTGATGACCTTCTGCTGGTGTGTGGTGCCTTGCTGGATCAGCGCCGCCGGCATGTCGGGCGAGACGCCGTGTTCGATCAGCTTGGAAAAGATGATCGGCATGCCTTGCAGACCCATGTAAAACACCACGGTCTGATTCGGTTGTGACAGTTGCGGCCAGTTAAGATTGACGCTGCCGTCTTTCAGGTTGCCGGTGACGAAGGTGACCGACTGGGCGTAGTCGCGATGCGTCAGCGGTATGCCGGAATACGAGGCGCAACCGGCGGCGGCCGTGATGCCGGGAATGACCTGGAACGGCACGCCCTGTTCTGCCAGGGTGTCGATTTCCTCGCCACCGCGGCCGAAGATGAACGGGTCGCCGCCCTTGAGGCGCACCACACGTTTGCCCTGTTTGGCGAGCTTGGCCAGGCACTGGTTGATTTCTTCCTGACGCATGGCGTGTTTGTCACGCTCCTTGCCGACGTAGATGCGTTCGGCATCCTGGCGCGTCATTTCCAGAATCGGCTTGGCGACCAGCCGATCGTACACCACGACGTCGGCCTGTTGCATCAGGCGCAAGGCGCGGAAGGTCAGCAGGTCCGGATCGCCGGGACCGGCGCCGACCAGATAGACCTCGCCGCTGGTTTGCTGTTTGCCGAAATCCTGCAGCTCCTTCTCCATAACCACATCGGCTTCCTGCAGGTGACCGCTGAAGACGCGTTCGGCAACGCCACCCTGGAAAACCCGGTCCCAGAAGATGCGTCGGTCGCTGGCCACAGGTATGGTGGCCTTGACCTTGTCACGAAACCGGGCCGCCAGTTCCGCCAGTCGGCCGTAGCCGGCCGGGATTAGCGATTCGAGCCGTGCGCGGATCAGGCGCGCCAGTACCGGCGAGGCGCCGCTGGTGGAGACCGCAGCGATGACCGGTGAACGGTCGATGATCGAGGGCATGATAAAGCTGCACAGCTCCGGCTGGTCAACCACGTTGACCGGAATATTCTGTTGTCTGGCGAGTTCGGAAATCGCGCGGTTGACCTCGGCCTGATCGGTGGCGGCAATAACCAGTGAGCAATCATGGATATCGTCCTGCTGATATTCGCGCTGCAGATATTCGATGCTATTTTTTTCGAGCAGGCTTTGCATGCCTTCGCAGATCCTGGGTGAGATGAGACGCACGCCGGCGCCGGCCCGCAACAACAGTTTAACCTTGCGGGTGGCGACGTTGCCGCCGCCGACCACCAGGCAGGTTCTGCCGTGGAGATCCAGAAAGATGGGAAGAAATTTCATCGAATGTTGTGCCTGATCTCTGTAAATAACACCTAAGTGATTGTCCCGGAAACGCTCTTTTGGATAACAAATTTATCTGCAAACAAGCGGGTGAGTGCGTGGACTATATTAAGAAATTATAATATACTATTCAAATTAATTATCTCACAGGACTGTTAGCAAAGTGATTAAGGAAATTGAAGCGAATGAGCTCAAGGCGCGTCTGGATGCCGGTGACAATGTCGAGCTGCTGGATATCCGCAGCGCCGCTGAAATTGCCCAGGGCGTTTTGCCGAATTCACAACATGTCCCTATGCATCTGATTCCGCTGCGCATGAACGATTTTCCGAAAGATAAGGATGTCGTGCTGTATTGCCGCAGCGGCGCTCGCTCGTATCATGCCTGCAATTACCTGATGCAGCAAGGCGTTACCAACGTCATCAACCTGCGTGGCGGCATCATTGCGTGGGCCAGAAGCGGCTATGATATTGCCCGCATCTGACGCCGATTTTGTTACCGAAAGTAACGTCATCTACTTGAATCTCAAAGGGTAAATAACTTGCCATTTCAATTGTTTTAGAATATAAGAATGCGCTAGAATTTACCGTTTAAACACAATGCCAATTCCTACGGAGGTTGCAAAATGGCTGATTTTGATCAAGAACTGGACGCCTCAGGCCTGAACTGTCCTTTACCTATCTTACGTGCAAAGAAAACCCTTAATGGCATGGAATCAGGCAAGGTGCTGCACATCATTGCAACCGATCCGGGATCAGTGAAAGACTTTGAAGCATTCTGCAAGCAGACAGGCAACGTACTGACCGAGTCCAAAGAAGAAGGTGGCAAGTTCCACTTCCTGATCACCAAAAGTTAATCTGCAAAAACCATTGCCCTGACTTTTGGGTAGGAGATTCACAATGGAAGAAAAAAAGTTAGCGATCATTGCAACCAAAGGCACGCTTGACTGGGGCTATCCTCCATTCATTCTGGCTTCAACTGCCGCTGCTCTGGGTTATGAAACCGAAATCTTTTTCACATTCTATGGTCTGCAATTGCTGAAAAAGGACCTGCAGCTCGAGGTTTCCCCGCTGGGTAACCCGGGCATGCCGATGCCAATGAACATGGACAAGTGGTTCCCGGTTCTGGGTACCGCTCTGCCAGGCATGCAGTCGATCATGACCAGCATGATGAAAAAGAAAATGGCTTCCAAAGGCGTTGCCAGCCTGGAAGAACTGCGTGAGCTGTCGCAGGAAGCTGATGTGAAGCTGATTGCCTGTCAGATGACGGTTGATCTGTTCGATATGGACAGCAGCGAGTTCATCGATGGCGTTGAATACGCCGGTGCAGCTCGCTTCTTTGAATTCGCCGGTGAAAGTGATATCTGTCTGTACATCTAACCGCGATTTACAGCAGCACGAAAAAAAGCCGCCTCACGAGGGTGGCTTTTTTTTGCCTGGCAAGTTTTGATTCAGAGCTTGTATTCGAAACCCATTGTCAGCAGATAAGCAGCGGCATTTTCAAACTTGCCACCGATATTGCTTTGGTTGGTTGTCGCACTGACGCTGTGTGATGTCTTGTGGTCATACAGAAACCCCACGCCGAAAGACAGGTCGTTGGATACCTGTTTACGAGCGCCGACAGAGAAGATGTGGGCATCCGAATCCGGCAGTTCAAAGCCTAGTGTGCGTTCCGGCACCGGCGTTTCGTCATAGGCATAACCGGCCATGACGGTCCATTGATTGCCGTAATCATGGGTCAGGCCAATGCGCAACGTGTTGGTATTGTTCCAGTCTTTGGGTATTGGATCATCAAAGGCATTGTAAGGAGCGCCAATGGAAACGGCGTAGTTAAAATCGAGAGAGTCGTATTCATCCCAGAAGGTGCGTTCGTAGACTACTTCTACAGTGGTAGAAGGTGTCACATCAAAGGCGGCAGCGAGTGCCAGGGCTGCCGGGATGGGTACAGAGACGCTGGCTGGGCCTGAATATGGGATCGGTGGCACGGCTACCGCGCCGGTCAGCACCGCGTCGCCTTCCACACTCAGGTCGACATTGGAGCGATAGGTTGCCGCCAGATCAAGCCGGTCGTTGACCTTGTAAAGCAGGGCCAGATTAAAACCATAGTCCCAGCTATCGCCGGTCAGGTTTCTCGAAGCCGTAGCGCTGGTGCTGCGTACGATGCCTTCACTGTAGATGGCTCGCAATCCCAGGGCGGCCGAAAATTGATCGCTGAACTTGTAAGCCGCAGATGGGTTGATTTCCACCGCTTTCAGGGAGAACTTTTCCGCCGACGCTCGGGGCACGGTGCCTTTCCAGCGTTTGGTCAGTCCAGCAGGAACAACGACGGACAAGCCGTACCGGGCGTTGCCAACCGCCGGGCTGGTGTAATGGAATGATGGAATCAGGAAGTTTTGTTCCTCCGATGACTCGTTGACCGGAACAGCGCTAACTGTGCCGCTGAAGTCGATCGGATGCAGGTGGATATAAGTCAAGTCGGCTTCCAGCATGCTGCGGTCTTCGTTAAACACCATTGCGGCCGGGTTGTGGTAGGCCGCATCCGCGCCATGGGCATTGGCCACGTAAGCGGCTGACAGGGCCGTGGAGTTGATTGAATTTTCAGGAATTTTATAGCCGCCGGCGTATAGAACAGGACTGAATGCACACAATAATATAAGTGGTTTGCTGCGCATCATGCTGGTGAATCTCCTCGTTTGAACGTTATTTTGCTTGTTATTTCAGCTTTGTATCCTGTACTTGTGGCCGGGCACAAATCTGATTGTTTGGATGATAAACGAAAGTTAGCATAAAATTTTTAATCCAATCATACACTGTGCTTGTGTTAGCTTATTAACGGTGTATTATATAAAGCATTTTTATCTCCCCCTATAGGGAAGTTACCATCATGTCAGATCGAAGACTCCAGGTATTTCATACTGTGGCCCGGTTGCTGAGCTTTACCAAAGCGGCGGAAACCTTGCATATGACTCAGCCGGCGGTGACTTTTCAGGTGCGCCAGCTTGAAGAACAGTTTAATACCCGGCTCTTTGATCGAACGCACAACCGCATCAGCCTGACTGATGCCGGCCAGCGGGTTTACGATTTTTCTGGCAAGATTTTTGATTTGTATTCGCAGATGGAAAATGCCGTGCGTGAAATGACCGGCGAAATCAGCGGCGCGCTGACCATTGGTGCCAGCACCACGATTGCAGAATACATGTTGCCGGCTCTGCTCGGCGACTTCAAGTCCAAATACCCGGATGTTGCCATCCACCTCAAGGTTTCCAATTCGGAAGGCGTGGTCTCCATGGTCGAGAATAACACCATCGACCTGGGCGTGGTGGAAGCCAAGGTGGCCAACAAGAATTTGGTGGTGGATGTGTGCCGCATCGATCATCTTGTCGCCATCCTGCCGCCGAATCACGAACTGGCAGAGCGCAAAAGCGTCGATTTTGGTGAATTGACCCAGTATCCGTTCATCTGTCGCGAGGAAGGCTCCGGTACCCGCGAGGTCATCGGCGATTATATGGCCAAAGAGGAAAATGCCTGTGATCTGAAGATTGCTATGGAACTGGGCAGTCCGGAAGCCGTGAAGGGTGCAGTCGAGGCCGGTATGGGGGTTTCCATCGTGTCGCGCGCCACCATTCAGAAGGAACTGCGCCTGGGCACCCTGGTCGCGGTCAATCTCGAGCCGCCGCTGCAACGGCCGTTTTCCTTTGTGCATCAAAAGCAGAAATTCCGTTTGCGGGTCATGGAAGAGTTACTGGATTTCGCCCAGATGTATTGCCAGGATTTCAAGGACAACGGCAAATAGGCATTCCCCGTTTCCGCCATGTTGTTGCCCAATTCCATGCCCGGTCCGGCGCAAAGACGCTTGCTGAAGCTGTTTGCCGAACTCGACGAAGCCGGCCGGCAGCATCTGCTGGTGTACGCCGAGTTTCTTTTATCACGCCAGAATAACGACAATGCCGATGTTGAGCCGGTAGCCGAAAGCCTGCCCGAGCCGGAGCCGATGGAGCGTCCGCAGAGTGAAACTGTGATCGGCGCCATCAAACGCTTGTCAAAAAGCTATAGTATGCTCAATAAGGATGCCATTTTGCATGAGACCTCGGATCTGATGAGCGCTCATGTGCTCAAGGGGCGTCCGGCTGTCGAAGTGATCGACGAGCTGGAGGTTCTGTTTGAGCGGCATTACCTGAAAATGAAACAAGCAGATGATACCGACAACAATAACGCATAAAGAAGTGATGGCGGCATGCACGTTCTGACCACCTGGCTCAAACAGACATTCTCCGACCCGCAGGTCGTCTTCCTGGCGCTGTTTCTTGGCATCGGCCTGATCCTGATCCTGACCGTTGGCGACATGCTGATGCCGGTGCTGGCCAGCGCCGTGATCGCTTACCTGCTGGAAGGCATTGTCGGCCTGATGGAGCGTAATGGCATGCCGCGCCTGGCGGCGGTGGTCACCGTGTTCATTGGCTTTCTGCTGTTTGTCACCCTGATTATCTTCGGCTTGATCCCGGCCCTGTCGCGCCAGGTTTCGCAACTGGTGGATCAGTTGCCGGCAATCGTCACCAAGGGCCAGCAGGTGCTGATGCAGTTGCCGGACCGGTATCCGGAAATTATTTCCACCGAGCACATCCAGGAAGTGTTTCGTGTGATTCGCCAGGAAATCACCGATTTCGGCCAGACCGTTCTGACCGTGTCACTGTCATCGGTGGTCGGCGTGATTACCATCATGATTTATCTGGTGCTGATGCCGTTGCTGGTGTTCTTTTTCCTCAAGGACAAGCAGCTGATCTGCGACTGGTTTACCTCGTTCTTGCCGGAAGACCGCAATTTCGCCAAGCAGGTCTGGAGTGATGTGGATCGCCAGATCGCCAACTATGTGCGCGGTAAGTTCTGGGAGATCATTATTGTCTGGCTGGCTTCGTTGATTGCTTTCAGCATTTTGGGTTTGCAGTACGCCATGCTGCTGGCGGTCCTGGTCGGCCTGTCGGTGATCATTCCCTATATCGGCGCGGCCGTCGTGACCTTGCCGGTATTGCTGATCGCCTGGTTTCAGTGGGGCTGGGGCAGTGAATTCATCTGGCTGGCGGTGACCTATGGCGTGATCCAGGCGCTCGATGGCAATGTGCTGGTGCCGATGCTGTTTTCCGAAGTGGTGGACTTGCATCCGGTCGCCATTGTGGTGGCGATTTTACTGTTTGGCGGGTTCTGGGGATTCTGGGGGGTGTTTTTTGCGATCCCGCTGGCGACCCTGGTACAGGCGGTGCTCAATGCCTGGCCCGGCGTGAGTCATCGCATTCGCGAGAATCACACCTGAACGGCAACGGGCCATGCGTAATGGCCCGTTACTGTTGCTGCAGATCAGTTTGAAGACGAGTTGGTCTTGAAGCCGATCAGGCTGTAAGCCGGGCACCAGCCAATTAATGCGGTGAGCAACGGCACCAGGCCGACGGCGCCCCACCAGTTCTGTTCCACATAGCCCCAGGCGATGATGGCCACGCCAGCGATGATGCGGATGATTCTGTCTGTACTGCCGATGTTCTTTGTCATGACGTTCTCCCGGTACCTGAGTACCTGTCTGTTGAATGAATTACGAGGCAAGCATACCCGGCTTGTCGGGAGGTCGTCTGTGATAATGTCACACAGCTGTGTCGTCGCTCAGTGCCTGTCGGTCGAGCAGGGTGATGTGGCCGCGATCCACCCGGAGCAATTGCCGCTTCTCATAATCCTTGAGAATACGACTGACGACTTCGCGCGAGGTTCCGAGTTCGTCGGCGATTTCCTGATGCGTTGCAACAACGCTGTCATCCTTGGCGGCCGACAGCAAAAAGCCGATGATGCGCTGATCCATTCGCGCGAAAGCGACGTCCTCGACAATGGAAATCACCCGATCCAGGCGCTCCGCCACCAGGCCAAGCAGGTATTGGCGCCAGTTGCTATAGTCCTGCAGCCAGTCGAGTACGCGATTGGCCGGGATCATGATGGCAGTGAGGTCGCGCGTGCAACTGGCGAACGCCGGGAAACTGCGCTGGCTGATGATGCAGGAGGCGGTCAGGATGCAGCTTTCGCCGACGTTGACGCGGTAGAGGGTGATTTCACGACCGGTTTCGCCCATTTTATAGACGCGACCCTGGCCTTCGAGCAGTAACGCCAGATGGGTGCACTGGTTGCCTTCCAGGCAAATGTTGCCGCCGGCCTTGATCTGCATGACGCTGGCTTCCCTGAGGATCAGTTCATACAGCGGCGAGTCGGTTTGCGCCAGGTCGGGAAAGTGTTGCCGGAACAGTTGCAGATGATGCGGCTGCTGGATCATGTGCCATTCGGAGGGGCTGGTTACAGGGTCGACTGGTTGAAATCAAAGTCCATCGATTTGCCCGGCGGCGAGATAAAGTCGCCCTGGATGAAGTCCGCCACGGATGTCCAGTGCAGGTTGACATAACGCGGGTCGGAAATGTCCGAGACAATCACCCTGGCAGCGTGCTTATGTGCCTGGTTGATGAATGAATTAATGACCGTGTTTTCGGTATTCAGCAATTTGTCGGACACCTTGAGGTAATCGATACCGAGGAAACGGATCAGTTTGAAAGCGGCTTTTTTAGCCGGGAAATCGGTGACGCAAATACCCAGACCCATGAGCTTGAGACGATCGAAATAGTTTTTGCCGGCTTTCAGGTCATACGCCAGTTCCTTGAGGTTGAACTCCAGCGCGATGTTGGTGCCGACAATCTGGCGTGATCTCAAGCGCGACAGAATCCACTCTGGCACACTGTCATCATGCAGGCTGGAAATGGATTGCGGAATGAATATGGTGCCTTGCTTGCCCTGTTTCCTGAGCTGGTCCAGCGCGTCGATGGCCTGGTCGATGGCCCATTTGTCGAGCCTGCCCTGCAACTCGTATTTTTTGGCTGCCGGCATCAGGTCTTTCCAGCTGAAGAAGGTGTCCGTGCCTGGCAGGCTGATCATCAGGGAATAATAATCGTGCAGATGTTCCTTGACGCTGAGAATCGGCTGGTAGTAATTGACAAAGCCTTCGGTGGCGAATGCCTGGCGGATGTCATCGGCGATCTTTTGCAGCGGGTCGCTGGGTGTTGCTGTTTCGGTAGTGGTGCCTGCTGGCGCGCCTTCCAGCGGTAATTCATTGATCTGCGAATCGCCGAGTAGTTCGGCCTGCACTTCGCCGGTGGATTCATTGCTCATGGCTTCTACTTCGGCCGCGTCCCCGCACTCAAACTGCAGGCTGATGGCGCGCACCAGTTCACGGGTGCGCTGGATGCGGTTGTTGACGACGGAGATCAGATGCCGGGGGCGGATCGGCTTGCTGATGAAATCATCGCCGCCGAGTTCCAGCGCGTCCAGCTGTTTGTCCGGATCGGTTTCGCCGGACAGAAATACGATGGGTATCGCGGTGAAGCGCAAATCGTCACGAATGATAGTGGTCAGTTCCAGGCCGTTGGCATCCGGCATGTAGATGTCCATGAGAATGATGTCCGGATTAAACTGCTTGAGCGCATCCATGACATGCAGCGGATGGGTGACGGTTTGTACGATCATCTCGGCCTTGCGCAAAATCGATGCGGCGAATTCCGCCTGGGGTGGGTCGTCCTCGATGATGAGCACCCGGTTTTTGTGCAGGCTTTGCGGCGACGCCAGGTTGCGTACTTCAGAGGCAATGCGTTGCAAATCATGCGGTGGTGAAAAGTAACGGTCGGCGCCGACGCGCATGGCCGAGACGCGCAACTGGATGTCGTCATGGCTGGCGACAAACACCACCGGGATGTGCATATTGTATTGCGCCTTGAGACGTTGTAGTTCGTTTTTCAACGGCGCGATGGCTTTTAACAAAGTGGTTTCAACGACGATGACTGCCGGGGCGTGATCGTGCAGGTTTTTGGCCATGTCGCTGGCGTCGTCAAACTGGCTGGTTTCAAAACCGAGCTTTTCGAGATGTGGCTGCAGTTCCGACATAACCATGGCTTCATGCTGCAGGCAAAACACCAGTTTGCCGGTCGGCTGCTGCGGTGCCGGTACATGCTCCGAAGTAATTTCACTGATAACGACTTCAAGCTGCTGGAACAGGTTGTTGAGCTCCTCGATCTGGGAATCACTGGCCGCCTTGCCGGTATCGGCATAGCCATCAAGATAAGCTTCGATGGCGCGGGCGCGCTCGTGCAGTTTGGTCAGGTCATGCAGCAGCGCGTTGCTGCAAATGTCCTGGATCGCATCGAGCAGTTGCTCGGCGACCACCTGGGTCCAGTCTTCGTGAGAAAGTTTGTGCCAGAATGCGCTGATTTGTTCCAGCTTGTCTTGCAGGCTTTGCAGAAAGCGTTCCTTGCCATCTGCATCAGGCAGGAAGTCAGACGAGTTGCCCATAAAAAATCCACATTATCCATTCTTTATACCTACACTAGTACCTGATGCAAAACAGACTGGTGGAGGCTTGTTATCGTTACAGGGTATTATTAACAACTTGCCGGAAAAGCATCAGAAATACCGGCCAGTCAAGGATTTATGATTAATACGAATAATAATAGTTTGTCCACACGGCAAGAGCAAATAAGTCGTTTCGCCGCCAGTTTTAACCTGGCGGCACTGGTGTCCATAATCGGTTGCGGGCTGTTTGCCGCCTTGTACCAAAACAGCCTGGCTGCGGTGGCCGACTGGCTGGTCATCACGCTGTTCTTATCGCTGGTGTTGTTTATTGCCGCGCGCTTATTCAAATACAGCAATCCCCAGACAGACATCGACCTGCGTGTCTGGACGTTGTTGCTGACCGCACTGGTGCTGCTGGCCGGGCTGCTGTGGGGGAGTCTGTTTGGCTGGCTGAATGAGTATCTGCCTGCCGCCCAGCCCTGGCATGCGTTATGGATTGCGTGCCTGGTGGTATTGATGATGGCCGGTTTGTTTCGTGAACGTCGGCAAGCCGTCGTGGTATTGCTGCTGGCCTGTTATGTTCCGTTGCTGGCATACAGCCTGCTTTTCTCACCGCAAAACAGCATGCATGTTGCTGTTATCGCTGTGGCCATGTTGTTGCTCAGCCTGATGGTCGCCAGACGCCGCAGGCGGCCCGAGTCGGTCACCGTTGAGGAAGAGGAAACGGACAGTAAACTGCGCCAGGAACTGGACGATCTGAAGATTGCGTTTCTGGCCCAAGACGATGCCATCATGGCCGAGACCGCCTTGCGTGAAGCGGTTGAAGAAGCGTTGCGGCATGCCAATCGTGCTGCCGAAGCCGCCAATTATTCCAAGACCGAATTTCTTGCCACCATCAGTCATGAAATCCGCACACCGCTCAACGGCATTTTGCCGATTCTGGAAATGCTCAACAGCACGTCGCTGAACCGGGAGCAGGCGCAACTGGTTAATACCGCGTTTCATTCATCGCGGCAGTTGCTCAGGATCATCAACGACATCCTGGACTTCTCCAAGGCGGAAGTCGGCAAGCTGGAAATTGAAAGTATCGAACTGAATTTGCATGACCTGATTTATTCGATCGCCAGCCTCATGGAAAAAGCCGCCGATGCGCGCAACATCGAACTCAAGGTCAATATCGCACCGGATGTGCCGATGCAGGTACGCGGTGATTCGCTGCGCTTGCGCCAGATTCTGACCAATCTGTTGAGCAACGCGCTCAAGTTCACCGACAAGGGGTACATCGCGCTGGAAGTGTCGCGCCGTGGCGAGCGCGTCAAGGAAGTCGATCTGATGTTTACCGTGCGCGACACCGGTATCGGCATGTCGGAAAAGACGTCCAGCCGTTTGTTCCGTTCCTTTACCCAGGCAGATGCATCGACCACACGCAAGCACGGCGGCACCGGTCTGGGGCTGGTGATCTGCAAACGCCTGGTGGAACTCATGGGTGGCAAGATCGGTGTGCGTTCGCATCTGGGCAAGGGTTCGATTTTCTGGTTCGTGTTGCCGATGCGCAAATCCATCAGCGAAGTACCGGCCATGCGCCAGGATTTGCACAGTGCCAAAATTCTCTTGTACCGCAGCAGCAGGAAAGATCACGGTGAAGTCGGTCGGCTGTTGCAGGACGCCAGGGCGGAAGTGGAACTCTGTACAAAACTGGCGGATGTACAGCAGCAGCTGGAATTATCACAAGCGCCCGGGCAACATGATTTTTATGATTTGCTGTTGATCGATGTGACCGGTTTTGAGGTTCAGGTTGTGGATCAGCTGAAACTGATCAAACAACAGATCAGTAATCCGCTGACACAGATCATGCTGGTCAACAGCCTGCCGCATTTGCTGGATGACCTGCTGGATGCCGGCGCCAATGCGGTGATTGACCGGCCGCTCAATCCGGAAGTGTTTCGCCGGCGTTTGTATCGCCTGCTGGATGTTGAGTTTGATCATCCCGATGAAGACAGTCAGTCCTCGGCGTTTCTTGATGAGCAGATCACCGATGAGCAGCTGGATGATGACTGGATGCTGGAAGACCTGGATACCTCGGGCAGCAGCGGCGAGTTTCATGGACGTGCCTTGCTGGTCGAGGACAACCCGATCAACCTGGCGGTTGCCAAACGTATGTTGCAGTTGCAGGGCATAACGGTGACCACCGCACTGGATGGCGTCGAGGCTTTACAGGCGCTGGAAAAATCCTCATTTGATGTGGTGTTCATGGATTGCCACATGCCGAATATGGATGGCTTTGAGGCAACGGCCAACATCCGCAAGCGCGAGCTGGAAAATGGTTTGCCGCACCAGCTGGTGATCGCCATGACCGCCAATGCCATGCGCGGTGACCGGGAGCGTTGTATCGAGGCTTCCATGGATGATTACCTGGCCAAGCCGGTCAATCAGCAGCTCTTGAAAAACATGCTGGCCAAATGGCTGGACCATGCGGATCAGCCTGATGAAGCGTCCGCTGAGCAGATCGTGGAAGAAACGCCAGCCCTGCCGGGACAAGACGTCCGGGATGTGCTTGACCGTGAGGTGCTGGCGGAGTTGCAGGATGTCATGGGTGTGGAATTTACCCAGCTGATTTATTCCTATTTGCACAACTCGGCTTCGTTACTGGCACAGATGCGCTCCATCGCCGATGCTGATGGTCTGCCGGAGATCATCGTGCCGGCGCACTCACTCAAGTCAAGCAGCTCGAATGTCGGTGCACATGAAGTGGCGCGACTGGCCAAAGAACTCGAACACGCCGCGCGCCAGGGCGAGGAAGTCGATCTGAAGCAGCACGTCAAGCAACTGGTAATCGCCTATGATCAGGCAGCCACGGCACTGAAAAGCTACTTATAACTCGTCCGAAGCAAAGTCCGCCAGCCGCGATCTTTCCCCGCGCTGTAAGGTGATATGGCCGCTGTGCTGCCAGTCCTTGAAGCGGTCCACGGCATAGGTCAGGCCCGACGAGGTCTCGGTCAAATACGGCGTGTCGATCTGCGCGACGTTGCCGAGGCAGACAATCTTGGTGCCGGGGCCGGCGCGCGTGATCAGGGTCTTCATTTGTTTCGGCGTCAGGTTCTGCGCTTCATCAAGAATGATGTACTTGTTGAGAAAGGTGCGACCGCGCATGAAGTTCAGTGAATGGATGCGGATACGCGAACGCAGCAAATCGTCGGTCGCGGCGCGGCCCCATTCGCCGCCTTCGGTCTGGGTCAGCACTTCGAGGTTGTCCATGAGCGCACCCATCCAGGGCGTCATTTTCTCTTCCTCGGTACCCGGCAGGAAGCCGATGTCCTCGCCGACCGGTACGGTCACGCGCGTCATGATGATTTCACGGTAACGGTTTTCGTCGAGTACCTGCGCGAGGCCCGCGGCCAGCGCCAGCAATGTCTTGCCGGTGCCGGCGGTGCCGAGCAGTGAAACGAAATCGACGTTCGGATTCATCAACAGATTGAGGGCGAAGTTTTGCTCGCGGTTACGCGCATTGATGCCCCAGACGGTGCGTTTGGAGCGGTAGTCATCGACCAGCTCGATCATGGCGTCGTTGTTTTCCTTGGACACCACGGTGGCTTCCAGCGCGGCTTCACCATCGCTATAGAGAAACTGGTTGGGATACCAGCTTTGGGTATCGGGCCCGGAGACACGGTAAAAGGTATGACCGTCCTCGTTCCAGGACTCCATGTTCTTGCTGTGGCTGTCCCAGAAGTCTTCCGCCAGTTCGGTCTGGCCGCTGTATAACAGGCTCAGGTCATCGAGCGCCTTGTCGTTCTGGTAGTCCTCGGCCTGCAGGCCAACCACCGAGGCCTTGATGCGCAGATTGATGTCTTTGGACACCAGGATGACCTGGCTGTCCGGGTGATGATGCTGCAGTGACAAGGCGGTCGCCAGAATGGTGTTGTCCGGCGTATTGCCGGGCAGGGTGGCCGGTAGCAGGTTTTCCAGGGTTTCGGTCTGGAAAAACACATGACCGCAGGTGGCGCTCTCATCGGCGCTGTTTTTGACACAGGGCAATGGCAAGCCGCCGGTGATGTCCTTGCGACTGGCGCCGGTCATCAGTTCGTCGAGGAAGCGGCTGACCTGGCGCACGTTCCTGGCAACTTCTGACATACCTTTCTTGCCACGGTCGAGTTCTTCGAGCACCACCATCGGCAGGTAAATATTGTGTTCGGCAAACCGGAAAATCGAGGTGGGGTCGTGCATCAGCACGTTGGTATCAAGCACGTAAATTCTGGGACTGTTATGCGGAGACATAGGCGTTATTGTGGTTATGTGAGAATGGATTCAGGCAAGGCTGGTGGCGACAGGGGCCGTCAGCCGGCATTCAGCGTCTTTACGGCTTCGAGTACTTCGTCGACGTGGCCTTTCACCTTGACGCCACGCCACTGCTGCGCGAGCTTGCCGTTTTTGTCGATCAGGAAAGTGCTGCGTTCGATGCCACGGACTTTTTTGCCGTACATGTTTTTCATTTTGATCACGTCAAACGCCTGACACAGCAGTTCGTCCTTGTCGGACAGTAACTCAAACGGGAACTGCTGCTTGCTTTTGAAGTTTTCCTGCGCCTTGACGCTGTCACGCGAGGCGCCGAGGATGACGGTGGATTGACGCCGGAACTTGTTGATGGCGGCGGCAAAATCGAGGCCTTCCTGGGTACAGCCCGGTGTGCTGGCTTTGGGGTAGAAATACAGGACGATGTTTTTGCCCTTGAAGTCTGAAAATTTGATCTGCTGGTCGCTGGTGGCGGGTAATTCGATATCCGGAACTTTTTTTCCGATGGCGATTTCTGTCACTAAAGCTTTCCTCTTGTGGCTTAACCTTTCACGGGTTCGAGCACCGCGTCGAGATTCATGGAATCGCAGAACTCCATGAAATCATCACGCAGTGCGGAAATTTGCAGGTTGCTGGGTATGCCGACGGTCAGGTGTACGGCAAACATCGGCGTACCGGTGTGCGCGGCCGAGTAACTGGAGGTGTTCATGTCCTCGATGTTGATGCCGCGCTGCGAGAAAAAGCTCGCCAGGTGATGCACGATGCCGGGATGGTCCAGCGACACCACGTCCACCATGTACGGCAGCAGGCCGGAACCGATGGAACGTTCCTCGGTGCGTTCGCTGATGATGGTCAGGCCGAGACGGTCGCCGAGTTCATTGATCGAGTCCTCCAGCTTGGCCAACTGGTTCCACTGGCCTTCGATCATTTGCAGCAGCGCAAATTCACCGCCCAGCACGGTCATGCGGGTGTCGGTGATGTTGCAGCCGAGATCAAAAATAGCTTTGGATAACTGATCGACGATACCGGGCCGGTCTTTGCCGAGCGCCGATAACACCAGGTAGTTTTTTTTCGTGGGCATAAAGTCTGTTTACCTGCCAATGGTGTGCTGCGAGGGCTTTGCTGTTGTTCTTGTCCTGTTATGCATTAGCGTCAAGTTTGACGGAAAAAAGCATGGCTGTCTTGTAAATTGTCCGGTGTCCGGCTTTTCCTTCCCGAGCTTTATGATAACTTCTTGATTTCAATCAACTCTGCCGCGAGTGTTTGCTTTGTGTGCGGCATCAGTCGTTGTCATCGAGTTCCACCTGGCGCAATTGTGCCGCCGCATCTTCCGGGCTGATGGTAGAGACAAACAGCCCCGAGCCAAGTTCAAAGCCGGTTGGAATGCTGGTGCGTGGGCAGATTTCCAGGTGCCAGTGATAGCTGTCCTCGCAATTGTTGTATTGCTCTCCGTGCGGTTTCGAGTGCAGGAAGAAATTGTACTGCGCGCCGCCGATGACCTTGTCGAGGCGCGCCATGCTACGTTTCAACACAGAGGCAAAGTCGGCCAGTTCCTCGCGGCTGGTTTGCAGAAAATCGGCTTCGTGTTGCAGCGGCAGGATGTGGATCTCCCATTCATAGCGGCTGGCAAACGGCTTGATGGCGACAAATTTCTCGCCACGTTCGACGATGTACTGGCCGACGCTGATCTTGCGGCGTACCTCGCCGGAAGAGCGATCGTAGATGGTGGCCTCGTAGGTGATGGCCTCGTCGATCAGCGAGCAGAACACACACTGGTTGTATTTGCGGTAATACTCGGTCGAATGCGTCACTTCGTTTTGCACATTTTCCGGTACCACCGGCGTGGCGATGATCTGGCTGTGGGTGTGCGGGATGCTGGCGCCGGCGGCCGGGCCGAAATTCTTGAACACCAGCACGTAACGAAGCCGTGGGTCCGACTGGTACAGCTCGGACATGCGTTGCTGATACAGGCCGAACAGGTTGGTCAGGTGTTCGCGGCTCATTTCGTGGATGGCGATGCCGTGTGACGGATTGTCGATCACCACCTCGTGACGGCCATAACCGTCAATGATCTGCTGCAGGCCAAACGCCAGGTTTTTCTGGTCGCGGTCATCGCCGAGCACCGGATAGAGGTTTTCGACAATGCGCATGTCCCAGTCTTTTTCACTGGGATAGGCCTTGATGGTCGGCGGCGTCTTGTGTTCGTTGCCGCGGCAAAACGGGCAGGTCTCGACGTGGTCGCGGGTGTCGCGCGTGACGGTCTCCTCGGCCTTGCGCGGCCGCATGCCGCGGGCGGTCGCCACCAATACGGATTCGGTCGGTACAATCGGGTTGATGCGGATTTCCCGGGTGCTGTCTGCCTGGGGATCGTCAGCGGGTTTGCTTTCTGCCATAAAACGGATTTCCTGCTACTGATTGGGTTTGCTGCTGCAACGACGATAAATATGCCGCTTTCGGTATTTTTTAAGAGTACTGGAGATTGACTTGTCTTGTCACTGCCTGAGGCGGCAAGTTAGTATTGATGTTTAAATCAGCTTTTTTTATCAGTCAGGGGTAACGATGTTTCGCGGCAGTATGGTGGCGCTGGTCACGCCGATGTCAGAGAATGGCGAGGTCGATTTCGACAGCCTGCGGTCGTTACTGGACTGGCATGTGTCTGAAGGTACCGATGCCATTGTGGCAATGGGCACCACCGGCGAATCGGCGACGCTGGACGAATCCGAACACTGCGAAGTGTTGCGCCGAGTGGTGAAAATGGTCGATGGCCGCATTCCTGTGATTGCCGGCACCGGTGCCAATTCCACCACCGAAGCCATCAACCTGACGCGTTGTGCCAAGCTGGCCGGCGCCGACGCCTGCCTGTTGGTGACACCGTATTACAACAAGCCGACCCAGGAAGGACTGTACCTGCATTACAAGGCCATCGCCGAGGCCGTCAACATCCCGCAAATCCTATATAATGTGCCGGGCCGCACGGCCTGCGACATGCTGCCGGAAACCGTGGCGCGACTGGCTGAGGTGCCGGGCATCATCGGCATCAAGGAAGCAACCGGCGATTTGTTGCGGTTGACCCGGATCAAGGCGCTGTGCAGCGAGGAGTTTGAGCTGTACAGTGGCGACGACGCTACCGGTTGCGAGTTCATGCTGTCCGGTGGCCATGGTGTGATTTCGGTCACGAGCAACGTGGCGCCGGCCGCCATGCACGCCATGTGTGAATATGCCCTGCAGGGTGAGCGCCAACAGGCGGAGCAGATCAACAGCCAACTGGTCGGTCTGCACGACAAGCTGTTTGTCGAGGCCAATCCGATCCCGGTGAAATGGGCGCTGGCGGAAATGGGCAAAATAGGACGCGGCATTCGCCTGCCTTTGACATGGCTGTCCGATGAATTTCATGACACCGTACGTCAGGCTATGCGCCAGGCCGGTGTTATCCAGTAAATATTGTTGGTTAACTGAACAGTAATGATGAATTTTAGAAAACTGACCTGGCTGCTGATGACGGCCACGGTTTTGGTGACAGGTGCGTGTGGCAGTTTCAATGTAGAAGAATACCTGCCGGACAAAAAAGTCGAATACAAGAAAAGCGAGGCTGCCGGCAAGGATCTGGAGTTGCCGCCGGACCTGACGCACGCGCGGGCCGGCAGCGACTTTTATGTACCGCCGGCTTCTACCGGTGCCGGCGTGGCCACTTATTCCGAATTCCTTGGCCAGAAAAATATCGCCACACAGGGGCGGGCCATCAATACCAATATCCTGCCGAGTGTGGAAAATGTCGAGCTCAAACGTGACGGCCAGGAACGTTGGCTGATCATCAACAGTAGTCCGCAGATTGTCTGGCCCAATGTGGTCAGTTTCTGGCAGGAAAACGGCATCCTGCTGATCGAACAGGACCCGACAGTTGGTGTGATGCGTACTGGGTGGCTGGAAAACCGTGCCGATATCTCCTCCGACTTCATCACAGATACCCTGCGAGGTTTTTTCGATAGCATCTATTCTGCAGCGACCCGTGACCAGTACCGTGTGCGCCTTGAAGAGGGTGACGAGCCCGGCACCACCGAACTGTATCTGACGCATTTCGGCATGGAAGAAAAAATCGAAACCAGTACCACCAATGAAGGCGATCGCTCGATCTGGGTACCGCGCGGTACCGACCCCGGTCTGGAAGCCGAAATGCTGCGTCGTCTCATGGTTCACCTTGGCGTGAAGGAAAAACGTGCGGAAACCCTGCTGGCCACCAAAGTCAGGGAGAAGGCCAAACGCTCCGAACTGATCAAGAACAAAAACGAAAGCAAGCTGATGATCGATGAAAGTTTTGCCAAGGCCTGGCGTTTGACCGGTCTGGCGCTTGACCGCGTCGGCTTTGCCGTGGAGGACCGCGACCGTTCCAAAGGTATTTATTACGTGCGTTATAACGACCCGATGGCAGATGTCGAGACTGACGAAGGCTGGTTGTCCAAGCTCAATTTCTGGAGTTCAAGCAACAAGCAGGAACAGGATGACCGCTATCAGATCCAGGTCAGCTCCACCGGGGATGCCGTTGCAGTGATCGTGCTCGACGAGCAGGGCAGCAAGCAGGTCAGCGATACGGCGACACGCATCCTGACGTTGATTCACGAACAGATTAACTGATTCATGTGTGAGGCCGGGCGTTAATGCGGCTGTGTGCGCTGGGTAGCGGCAGCCGTGGCAACGCCACGCTCATTGAATACGGCGATACCACAGTGCTGGTCGATTGCGGATTCCCGGCCAGGGAGCTGGAAAAACGCGCCGAGCAGGCCGGTTTATCACTGCACAAGTTGTCTGCCATCCTGGTGACTCACGAACATGGCGATCACATCCGTGGCGTCGGCGCGGTGGCGCGCCGCTATGATGTACCTGTGTGGGCGACACACGGCACCTTGCGTAAAGGCAAGTGCGGCAAGCTGGCGCAGGTCAATGTCATCAGTCCACATCATGACAGTTTCCACATCAATGACATCGAAGTGCAGCCGGTTCCGGTGCCGCACGATGCCTGCGAACCCTGTCAGTATATTTTCACCAGCGCCAGCGGCAAAAAGCTGGGTATGTTGACCGATCTCGGCTGCATCACACCACAGATTGTTAACAGTTACCGGCAGCTGGATTTGCTACTGCTGGAATGCAATCATGATACTGGTATGCTGGCCAATGGTCCGTATCCACCGAGCCTGCAGGCGCGCGTCGGCGGCAATCACGGTCACCTCAACAATCACCAGGCAGCACAGTTATTGCAGGCTATTGAGCATGGGCGCCTGCAACATCTGGTGCTGGCGCACCTGAGTGAAAAGAACAATCAACCCGCACGTGTCAGCGATACCATTTGCGATGCCTGTCCGGATATATCCGGGCGTTTTTCCATCCTGCAACAGGATGCTGTCAGCGACTGGTTCGAAATTTCTGACTGACTACTGACTTGCTTTTCAGCAGAACTCGGGTAAAGTGCTCGGCATTCTTTCAGGGTGCCAGTGCTGAAAGTTCTGTGACGATACAGATGAAGCGCTGGAGAATCGGGAAGCCGGTGAGAGTCCGGCACTGCCCCCGCAACGGTAAGCACCAGCTGTGCAAGTCCGGAGACCGGCCCTGAAAACAATCAGCCGGTCGCGGTGGGCGATAGGGGCGATTCCTGCCTGCTCCCGCGAGTCAGGCTTGCATCCGCTCGTAACGACTTCTGCCCGGTGTCCACCGGAGCCTTTACGTGAAGTCAGACAGAAAAATTTTCCCTTTAGTTGTGTTAGTTACCGGGCTGGGTAGCTGCGTGCCTGTTGTCGCAGAAACGTTGCGTGTGCCGGATATCGTCGTCAGCGCCACACGCGCCGAGCGGCCGGATTATCGTAATCTGCCGGTCGTTGATGTGATTTCACGTGACGAAATCGTCGTCAGTGGCGCACGCAACCTGACCGAGTTGCTGCGTGGCCGTGCCGGTATACATGTACGCGATCTGTACGGCGACGGCAGCAGCACCAGCATTGATATGCGCGGCTTTGGCGGCTCGGCATCCGCCAATACGTTAATCATGGTGGATGGGCGCAAACTCAATTCCTCGGCCGACAGCGCCACGTTGTACCTGAACGCGGTCAATCTCGACAATGTCGAGCAGGTGGAAATTATCCAGGGCAGTTCCGGGATATTGTTCGGCAACCAGGCCGTGGGTGGCGCCATCAACATCATCACGCGTCGTCCCGAAGCAGCGCGCCTGGAAGCGCGAGCCGCAATCGGCAGTTACAACACCAGTGACGCTATGCTGCGTTTCGAGGACCGATTTGCTGATGGCTGGGCGCTGCGGCTTAATGCCAATTATCGTGACACGGATAATTACCGTGATCACAACGATGCAGAATTGAAAACACTGTCGTTTCTGCTGGAGCAGGATTTCGAAGCAGGCCGTTTCTTTATTGAGCACGAATACCTGGATGAATACCTACTAACGCCGGGTGCGCTGTTTCTGTATGAGATTGCTGTCGATCGGCGCCAGTCGGTTGCCAACTATGCCGGTGACTACATCGACACACAGAGTCATGTGACTCGCCTGGGCGGCGAATATACGTTGAATGCTGACTGGCAATTCAAGGCCGAGGTCGGTTTTCGCAAGGATACACGCGACTTCGTGCAGAGCTTCCGCAACTTTCCCGGTACCTTGTCGGTGCAGCGGCGTGAGGTTCTCGATTTCAATCCACGGCTGATCGGTTCTTTCGAAAATGTGCAGCTGACGGCTGGTATCGATACCCAACTCAGTGACTATCGCTTACGCACCCTGTTTGGTCCGCAGGAAGTGGAACAGGATATCGTAGCTTATTATCTGCAAGGCATTGTGCCGCTGCGCGCAAACCTGACGGCGGTGCTGGGTGTGCGTTATACCACGGTCGATAATGAAATCAATACCGGCGGCGCGCCGATTGATCTGGATGACGATGTCACGATCGGTTCGGCCGCCTTGACCTGGCAGCTCGATCAGAAATTCAAACTCTATGCGCGTGCCGATCAGAATTACCGCTTCGCCAAAGTCGACGAGCATACCAATCCGGTGTTTGGCCAGCCGACCGGCCTGAAGAACCAGACCGGAATTACTTATGAAACCGGTCTTGAATATGCGAGCACTTTGTTCCGTGGCACCGCGATGGTTTATCGTATCGATCTCAATGACGAGATCAGTTTCGATGCCAGCGGTTATGCCAACGTCAATCTTGATGAATCCAGCCGGCGCGGCGCTGCCCTGTCGTTTGAGCGTGTGCTGAATGATGCCTGGCTGGTTGGCGGGAACTACGATTACATCGACAGTGAAATCACCGCCGGCGCACATGAGGGCAACCGTGTACCGCTGGTGCCGGAACATCGCGTCCGTTTGTATGCCGAGGTTTCATTGACGTCGGCGACACGCCTGAATGCCGAAGCGGTCTGGGTGGGTGATCAGATTTATGGCGGTGACTTCAGCAACCAGTTTACGCCACTGGATGAATATACGGTGATGAACCTGAATCTTCTGTATGAACAGCCGGACTGGCAATTGAGCCTGCGTGTCAACAATCTGTTCAATGAAGAATACGCCGAGACCGGCAACATCGGCCAGGATGTCGGCTTTGTGTCGCGTGCATCGCAAAATCCGTCACCGGAGCGTAACCTGTGGTTGCAACTGAGTTTCAACCTGGATGTGCTCTAGCGATGCGTGTAGATGCCGGAAAACTTTTTGTACTATTGCTGTGGTTGGCGTCGCCAGTCTTGCAGGCGGACATCGTTGTGACCGACGATGCCGGTTTGCCGGTACAACTGGCGCAGCCGGCGATGCGCGTTGTCAGTCTGTCGCCGCATCTGACCGAGATGATGTTTACTATCGGTGCCGGTGAGCACGTCATCGCCACGGTCGACTATGCCGATTATCCGCCGCAGGCACAGCAGATAGCGCGCATCGGCAGCAACAATGCCTGGGATTTTGAACGCATCGTGGCGTTGCAGCCGGACCTGGTGCTGGTCTGGCAAAGCGGTAGCGGTGCGCGCCTGATCAACAAACTGCGTCAGCTTGGCTTGACCGTGTATGTCAGTGAGCCGCAAAGCTTTGACCTGATAGCCAGTAATTTGCGAAGGCTGGGACAGTTGAATGGTAAGGGCGATATTGCCAGCTTGCGTGCAACTGCTTTTACCAGCGGCATTGAACAGCTACGCCAACGTTATGCCGATCAACAAAAGCTCAGGGTATTTTTGCAGATATGGGATCAACCATTGATGACCATTAATGGTCATCATCTGATGAGCCAGATTTTAAATGTTTGTGGCGCCGTGAATCTGTTTGCGGATCTCGATAATCTGGCACCGAGTATCAGCCGGGAAGCGGTGTTACTGGCTGATCCACAAGTCATCGTGTTCGCCAACCAGAAGCAACGAGCCGCTGACTGGCAGCAGCGCTGGCAAGTATTTGCACAAATGACTGCAGTAAAGCAACAGGCGTTTGTGTTTGTTGACCCGAATCTCATCAGTCGTCAAACCAGCCGGGTGTTACAGGGCGCCGAATACCTTTGTCAGGCACTGGACAGCTGGCGTGAGCCGTAGCCTGCCATTGCTGGTTTCTCTTGGCATTGCAGCCGGCCTGCATGCTGCCGCCTTGTTCTGGCCTGCGCAAAAAACAATTTCTGCTCAAGCCGGAGCTGCTTTTGTACTAAACATCAGGATTTCAGGGGGGCGTCACCTCAGCAAGCTGATGCAGCCATACCTCAGCCGAAACAGAATCAGGCTGAAAGTAAAGCAGAGTCTATTTTGCCGCCTTTGCCTGCCGCTGAGAAAATTGCACAACCGATACGACAAACCAGGACGCTTTCTGAACCTGTACATTCAACAGTTGTCGAGCAACCATCGCCAGAAAAACATCGGGTCATTGAAACAACAGTCGGGCAGGAATCGGCGGAAACATCGGATATTACCCGGCAACCTGCTTTAGCAGGGCAGGCCGATTCATCGTTACAGCACGATGAATTATTACAACGCTTGTATCAGGCTTTATTGCAGCAGCGCAGTTATCCCGGCAAGGCGCGACGGCGCGGCTGGCAGGGCAAAACCTTACTCGGTTTTGTGTTGTTGCCGAATGGCCGCTTTACCTCGGTTGAAGTATTGCAGGGCAGCGGTCATGCTGTGCTGGATGAGGCGGCGCTGAGATCGCTTGCAGCGATTCAGCCATTCGAGGCTGTGGAGATTCATCAACCACTGCAATTGCAAATTGCTTTATCCTATCAGCTGGATTAAAGCCCGACTGGGTTCAAGCCTGGAGCAGCCATGACTCAGGACAACAAACACCGGCAACGCATGCAGCGTAAAAAAGCCGTCATCGACGAAAGTATCAACAACGCCACCGAGGAACGAGGTGTGGTGGTGTTGCTGACCGGCAATGGCAAAGGCAAAAGCAGTTCGGCATTTGGCATGGCGGCGCGTGCGTTGGGCCACGATATGCGTGTCGGTATTGTGCAATTCATCAAGTCCTGGAATAACACCGGAGAGCAGCTGTTTTTCCAGCGTTTTGATGAAGTCGAGTTTCACATCATGGGCACTGGCTTTACCTGGGACACCCAGGATCGTGAGCAGGATATCGCCGCTGCCCGACAACTCTGGCAAAAAGCTGAAGTTATGTTGTCAGACGAGAGCATTGGTCTGGTGGTGCTGGATGAACTGACCTATATGCTGAGTTATCAGTATCTTGATGAACAGAAGGTACTATCCGCCATTCGGAATCGCCCGTTGCAACAACATGTCGTGATTACCGGCCGGGCAGCGAGGGAGAGTCTGGTTGAACTGGCTGATACGGTGACGGAACTGAAAGATGTCAAACATGCATTCCGGCAGGGTGTGAAGGCTATGCCGGGCATTGAGTGGTAACCGCATCCCTGCAGTTACCGGGGTTGGAGTTATACTTTGAACTTGCCGAGCAGGCTTTCCAGGTCTTCCGCCAGCTGCGCCAGCGACTCACTGGATGAAGCGATGTTCTCGGCGGCTTCAACCGTCTGACCGGATGCGTCACTGATGCGCACGACGTTCTGGTTGATGTCTTCGGCCACGGAAGTCTGCTCTTCGGCAGCGGTAGCAATCTGCACGTTCATGTCACTGATGGTGCTGATGGCGGTCGTGATGGTATTCAATGCGGTGCCGGCCTGTTCCGACTGCTCAACACTGAAGCGCACCTGATCCTGGCTTTTCTGCATGGCCTGAACCGAGCTTTGTGCGCCGCTCTGCAAGGCGGCAATCATTTCCTGGATTTGCTGCGTGGCTTCCTGGGTGCGGCTGGCCAGGGTGCGGACTTCATCGGCAACCACGGCAAAACCACGACCCTGATCGCCGGCACGGGCGGCCTCGATGGCGGCGTTCAGCGCCAGCAGGTTGGTTTGCTCGGCGATGTTGCGGATCACATCAAGAATGCCACCAATCTGCTCGCTCTGGGTTTCCAGACCGTGGATCGTGTCAGCCGCCAGTTCCACTTCGTGGGCGAGCTGGTTGATCGCGTGGATGGATTTTTGTACCACTTCGTTACCGGTGACCGCTTCGGCATCGGCTTCCTTGGCGGCCGTGGCGGCATGGGCCGCGCTCTCGGCAACATCCTGGGATGTGGCGCTCATTTCGTTCAGGGCGGTGGCGACCTGTTCAGTCTCAATTGACTGGGCAGCCACACCGGCTTTGGTGCTGGCGCTGGTTTCGGCCAGGCTTTCCGCCATCTGTGTCAGTTTGATGACGGATTGCTGTACATCGCCGACCGTGCCCTGGATTTTTTCGACAAAACGGTTAAAGGCATTGCTGAGGCTGGACAATTCATTTTTGCCTTCCACCGGCAGACGTACCCGCAGGTCGCCTTCACCCTCGGCGATCTGCATCATTGAATGCGTGGTGTGGTTGATCGGTTTGACGATGGAGCCGGTAATGAATGCAGACACCAGGAAGCCGATCGCGAATACGCCAACCGCGATCAATAAAGCGGTCAGGCTGGCGGCGTTGAGCATGTCGACGTATTTGCTTTCATCAAAAATGATTTCAACGATGCCGATCGGATTGCCGGAAAAATCGGTGATCTGTTTGCCCATGGTGACGACGTTTTTGCCCTGGTAGTCATCATGGATTTTGATGGTTTCGCCGTTAAGTGCTTTCTGGCGGTTTTCTTCCGACAGCAACGAGTCTTCCAGCGTAGTGGCAAAGGTGTCGAATTTGCCGTCACGGAACAGGTGCATGGCGATATCAACGCCGTGCGCTTCCTTGAAACGGTCAAAGAACGATTGGCCGAAGCTCAGGCCGAATTCGAGTGAACCGACGTGTTTGCCTTCATAGCTGACCGGCACCAGGCCGCGCATGCCGAGTCCGGCAACACCGATTTCAAGACCACGCACCGGCTGTTTGGTCTGGTTGGTGGCGATGACTGTTTTACGGAAGCCCGACAGGTCGTCACCGAATTTTTCCAGTTTGTGTACGCGCAGGAATGACATTGCCGGCGGGGTGTGAAACTGGAACTGGCGTGCGCCATAGTGCTCTTTCAGATACTTGAATGGTTCGTGCAGCATGGCGGTGAGTGTCTCGCGATCACCTTCGGCGAATGCTTTCTGTACCGCCGGAATATTGGCGACCAGGGCGCTCATGGCCTCGGCAAGACGTGCCTGCTCGCTGAGCTGCACCTGCATGTTATTGAACAGCTCGGTCAACTGCACTTCGGATGTTTCGGTGATGGCATCACTGACCTTGCTCAGCATGACCGGTGTTATAGTTGCAACCGCTAACACCAGTACCAGGCTGAAGCCGGCAATCAGGCGCATTTTAATGCTGAGTGATGACAACATTGGGTACCCCCTTGTTCGTGTGTTTTGCTTTCCTCACCACTAGGTAGCGGCCAGTAAAAAAAATCTTTAATAATCAGGGGGATTTTTTTTTAGATGACCCGGGCAGGACGGGGTGGTGGACTAGCCGGCAATAAAAGCGGTTTTGCCCTGGTCGTGCAGGGCAATGACCGGGTGTCGATAAAGCCGTTGCAATTGTTGTTCATTGAGCAGCTCGGTCGCTTTTCCGCTGATGATGTCGGCGTCGCCCGGCATCAGCAGAATATGCGTGCAAAAACGTAATGCCAGATTGGCATCGTGCATCACTGCAATCACGGCGCCATCCTGTTTGCGTGCTGCATCAATCAGCAGCTGCATCATGCTGATCTGCTGGTGTAGGTCGAGGTGATTGAGCGGTTCATCAAGCAGCCAGATTTTCGGGTTTTGCAGGATCAGCGTGGCGATATCCAGACGGCGTCTTTCGCCGCCGGACAGGCTGTTGGTGATGCGCTGCTCGAAACCTTGCAGACCAACCAGCTTCAATGCAGCACGCGCTTGTTGCAGGTCGGCTTCACTGAGATTCTTCCAGCGTGCTGTATGTGCATGCAGGCCATTGAGGCAGCTGTCCAGCACCGAGTTGGGGAAGTCGTCGAGATGTTGCTGAAACAACATGCCGAGTTTGCGGGCGAACGCATCGTGCGAATAGTGGCGTGTGGCTTTGCCGTCGATGTGAATGTTGCCGGCTGTCGCCGGATGCAACTGCGCCAGTGTATTCAACAAGGTGGTTTTGCCGATGCCATTGATCCCGAGCATGCCCCAGACTTCGTTGGCCCTTACCTGCCAGTCGAAGTTCCGGCAAACCTGTATACCGCCAATGGCCACGTCCAGTCCGCAGCATTCAAGCACGGGTGTCGCGTCGGTCATTGGCTGGACGTGATTTCAGCATCGGCCGGCTGCTGGAAAAAGGCGAAGTCTTCCGGCATCAGCATGATTTCGATGCGCCGGTTGCGCGCACGGCTGTCGGCATCGCGATTTTCCACAATCGGATTGTAAGCACTGTAGGCGACCAGGATCATGCGCTCGGGTTCGATGTTCTCAATGTGTTGCAGGTAATGAATCGCCGATGCCGCACGTGCGGCGGACAGGTTCCAGTTGGAGTGGTATTGTTCCTTGAGTTCGCCGCGCAACGGCTGGTCATCGCTGTGTCCCTGGATAGCGATCTTGTTGTGCGGATAATTTTTTAGCAGTTCGGCAACCTGTTTGAGCAGT
This sequence comes from Chromatiales bacterium, assembly GCA_050049775.1. Taxonomy (GTDB): domain Bacteria; phylum Pseudomonadota; class Gammaproteobacteria; order Chromatiales; family Chromatiaceae; genus JABDQZ01. The sequence goes on from JASFVP010000002.1 coordinate 43,735, forward strand.
TTTTGTCCTGCAGGCTTAAGCAGGGCTTCGCCATTTTTAAACAGGATTTCATTGTTTAGTTCGATCACGGTAAAACGGTTTTTCAGGTCGGTGATGCGCGCCTGTGCTTCGGTAAGGCTGTGACGCAGTTGTTCGATCTGGCGCTGCTGTTCGGCAGTCAGCTTGCTGGAAGCCGGGGCAGGCCCCGCATGGATGGAGGTGGCCGGTTTGGCTGCTTGGGCTTGCGCTGTGTCGGCCTGTCGCAGTTGTTGCTGCAATTGTGTGTTTTGCTGGCGTAACTGTTGCAGTTCCTGCTGCAATTGTTCCAGTTGTGCCTTGAATTTCAGTTCGTCGGTCCGACTGGAGTCTTTTCTGCTTTGTATGTCTGCTAGTTTCTGCCTGGTCTGTTCCAGTTCCCATTCGGCCAGTTTTTGCTGGCGTTGGCTGTTGCGTAATTTGATGGCGAGTTGGCGGCTGCTGTTTTCTATTTGTTCCAGTTGCTGCTGTTGCTGGTCGGATTCGTCGTAATACCAGTACACCGCAAACAGTGCGGCGAACAGTGTGAACACCAGCAGCCAGATCCAGATGGCGGCCGATGAATCGCAGTCGTATTCGGGGGTGTCCGGTGAAGTGAAAGAGTCGCTCATGTATCCAGTATTATTATGATATTTCCATTGTCTGACTTACTCAGTATAGACAGGCCTGTCCGGCTTTTCTGTGGCGCAGGTTCAACTCAACGATGGCGCAACAAATATAAAAACAGCGGCACACCAAGCAGGGCAGTAATCACACCTACCGGCAGTTGTTGCGGCGCCAGCAGGCTTCTTGCACCGGTGTCGGCCAGGGTCAACAGCGAGCCACCGGTCAGTACCGCCGCCGGCAGAAGCAGGCGATGGTTGCTACCAATCAGTAACCTCAGCAGATGCGGCACGATCAGGCCGATAAAACCGATGCTGCCGGCCAGGCTGACGGCAACCGCCGTGCATAACGATGCCAGGCCAAAGGTGATCCAGCGCACCAGACGGACCGGGCTACCCATGGTGGCGGCGCGCTGTTCGCCGTGGGTGAGCAGGTTCAGGTCGCGCGCCAGCAGCCAGCTGACCAGCGTGGCAACCAGCAATAACACAAGCATCCACAGCGCCGGGGGGCGGCTGCTGGTGAAATCGCCCATCAGCCAAAACAGCATGCTGTGTACGGTCTGGCTGTCGGCGACGATCAGCAACAGGTTGATCACGGCGCCCCAGCCGGCTGCCAGCACCACACCGGTGAGCAGCAGCTGGCGGGCATGGTGTCGCGCCAGCAGAAACACCAGCAGCATCGACAGCATGGCGCCGCTGAAGGCGGCGATTTCCAGCCATTGCGCCGCAAGGCCGGCGGTCAGCACCAGCAGCGCCGCAACGGCGGCACCGCCGGAAATGCCGAGGATGTAGGGATCAGCCAGCGGATTGCGCAGCAACACCTGCATCAGCGCGCCTGACAGTGCCAGCAGCCCGCCGGTGATGAAAGCCGTGGCGGCGCGCGGCCAGCGCAATTCGCTGACGATCTGGCTGATGGAATGGTCCCCCTGGCCGTTCAATACCTGCACCAGTTCGGACGGCGCCAGGTTGATCTCACCAATGGACAGTGCCAGCAGCAGCGACAATCCGCTGATCAGCAACAGCGATGCAAAAAACAGCAGTGTCGAGCGGTGCAGCATGCTAATCCCGGGAATCTGTGGGTATTAAGAAATTCTTTTGTCGGTGAACTCGTGGCAGAATAACATCTTAGCTTTGTTGTGTATTCAAGACCCCGGTGGAAACCTACTGTGCTGATTGTCATCTCACCTGCGAAAAAACTGGATTATGAAACACCGGCGACGGTGAAGAAATTCACCATGCCGGAATATCTTGATGAGTCCGCGAAACTCATCAAGACGCTGCGACAGTATTCCGCCATGGATCTGGCCGAGCTGATGCACCTGAGCATGAATCTGGCCGAACTGAACTTCGATCGTTATTACCACTGGCGCAAGGACTACAACCAGGAAAAAGGCAAGCAGTGTTTGCTGGCGTTCAAGGGCGATGTGTATGCCGGTATGGACGCGGAATCCTTCAAGGCAAAAGACTTCGATTACGCGCAGCAGCACCTGCGTATTCTGTCCGGCCTGTATGGCTTGTTACGGCCACTTGATCTGATGTTGCCTTACCGCCTGGAAATGGGCACCAAACTGCCGAATGAACGCGGCAAGAATCTGTATGAATTCTGGGGCGACAGGATCACCGACGGCATCAACCAGCAACTGAAAAAACAGGGCGATGACATTCTCGTCAACCTGGCCAGTAATGAATATTTCAAATCGGTCAAGCCAAAGCAGGTAGAGGGGCGCATCATCACGCCACAGTTCAAGGAACACAAAGGTGGCAGCTACAAGATGATCGGCATTTACGCCAAAAAGGCGCGTGGCCTGATGAGCCGTTACATCCTGCTCAATCGTCTGAAAAATGCCGAAGACATCAAGTCGTTCGATTACGATGGTTACCGCTTCAATGCCAAATTGTCGCACGGTGACCAGTGGGTGTTCACGCGCGGCTGATTGACCTTATTTGCCGGCCGGTGACTCGTGCCGGCCAAAACGGGGCTGTGGCTCAATAGCTGCTATTTTTCGCAGGCATAAGCATTTCCAGCGCTGGCCGGTCCGGTATAATCAAGTATCATTCATTTCCCTGTAGAACCTGACCGAGACCGATCATGCTCATACTTCGTGGTGCGCCCGCATTTTCCGAATTCCGCCTGCAAAAACTCCGCGATCGGCTGCAAAGCGCCACCGGCTTACCGCTGGATCCGTATGCCGAGTATTTCCACTTTGTCGAAGTCGAGCAGGAACTCAGCACCGCTGACCAAGCCGTGCTCGAACGTATTTTGCGTTACGGTCCAGCGCTGGCTGCGCACGAACCGCAAGGCAGTCTGCTGGTTGTGACGCCGCGCCCCGGCACCATCTCACCGTGGTCGTCCAAGGCGACCGATATCGCGCACAATTGCGGCCTGGACACCGTTACACGCATTGAGCGCGGTATTGCGTTTTATCTGGATGGTGCGCCGTTGACCGAGCAGCAGCTGGGCCAGGCCGTTGCGCTCTTGCATGACCGTATGACCGAAGCGGTGTTTTACGATCTTGAAGATGCCGTGGTGCTGTTTTCCCATGCCGAACCCAAACCGATGGGTTGCGTGGATGTCATCAACGGTGGTCGTGAGGCGCTGCTCAATGCCAATACCGAGCTGGGGCTGGCTTTATCGAACGATGAAGTCGATTACCTGGTCGAGAGTTTCCAGTCGTTGCAACGCAATCCGACCGATGTCGAGCTGATGATGTTTGCCCAGGCCAACTCGGAGCATTGCCGCCACAAGATTTTCAACGCCGACTGGGTCATCGACGGCCAACGACAGGACAAGTCATTGTTCAAAATGATTCGCAACACCACCGACTGTTCACCGGACAATGTGCTGTCGGCCTACAAGGACAACGCCGCGGTGATGCAGGGCAACGAGGGCTATCGTTTTTACCCGGATCCGCAAAGCGGTGTCTATGGTGAGCACAACGAGAAAATCCACATTCTCATGAAAGTGGAGACGCACAATCACCCGACCGCGATTTCACCCGATCCGGGTGCAGCCACCGGTTCCGGCGGCGAGATTCGCGATGAAGGTGCGACCGGCACCGGTTCCAAGCCCAAGGCCGGCCTGTGCGGTTTTTCGGTATCGAACCTGCGCATCCCGGCGGCCGTACAGCCGTGGGAGATCGACTATGGCAAACCATCGCGCATCGTGTCGGCGCTGGACATCATGCTGGAAGGCCCGATCGGTGCGGCGGCGTTCAACAACGAATTCGGCCGTCCCAATCTGTGCGGCTATTTCCGTACCTACGAACAGGAAGTGCCGGCTTGTAACGGCGTGGAATTGCGCGGCTATCACAAGCCGATCATGCTGGCCGGCGGCCTCGGTAATATTCGCGAAGAGCACATCGAAAAAGGCGAGTTCCCGGTCGGCTCGCCACTGGTGGTGCTCGGTGGTCCGGCCATGCTGATTGGCCTGGGTGGTGGTGCGGCTTCCTCGATGGCATCGGGGGCTTCGGCCGAAGACCTGGATTTTGCCTCGGTACAGCGCGCCAACCCGGAAATGGAACGGCGTTGCCAGGAAGTCATTGATCGCTGCTGGATGCGTGGTGCGGAAAACCCGATCCTGTTCATTCACGATGTCGGCGCCGGCGGCTTGTCGAACGCCTTGCCGGAACTGGTGCACGACGGTGCGCGTGGTGGCAAGTTCGAATTGCGCATGGTGCCGAACGATGACCCGGGCATGTCACCAATGGAAATCTGGTGCAATGAGGCGCAGGAGCGTTATGTGCTGGCCATCGCCGCCGACCGGCTCGAGGAATTCAAGGCGATTTGTGAACGCGAGCGTTGTCCTTATGCGGTCGTTGGTGAAGCTACCGATGAAGAGCATTTGTTGCTCGGCGATGGTCACTTCGACAACAACCCGATTGATATGCCGCTGGCGTTGTTGTTCGGCAAGCCGCCACGCATGTTGCGCGATGTGCATCACGCACCGTTTCACAAGCCGGAACTGGAACTCGATGATATCGACCTGAAAGAGGCGGCGCTGCGTGTGCTACGTCTGCCGACGGTTGCTAACAAAACATTTCTGATCAGCATTGGTGATCGCAGCATTACCGGCATGGTAGCGCGCGACCAGATGGTCGGTCCGTGGCAGGTGCCGGTAGCGGATGTCGCCGTCACCCTGGCCGATTACGAAGGTTATGCCGGCGAAGCCATGGCGATGGGTGAGCGCACACCGCTGGCATTGCTGGATGCACCGGCTTCAGGACGTATGGCTATCGGCGAGGCCATTACCAACATCGCGGCGGCCGGTATTGAAAAAATTGGCGACATCAAACTGTCGGCCAACTGGATGGCCGCGGCTGGCCATGAAGGCGAGGATGCGCGCCTGTACGAAACCGTCAAGGCGGTTGGCATGGAGCTCTGTCCGGCGCTTGGTATTGCCATCCCGGTCGGCAAGGATTCGATGTCGATGAAAACGCTGTGGAGCCACAACAACCAGCAGCGGGAAATGGCCGCGCCGTTGTCGCTGATCATCAGTGCGTTTGCGCCGGTGACCGATTGCCGTCGCACCCTGACACCGCAACTGCGCACCGATCTTGGCGACACCGACCTGATCCTGGTGGATCTCGGCAAGGGGCATTACCGTCTGGGTGCATCGGCGCTGGCACAGGTGTATCAGCAGCTGGGTCACCATGGTCCGGACCTGCAGGATGCCGAATTGCTGAAACATTTTTTCAATGTCATCCAGGAACTCAATCAGGATGGCCTGCTGCTGGCTTATCACGATCGTTCCGATGGCGGATTGCTGGTGACCTTGCTGGAAATGGCATTTGCCGGCCGTGCCGGTGTGGATGTGAACATCGCCGGTCTGGGCGATTCCGACACAGCGGTGTTGTTCAGCGAAGAACTCGGCGCTGTACTGCAGGTACTGCATACCGACACCGATGATGTCATGAATGAACTCAGTAAGGCTGGCCTGGGGCAATACAGTAGCGTGATCGGCACGGCGACGCGTAAGCAGAAAATCCGCATTCATCATTCCGGCAAGGAACTCATTAACGGCAGCCGTGCCGATTTCCAGCAGGCCTGGTCCGAGACCACCCGGCACATGCAAGCCCTGCGCGACAACCCGCAATGCGCAGATGAGGAGTTCGCGCGTATTGCCGTGGAGGATGATCCGGGTTTGTCGGTGTTGTTGAGTTTTGATCACAACGAAGACATCGCAGCACCGTATATCGAAGGCGTGCGTCCGCGCATGGCGATTCTGCGTGAGCAGGGCGTCAATGGTCAGGTGGAAATGGCGGCGGCGTTTCACAAGGCCGGTTTTGAATGTGTTGATGTGCACATGTCGGACATCCTGTCCGGTCGGGTAACCCTGGAACAATTCAAGGGCCTGGTTGCCTGCGGCGGTTTCAGTTATGGCGATGTGCTTGGCGCTGGTGAGGGCTGGGCCAAATCCATCCTGTTCAATAATCGTGCGCGCGATCAGTTTGAAACGTTTTTCAGCCGTGATGACAGCTTTGCGCTGGGCATCTGTAACGGTTGCCAGATGCTGTCCAATCTGCGCGAGTTGATTCCGGGTACAGAGCATTGGCCGCACTTTGTACGCAATCGTTCCGAGCAGTTTGAAGCACGAGTGGTCATGACGGAAGTACAGCCTGGTAATTCAATCCTGCTGCAGGGCATGGCCGGCTCACGACTGCCGATTGTGGTGGCGCACGGCGAGGGACGTGCCGAGTTTGCTAATGAGGCGGCATTGAATTCAGTGGCCGAATCTACCTGTTTACGTTACATCGAAACCAACGGCGAGATCGCGAGCGCTTATCCGGCCAATCCGAACGGTTCACCGCAAGGCATTGCCGGGCTTACCAGTGCTGATGGCCGTGTCACGATCATGATGCCGCATCCGGAACGTGTGATCCGTGCGGTGCAGAACTCCTGGCATCCGGATGACTGGGATGAAGATGCGCCCTGGATGCGGTTGTTCCGCAATGCCCGGGTCTGGGTGGGATAACTCCGGATGCCTGCGGATAACTCCTTGTTCTGGGACATTGTCAGTTTCCGCGTTTTTGTGACTCCGGCGGTTTTGCTGGCCATGTATTATTTCGGCGCTATTGCTGTGCCGGCCTTGATGTTCTGGTTTATGCGCGGCAGCTGGCACAAGACAAAAGACCTGTTGGGTGAGCAGGCTGTCGCGCGTGTGCGCGGCTCAGTTTCGGTCGGGCGTAAATCCCGTGCTGTCATGCTGGCCGGGGCAGTGTTCATGTTTCTCATGCTGGAGCTGTTTTGGCGCATGATGTTTGAATTTCTGATCGCCTATTTCCAGATACACAATGCCTTGACCGGTTCGGCTGCTATCTGACGATTGGCCATGCTGGTGTTTGTCTACAATGCGGATTCCGGCAGGATCAATGCATGGCTTGATACTGCCCATAAAATTCTCAGCCCGTCGACATACGATTGCCGTCTATGTCAGCTGACCTACGGGCTGGTGCAGGAAAAAACGGCATGGAAGCAATTTCGCCAGCAATACCCCGGGCAAATTCGTTTTCTGCACAAGGATGAGTTTGAACAACAGTACGGACAAAAGATGTCCTATCCGGTTGTGCTCAGGGATGATGACGGGGCTCTGCAGGTGTTGTTGTCGCGTGAGGATTTTAGTCGCATTGACAACCTGCAGCAGCTCATCGACCAGCTTGACACCAGACTCAAACAGTAAGGAATGAAATCGGCTTCGCTGATCAGCTTTGCTTGACCACGCGATAGCGAAATACCTTGCTCCAGTTGATGCGACCGGCTTTTTTGATTACCAGCTTGCCATCCGGATATTCGACAATGACGGTGTCGGCATAGGCCACCGGATTCTTGTCGCCGGTCTGTTCGATCCAGGTGATTTCACGACGCGTATCGATTGAGCAATAGGTCTGGTGCATAAAGCCACCACGGTCATCAAAGATAAAACCGGTTTCCGGATCGAGCCGCACAAAAAAGGAATCATTGGTGATCGGCACGCCACGCTTGATGTCATTCCAGTTAATCGGGTTGTTTTTCATACTGCATGTTCACTAATTTTGGGACTACTTAAAAAATTTTTATGCAAGGGTTATGCCCGATTCTATGTGATTGAAAATCAAGGATAAGAAGTTAAGTCTGGCCAGAAATGTAAATTTTCTGGACAGTACGGGTAGTCGGAATGACAGCTTGGGGGGAAGGGAGATAATGGCTATCTGCCAGCTTGATGCGCTGGCAGATAGAAACTGGAAATAAAGCTTAGTGAGCCCGGTGTTCGGGGCCTGCGCCCATGCTGCCGGAAACCTGCGGCGGGATTAGCGGGTAGAGACGTTCGGTTTCATCCTGCAGACGTTTGAGGATCAGTTCAAACATTTCGATGGTGTCTTTATAAAATTCGTCGTAATCCTTGATGCGCAGTTGTTGCTTGTTCATGATGCACCACTTCTTGGTATATGCGCCGAAGATACGTTTGATTTCCTTGGAGCCACTCATGAATAGATTGACGATCTTGTTTTTGTGGGCGTCGCCATGATCCAGCAACTGGGAGTACAGGTTGGTGTCGGTAACCTGCAGGTGATCCTTGACGGCATCGACATAACGGAAAAACAGTTCACAGGTGATTTCAGAGTCACACAGGGAACGGTCGGTCAGCAGGTTGGTGAGCACATTGCTCAGTTCAGTAATCTTGTGAATCTGTAAATGTAATTCATTCTGGGTAGCCATGGGGCAATCCTCCTTTGCTAAGCCGCTACGATATGAAATATTGTTATTCTTGTTATTTGGTAGCTAGACACTAATCGCTTCCTGGGACGCAGGCAAGCGCTTCAGTGACAAAAATTGACATAAGTCAATTGCTCAACTGTCAAGCTGTGGCCTCAAAACGTCCTCGTTCATCGGCTGCGGACTCATACAACAAGGCGGCTGCTGTCAGGCCGTCAGCTATGACGCCAAAGCTGCCATCCGCTGCCTGGACCTGTTGTGATTGGGAAACATTCGGGGTGGTTTCGGAGCCTGAACCAGGCTGGTCGGTTTCTTCTATTTGTTGTCTGGACAGCTCGATGCGAGCTTTTACGGCCATGGATGCCGCCTGTGCGGCAACGGCTCGATCCTGACCGGACGGGGTTGCGGGAGCAAATGCCGCGCGTTTGATCTGCTCGGCCTTGCGCAGGGTCGCTTCCGGATCGCCTGGCACGCTGCTGGTGTCGATCCTGACTTCACCGCCGACTGCGTAATTGCGGCCGTCAGGACCTTTCTGGAAGACATAACTTGCGGCGCCTTTGGCGTATTGCCCGGCTGCTGCCAGGTGGGCCTGCTCATGCGCGCGGACCTCCGCATCACGGCGTTTCAGCTCGTTGATGACCGCCTGTTCTTCCTTCGAATATTTTTCACCTGCAAAAGCGGTGTCTTGCTTGTCCGATCTGGACGAGCTCGCCACATAGCTGACGCGGTTGGCGCTGGAAGTAAACAGTATGTCTTCCGGAGAACTCACTGCAATTCCCCTATATAATTACCCATGGTTAAGTCTAGCTGGAAAAACGCTAAAAGAAGGGAATCTTTTTCTCCGTCGGGGGAATGCTGCTGTGAAAGAAAACGACCGAAAACAAGGTCATATGAGTGACTGGCCGGTGACATTATGGCCCTGACGCCAGAGACAGCATTTTCTTTCGACCAAATACTATGCAGGAAATCACTACATGTTGATCAAAAAGCCAGCGGATATCAAAACATCTGAAATCACCGATTTTTCAGTCTGGCAACAGCGCCGTCTGTTTCTAAAGCAGGCCGCTGCCGCCGGTATCGGTGCTGGCCTGGCCTCGCCATTTGCCGCGGTGCTGGCACAACAGCCTGACGGTAAGTCGATTCCCAATGTCAGCAAAACGGCCTATGGCAAAAACCTGGACTTGACCAGTTACGAGGATGTCACCAGTTACAATAATTTCTATGAATTCGGCACCAGCAAAAGTGCGCCTGCCAAACATGCGCATAGTCTGATCACTCGCCCCTGGACAGTTCGGGTGGACGGTGAATGTGAAAAACCCGGTGAGATCGGTATCGAAGACATTCTGGGTGAATTTACCCAGGAAGAACGCATTTACCGTTTTCGCTGTGTGGAAGCCTGGTCCATGGTGATTCCGTGGGTGGGATTTCCCCTGGGCGATCTGCTCAAACGTTTTCAACCGACTTCAAGGGCCAAATATGTGGTGTTTGAAACACTGGTTGATCCGAAGCAGATGCCAGGGCAGAAACGCAGTGTACTGGACTGGCCATATACTGAAGGATTGCGCATGGATGAAGCCATGCATCCCTTGGCCTTGATTGCTACCGGGCTTTACGGACAGGAGCTGCCAAACCAGAATGGTGCGCCGTTACGTCTCGTGGTGCCCTGGAAGTACGGCTTCAAGAGCGTCAAATCCATTGTCTCCATTCGTCTGGTTGAGACCTTGCCGGAAACCACCTGGTGGAAAATGGCGCCGAATGAATACGGCTTTTATGCCAATGTGAATCCCGAGGTTGATCATCCGCGCTGGAGCCAGAAATTCCACCGTGTCATTGGTGAAGGTATTTTTGCGCGCAAGCACAAGACGCAGATGTTCAATGGTTACGCCGAACAGGTCGCTGGTCTGTATAAGGGCATGGATCTGGCGAAGTTCTTCTGATTCTCCGATGCTGAAGTTGTCTGACAACGCGCTGCGTTGGTTGGTCAAGCCGCTGGTGTTTACGCTGTCGCTATTGCCGTTCGGCTGGCTGGTTTATGCTGCCATTAACGACGAGCTTGGCGCCAATCCGGTAGAAAGCATTACGCATCAGACCGGTGATTGGGGACTGTATTTTCTGTTAATTACCTTGTCGATCACGCCGCTGCGGCAGTTAAGCGGTGCCGGCTGGTTGCTCCGGTTGCGCCGTATGCTCGGCCTGTATGCGTTTTTTTATGCCAGCCTGCATCTGACGACCTATATCTGGCTGGACCAGTTTTTTAACTGGTCTGCCGTGCTGGAGGATATCGGCAAACGACCGTACATCACGGTCGGCTTTTTGGCCTGGCTGATCCTGCTGGCGTTGGCGATTACCTCGGTCAAACGCATCATGAAACGTATGGGCCGAAACTGGAAAAGATTGCATCGCCTGGTTTATGTGGCGGCGACGCTGGCGGTGCTGCATTACCTGTGGCTGGTCAAGGCGGACTATCTGCAACCAATGATTTTTGGCGCAATCCTGATTGGGTTATTATTGTTGCGTACGGACCTCGTGAAAATAAAGCGACCGGCATCCGGCTGATGCCTGTTGAGCTGGTCGGCCGGTCGATGCTGTGGAACGGCGGGATTCGGTCTATAATCGATTAAAGTCGATTATTATAAAAAAATAGACATCACCCGCATGCTCCGGTTTATCTCTGCGTTACTGCTGTTATCTGCTTCATTCTGTGTTTTTGCCGAAACCATCAACATTGGTGTACGCGCACATCGCGGACTGGATGACGCATTGCAGCACTGGACGCCAACGGCCGAATACCTGAACAGCAACATCGAAGGCATGCAATTTCGTATTCTGCCGTTTGCCTCGATCAAGGACATGGAGCAGGCCGTCGCCAATCGACAGCTGGATTTTTTCATTACTCAGCCGGTTGCCTATGTCGATCTTGAAGTCATGTACGGCGCCAGCCGTTTACTGACGCTGGTGAAAAAAGGTGGCCTGCAGCAGTTCAGTTCAGTCATTTTTACCCGCGCGGATAATGCCGATATTTTCAGTATCGCTGATCTGCGGGACCGCAACTTTGCCGCAGTTGCGCCCAAAGGTTTCGGTGGCTGGCTCATGGCCAAACGTGAAATCAAACTCAATGGCCTGGATCCTGACCGGGATCTCAAGCAGGTGCGTTTTCTGCAATTTCAACAGACAGTGGTCGAAGCCGTGATGAACGGCAGTACTGAGGCCGGCACAGTGCGCACCGGCATCATCGATGAGTTCATCAAGCGCGGTCGCTTCAAGCAATCCGATATCCGGGTTCTTAACCCAAAAACACGTGAAGGGTTCCCATATGTGTTTAGCACGGAGCTGTATCCCGAATGGGTGTTTGCCAAAACCGAGCAGGGCAGCCAGCAACTGGCCGAGCGCATCACCCGGGTATTGCTGGCGATGCCGGCCAACCATGAAGTTGCCAGGCAGGGTGATTACGAACGCTGGACAACCGCACTGAGTTACCAGGATGTGCACGACCTGATGCGTGAACTGCGTGTCGGCAGTTATGCAGATTATGAACAGGATAGCGTCATTTCACTGGTGGAACGTTATCTGCATTACATTGTATTGGTGATACTGGTATTGCTGCTGCACAGTTATTACGCCTTGCGCACCCGTTTTCTGAACGCCGAACTGCAATCCGAGATCGAGCAGAAAACGAATTTACAGGAACAAATGCGCCAGATGGCGACCCGGGATCAATTGACGGGCTTGCCGAATCGTCGGCTGGTGCTGGAGATTTTGTCACGGGAACTCAAACAGTCGCAACGTAGTGGCCGATTGCTGGCGATGCTGCACATTGATCTCGATGGCTTCAAACCGGTCAATGATCGGCTGGGCCATGAACAGGGTGATGTTGTATTGCGTGAAATTGCTGATGTGCTGGTGCGTGTGATTCGTGGCAATGACCTGGCCGGCAGGATCGGCGGTGATGAGTTTCTGGTGTTGCTGGGCGATATCCACCGCGCTGAAGATGCCGGCGTTGTCGCCAGCAAACTGATCAAGCAGATCGAATCGCACCGCGGTCTGTTGCCGGGAGATCTGGATCTCACTGCCAGCATCGGTGTGCTGGTTTTCAAAGGACTGGACAATATTTCCACGACCTCGATACTGTCGATGGCGGATACCTTGATGCAGCAAGCCAAACAGTCGGGTAATGGGCAATACCTGATCCGTGATCTGACCGACAGCGGCTTGCGTTCGGTACAATAATTCAATCAGGCAGGACCATGATTAGTATATTTGGCATACCCAATTGCGACACGATGAAGAAAGCACGCATATGGCTCCAGCAGCACGACATTGACTATCAGTTTCACGACTTCAAGAAGCAGGGGCTCGATGCAACATTGCTGGATGGCTGGATAAAACAGGTAGGCTGGGAAACGCTGCTGAACCGGCGCGGTATGATGTGGCGCAAACTCAGTGACGCACAAAAGCAGAACATCGATGCGGCTTCAGCCCGTCAAATCATGCTGGAAATGCCGGGCATTATCAAAAGACCGGTATTGTCAGTTGATGGCAAAATCCACGTCGGTTTCAATGACAGCCGTTATCAGGAAATTTTCAACGCCTGAGCGGCCGTTCCTGTTCGCTAGCGTTTTGTAGTGGTGCAAAGCTGGAGAACTTCAGCGGGAAAACTTCCATGGTAGTCTGGTAACCGCGTTCCAGCAGCAGCATTTTCTTGTCGATCGACAGGTCAAATTCCACCGGCGAAATCTCGTCGGTTTCCACTACGATGGTGGAATTCCAGAAGGCATCGTTGATGAATTCGCGTGAGATGGTGGTCATGAATGAACGGATCAGCATCTGCATGTAATCCGGTAACGGGAACCAGCGGCGGATCCGGCGGTGGTTTTTGTTGTTCATGCCGGCGCGTAGCCGGAAAATGCAGGAGGGGCTGCCGTTACCGGCCCAGTCGCGACGTAATGAATCCTCGGACAGAATGCTGCCGTCGGTCATGATGTGATGTTCGTACTCCTTGAATGCAAACAGCAATGGAATGCCCATCGAATAGCGCACCGCGGTGGCGACGTTGAACTCCGGTGTGGTTTCGCGATTGAAAATGACCGGCGAACCATTGGTGATGTCGGTAGCGACGACATGCAGGTGTTTGTCCAGATCGGCGAAGCAGGCGTCCTGTAGCTGTTCGTTCATCCAGGATTCGAAAATGTCTCCGGAAGACAGACCACCATGCAACAGCAATTGCAGCAGATTGAATTCACGGAACATGGTGAAATTGACTTCGAGCGATAGTTTTTTCATCGCTTCGATGTCCCAGCCAGCGGCCCACAATGCGGCGACAATGCTGCCGCCGGACACGCCGACGATGTGCTCGATCTGGATGTCCATGGATTTGAGCGCTTTGAGGATGCCGACATGTGCCGGCAGGCGGGTCCCTCCACCAGCAAGAATCGGTACCAACGCCGAGGATTTGTCAACTGCAGAGGAGTTAATTTTTGTTTGCCTCTTGTTCGGGTGGCTATTGTTATTTTAGTGTTATTATAGTTGCAAAACCGCCTGAATGAAGTTGCTTGTGTTGCGCAGCCAGCAGGCTGCAAACCGTTAAATCCCAAATCTATGTCAACGACTCTTGAACATGCTGTCAACCTGATCTCACGTGCCTCGGTAACACCGGACGATGCCGGCTGTCAGCAATACATGATGCAGCACCTGTCCGACAGTGGCTTCCGGTGTGAGCCATTACCATTTGGTGAAGTGAGTAATTTCTGGGCGCGCCGTGGTGACGCCGCACCATTATTCTGTTTCGCCGGGCATACCGATGTGGTGCCGACCGGGCCACTCGATCAATGGTCCGAAGACCCGTTTACGGCCAAGGTCGTCGATGGCACGTTGTACGGTCGTGGCGCCGCCGATATGAAAGGCAGTCTTGCGGCGATGCTGACGGCTACCGCATCCTTTGTGCAGAAGCACCCGGATCACAAGGGTTCGATCGCGTATCTGATTACCAGTGACGAAGAAGGTCCGGCCGTCAATGGTACGGTCAAGGTGGTTGAGACACTCGAGGCGCGCCATGAGAAGATCGATTATTGTCTGGTCGGTGAGCCGTCCTCGGCACAGAAACTCGGTGATGTGATCAAGAATGGCCGTCGCGGTTCACTCAATGGCAAGCTCAAGGTAATCGGCAAGCAGGGCCATGTGGCTTATCCGCATCTGGCGAAAAATCCACTGCACGCGTTTGCGCCGGTGTTGCAGCGACTCTGTGAGACCGAGTGGGATCAGGGCAATGAATTTTTTCCGGCGACCAGTTTCCAGGTATCCAACCTGAATGTCGGCACCGGTGCCGAGAATGTCATCCCGGGCGTGCTCGAAGCACAGTTTAATTTCCGATTTTCCACTGAATTGACCGAAGATGAGATTCGTCGGCGCGTCACGGCCATGCTGGATGCCGGCGATTTTGACTACGAACTGGAATGGCGTTTGTCAGGCAATCCTTTTCTGACACCATCGGGTCAATTGGTGCAGGCGGCAACCGAGGCGATTGCCGAGATCGCCGGCTATGAAGCCGAACTGTCGACTTCGGGGGGTACCTCGGATGGCCGTTTTATCGCGCCAACCGGTGCCCAGGTGCTGGAACTCGGACCTTTGAATGCCACCATTCACCAGATCAATGAATGCGTCGCGGTAGAAGACCTTGAGTTGCTCAGCAGGATATATGAGCGCATGCTGGAAATTCTGTTAACCTGAGCACAACTGCCGGCGGCCTGATGCGCTGATGTGACTGCCGATGCTACAAACCAGAACAACGGGTGGCTTTTGAGACAACACCAGAGCAAAGCGTTTTCCATCCTGGATCGTTATCTGATTGGTGAGCTGTACAAGACCTTTCTGGCGGTAGCCGCGATTTTGATGTTAATCATCCTGGTCAATAACTTTGTCAATTCGCTCGGTGACATTGTCAAGGGCGCCTACAGCAGTGACGTCTTGCTGCAGCTGCTCGGTTTCCAGGTCATCGAAATGGCCGGTTTCCTGATGCCACCATCGTTTTTCTTTGCCGTGCTGATTGCGCTCGGTAAACTCTATCGAGACAGTGAAATTATCGCCATGCAAGCAGGCGGTATCGGACCATTGACCATTTATCGCGCCTGCCTGACCGGCGCGGTGCCGATTGCGGCATTGGTAGCGCTGCTGGTGTTGTTTGCCTTGCCATGGTCACGGTATGCGCAGGATCAGCTATTCGCCAATCGCGATGTTGAAAAAACCGATATCCGCGCCGTTGAGATTGGTAAATTTCAGGAACTGCAAAAAGGTGAAACGGTGTTTTTCGCCGAAGCCCGTGGCCGTAATTCTGGTGAAATCAAAAATGTCTTCATCCAGAACATTCGCAACGGCAAGCTCGGCCTGATCACTGCGGATGAGGGCTACCAGTATGTTGATGACAAGACCGCTAATCATTATCTGGTGCTGAAAAACGGCCAGCGTTATGTCGGTGTGCCCGGCAAAAATAATTTCACCATCAGCAAGTTTTACGAATACGCCATTCGTATCCGTCAGGTGGATGAGAAAAAAGCCGGTTATTCGGTCAAGTCGAAACCCACCCGACTGCTGCTGACATCCGATAAACCGCAGGACCGTTATGAATTGCAGTTTCGCCTGTCGATTCCATTGGCCTTGCTGGCGTTGGCCTGCCTGGCGGTGCCGTTGAGTCGTTCCATGCCACGGCAGGGCATTTATGGCCGTTTGTTTCTGGCGTTTATCGCCTATTTCACTTTCATGAACGTGCACCGGCTGGCGCATGACTGGTTAAGGGCCGGTGATGTGCCAAGCTGGATGGGTATGTGGTGGGTGCCCGCAGTGGCCGTGCTGGTCGCCATATTGATTGAGCTGAGTGACCGTTATAACAGCCTTTTCAGTCACAAGCGCCTGCGGCGACTGGTGACCAGCCGATGAATATTCTGGAACGCTATATTGGCAAGGCGGTGCTGGTCGGCAGCATCATAGTCATGCTGGTGCTCCTTACGTTGCTGGGGGTGTTTGAACTGGTCAAGGAACTCGATGATGTCGGCGTTGGCAGTTACACCACGTCCGATGCCATGGTGTCGGCCTTGCTGACCTTGCCGCGCAAACTGTTTGAGGTGTTTCCGGTCACGGCGCTGGTCGGTAGTCTCCTCGGCCTGGGCACGCTGGCGAGCAATGGCGAGCTGACCGCCATGCGCGCAGCCGGCGTGTCGGTGCACAGCATTGTCATCGCCGTACTGAAAACCGGCTTTTTCATGCTGGTGTTTGTTTTCCTCATCGGTGAGTTTGTCGGGCCGGTCAGCGAATCCTATGTGCGCAAGGTCAAGGTGGAAAAACAGCAGCAGGCGATTACGCTCAAGAGCAAACACGGTTTCTGGGCGCGCGATGGCAACGAATACGTCAACATCCGTAAAATCCTGCCGGGCTCGCAACTCGAGGATATTTATATCTATGAAGTGGATGCGGACAAGCAACTGAAGCTGGCCACACATGCCCGGTCGGCCACCTATGTGGATGGCAAGTGGACATTACAAGGCATTGAACAGACCTCGTTACAGCAGGAGCCGATTCGCAGCCGTTCGGTCGGCAGCGCCTCCTGGGGCTCCATGATCGATCCGGACCTGTTGTCGATCATCGTAGTGGAACCAGCCATGCTGCCGGCCTGGGGACTGTACAACTACATGAGTTTCATGAAGCAAAATGGCCAGGATGCCACGCTCTACCAGGTGGCTTTCTGGACCAAGATTGTCACACCACTGACAACCGTAGTGATGCTGTTTCTGGCGGTGCCTTTTGTGCTCGGCAGCCTGCGCGAGGTGGGGGTCGGCCAGCGTGTGTTTGTCGGCACCCTGATCGGGACGGTGTTTTACGCGCTGAATCAGTCGTTTTCCTACATGTCGATCATTTACAACCTGGAGCCGGCCCTGGCCACCTCGCTACCGGCGCTGGTGATGTTTTTTGCCGGACTCTGGTATCTGCGCCGCATTGACTAGCCGGCGGGCTTGAGGCGAGTTATCTCTGATGAATCACGCGGCTGTCCGACCAGCGGTCGTACAGCGTTTGTCGTTCTCGATCAAACAGCATCCAGAAAAATCCAAGTCCCAGCGGCGCGATTGTGATCCCAGCCAGCAACAGACGCCGGATGGCCTGGCCGGTGGAAACGGTCGCAGCGTTGCTGTTTACCAGCCGAAGGTGCCAGACTTTCATTCCCAATGTTTGTCCGCCATGGACCCAGAAACCAACGTAAAAGGCGGCGGCGACCAGCAGCAGATAGAGCTGGTAGAGAAGTTTGAAGAGGGGATTTTCGAGCAACTGGTTGGCGGTGTTGTCACCAAAAATCAGGTCAACCGGCATGGTAAACAGACTCACCGCAACCAGAATGATCGCGATCAGCAGCAGAAAATCATAAAACATGGCTGCAAAACGGCGGCCCAGTGCGGCATTCTGTAAATCCGCTGATGTCTTATTGTGATGCATGACAAACTTCAGTAATTCGGTGACTAATCGCTAAGTTATTGAAATTGAATTCAAAGTAGCTGGTTTTTCCGGGTTTTCCCTGAGCGTTTTAGGCAATCATCCTGATATTGGATTGCTGGCTCATACATCATACTGGCTCCACTAAAAACAGGTGTTTGATCAGGTTGCCGCTTGGCCTGGTTTGAGTCGATGAAGGCCAAAACACCATCATACCATCAACAAAGGAAGCAGCTCTCAATGAAGGAGGCTGATGTGGAGAAACGACGCAGTGAAAGGCTGCCCATGATTCAGGATGTGATCATTGTGTATTACAGCCTCGGCATGGTCAAAGGGAAAGCGGTTGATATCAGTCTCGGCGGCATGTGTATTGATATCGGCGAAGTCAGTTTGCCGGAATGTGCTCCGGTCAGTGTCAGGTTCAAGCTGGCGACTGAAGAAGGCACACAAAATTGCGAAGCGCATGCGATTGTCGTCAGACAGAATTCCGAAACCTGCTGTCTGATGTTCGATGGCATGGGCATGGATACCCACCGGGCTTTGAGGTCCCTGGTTGGTGATTGGCACATTCTCCCTCAAAATCCGGCTATTGGTAGCCGGGCCATTGCAGGGTAGACAAAACTCCCGTTGACCTCTTTTTGTTGTGGCGCGTGTCCAGAAATGGGCGCGCGTTTTTTTCTTTCTGGAAATCAGGCTATTAACTCACCATAATCTTTCAGTAAACTGTCCAGATTACTGAATTCATCACTGTTGAGAGATTTGTGGTTTGAAGTCACCGGTAAAAAATCGCTCCCTGGTCAGCCGTTTTATCCGCCGACTGCCATTGCCAATGCTGGCAATTGTGGTGGGGCTGTTTCTCGGCACCGGCGTCTGGGTGGTGGTCGACATGGTGCAGACCCGGGCCATCCAGCAGTTGTTTGAAGAGGAATTGCAAAAGCGCCTCGAACAGCAGGCCCGCGAGTCGCTGGTGCGCTTCAACCATTTTGTCGAGCAATACACCTCAATGGCCCGCTTGCTGGCGCATCACAAAACGTTGGCGCAGTATCTCAGTCCGCTGTTCTGGGGCAGCGACGAGATGTTTTTCAAGATGACCTATCGATCCGAGCCACCGGACTGGCTACCAGGGCCGCTGCTGTGGCAGTCGCTGACCCGCCCGAGTCACCTGCTGCTGATTGACCGCCATGGCAAGATCCGGGAGGAATACCAGCTAGACCAGGAACCGTTGTCGGCGGAACTCAAGGAACTGGTGCACTGGGAAGCCGACATCAGTCGCAGTTTTCTGACCGAAGTCTCGGGTTATCCGTATCTGATCATCATCGAAGAGACCGAGGACGAAAGCGACAATGTCATGGGCGCACTGGTGCTGATTGTGCCGATTGACACCAGTTTCCTGGATGCGTCTCAACAGGGCGTTGCGGCAGACGGCGCTGTGGTGGCCTTGCTGAAATCGGACGATCATCATGTGCTGGTCAGCAGCAATCCGAACAAGCTACTGGAACAGTTTCTGCCGGAACAGCTGAATGACGAATATGTGGTCACCGCACAGTCGCTGGCCAATTATTCCGACTCCGAATTCAGCCTGCTGTTTGGTACCTTCATTCCCCGCTCGGGAACCGTCGCCACCGTGGCGCGTGTGTTGCAGATCGAACGCAAGCAACGCTGGATCGGTGCGCTGATTTTCATCCTGATGTTTTCGCTGCTGTTCGTGCTGGTTTCGGTGCGGCTCAATCGCGTGTTGCGGCGTATATCGGATTTTGCCCGCCGCGCTTTGGGTATGTCGGAACTGAAAGTCAGTCGCGGCAACGCCCTGTTCATCCTGGAAGACTGGATGCGTGAATTCAGTACCCTGGTACTGTCGGCGCGCGAGGAAATGCGCGTTAAACACGAAGACCAGTTGCGTGAAACCGAAGCACTCAAGGCGGCGATCATGGATACCTCGCTGGACTCCATCATCACCGTTGATGAAACCGGCCAGATAATCGACTTCAACCCGACCGCCGAAGAGATTTTCGGTTACCAGGCCGAGCAGGCCATCGGCAAGCAGATAGCGCCGCTGATCATTTCCGAACAGTCACGCGATTCGTTTGCGCGCAAACTGGAAACCTGTTTGCTGGTACCGCTCGAGCCGGGTAATGAAAACCGCACCGAAATGTACGCCGTGCGTCAGGACGGCACGCAGTTCCCGGTGGAAATTGCGATCAAGCCGTTGTTACTGAAAGACAGCGTATTGTTTACCGTGTACCTGCACGACATCTCCATGCGCCGTCGCCAGCAACAGGAGATCCGCAACCTGGCCGCCTTCCCGAGTGAAAGCCCGATGCCGATTCTGCGCATCAACGAACGCGGCGTCATCATTTACGCCAACCAGCCCAGCAGTGCCTTGCTGGAATACTGGGGTGTACAGTTTTTGCAAACGCTGCCGGCTTTCTGGCGTAAGCAGGTGGAAGACGTGCTCGGTAAGGGCCGCGAGCGAGAAATCGAGGTGGTCGATAACGACAAGTTTTATTCGCTGTTGCTGGTGCCGATCAAGGGCGCCAATTACGTCAACATTTACGGCAAGGATGTCACTGAAACACGCAATGCCGAAGCCGAATCGCGCCAGCACCAGACCGACCTGGTGCATGTCTGCCGTTTGTCGACCATGGGTGAGATGGCGACCGGCATCGCTCACGAGCTCAACCAGCCGTTGTCGGCGATCATGAATTACGCCAGCGGTTGCACCCGCCGTCTCAAACTCAATCTTGGCGGCGTTGACGAACTGCTACCGGCGCTGGAACAGATTACCACCCAGGCGCATCGTGCCGGCGAGATCATCAAGCGCATGCGTGGCATGCTCGGCAAGCAGCCGGCCATTCGCGATGACACCGATCTCAACAGCCTGGTGGTGGAAGTCTGTTCCTTTGTCGAATTCGAGCTGCGTAAAAGTGAAGTGAAAATCGAGCTGGAACTGGAACAGACACCTTTATATGTACGTGTCGATCTGGTGCAGATTGAGCAGGTGATCCTCAACATAGTGCGCAATGCGCTGGATGTATTGCAGGAAGTCCGAAATCGTGAACGCCACCTGTTGATCAAAACCGGCCGCAAGAATTACAAGACCGCCTTTATCTCGATCGAGGACAACGGCCCCGGTATCCCGAATCCGATCATGGAGCGACTGTTTGATCCGTTTTTTACCACCAAAGATGCCGGCATGGGCATGGGCCTGGCGATCAGCCAGACCATTATTGATGATCATCAGGGCAGCATCCGCGTTGAAAGCTGGCCCGGCTCGGGCACCTGTTTTGTGATCGAATTACCTGTTAGTGTGAGCGATGAACAATCCATAGCGGTAGCGAGATGAAAAACAACAACCCAGACGTATCCACGGTATTTGTGGTCGATGATGACCATGCCATGCGCGAGTCGCTGACCTGGTTGATCGAATCGGTCGGGCTGCGCGTTGAAACCTATGATTCGGCCGACGCCTTCCTGCAGTCTTATTATCCGGGCCGCTCCGGTTGCCTGTTGCTGGACGTGCGTATGCCGGGCATGAGCGGACTGGAACTGCAGGAGCATTTACAGCGCCAGCAGGTCACGGTTCCGGTGATCATCATCACCGGCCATGGCGACGTGCCGATGGCGGTGCGCGCCATGAAGGCCGGCGCCATTGATTTCATCGAGAAACCTTTTAATGATGAGCAACTGCTGGAATCGATCCGCAATGCCCTGACCATCGACGACATGCGTCGCGACCGTGAAGCGCAAAAGGCGGCGGTGGCATCGCGCCTGGCGCAATTGACGCCGCGCGAGCATGAAGTCATGGACATGGTGACCGCCGGTAAATCCAACAAGGAGATCGCCAACACGCTGGGTGTGTCGGCCAAGACGGTCGAAGCGCATCGCGCCAAGGTGATGGAGAAAATGCAGGCCGGTTCGCTGGCGGAGCTGGTGCGGCTGGTGGTAGCGGCGCATATGCCCAGTGAAGCCTGAGCCAGCCGGATAAGCAGGGCGCTGCATGCGGCATCTCGTCAATCGGAAGATCATCTCCTGGTGCCTGTATGATTGGGCCAATTCCGCTTTTGCCACCACCGTAATCGCCGGTTTTTTCCCGGTGTTCTTCAAGCAGTTCTGGGCGCAGCAACAATCGGTCACCGACAGCACCTTTTATCTTGGCCTGGTCAATTCCATCGCCAGCCTGCTGATTGTCGCTATGGCGCCCTTGCTCGGTGCGGTCGCCGATCATTTATCACAGAAAAAACGTTTTCTGCTTGGTTTTGCCGTGCTTGGCATTCTGATGTCGGCCGGACTCAGCCTGGTGGCGCAGGGTGAATGGCTGCTGGCGCTGTTGTTGTACCTGTTCGGCCTGCTGGGTTTTTCCGGCAGCAATATTTTTTACGATGCTCTGATTCTCGATGTCACCAGCCTGAAACACGTCGATTTCGTTTCCGGCATGGGGTTCTCGTTTGGCTATCTCGGTGGCGGCCTGCTGTTTCTGGTCAATGTGCTTATGGTCAGCCAGCCACACTGGTTCGGCCTGGCCGATGCCAGCGAGGCGGTGCAACTGTCGTTTGTGCTGGTGGCTGTCTGGTGGGCGCTGTTCAGTCTGCCATTGCTGTTGTTTGTACGCGAGCATCGCCAGGACGATCCACCAGCCGGCCGGGTCATCATCGCGTCCTATCGCTCTCTACTTCAGACGCTCAAGCGCATCATGCGGTTGCGCATGACGTTTCTGTTCCTGCTGGCTTACTGGTTTTACATTGACGGCGTCGACACCATCATCCGCATGGCGGTGGATTTCGGCCTGTCGGTTGGGCTGGAATCGAACGGCCTGCTGATCGCCTTGCTGGTGACCCAGTTTGTCGGTTTTCCGGCAGCGCTGCTATTCGGTCACATCGGCCAGCTCAAGGGGCCAAAATTCGGCATCAGCATCTGCCTGGTTGTTTATGGCGTGATTGTGTTCTGGGCCTACCAGTTGCAGCAACAGTGGGAGTTTTATGTGCTCGCGGTCGCCGTCGGCCTGGTGCAGGGCGGGGTGCAGTCGCTCAGCCGTTCATTGTTTGCCCGCCTGGTGCCGCCACAACAGAAGGCGGCGTTTTTCGGTTTCTACAACATGCTTGGCAAATTCGCCGCCGTGATTGGACCGGTTATGGTCGGCACCGTGGCGCTGCTGACGCAGGATTCCCGCACAAGTATTTTGTCGGTGCTAGTGTTATTTGGTATTGGCGCGCTGCTGCTGGCGCGCGTCAATGTTGAAAAAGGCATGGAAGAGGCCGCCTTGTTCCATCTGGACAAGTGACAAAAATACGGCTCCCGGCTGGCTGAATCATAAGTCAATAAAATGACAGCCAATTGATTACTCTTTGTAACCCTTTGTATTAACTTGCTATTTCTGATGTTGGAAAATATGGCACGGCCTTTGCTCTATTGGCAATAGCTGCAATTATCGAGGTATTTCGGATGGCGGAAGAAAACGAAGATCTTTCTGAAGAAGGCGAAGTAAAAAGCAAGAAAAAACTGTACCTGATCATCGGCATTGTCGTGCTGATGCTGCTGTTCAGCGCCACAGCGGTATTTTTCATGCTGGGTGACGATGCTGCCGAAGACGGAACTGCCGAGCAGACCGAAGTCGAGGAAGAAGACGATGAAGAAAAGGTCGCGAGTTACTTTGAAATGGAACCGGAATTCAAGATCAGTCTGCCACCCGGCAGCCGTTTCCGCCAGGCGCAGATCGGTGTGCAGATTTTTACCTACAGCCCGTCATTGCTGGACTACATCAGAAAGAACCATCCGATGCTGCGTCACCACTTGCTCAACCTGATGAACGAACAGGATGGCAATGCGCTGGCCGAACGTGATGGTCGGGAAAAATTACAGGCTGCCCTGAAGGACAAGCTGGTGGAGTTGATCAGCGCCAGCGCCGATCCGGAAGAAAGCCGCCTGGGTAAGAAAGTCGAACAGGTTTATTTCACCAGCTTCGTATTGCAATAAGACCATGAGTGCTACAGACCTTTTATCACAAGACGAAATCGATGCGCTGCTCCACGGCGTGGACGGCGGCGATGTCGAGACCGAAACCGATGAGCCGTTAGAAGACGGCTCGGCGCGCCAATACGATTTCGCCAGCCAGGACCGCATCGTCCGCGGACGTCTGCCGACACTGGAAATGATCAATGAGCGTTTTGCGCGTTACTTCCGCACCTCGCTGTTCAATATGCTGCGCCGTTCCGCGGACATTTCCGTGTCCGGTGTGCAGATGCAGAAGTTCTCGGAATTTGTGCATTCCCTGTTTGTACCGACCAGCCTCAACATCATTCGCCTGCACCCGCTACGCGGCAAGGGCCTGTGTGTGATTGACCCGAAGCTGGTGTTCAGCATCGTCGACAATTATTTCGGCGGCACCGGCCGCTTCCACACCAAGATCGAGGGTCGCGATTTCACGCCGACCGAATTGCGGGTGGTGCAGTTGTTGCTGGGGCTGGCGTTTGAAGATTTGAAACTGGCGTGGAAACCGGTGATTGATGTCAATTTTGAATACGTCAATTCCGAAGTCAATCCGCAGTTCGCCAACATTGTCAGCCCCAGTGAGGTCGTGGTGGTGACAACCTTCAGTGTCGATCTCGAAAGTGGCGGAGGCAATATGCATATCTGTTTACCTTATTCCATGCTGGAACCGATTCGGGACCTGCTTGACGCCGGCGTGCAATCCGATCGTGGTGAGAAGGATGAACGCTGGGAAAAGGCCATGCAGGAAGAGATCAAGAATGCGCGGGTTGAACTCAACAGCATTCTTGGTGAAACCACCCTGACGGTCAGCGAACTGGCCAATCTGGAAATTGGCGATGTGGTCATGCTCGAGGAAATTGAGGACGTCATGATCAATGCCGCTGGTGTGCCCCTGTTCAAGGGCTCCCTGGGCGTGTCCCAGGGCAATTACGCCGTCAAGGTAAAACAGCTGATCGAACCCGTCCGCACCACCGGTATCCGTGAGTTGATCGAAGCGGGTGAGTTGGCGCAGGCACAGGCACAGCAAAACAATTTATTGGATTAACCATAACCGGGTTATGCAGAGCGCGAGGCAAGCAACATGAGTGATGAAAACGAAGAAATGCCTGACGATTGGGCGGCCGCGATGGCTGAACAGGGGGATACCGATGAAGCGGAAGCAAGCGATGACGTGCAGGCCGCCGAACTGGACGAACTGGTGGATGAATCCACGCCGGCTGGCGGCGAGGTCAAGATGGATGCGATTCTGGATGTGCCGGTTACCATTTCGATGGAAATCGGTCGCACCAACCTGAACATCCGCAACCTGCTGCAGCTCAATCAGGGTTCGGTGGTGGAACTCGATCGCCTGGCCGGTGAGCCGATGGATGTGCTGGTCAATGGCACGCTGATCGCCAAGGGCGAAGTGGTGGTGGTCAACGAGAAATTCGGTATTCGCCTGACCGACATCGTCAGTCCGGCCGATCGGGTCAAGAGACTCAAATAATGACTTTTACCCACGCCATGAAATACCGCATGAGACTGCTGGCGCTATCGTCGCTGCTGTGTCATGGCGCATGGCTGCAGGCCGCCGAAGAGGTGGAAAAGAAAACCGCGCGGCTGGTATCCAATCCGGTCGGCGGCAGCGAGATCGTCGACATGATGTCGGCGCTGGTGCTGGTACTGGCGGTCATCGTTGCGATTGCCTGGCTGTTCAAGAAATACGGCAACGCCGGTGTGTTCAGCAAGGGGCCGGTGCAGGTGATTGGCGGCGTGTCGCTGGGTTCGCGTGAAAAAGCCGTGTTGTTGCAGGTGGAAGGTGAAAGATTGTTGATCGGCGTGGCCGCCGGTTCGGTACGGACGCTGCATGTGCTCAAGCCGGCCGAGTTGCTTGATGAAGAACTGACCGATGAGCCTGTGACCAGCAATTCGCCGATAGAAAGTTTTGCCGACAAGTTACGTCGTTCCGTACAACGAGGTGAGGACAAATGAAGGCGTTGCTGACTTTGTTGCTGTTGTTACTGCCGGTTTTCGGCCAGGCCGCACCCGGTCTCGATATCGTGACCTCGGCGCCGACCGCCGAAGGCGGCCAGAGTTATTCGCTCAGCATCCAGGTGCTGTTGCTGATGACCGCGCTGTCGCTGATTCCCAGCGCACTGATCATGATGACTTCGTTTGCCCGTATCCTGATCGTGTTTTCCCTGGTGCGCCAGGCCATGGGCGCGGGTACGGCGCCGTCCAACCAGATTCTCGTCGGCCTGGCGGTGTTTCTGACGTTTTTCATCATGGCGCCGGTGTTTGATGAAGTGAACACCACCGCATTGCAGCCATACCTGAATGAGGAAATCACGCAGCAGGAAGCATTTGATCGGGCCAAGACCCCGTTTCGTGAATTCATGCTGGCGCAGACACGTGATTCGGACCTGGCCATGTTCACCCGTATGTCGGGCCGCGATTCGCTGGAAAGCGAAGAGTCCGTGCCGTTTTCCGTTCTGTTACCGGCCTATGCCTCCAGCGAAATCAAGACCGCGTTCCAGATGGGCTTTCTGATGTTCATTCCGTTTTTGATCGTGGATCTGGTGGTCGCCAGTATTCTCATGTCGATGGGCATGATGATGCTGTCGCCAATGATTGTTTCCCTGCCGTTCAAAATCATGCTGTTTGTGCTGGTCGATGGCTGGTCGCTGCTGATGGGCACATTGGCTTCAAGCTTTTTTGTGAGGTGATTTATGGATGTTGATGTCGTTATGGATGTCGGTCGTCAGGCCATGCTGATCAGCATCATTCTGACCAGCCCGGTGCTGGCTACCGCACTGGTGGTCGGTCTGGTGGTGGCGATGTTTCAGGCGGCTACCTCGATTCAGGAAATGACGCTGACCTTCGTGCCGAAGTTGACCGGCATCGGTCTCATCCTGATTTACGCCGGTGCCTGGATGATCGGCCAGCTGGTCAACTTTACTGAAAACCTGATCGAAAACATTCCGTTTTTGATCGGCTGATGTCATATGACTCTTACGGAAGCACAACTCGCCAGTTGGTTGGCTTCTATGGCATGGCCGTTCATGCGCATTTCCGGCCTGCTGATCTCGGCGCCAATTTTCAATAACCGTCAACTCAACGCACGCATCAAAATCAGCCTGGCGCTGCTGGTTACCCTGCTGGTGGCGCCGCTGCTGCCACAACCACCAATGGTTGAAGTTTTCAGTTATGAAGCCTTGATGATCGCACTACAGCAACTCGGCATCGGCCTGATGATGGGATTCACCCTGCAGCTGGCTTTTGCCACGTTAGTCATTGCCGGTCAGTCGGTCGCACACATGATGCATCTCGGTATGGCGCAGATGGTGGATCCACAAAACGGTATCAATGTGCCGACGGTTGCAACTTTCTACGTGATCATGGCGGTGTTGATCACCTTGTCGCTGGATATTCATCTGGTGTTCATCCAGATGCTGGTCGACAGCTTTGCCGTGGTGCCGGTGTCGATCGATGGCGTGACGCGCAACTCGATCTGGGAGTTGCTTGGCTGGGGCACCAAGATGTTTCAGATCGGCTTGCTGATTGCACTGCCGGTAAAAGGCACCCTGTTACTGGTCAATATCGTGCTCGGCGTGATGTCGCGTGCCGCACCGCAACTACATCTGTTTGCCATCGGTCAGCCGGTGATTATTGCGTCCGGCCTGATTCTTATCATGGTCAGCCTGTCGTCGTCATTGGGCGCCTTCACTTATTTTGTTGACGAAACCCTGTTGTTCGTCAAAAACGTACTGCTGTTCAGGTAATCGATCATGGCGGCCGAGAATCAGGACGGACAAGAGAAGACGGAACAAGCAACGCCCAAGCGCCAGGACAAGGCGCGTAAAAAAGGGCAGGTGCCGCGTTCCAAGGATCTCGCCAACAGCATGTTCATGGTGATTGCTGTCGTAACCTTGATGATGACCGAAGGTGTCATCAGCGACGGTTTTGATTCGATCTTCAAACTCAATTTCCAGCTGGCGCGTGAAGATGTCTTTGATACGTCCGCGCTGGTGCGTAACCTGGCCGATTCCATCGTCATGAGCCTCAAGCTGGTGGCACCGTTTTTTGCGGTCATGATTGTGGTGGCGTTTTTGTCCAACGTGCCGATGGGCGGTTTTATTTTTTCCATGGAACCGATGAAGCCCAAGCTGGAGAAATTCAACATCCTCAAAGGTATGAAGAAGTTCGTCAGCGTCAATGGCCTGATGGAACTGGGCAAGTCTTTTCTGAAATTCGTACTCATCGGCGGCGCGACCTATTTTCTGCTGGCCGCCAACATCGAGGATTTCCTGACACTGGCGGACATGGACCCGGAAGACGCCGAAGGCAAGATGCTCAGCCTGATCAGCTGGCTGGTGCTGATCATTTCCTCGACCCTGATCCTGATTGCGTTGTTTGATGTGCCGTACCAGAAATGGAAGTACAAGGAAAACCTGAAAATGACCAAGCAGGAGGTCAAGGACGAAAACAAGAGCCAGGAAAACCCCGAAATCCGTCGTCGCATTCGCCAGACCCAGTTCGACAGTCACAACAAGCGCATGATGGAAGCGGTGCCGAGCGCCGACGTGGTCATCACCAACCCGACGCATTTTGCCGTGGCCTTGCGTTACGACCAGGATGAAATGGCGGCGCCGGTCGTGGTCGCCAAGGGTGCCGACCTGCTGGCCGCTTCAATCCGACGCGTCGCAGAAGAACATGAAATAACCATCGTTGAATCACCGCCGCTGGCGCGTGCTATTTATTTCACGACCAAGCTGGATCAGCCGATTCCATCGGCCCTGTATCTGGCTGTCGCCAAGTTGCTGGCTTATGTCTATGAACTGCAGGCCAGTCCGTTTGATATTCGTGATGATGATCGAGTGCGCGATCAGTGGCAGGTGCCGGATGAAATGCAGTTCGATACTCGTGGCCGCAAAACCAGACGCAGACCGCAGGTGTAACTTATGTCCATGCAAACCATACTCAATAACTTGAAACAGATCGGCCTGAAAGGTTTCGGTGGGCCGGTGGTCATGCTCATGATGCTGGCAATGGTGGTGATTCCGCTACCGGCGTTTCTGCTCGACATGTTTTTCACGTTCAACATCTCGTTGTCGCTGATTGTGTTGCTGGTGGTGATTTTTTCACTGCGGCCGATGGAGTTCTCGGTGTTCCCGACCGTGATTCTGGTGGCGACCCTGTTGCGTCTGGCGCTGAACGTTGCTTCCACCCGTATCGTGTTGCTGGAAGGCCATACCGGGGGTGATGCGGCCGGTAAGGTGATCGAGGCGTTTGGCGCCTTCGTTATCGGCGGTAACTACGCGGTCGGTATCATCGTGTTTGCGATTCTCATGATTATCAACTTTATCGTCATCACCAAAGGTGCCGGGCGTATTGCTGAAGTCAGCGCACGTTTCACACTGGATGCCATGCCCGGCAAACAGATGGCGATCGACGCCGATCTTAATACCGGTTACCTGACCCAGGACGAAGCCAAGAAGCGGCGCGAGGAAATTGCCGCCGAGGCGGATTTTTACGGTTCCATGGATGGTGCGTCGAAGTTTGTGCGCGGTGACGCGGTTGCCGGCATGTGGATCATGGGGATTAACATCGTCGGTGGTCTGGTCATCGGTATGGTGCAACACGACCTGAGCCTGTCGCAGGCGCTGGAAAACTACATCCTGCTGGCCATCGGTGATGGTCTGGTGGCGCAGATTCCTTCCTTGCTGTTGTCCACATCGGCCGCGGTCATCGTCACTCGCATCAGCGATTCCGAAGCCGATGTCGGCACGCAGCTGTCATCTCAACTGTTCAACAATCCCAAGGCACTGGTGTTCACTTCCGGGGTGCTGTTTTTGCTGGGCATGATCCCGGGCATGCCGAATGTGGCTTTCCTGACGTTGGCGGTAGTCAGTGCGGCCGTCGCCTGGTACCTCATGCAGCGAGCGGCCGAGCCGGAGCTGGTGACGGAAATGCCGCTACACGAAGAGACGACCAGCCAGGCGGCCGAACCCAAGGAACTCAGCTGGGATGACGTGCAACCGGTCGACATCATTGGCCTGGAGGTCGGTTATCGCCTGATTCCACTGGTCGACAAGAGTCAGGGCGGCCAGCTGATGAACCGCATCAAGGGTGTGCGGCGCAAGCTGTCACAGGAACTCGGTTTCCTGGTGCAGTCGGTGCACATTCGCGACAACCTGGATCTGGCGCCGAATGCCTATCGCATCTCACTCAATGGCGTCGGTATTGGTGAAGCCGAGATTCACCCGGACCGGGAACTGGCAATCAACCCGGGCAAGGTGTTCGGTCACATTCCAGGTATTGAAACACGCGATCCGGCCTTTGGCCTGGAAGCGGTCTGGATTGAACCGTCGCAAAAGGATAATGCACAGGCCCAGGGTTATACCGTGGTCGACGCCAGCACCGTGGTCGCCACGCATCTGAGCGAGATCATCAAGAATCATGCGGATGAATTGCTCGGCCATGAAGAGGTGCAGGAATTGCTCGACAGTCTCGCCAACACCTATCCGAAACTGGTCGAGGATCTGGTGCCCAAGGCGCTGTCACTGAGCCAGGTGCTCAAGGTATTGCAGCAGTTGCTGGCCGAAGGCGTGCCGATCAAGGACATTCGTACCATTGCCGAAACTTTGGCGGATCAGGCGGCTTATAGTCAGGATTCCGGCGCTTTATTGGCGTCTGTGCGCGTCGCGTTGTCACGCTCGATAGTGCAGCAAATCGTTGGTTCTGTTGAAGAAATTCCGGTTATCGTGCTGGATCCTGGATTGGAACAGATATTGCAGCAAACGCTGCAGGCCTCCGGTGGCGACGGCATGGGATTCGAACCGGGGCTGGCAGAAAGACTGCAACAGGCTTTGATCGAAACAGCAAAGGAACAGGAAATGGCGGGTCAGGAAAGCATCTTGTTGGTAGCGGCAGGAGTACGGCCCTGGATGTCACGCTTCGCCAAGCACAGTGCCCCGGGCACCCATGTGCTGTCGTATAACGAGATACCGGACAATCGCAAGATCAGAGTCGTTGCCACCATTGGTAATGCAACTTCCTAGGGCCAGGCCCGAAGTTAACTTGAGGAAAATGTGCAATGAAAATTAAACGCTTTGTTGCTCCCGATATGCGCCAGGCGATCGGCGCGGTGAAAAAGGAAATCGGTGAAGATGCGGTCATCCTGTCGAACAAGACAACCGCTGCCGGAGTCGAGCTGGTTGCCGCGGTGGATTATGATGCCGAACAGTTCATCGCCGAATCGCATGACAGCAAGGCAAGGTCAGCCGAGCAGCAAACCACGACGGCCAGCGAACATCAGGCCGCCGGTTATGACGCTGCGTCGTTGTGGGGCGATAGCATGCCAAAGAGCAATGAGCAGCAACAGGAAATCGAAGCCATGCGCCGTGAAATGCAGGCCATGCGCCGCATTATGGAAAACGAGCTGTCCGACATCAGCTGGCGCGAGATGAGCCACAAACGTCCGGAAAGCAAGGAGCTGTTTCGCCAACTCATGAACATGGGCATCAGCGCTGATATTGCCGAGCGTCTCATGAATGCCGTCGCCGATGCCGGCAGCTTCGAACAGCAATGGCAAAAAGCGCTGTATTATCTGTCGGCGGAAATCTCGGTGACCGGCGACGATTTATCCGAATTCGGTGGCGTGGTTGCCGTGGTCGGTCCGACCGGTGTTGGCAAGACCACCACCATCGCCAAGCTGGCGGCGCGTTATTGCCTGCGTCACGGCAACCGCCATGTGGCGTTGATCAGCACCGATAACTTCCGTATCGGTGCGCGCGAACAATTGCACACTTACGGCCGTATTCTCAATGTGCCGGTGCGCACCGCTTCCAATTCACAGGAACTCAACGAAACCCTGAACAACTTTGCTGACAAGAAACTGATTCTGATTGATACCGCCGGTCTCAGTCACCAGGATGTCAAACTCAATGAGCAGCTGGCCATGTTGCAGGTCGCCGGCAAACGCGTCAGCCGTTTCCTGGCGTTGTCGGCAACAACCGAACAGGTCGCGCTGAAACGTGCCATCGCGGCATTCAAGCCGATCCGGCCGGATGCCTGCCTGTTAACCAAGACCGATGAGGCCGCCTCGCTGGGAGGCATACTGTCGGCCATCATCCACAGTGGTTTGCCGGTGGCCTATTACACCGATGGCCAGAAAGTGCCCGAGGACATGCACGTGGCGCGTGCCAATCCGTTGGTGAAACTGGCGTCATCTCTGGCGCAGGATGCCTCCGAGCAGCACGGTGACGGCTATCTGGCGCTGGCCCTGAGTGCGGCGCGCAGCAACGCTTATTGTTAAATAAAAATCATATAGTGCATTGATAGTTAAAAGTATTTAAACTGGGGAAAACATGTGTGGCGCGGATATGAAAATTATAAAGAAGTCGCATTGTCTGACGACAGGCATATTCAGTTGATGTACACAGACCAAGCAGCAGGATTACGACAAATGGTGCAGCCAAAACCCGTACAGGTGATTGCCGTCAGTGGTGGCAAGGGAGGTGTTGGCAAAACCAATGTTTCAGTGAATCTGGCCGTGGCGCTGGCTGAAATCGGGCGACAGGTCATGTTGCTGGACGCCGACCTGGGACTGGCCAATGTGGATGTTATGCTGGGGCTGCACGCTAACTACGATTTATCGCACGTACTCAAGGGCGAAAAAACTCTCGAGGAAATCGTCATCGACGGACCGAGTGGCATCCAGTTGATTCCTGGTGCATCCGGTATCCAGAAGATGGCCGAGCTGAGTCCGGCCGAACATGTCGGCATCATTCGCGCCTTCAGCGATGTTGGACCGGATGTTGATACCCTGATTGTTGATACCGCCGCCGGTATTTCCGATACCGTCATCAGTTTCACCCGCGCCTCCCAGGAAGTGGTTGTGGTGGTTTGTGATGAACCGGCTTCCATTACCGATGCCTACGCCATCATCAAGTTACTCAATAAGGAATACGGTGCCACACGTTTCCGCATCCTGGCGAACATGGTGCGCAGCGTGCAGGAAGGACGTGAACTCTATAATAAAATGTGTCGCGTGACAGATCGGTATCTGGACGTGATGCTTAGTTTCATGGGCTCGGTGCCCTATGATGACTCTGTGAAGAAAGCCGTGAAAAGCCAGAAGCCGGTGATTACTGCATTTCCTCGCAGCAAGGCCGCCCAGGCATTCAAGAACCTGGCAAGAAAGGTCGAAACCTGGCCGCTGCCGCAAGGCGCGAACGGGCAGATGCAATTCTTTGTTGAGCGGCTGATTCAATACACTTCGGGATATGGGGAGATGTAACCGTGAACGGATTGGCAAGTTATCAGTCGGTGCAGGATGAAAGCCTCGACGACCTGGTCACCAAACACGCCGGGCTGGTCAAACGCATTGCGTATCACTTGATGAACCGTTTGCCGCCGAGCGTGCAGGCGGAAGACCTGATCCAGGCCGGCATGATGGGGCTGCTTGAAGCGAGCCGGAATTACGATTCGAATCAGGGCGCCAGTTTTGAAACCTATGCTGGCATCCGCATTCGCGGCGCCATGCTTGACGAAATCCGCCGCAGCGACTGGACGCCACGGTCGGTGCATCGCAAGGCGCGTATGGTGGCCGATGCCATGCGCGAAATCGAAAACAACGAAGGCCGTGATGCGCGTGATGTGGAAGTTGCCGAGACACTTAACATCTCACTCGAGGAATATCACAACATTCTCAAGGATGCCTCCGGTTCACGCATTTTCAGCTTTGATGAACTGGCCGCGCTTGGTGACGTGACTCCGGGCGAAGATCATCACCCGGCATTTTCCGATGAATCCCAGACACCGGTCGATGGCCTGGAAAAAGACGATTTCCGCGAGGCGCTGTCCTATGCCATTGCCGGCTTGCCGGAGCGCGAACGTCTGGTCATCGCACTTTATTATGATGAAGAGCTGAACCTGCGCGAAATCGGTCAGGTACTTGGCGTCAGTGAATCACGCGTCTGCCAGATACACAGCCAGGCGGCCATGCGTTTACGTGCCAGAATGAGCAACTGGCTGCCGGAATACCAGGAAGACTTCAATCCCTGAGACGCCGGTTCAAACGGATCGGTGTTTTCCCCGACTCTGCGCCAGCGCAACTTTTCACTTCTGCATTACCCTGTAAAACAACGGCCTGATCTGTGTCGTTGTCATTTTTCAGATCATTTCTCACCGGTCGATAACAATGTGACTCGCAGGATTTTCCGGTTTCCTGTCATTCACACCCATTCACCACTTATGCCTTAAAGTTTTTTTTTGCCTTGACGTTATAAAAGACAGGTACATGGTTAAATGTTTTCTTGAGGCTGCCGCTAAGAGAGCCAGGTTCAAAAAATAACTAGCAGGCCGGAGGTCACGTTGGACAAAAATATGAAAATTCTAGTGGTGGATGACTTTTCCACCATGCGCAGAATTGTAAAAAACCTGTTGGGAGATCTGGGTTTTAAAAACATAGAAGAAGCCGACGATGGTAATACCGCTTTGCCGAAACTGCAGTCGGGTAAGTTCGATTTCCTGGTAACAGACTGGAACATGCCGGGCATGACCGGCATTGATTTGCTGAAAGCGGTTCGCGCCGATCCCAACCTTGCTTCCCTGCCAGTGCTTATGGTGACCGCAGAATCCAAACGGGAGCAGATCATCGAAGCTGCGCAAGCAGGCGTCAACGGCTACGTGGTCAAGCCATTTACTGCAGGCACGCTGGAAGAAAAAATTTCGAAAATCTTCGATCGAGTAAATGGCTAATGGCAACATCAAAAACAAAAACACCACAAACAAGGGATCTGTCTGAAAAGTTGCAGCTTGCACGCAATTTGGTTGCGGCACTCGAACAGGGGGATGAACAACAGGCTAACACCCATATTGAGTCACTGGCGAACGGAGCCAATGCAAATGGATCGCTGTTTCAGGAAGTGGGTCGATTGACACGCGAACTGCATGAAGCGATAAACGGCTTTGTGCTGGACTCCGAAGTGGCAGAGATGGTCAATGTTGACATGCCGGATGCCGCAGAGCGTTTGCGCTACGTCATTACCACTACGGAGACAGCAGCACACCAGACACTGACCGCCATCGAAGAGGCGCTGCCGGTATCTGAAAACCTCAAGGTCACCGCTGAAGGCTTGAATCAACAGTGGGGGCGTTTCCTGCAGCGCGAGCTGAAAGTGAACGACTTCAAACAGCTCAGTGGTGATTTGAGTGATTTCCTGCAGCAGGCTGTCAAGGACAGCAACGAACTGCACAGCAAGATGAATGAAATCATGATGGCGCAGGGCTTCCAGGACATTACCGGACAGATCATCAAAAAGGTCATTGTGTTGGTGCAGGATGTCGAAAGTCGCCTGGTGCAATTGATCAAGCTGGCGGGTAACCAACAGACCAGCAAAGAAGACGAAGCACGTAAACAAAAACGTATGGCGGAAGAAGACGGTCCGGCCGTACCCGGTGTGACCCAGTCAGAAGTGGTCAGCGGCCAGGACGATGTGGACGATCTGTTGTCCAGCCTGGGTTTTTAAGTGACGCAATAATAATGATAAAGACATCTAGAAGAAGGAGTGTGTGATGGGTCTTGATCTGGATGATGAAATCCTTCAGGACTTTCTGGTTGAGGGTGGTGAAATTCTCGAGCAGCTCAATGAGCAGCTGGTCGACCTTGAACAGACGCCTGATGACCCGGATCTGCTGAATGCCGTATTCCGTGGCTTTCACACCATTAAGGGTGGTGCCGGATTCCTCAACATTGAAGCCCTGGTCGAAGTTTGTCACAGTGCAGAGGACGTGTTCAACGTACTGCGGCAGGGACAGCGACATGTCGATCCGGAACTCATGGATGCGGTTTTGCAGGTCATCGACGAAGTCAACGCCATGTTCGCCGGTATCCAGGAAGGCATTGAACCCGAACATGTTGATCCTGCCCTGATCCAGACACTCAAGGGCCTGGCCGTGCCCGCAGGAGAAGCTCCTGCAGCGTCGGAGGAAACACCGGCAGCAGAGACAGCCGAACCTGAGCCTGAACCAGCGGCAGAGGCATCTGCTGAAGAAGAAGCCGAGGATGAACCGGCGATATCAGCCAATGCCGGAGAGGCACTGGACGAATTGCTCAGTGTGGCCGGTGATGACAGCCCACCGGCTCCCGGTGGCGACGACATCACCGAAGAAGAATTCGAAAACCTGCTCGACGAATTGCACGGCAAGGGCAAGTTCAAGGCGCCGACACCTGAAAGTGCCCCGGCTGCCGAAGCGGCGGCACGTGCGTCTGACTCGGACGATATCACCGAAGAAGAATTTGAAAACCTGCTCGATGAATTGCACGGCAAGGGCAAGTTCAAGGCGCCGACCCCGGAACAGGACGAGGCGCCGGCCGCTGCAGCTACCACACCGGCAGCGGATTCCGATGACATCACCGAAGAAGAATTTGACAACCTGTTGGATGAACTGCACGGCAAGGGCAAGTTCAAGACGCCGACTCCGGCTCAGGACAAAGCGCCGGCTGCCAGTGAGCCTGCGCAGGACAAGCCGGCGGCAAAAGAAGCCGCTGCAGAAAAGCCGGTAGAGAAACCAGCGGCCAAGCCCAAGGCAGAGCCAAAACCCAAACCGGCAGCCAAAGCGGAACCGGCCAAAGCCCCGGCAGCGGCTGGCCAGCAAAAAGCCGCGCCGGCGGCCGAAACCACGGTGCGTGTCGATACCCAGCGGCTCGATGATATCATGAACATGGTCGGCGAACTGGTGCTGGTGCGCAATCGCCTCGCCACACTCAAGGCGTCGATGGAAAACGAAGCGGTAGCTGCCGTGGTTTCCAACCTGGATGTGGTGACATCGGACCTGCAACTGGCGGTCATGAAAACCCGCATGCAGCCGATCAAGAAAGTCTTCGGTCGCTTCCCGCGCGTGGTGCGTGACCTGGCGCGTTCCCTGAAAAAGGAAATCGATCTCGAGATGGAAGGTGAAGAAACCGATCTCGACAAAAACCTGGTTGAAGCACTGGCCGATCCGTTGGTGCATCTGGTGCGCAACTCGGTCGACCACGGTATCGAGATGCCGGACGAACGTGAGAAAGCCGGCAAGCCACGCAAGGGACGTGTGCTGCTGTCCGCCTTGCAGGAAGGCGATCATATCCTGTTGTCGATTCTTGACGACGGCAAGGGTATGGATGCCGAAGTGCTGCGCAAGCTGGCGGTGGAACGCGGCATGATGGATGCCGAAGCAGCTGCGCGACTCGATAACAAGGAATGCTATAACCTGATTTTCCAGCCGGGCTTCTCCACCAAGAAGGAAATTTCCGATATTTCCGGCCGCGGCGTCGGCATGGATGTGGTGAAAACCCGCATCGCCCAGATGAACGGTTCGGTGGAGGTCGACTCGGAGCTCGGTAAGGGCAGCAAGATCATCGTCAAACTGCCATTGACGCTGGCGATATTGCCGACGCTCATGGTGGTGCTGGGCGAACAGCCGTTTGCCTTGCCATTGGCCAGTGTGGTGGAAATTTTCAATCTGGACCTGGGCAAGACCAATGTGGTCGATGGCCAGCTGACGATCCGGGTCCGGCAACGTGCCTTGCCACTGTTTTATCTGCGTCAATGGCTGGTCAACGACGGTATCCAGCCGGACTACAGCGAAGGTGGCGGCCATGTTGTCGTGGTCAATGTCAGCGGCGCCCAGGTTGGCCTGGTTGTGGATCACCTGGTTGGCCAGGAAGAAGTGGTGATCAAACCGCTCGGCGCCTTGTTGCAGGGTCTCGAGGGTATGGCGGGCGCGACCATCACGGGTGATGGCAAGATCGCGCTGATTATGGATGTGCCGGGTCTGATGCGTAAATACGCACGTTGAGTGCAGTGTCCGGCCCCGGTCTGAATAACAAGGCAAAGTGAAATCCTATGGGGCAAAAAGTAGATGTCCTGGTGGTCGATGACTCGGCTTTTTTTCGCCACAGGATCACCGAGGTACTGCAACAATCACCGCAACTGAACGTCATTGGCACGGCCGCCAATGGCCGCGAGGCGGTGGAAAAAACCCTGCAACTGAAGCCTGACGTGATTACCATGGACGTCGAAATGCCGGTGATGGACGGCATCGAGGCGGTACGGCAGATCATGGCAAAACTGCCAACGCCGATTCTGATGTTTTCCAGTCTCACCAGCGATGGCGCCAGAGTCACGCTGGATGCGCTTGATGCCGGTGCGGTCGATTTCCTGTCGAAAAACTTTTCCCCGAAAAGCACCTTTGATGAAGCCTATGTGTTGCTGCGTGAGAAGGTCAGCAAAATCGCGGCCCGCACCAACCGCAAATCACTCGCGCGTACCTCGCCGACGAAAACAGCGGCCGCTGGCAGCGAGCGTGTGCGTGCGGCCAGCCAGACGGGCCGCTACAAGCTGGTGGTTATCGGCGCCTCTACCGGTGGTCCGGTTGCCCTGCAGACGGTATTGAGTAAATTGCCGGCCAGCTTCCCGTTACCGATTGTGGTGATGGTGCACATGCCGGCGGCCTTTACGCCGGCGTATGCCAGCCGCCTCAACGATCTTTGCAAGATTCGTGTCAAGGAAGCCACCGACCGCGACGCACTGACGCCTGGCCAGGCGCTGCTGGCGCCAGGTGGCATGCAGTTACTGGTCGAGAAAAGCGGCTCCAGCGGTTATGTCGAAGTCAAACAAAGCCTGCCGGAACAGACCTATAAACCCAGTGTCGATGTCGGCTTCGGTTCGGCGGCATTGAGTTTTGGTCGTGATGTCCTGGCGATCGTGCTGACCGGCATGGGTTCCGACGGCAAGATGGGCGCACAAAAGCTCAAACAGGCCGGCGCCACCGTCTGGTCACAGAACGAAGCCAGTTGTGTGGTTTACGGCATGCCGCAGGCTGTGGAAAAGGCCGGTTTGTCCGACCGGGTACTGGCGATCGACGAGATCGGCGAACAGCTGGCCAAGGCGGTGTGACGTGGATTTCCTGAGTCTCATCGGCATCCTCATCGCCTTTTTGGCGATCCTCGGCGGCAACTGGCTGGAGGGTGGCCACGCGGCTTCCCTGTTGAACGGGCCGGCGCTGGCGATCGTTCTGGGTGGCACTTTCGGCGCCATTCTGCTGCAGACACCGATCCCGATTTTCATCCGCGCCATGCGCATGTCGGGTTCGGTATTTCGTCCACCGCGTTTACCGGTGCAGGACACCATCACCAAACTGGTCAAATGGAGCCAGATTGCACGGCGTGA
The DNA here is from genome assembly GCA_050049775.1 of Chromatiales bacterium. GTDB lineage: Bacteria > Pseudomonadota > Gammaproteobacteria > Chromatiales > Chromatiaceae > JABDQZ01. The sequence continues at coordinate 82,691 of JASFVP010000002.1, forward strand.
CGGCTTACTTGGCCTGGAAAATGCTACCAGATTGGAGAAAGACCGTTTCATCAAGAAAGGCGTGGAACTGTTGGTCGACGGTAATGAGCCGGAGGTCATCAGGAATGTGCTCGAGGTGGAGGTCGACAGTCGTGAAAGCCGTGATTTGCAGGCAACACGTGTGTTTGAGAGTATGGGAGGCTATGCGCCGACCATCGGTATTCTGGGAGCGGTAATGGGTTTGATCCATGTGATGCAGAATCTGGGAGATCCGGAAAAACTGGGCAGCGGCATCGCCACCGCGTTTGTCGCCACCATTTACGGCGTCGGCCTGGCGAACCTGTTTTTACTGCCGTTTGCCAACAAGCTGAAAAACCAGATCGCCCAGCGCACCCTGTTTCTGGAAATGGTGATCGAAGGCATTGTATCGATCGCCGAAGGCGAGAACCCGCGTCATATTCAGGCGAAGTTGCAGGGTTTTGAACACTGACAGCAGCGGGTAATGACGTGGCCAGATCCAGAAAGAAAAAACCGCAGGAAAGTGAAAACCTCGAAAGGTGGCTGGTCTCCTATGCTGATTTTGTTACATTGCTGTTTGCCTTTTTTGTGGTCATGTACGCGATTTCCACGATTAACGAAGGCAAGTACCGGGTATTGTCCGACACCATGATCGAGGCTTTTTCCGAACCGCTCAAGGAAACCCCGGAAGTTGACCAGGTGCCGCCGACCAGTGCGGAACAGCTGGTTGGTGAATATCTGGAGCGCCAGCCGGATGCGCCGGCCACCGGCGCCGAAGCCAGCCAGCCGAATACCGGTCCCTCGGACATCGAACCGACGGACAACCGCCTGTGGGTGGTGGCCAGTAACCTGGATTCCTCGTTGCAGGGTTTTGTCGATCAGGACCTGGTCAGCATCAATTTGCAGGGCGACAAGATCGAGGTGCAGCTCAACAACAAAATGCTGTTCGACAGTGGCAGCGCGCGATTGTCCGCCAATGCGCGCAAGGCATTTGCCGACATCGCCACCATCGTCAAACCACTGAAGAACCGGATTTATGTCGAAGGCCATACCGACAATGTGCCGATCAGCACGCTGGTGTTTCCGTCCAACTGGGAACTGTCCGCGGCGCGCGCCGCCAGCGTGGTCAACTATCTGGTGCGCCAGGGCTTGCAGCCGCAGCGGCTGGCCGCCATCGGTTATGGCCAGTATCGCCCGGTGGCTGAAAACACCACGGAAAAAGGACGCAGCAAGAATCGCCGCGTGACCCTGATCATCCGCTCCGACAGCGGTGGCCACGTGTTTGGCGAACTTGACCAGGGTGAAGCAGGGACTGCAGACGAAGGAGACATCCCCTGGGCGGAATCGCCCGGAGGCCTGTGATGAAAATCTGGACCGTCGCCAACCAGAAAGGCGGGGTCGGCAAGACCACCACCACGGTCGCACTCGGTGGTTTGCTCGCCGCCTGGGGTTTTCGCACGCTGCTGGTGGACGTTGATCCACATGGTTCATTGACCAGCTATTTCCGTTACGACCCCGATGCGCTTGACGACAGTACCTATTCATTATTCCAGGCGCTGGCGGAAAAGCGTGATCTCGATCCGGGGTCAGTGATCTGCGATACCGGCACCAGCGGTTTGTCACTGATGCCGGCGTCGGTGGCGCTGGCCACGCTGGATCGCCAGTCGGCGCGCCTCGAAGGTATGGGACTGGTGTTGCGCAATGCGCTGGCGAAGATGCAGCAGCAGTATGATTATGTATTGATCGATTGTCCGCCACTGCTGGGTGTGTTGCTGATCAACGCACTGGCTGCCTGTGAACATCTGGTCATTCCGGTGCAGACCGAGTTCCTCGCCATCAAGGGGCTGGAGCGCATGACGCATACGCTCAAGATGGTGCTCAAGGCGCGCAAGACGCCGCTGGCCTACACCATCATCCCGACCATGTTCGACAAGCGCACGCGCGCCTCGATCGACAGCCTGCAGGTGCTCAAACAAAATTATGCCGAGCATCTGTGGCACGGCGTGATCCCGGTTGATACCAAATTTCGCGAAGCCAGCCGTGCCGGCATTCCGCCGGCGATGTTTGATCCCAAAGGCCGGGGTGTGCAGGCGTATGCCAGCCTGCTCGAGGAACTGCAGCAAGGGGCTCCCCATCTTGCCGCGGCCGAAGGCGTGCAATGATGGTGGAGAAGCAGAAAAAAACGCTGTTGGCCGATTCGGATGCCGCTGTTTTTAGCCTGCTGGAATCGCTGCTGCAGGAGGTCGATGAGCAGGTCAGGGTCGAGGTCCCTACCGAGACCAAACCGGCCACACAGACAAAAACGGAAGTTGAGGTTAAGAAACCGGAAACCGCGCCGATAACCGAGGTAATCGAACAGCCGGTGACGACCGAAGTGATCGCGCCGGTGGCAGAAGCTGCACCGGTCGAAGAGGCGCTGGAAACAGCCGATCTGCCGGAATGGACAGCGGAAAAATTCAGTTGCCTGCTGTTTGATGTAGAGGGAACCGAGCTGGCTGTACCTCTGGCGATGCTGGACAGCATCGCGGTGTGGGACCAGGAAGCGACGCAGGTGCCGACCCAGCCGGACTGGCATCTGGGTGTGATTAAACACCGGGACAACAATGTGATCGCTCTGGATACCGCCAGGCTGATCATGCCGGAAAAGATCACCGAGACCGCCGAGCAGCGACGTTTGCAGCATGGCAGTCATTTGCTGGTGGTGAAACAGCGCTGGGCGCTCAGCTGTGACGGGATCAAACAGACCATCCAGCTGGATCCGCAACAGGTGCGCTGGCGGCCACAACGCAACAGCCGCGTGTGGGCGCTGGGAACACTGGTAGACCGGCTGTGTGTGTTGCTTGACCCGGAAATCCTGATTCAGGAAATCAGCAGCTAAAGCTGCTACTTTATTAGGAAAGCCGGATAAACAATGAAATTAGCGCCGTTGCGCAAACAATCTGACGCGACGGCAACAGGCAAAAGATACAAGAGGCGTGGAGAACGACAATGACAGCGGAAGCAGAGGTTAGCACCAACAACGATCCGGAAATTCAGCTGGTCACATTCAAGCTGAAAGACGAAGTCTATGGTATCAACGTCATGCAGGTGCAGGAAGTTCTGCGCGTCGCCGAGATCGCACCGGTCCCGGGTGCGCCGCATTATGTGCTGGGCATCATCAACCTGCGTGGTAATGTGGTCACTGTTATCGACACACGCACCCGCTTCGGTTTACCATCAACCGAGATCGACGATCTCAGCCGAATTGTGATTATCGAGTCGGAGCAACAGGTGGTCGGCATACTGGTCGACAGCGTTGCCGAAGTGGTCGACCTGCATGCTTCGGAAATCGATTCCGCTCCCAATGTCGGCAACGAGGAAAGTTCCAGATACATCCAGGGTGTGGCTAGCTGGAACAACAACCTGCTGATTGTGGTTGACCTCAACAAGTTGCTGTCAGAAGAAGAGTGGGCCGAGATGGGTATGTTCTGATGAGGTGATGCCATGGCCGACATAAGTTCAAGCAATGTGACACATCCGGTTGGCCACATCGACGCCACCAAGAAAGTCGATCCGAAAAAGAAACGTCAACAGACACAGGATAAAGACGCCAGGAAACGTCGGCAGAAAAAACAGGGCGATGATGATAACCACCATATTGATGTTTTTGCCTGAATGACCATCCTCTGGATCAGCATTACCGTCACCTTTGTTATTCTGGCGCTCATTCTGCTCAACCTCGCACTCCGCCTGAAAAAAACCAATCAACGCATCGAATACCTCGAAGGCCGTATGAAATCCCAGCAGGTCAGCATCAACGGACTGACCGCCGGCGCCATTGGCGTCGACAAACGCCTGCGTGGCATCGAAGATCGCGAGAAAGCCATCGTCGACCGCCAGGAATCCATTGAAAGCCAGCAATCGCAGGCCGAAGCGCCCTTCGGTGAAGCTATCCGCCTGGTGCAGCAGGGCGCCACCGCGCAACGCCTGGTTGATGAACTGGGGCTGAGCCAGAGCGAGGCCAGTCTCATCGCCATGATTCATGGCGGCCACAATCACTGACGACTGGCCGACCGGCCGGTTTAACGCAGGTTGGAAAATCAGCCCCCTGTTGGCGGTTTTGCCAACTGTTTAATTCCCAGTTTCCAGCATTTGCTTTATTCTCACGCCCTCAACAATAATTTTTTGTGAGGAAATGTCCTATGGAAATTACAGGCCTGATGGAACAAGCACAGGAATTGCTGGCACTGTATGGGTTAAAGCTCGTTGCTGCGCTGGCAATATTCATTATCGGTAAATGGGTATCCAGGCTGGTCAAGAAACTGGTCGCCAAAATGATGACCAAAGGCAACGCGGAACCGACCATCATCGGTTTTGTCGCCAATATCGCCTATGTCGCCATGATGGCGTTTGTGATACTGGCCGCACTCGGTCAACTGGGAATTCAGACCACTTCCTTTATCGCCGTACTCGGTGCCGCCGGCCTGGCCATCGGCCTGGCCTTGCAGGGTTCGCTGTCGAACTTTGCTGCCGGTTTCCTCATGATCATTTTCCGGCCGTTCAAGGTCGGTGATTTCATTGAAGGCGCCGGTGTTGCCGGTGTGGTCGAGGAGATTTCCATTTTTACCACCACCATGAAAACCGGTGACAACAAAACCATCATCGTGCCCAATGCCAGCCTGTCGAGCGGCAATATCATCAACTATTCCACCAAGGAAACCCGTCGCGTCGACCTGACCGTGGGTGTTTCCTATGATGCCGATCTGGCGCATGTCAAAAAAGTGCTGGCTGAGCTGGTGGAAGCGGACGAGCGCATTCTTGACGACCCTGCCTACATGATCGCCGTAGCCGAACTGGCCGATAACAGCGTCAACCTGGTGGTGCGCAGTTGGGTCAAGAGCGGCGACTACTGGGGTGTCCTGTTCTCCTTGACCGAAGCAGTCAAACTGCGCTTCGATCAGGAAGGCATTGGCATTCCATATCCGCAGCGCGATGTACATCTCTACGAGCACAAAGCCGCCTGAGTAACCGCCGCCTGATTCAATGAAAATTACCTCGTCGGCAGCCGGCAAGGCATTATTGCTTTTCCTGCTGTTGGCGGGGTTTTTTATTGGCCTGCTGTTTTTATACATCCGTAGTGATCAATTGCAGTCGCATCTGGTCACTTGGGTCGAACAGGAAACCGGCAAACAGCTACACATTGATGGTGATCTGGACTGGCACCTGCTACCGCAACTACAGATCAACGCGAGCGACGTTCGTCTGACCGGGGCCGATGGTACAGATGTGCTGGCATTCAGGAAACTGCTCATCAAAGCCGATTTATGGTCATTGCTGCAGGACAGTTTCCGTGTTGAAGAACTGGTCCTTCAGGGGTTGCAGCTTGAAATCGTGCGCGATGAGCAGGGGCGCATCAACTGGAGACAATCGGACGACACAGAAAACAACAGCCTGGATATGGGTGAGCGTCTGTATCTGCCGGTTGAGAGCTTGCGGCTGGGCGATGCCAGAATCGAATATGTTGATCGGTCAAGCAATCAGCATCTGGTACTCGATGACTTGCAAATACAATTGCAGCCGCAAGCTGGACAGGCCGGAGGGCCGCAGTATGCATTTGCCGCCTCGACACAGCTTAATGATGTGCGGCGGAGTTTGCAAGCTGGGATAGAGATCGATTTTATTCTGGAACTGGCCAACAACATACGAGTGTCCGGCATGCAGATTGATCTGTTGTTTGATCCGCATGAAAGTGATGCACCGCTGGACCTGCAGTTAGCCGGTGAGCTGTTTTACCAGCCACAGCAGAAATCTCTGACCACGCGTGGATTGCGTCTGGATTCGCAGCGCCTCAACCTGGACGCCTCGTTAAACGCCAGCCTGGCCTGGCCGCGGGACAGCTTATTGGAAATCAGCATCATCTCTTTCAGCCCGGTTGCGCTGCTGGAATTTGTGCCGCAGCCGGACTGGCTGACCTGGCCGGATAATCTGTGGCGACAACTCAGCGGTGATTTGCAGTTTGAATTTGATGATACATCCGTGCACGCCCGCAACCTGTCTATACGGCTGGACGAAATGCAGATGCAGGGTGTGGTCGACTACGATTGGACGGCCGCTCAACTGTCGACACATTTCAAGGTTGATGAGATCCAGGCACAACCGTATCTTGCCTTGCTGAAGAGTTTTATGGAGCAACCCCGAAGCGATAGCGAATCTGCCGAATTACACTGGTCTTCATCTTTGCACATCAACAACATTGTGTTTGACCAGGGCAGGGTGGAAGCACTCATTAATAAATCCGAAATCGACAATGGCCAGCTACTTAACAGCAGCGGCAGTATTGTGTTTCGGGAACTCAACGCCAATCGGCTGTTAAACGATATTCAGCCGCTCAACTCAATATTGAATTTGCAGAACCGCAAACTGTTCAGTCGGCTCGATGGGGGACTGGCGTATGGCTACACGGCAGATGCATTGCACCTGCAGGATGTGGATATGCAGGTTGATCGTACCCGCATCAAGGGGCAGCTGGCGTATCGGCAGTCACCGCAGTCGCTGGATTCGGATCTGGTCATTGACCGCCTGGATCTGGATCGTTATCTCAAACAGCAGCCGATAACCGCAGAACAGGAGCAGCAAGATACGAATGTGCTGGAATCCTTACAGCAACTGGAGCAGCTCAATGGCAACGGCCGTATTGAAATCGGCTACCTGAAATTCCGCGATACCGAATATCGTGGCATCAAGCTGCAATGGAGTGAATGACTGCTGGATGCCTCAGTTTTTCTCGGCGGTGATGTAACAAATCCAGCCGGCATCGGCATCGACTTCACCCGGTTGCACCGGTTGGAACTCACCATCGCCTTCACCGTCTTCGTCAAAACCCTGCCAGTAAAAAGTCACCTTGGTAAAGCCGGCTTCGAGCAGAAGTTGTTTGATTTCCGGCAAGGTCCACAAACGCCATTCGTAGACAAAAGCGTCCTTGAGCAGCGAGCCGTCCTCAAACTCAAAGTGAATGCTGCAGTTGAGCTGGTTGGTCAGCGGGTCGAATTTGGTCTGTTCCCAGTAATAGGTGAAGGTGGTGCCATTCTCCTCATCCTCCACCTCGCGGTCTTCCTCGATTTCGCGAAACGCGTCGTAACCGCCGTAGGCGTCGAGAAACAGAATGCCATCGTCCTTGAGTGCCTCGCGCGCACGTGAGAAATACTCGCGCAGCTGGGCCGGCTCCTTGAGCAGCCAGTAACTGAAGTTCATGGCGGAAATGATGTCGGCCGGTGGGGTTTCGGCATCCAGTACATTACGTTCGAGCAGTGAAATACGCTGCGCCTGTTTTTTCTTCAACGCTGGCAGGCGATGGTCACGTGACCATTGCAGCACTTCGCTGTCGAGGTCGACGCCGATGGCGATGTTGTCCTTGCGGCGTGTCACCCATTCGCAACAGACATTGGCGGTGCCGCAGAAGTCCTCGCGCAGTAGCTGTGCCTTGCGGCCGCGCAGTTGCGTGAAGGTTTCATCGACAAAGTCGATTTCCGACTCGGCATTCTGCACGGACAGTTCATAAAGATGATGACGATCGGCCAGGTCGGCCATGGAATATTTTTTTAATTTATTAGCTTTCACGGTAACCCAAGATTATTTTATGAATGATGTTCGTCCAGAGTATAGCAGTGATAGCTATACTTTACTGTGCAACATAAAAACCAAAGGAGGTATTTGCAATGGGTGTCGCTATGACCCTGAAGGAGTATCTCGATAGCAATGCATTTGAATACGAGATCATTGAACATCTGCCCACCACTTCAAGTCTTCGTTCCGCTGAAAACGCCCACGTCCCTGGCGACATGGTAGCCAAGCCGGTGTTACTCGGAGATGACGACAGTTACCTGCTTGCCGTGATCCCGGCCTCACACCGACTCGATATCGATCGGATTAACAGCCTGCTGGGACGCGGTCTGGAAATCATGAAAGCCGAAGAGCTGGACTCAACGTTCAGCGACTGTGAACATGGTGCGATTCCCCCGGTCGGACAGCTTTATGGTGTCGACACCGTGGTCGACCCATCCCTGCTCGACAAGGAAGATATTTATTTTGAATCCGGCGACCACGAACACATGATCCACATGAAAGGCGAGGATTTCCGCCGCCTGCTTCAGGACGCCGCCAAACACCACGTCAGCCACCACCTGTAAGCCGCTTCGGGGCTCCTGAAGCCGGATTCGGATTGCGAATTTCGCCTCTCTCGGGTATGCTTGCGCGCTTTCTGCGACCGAGCAGGAAACCCGGAGAGATGTCCGAGAGGCTGAAGGAGCACGCCTGGAAAGTGTGTATACGGCAACGTATCGAGGGTTCGAATCCCTCTCTCTCCGCCATAAACCAAAAGACCGCCCTTGAGGCGGTCTTTTGGTTTATACCGAAGAGGATTCGAACCCTCGATTCAAAATGGCCGGTTCGACAAGGCGCGCAAGCGCCGCAGAAGCGACCGCAGGGAGCTAATCCCTCTCTCTGTCCGCGCAGCGGACTAAGGGTTTATGAACGTTCGGGTTCGAACCCTCGATTCAAAATGGCCGGTTCGACAAGGCGCGTCAGCGCCGCAGCAGCGACCGGTGGGAGCTAATCCCTCTCTCTGTCCGCGCAGCGGACTAAGGGTTTCTGGACTTCATGTCTGAATCCTCGATCAATAATGGCCGGCTTGACAAGGTGCGTTAGCACCACAGCGGAGACTCATCCCCCACTCTAAATCACATCCTGGTATCTACGGTCTGGCAACAAACAAAAGCATCAATCAATACCGTAGAAAAGGGAACTCTCGCAACCGCATAGCTTTAAATGCCACGCAACGAAAACATAATAAAAAAGCTTTATTTGCATCGCATCTCCGGGTCAGCGAAATTCAGCAGACAAAACATGAGAGCCACAAGCAGTAATTGCGTAAGGAAAAATGCAAGGGAAACCTGTGCTGACTAGGCACAAGTCTGTTTGGTACCCGGTTGTTTCCTAACCTTCCCTCCATCAGTACATGAGGCGGTGACAAGGCCGCATGCCATTCTGGCAAAAGGGAGTCGGGAACATCCAACCAACATCAAGGGAAAAGGAGAGCAATATGGAAATGAAAGAAGCAATTATGGCTCACATGGAAGCTGAACAAGGTGGTTCGATTCTGGTGCGGTGTGAAGGGGGATATGTGGCCAGATTCACTTTGTCGTACAAATACAATGGTCACGACTTCAGTAAACACTCCGGCAATATTTCGTTAGGTGTTAACAAGTCAGAATCAATGCCAGCGGGTGCTTCCGATATTCATCTCAAGGTTGAGGAAATGTGGGGATTCGGTTGGTCAACGATTTTCACCAAGGACTACGGCGCTCCCGTAACAGAGTGCTTTAAGGTCTATGGAACAACCCTTGCTCCGAAGTATGCAAAGATAAGCTGTTAATCTGTCCTGAAAGCCATCTGCCGATCACAGAACCAGATTTCGCGTTGCTCGCTTTGGGTTTGGTGACGGTAGATGGCTGCTGGTTCGACGGGATATAACAGCAACGGTGTCAATCAAGGCAATCTGGAATAGCCCAACCCCGGCGTGCGGCTAGTCGTCTTTCAGGAATTCACCGATCGCGATTGCGCAGGCAACCGCAAAGCTTCGCGCAAAGCCTCACGCAATTTTTCCACCACCACTTCGCCGGTATCGGCGGCGGACAGCATGACCAGTTCAACATCCGGTAGCGGCGGCAACTCACGGTCGAGAACACGTAAGTCCGCTTCCAGCCAGCGATCACTGCGCACGCCAACGCCAAGTCCCGCACGTAATGCGGCGCGCATGCCGGACAGGCTGGGCGTGGTAAGCACGATGCGCCAGGGACGGCTGATGGCGTCGAGTGCGCCGAGCACGGCATTGCGGAAAATGCACGGGCCATTCGATAGTATCAATGGCAAGGGCTCGTCGGCGTTGATGCTGAGGTCCGGCGAGGCTACCCAGACGCGGCGCAGTGTCTCAATCACCTCGCAACCGATGCCGTTGCTCTGATTCTGGCCCGGGTCCTGGAACACCACCGCCAGGTCAAGTTCACCGCGTTCCACTTCATCACGCATCTTGAGATTGGCGTCCACCCGAATCTCCAGCGCCACGCCGGGATGCAGGCGCGAGAAATGTGCCAGCAAGTCGGCCAGGCCGCCGTCGGCGACTTCCTGGGATGCACCGAGGCGCACACGGCCTTGCAGTTGTGTTTCGGCCAGTGCCGACAAGGCCTCGTCATTCAGGGACAGGAGTCGCCGGGCATAACCGAGCAGTAACTCGCCGCGCTCGGTCAGGGTAACGCTGCGCGTGTTGCGTTGCAGCAGCGGTGTTTCCAGCCGGTCTTCCAGGCGCTTGAGCTGCTGGCTGATGGTCGACTGGGTGCGATGCAGGCGTTCGGCGGCGCGCGTGAAGCCGCCGCCATCCACCACCGCGACAAAGGTGCGCAGTAGCTCCAGGTCCAGATTGCGGGAAAACATATTCATGATATGGATAAGTGGTATTTGAATAATTCGTTTCTCAAATCAATGGTCCAAGCCTAGGCTATTCTCCAACGTCGTCAAGGAGAACCGTCATGCCCTATATCAATCTGCAAATTCAGCCCGCACCCACGCCACAACAGGCAGCTGTACTGGCGCAAGGCATCACCGATGCCATGGTCGAGGTGGCGGGCAAGCGCCGTGAGGTGACCGCCGTGCATATCGCCGCCGCCGATGCGGCGCTCTGGACCATTGCTGGTGAGGCCAGCACGGTGACAACTGCCTATCTGGACGTGAAGATTACCGCTGGCACCAACAGCCGCGAGGAAAAAGCGGCTTTGTTGCAACGCCTGCACAGGCTGCTGGTCGATGCACTGGGTGAGCTGGCCGAAGCCAGCTACATCGTCATCCACGAACTGCCGGCGGAAGACTGGGGCTATGCAGGATTGAGCCAGGCGGCGAGAGCGGGAGGACACTTGTGACTGATTTACCTTTCCACGATGGCGAACTTACGGCGCAGATGCGCTTCAATGAAAACTGGGACGAGGGCAGGGCGCACAAGCTGGGCCGTATCATCGGAAACAGCCTGGACGAGCGGATGGCATGGTTCATCGAGAGCCTGCCTTTCTTTTTCCTGGCGACGTCTGACAAACAGGGTCATTGCGATTGCAGTTTCAAGGGCAGTGAGCCCGGACCGGATGGCAGGCCTTTACCGGTGGCATTAGTGACAGGCCCACAACAATTGCTGCTGCCGGATTTTTCCGGTAACCGCATGTTCAATTCACTCGGTAATATTCTGGTCAATCCGCACGTCGGCATGATTTTTATCGACTTCGCCAGCCAGACGCGCTTGCGCGTCAATGGCGCAGCCGCCATTCTGGAAGACGAAAATGGTAGTGTCTGGCACAGCCGCTGGCCGCAGGCGCAGCGCGCCGTCGAAGTCACGGTGGAACAAGTCTACTGGAACTGTTCGAAGCGCATACCCCAACATCCCTGAATACGAATGAATGAAACTGGAGCACTCTGATGATAACCCTGAAACTCTACGACCTCGATCGTTCCGGCAACTGCTACAAGATACGCCTGATGCTTGCCATGCTGGACCTCGACTATGAACGCGTGCGCATCGACAGCACCAGCGGCGAGACACAGACCGCCGAGTTCAAACGCATCAATCCACGCGGCCAGATACCGGTCCTGGTCGACGGCGATACCACCATCTGGGATTCGATGGCGATCCTGGTTTATCTTGCGCGCAAGTATGGTGACGAAAACTGGCTGCCATCCGATCCGCTCGGCGAAGCACGTGTCATGCAGTGGCTCGCTGTTTCAGAAAACGAACTACTGTACGGCCTGGCCCGCGCACGCATCACCGTGGTGTTCAACAAACCGTTTGACCTGCAGCAATGTTACCAGGATGCCCGGCCAGGACTTGAAGCCATGGAAAACCAACTCAGTGAACATCAATGGCTCGCGGCGGAGTATGCCACCATCGCTGATATTGCCTGTTATCCCTACGTGTCACTGGCACACGAAGGCAATTTCTCTTTGGAACCTTACCCTGCGGTGCAGGCGTGGCTGAAGCGTGTGGAAGCATTGGATGGATGGGTCGCGATGCGGGAGTAGGCCATCGTGATTGTTGCTGTTTGTTGCAATCTGACAGAATTTTGGGAGTATGTTTGCAAGATATTGCAATATTCGCGCGAGCAACATAATCGACTGTTATGCAGAATCAAACTAAAAATAAGTTCATATTTGACATGAATAAAGATTGGATAAAACAAAATTGGTGGTTAATCACAGCGGGAGCTACGATTTACATTTATTCAGTGGCGTTCTTGTCAACATTGTTATTTTATGATGCGTTTGAGATATCTATATCATCATACTTCAACATAAGTGATTATCTTCGTTTCTTGTTTAGGGATGTTGAAATTTTCGCATTTCCTTTCTTTATCATGTGCCTTGTTTTTGCTTCATTACTTTTGCGTAAGAGTGAACGCGAGTTTGCCGATCAAGAAAAAAGAATTTATAAACCTTCGTTTTTTCTGCGGCTTGTACCATTACTCATAATATTGGCTTCGTTTGCATTCCCAGTTTTCATGGCATCACATCAATCTGGTTTGATAATGAGTGGTGTATATGATAAGGCTGATATAAAACTAAAAGATAAAGAGCTATTTTCTGTTGCAATTATAGGTGGTGTTAATGACTTTATTTTTATATATGGACCGCCACCAAACAAAGCAAAAGCCATCAACATTAATGAAGTTGTAGAAATTCATTTCAAAGGACCAAGTGAACCACTGCATGAGCTTAATAGGAAAAGAAGCGAAAGCTTCAGGAAGAGCGGTGACTTGTAATGTAAAAAAACCAGTTCAAGCTGACCCATCTCTACGGCACTTGCCAAAAGCAAGCGCCACTACGTCGGTCGGCTTAACAGCGCGTTTGCTCTGGTGAAAATATGAGTAGTGTCCTCAACATCACAAATGGCGACTGCGCCGTTGCGGTAATGGAAGAGGCAGGCATTACCGGCAGGTTTCTTCCCTGGAGAGACGTGTTGCATGACGGTCCGGTTCCACAAGGTTTGTCTCTGGAGGAGCTTTCCGAAGTGCGCGCAAAATTTATTTCAGATTGTGGTTGGGGAGAATACGCAGAGGTACTGCAATCATTTATTGAACGGGATAACGTACTGAAGTCATTTCAGGACTATGACAAGGTCATATTGTGGTTTGAGCACGATCTTTATGACCAACTGCAGTTGCTGCAGATCCTGGACTGGTTTCATGGGCGAGACCTGGGAAGCACCAGATTATCGATTGTTTGTACGGATCGGTATTTGGGTCCATTAACGCCTGACGAGATGTCTTCGTTGCTCCAATATGAAGTGCCGGTCATCCATTCCCAGATCGAACTGGCCAAACGCTCATGGGAGGCTTTCAAGGATGCCACACCTGAAAAATGGTACGCCTTGTTAAAGCAAAATACTGGTGAACTGCCATTCCTGGAGGCTGCGATAGTGCGAATGCTGGAGGAATTCCCAGGCCGGAAAAATGGTCTGTCCAGAACCGAACAACAAGCCCTGGAGATTATAGCCGCAGGCGAAAAGCAGCCAGGAAAAATATTTGGCCGTAATCAAAACCTGGAAGAGCGAATGTTCCTGGGTGATTCCAGCTTCTGGAATCTTCTGCATGGCTTTCTGGAATCCTCACCTCCATTGATTGCCCTGGAAAAAGACAATGAACTCACCTTGCCTGAAAATCCGGATCAGGAACTGGCAATTACTTCAGCAGGGGAAGAGGTGCTGTCGGGAAAACGTAACTGGCTCGATATCAGGGCGATAGATCGATGGATCGGGGGCATTCATTTAACACCGGATAATGCTTGGTGTTGGGATTCGGTGGGCGGAATAAACTGGCACAATCTTGGAGAGTTTGAGCTATAGGCAACAAACTATAGACAGGCAAGCTGTTACAGGAGCAAGAATTGGATGCTATAAGTCAAGAAGTTCCTTCCGGTTGCATTGGGATGTACATAACTGAGGTGTTTAACAAACCGTGTGATTTACAGTATTGCAGATAGTTCCTGTTACCGTTATGTCTCGCCAGCGTACGAAAGCCACGTTTCATTAGAATCCAACCTTGCGGTGCAAGCCTAGTTAAAGCGCGTAGACAGACTGAATTACCTAGTAACAATGTTTTGGATGTTCTTACGGTTTCTTGCAATTTTATTGGATTGTGGCGACCATGTTTGCAATATTTCAAATCCTGTACGCATAACATACGTTAATATCATCGGGGCCAACATAATCAACTGTAAACTGCGAATAGAAAACATGCATTCGAATATTAGAAGTCAGAATATTACTTGGTGGAGTCTATGGAAAATGAGAAGAACGAATTATATCAATACAAACCTACTAGAGTTATTGAGGAGATCAAGGATTCCCGTATTCTCGTTCTCCTTTTAGTAGGTATCATTTGTTTATTTGTTGGGAATGTCTGGGATTCCAGTTACACGTCACGAAAAAATGAAAAACTGATTCACCTATATGAGAAAGTGAAGGATGGTGATGCTAAGCCAATAGATTTCATCCAGTACAACCAGGGTATGTTTAAGCAAGAGAAAACGTGGATAAATTTACTAAAGGAGATTGGCTTTGCATCTCTTATTGCGCTCGTATTGATAGTTGCAAATGAGATAACATCGCATAATCGACATATGGCATCTGCGCTAAGGATACAGCGAATAATTTCGAATAATGTATTCAAGGGGATATTTGGAATAAATACACCAGAATCTATTGTTGATGAGGCAATAACTACGGTATTTCGTGCGCCAATACTAAGGCGTGATGTGGAAATACAAATACATTGTCAGAATTTGCCTAGTGAACTTGATGAGTACGTCGGTCGACATATGCTGGTTGAAATTTATATGACTTACGAGATTGAGAATACGTCCGTCTCAACACTTTCTGATTATATACCTTTAACCTATGACTCCTATGAAGAGGAGATTTTGGATAATCTTTGTGGTATTGAATATGCTGTTATCGGTGACAAGGAATACTCCACGCTAGAGGAAATTAGGAAATGTTTACTAGATATGGATCAGAATGACTGCCTAGAGCGGAAACATCTATTTCCTTACAGATTAGATCCTAACAGTAAATTACATGTGGCATTTCGTTACAAGGTTATAAAGGAGGTGGGTGATTCTGAATTGTGGACAAATGTATATCCGACCTTAGGGGCGAGGATTAGTATTGAGATGCCGCAGGATGATAAAATTTACGAATATGGGGTAAGGGCGCGTCACAGGGAGAATATTGAGCCAATGAAGGGGACAACAAATACATGGCATCTAACGTCGCCATTACTTCCGTTTCAGGCGGTTTCTATTTGGTGGCGACCAAAAATATCCATTAATTCTTCTACACAATCATGAATAAATGACAAGCCTTGTGGAATTGACTCTAAGGGAAGCGAATGATCTCGTTAAAAATATCATTTGTTCGTTATCCATGCCTATGGATGACAAAAATGCAATCATTGACCACATTATTGAAGCGGAATCAAGGGGATATTCATCGCATGGGTTAATACGTGTCTTACCAATTGTATCTGAAATGAAGGAGGCTGCTTTAAACAGTAAAGTGATTAATATTGATAGTGGTGGCTTCCTTTTTTTGGATGGCGGTGGCGGCCAAGGGATTGCTGTAATAACTCGGTTACTTCAAGAGGCATTCATTCGTCTAGAATCAAGCAATGCAATTGTTATTGGTGCATCAAATTACATTGGCACTACTGGCTGTTTGGGCCTCTATGGGATGAAGGCAGCGAAGTATGGATATGTGGCAATTCAAACGTGTCACTCAATAGCTCTTATGGCACCTAGTGGGGCTATTGATCCCGTTGTTGGAACCAATCCATTGACAATATCTCTTCCGGGAACAAATTTTCCGTTTGTTGCAGATATATCAACATCGGTTCATTCCCATGGTTGGGCTAGAATTGCAAAGTTAAGAGGAGAAACAATTCCTGATGGGGTTATTCAGGATAGGGTTGGTAATATAAGTCGTGAGCCGGAAGGTGAAGCTTTTGGAAGTATGCTTCCTATGTCTGGGTATAAAGGGTTTGCTCTCGCCCTGGCATCAGAGCTCATATGTGGACCTGTTCTTGGTGGGAAAGCAGGTAAAGCCGCCGTTTCTGGATCTGATAGCTATTTCGCGATTCTTATTAAAGCTAATGCTGTAAGGCCTCTCGAAAATGTACTGAGAGATTGTGATCTCCTCTTTGAAGAAGTACTACAATCAACACTTAAGCCTGGAGCGGATAAACTTAGAATTCCAGGAGAAAGAGCCAGCAAGAAAAAAGAGACAATTTTTGTTCCACGGGAGTTGTATGATCAGCTCAAAACCTTTGCTGATAGATTTCACTAATAATCCCTTTAACTTAGGCGTGTCTTTCATTCGTTGAGCTCACAATAAATACGCCAGTTACTGAATCTTTAATCTCATGGATAGACCCATGGAAACCAAAGACATCGCAGACCTGTTCCTCGCCGCTACCGGAAAAATCGAGTTCTACTGGAATTTCTATACGGTCACACTGATTGCGCTGATCGGTTGGCTGGTATCGAGAAAGCAACCGTTTCAACCAAAACTAAAGCTGCTGATCACGGTCGGTTATCTGGCTTTTGTGCTGATGAATGCGCTCGGACTGTTGGGTTCCTACACCTTTGCCGAGGCATTGCGGCTGGACCTGCTCGCTGCGCCACAGACTGTGCCAGACAGCCTGGTTCATGCGCGAGATGTGCTTAATAAGCATTCCTATGATGACCAGAAAATTCTCGCTATGGTCATCCATGCAGTCCTGGCGGTGTTTGTACTTGGCGCGATCTGGTTTGGTCGTTTTGGTGAACAGACGCCCGACAAGTCGGATTGATTTAAAGCTACCAATAGGGATCAGCAAATACCCCGGCTTTACCCGGCATAAACTGGCTCCCTCTCTCCTGTGGGGAGAGGGTTGGGGTGAGGGGGTATGTTCAGTGTTATTCAACCCTCACCTTGGCCCTCTCCCAGGCTTGGGAGAGCGGACGGTCGGGCGGACGGCCGACTCATCCAGCTTTTATCCGGTGGAGGGTTTACTTCTTGAAGCTGGTTTCAAACAGTTTTGCTACATCCGTGTCCGGGGTGATGACCAGTGCATCATCTTGTTCGTCGCTATCTAACGGTTCCTGCTTGTCGATCTGCATGTGCAATACATCCAGCGTAGCTTCGGAGGGTTCGCTGCTGTCGGTGGCGCGTGCGCGGATGCGTTGTTCCAGTACTTCGGTTGGGGACTGCAGGTCGATGATGTAGTAGGGCACATTATGATGTTTGGCAAGTTGCTGTGCATCCTGGCGTTCTTGCTGGCGCAGGTAGGTGGCGTCGAGTATCACGTTGTATCCTGAGTTCAGCAACAGGCCGCCGAGTTTCAGCAGGCGCTGGTAGGTGGCTATCGTAGCTTCTCTTGAATAGCGTTGTTCCGTTTTTGGATACAAGCGCTTGCGCTCAACATCGGAGCGGATGCGCACAGCCTGTTGCTGTTCACAGAGAATCGCCGAGACATAGGATTTGCCCGAACCGGACAGGCCGTGGGTGATGGCGAGAAATTCAGCCTGCTGTTGAATATAGCCCGCGGCCAGTTCGATGAGGTGATTGAAAGCCTGGCTGAGCTGCTGTCGTTCGTCTGCTTCAACATCTGCCTGACCGAGCCGCAGTGCTGAGACTTTGGCGCGCACCATGGCGCGATACACCTGGTAAAAATGCAGCAGTTGCAGGCCGGCATAGTCGCCGGTGTGTTCGAGGTAACGGTTGAGCACACGTGCCGCAAAATCCGCTCGGTCATGCGAGTCGAGGTCCATAAGCAGGAAAGCCAGTTCGCTCATGACATCGATCCAGCGAAATGAATCATTGAATTCAATGCCGTCGAAAATCGTGATTTCACTGTCGATGAGCGCGATATTGCCCAGATGCATGTCGCCGTGGCACTCACGTATAAAACCCTCGGCCTTGCGTTGCTGCATGAGCGGCTGCAGTTCTTTGCATTGCTGGCGGGTCCAGTCTTCGAGCTGTTGCAGTTTCTGGCTGTCGGCATTGATGACCTGATCGAGCAGGGGGCGAATCTGCTCGAAATTCTGGATGGCGGCAAATTCGGTATCGGCTGGTTTACCGGGTTGATCGAGGTCGGTTGCGGCCGGGATTTCCAGGTGAAAGGCCGCCAGCCGGTCGGCCAGTTGGTCCATTTGCTGTGCGTCCAGTGCCGATTTCCTGATCATCCGATCCAGCAGACCATCTTGATCAAAGCGCTGCATCTGCACCATGTATTCGATGGCATCGCCAGCGGCTTCCAGTGCAGGCTGTTCCGCCGTGCCGTAAATCGCGACCACGCTTTGGTACAGGTCGGGCACCAGGCGCGAGTTGAGACGCAATTCTTCCTCGCAGTAAAAATGGCGTTTTTGCAAAGTGGAAAAATCAAGGAAGCCGAAATTGACCGGCTTTTTGATTTTGAACGCCTTGTCGGCGACCAGCAGTATCACTGAAATATGGGTTTCAATGCGGGTAACGCAGGCTGAAAAGCGCTGTTCCAGTGTGACGGCCAGCTTGTCAATCAGTCTTGCCTGTTGCTCGATTGTCAGTTCCATTTCGATGTCTGCGTGACTGTCTGTCCATTGCACTCTGCGCTGGATCGGCCTCTAGTCTAGCGGGGAATACTACGGGGTGAAAGCGGCCTGCAAGAGGCATGGCAGGAACGATTTTCTCTGCCTGAATGGTTTCCTTGCTGAAATTAAGGTTTTGAGGTACAACATAACCCTATGGTTTGATTCATGTTGCCATTCTCCTTAGGATGGCGTCGTGTAATCACACATGATTTTATTCAGGCTTTAACCCCGCCTTGCAGGCCGCTCCGGATCGTTCGGCCCAAGACAACAGGCGTGATGGCTCTCCCTCCAGTCCATCCGGTTATCTGGATTTCCCTGCTTGCTTCAGGGGGTATGGACACACCGGTTTTTTATAAACTTTGATGCAATCTGGTCGAGATAACACGGTGTCATGGACGACAATTCATGGCTCTGTGGTTTGGCCAATTGAATGAAATTGCTAAGAGATGAATTATGGACAAAGCAAAGCTGCTCCTGGTCGATGATGACAGCCTGGTCCTGGCGACTTTTGGCAAGGGACTGCAGGAGCAGGGTTATCAGGTGGAACTGGTTAACTCTGCCGAAGAGGCGCTGGATGTTGCGCCGCGCATATTGCCAGACCTGGCGATACTGGATATCCAGATGCCGGAGATCTCCGGTATCGATGTTGCGCGCTCGTTATTTGAAATGGGTATTTCCTCGATTTTCCTGACTGCGTACGACAATGACGAGTACGTCAAAAATGCTGTTGAATACGGCGCGCTGGCCTACCTGATCAAACCCATCGATGTCGTCAAGGCCATACCCACAATTGAAACCGCGCTGCGTCGCTCGCAGGAGCTGACTGAACTGCGCGAAACCAAAAACCGTCTGAGTAATGCGCTGGACACCGGTCATCTGGTCAACACCGTGGTTGGCATGATGATGGAGCGCCACCGATTACAGCGTCAGGACGCCTTTGAAATCATCCGCCGCAAGGCCCGCTCGGAACAACGCAAGGTGCGTGATGTGGCCGCTGAAATCCTTGATGCCTGGGATGTCATCAACAGCCTGCCGACACCGGTGCGCAAGAACTGATTATTACCGATTTGTTACAAAACAAATAGTTAGACTAAAAATATTAAAGGTCTGCAAAAACAAGTCGATACAGAATCCAGATAACAACCATTCTCACCATTCCCCTGTTCCAGGGAGGTTCGGACTGGTGATGGGTTATTCAGTAGATTGATTTCTACCCTGTAAAGGACTTCACCTGTTGGTCTGATGTCCTGTCTGAAGGCTTTTTCCCCGCCTTGAAAAAATACATACAAAAAATCACGTCACGTGATTGGTTTCCGGCCTGTGCCTGATCCGGTCTGTTGCGTGTAATAAAGTTGTGATCCTGGGTGATTGCAGTTTGTCCCCGGTTAGACAACACGGAGAAAAGGGTGAAAGGAAATGTTAAGGGGCAGGCAGGTTTATCCCGTGCTACCGACGGTTGTTCTGGTAACAGCTGTTGCGGTATGGCTGGTAAATTCTGAATTTTCAATTGTCTCGTCGTTGACGGCAGCGTTGATACTGGCGGCCGCAATCGTCGGCTGTTGCCTACAAATCAGGCAGGATCGCCGACTTTCCCGAAATCAACAACGGCTGGATCAGTTACAGTCCGAAGTCTTGCAGCTGCAGGACTACAAGCAACCGCTCGAAGCCATTTACAGCAAGGCTTTACCGTTGTGGTCGCGCCAGATCGCCTCATCGCGCAGTACCACTGAAGAAAACATCAACAAACTGACCGAGCGCTTTCTGAGCATGTCACAACGCATTGCACAGGTGATTGAGCAATCACGTAACGACATTCTTGCGACGGAGGAGGGCGGTGATCTATCGACGGTATTCGATGAGACACATGCTTCACTGAAAAACGTCATGAATGCTTTCGGTGAAGCACTTCAGGAGGAAGCCGCCATGCTCGAACAGTTGCGTTCACTCAGCTCGGAATCCGGTCAGCTGGATGAGCTGGCCATGGATGTCGGCACCATTGCCGATCAGATCAACTTGCTGGCACTTAATGCTGCCATCGAAGCGGCGCGCGCCGGTGAGCAGGGGCGCGGCTTTGCGGTGGTGGCGGATGAAGTGCGTAAGCTGGCGTCGCAATCGGCCAAAACCGGGCAAAGCATACGCCAAAAAGTGGATGCCATCGGCGATTCCATGGGTTGTGCCTTACTAAATGCCGAGCGCTGTACCGAGTTCAGTCGTAAGACCACCAATGGCGGTGAGGTCACGATTGAAACAGTGTTTGCTCGTCTGCAGCAGATCATTACAGCGCTGGATCAGGAAGGCAGCACTTTACGTGAAGCTGGCGAAGGCATTCGTCAGGAGATCTCGGAAGTGGTCGTGGCTTTCCAGTTCCAGGATCGGGTCAGCCAGATACTCGGCCACGTGCAGCAGGATTTTGAGACGCTGTTGCAGTCGCTGGAGGAATACACCGGCCAGGATCATGGCCAGATATCGCAGCAACTGCTCGACGTTGAGCAGTTGCTGGCACAGTTTGCTGCCGGTTACACCACGGCGGAAGAGCATGAAAATCATCGAGGTGGCGACAAGGGTGATGATGTGTCGTTCGATGATGACAATCTGGTGCTTTTCTAGTGATGCAGGGCAACGCAAATAAGGACCAATGGGGGACCGGAGGAATCGCGTATGGCAGGAAGCATGATGGGAACTAAAACCAGCCAGGAACAGGAAGCAACGACGCCGGCCGAGCAAAGGCCGGTGGTGTCGCTGGAAAAGCTCAGTCAGGTGATGGCGCAAATCGCCGACGCCGTGCTGGTGGCTGACCGCGATGGCATCATTGAGTACGTCAATCCGGCTTTTGAACGGCTCAGTGGCTATTCCGCCCAGGAGGCCATCGGTAAAACACCGAAGTTTCTGCAGTCGGATCAGCATTCGTCTGAATTTTACAAAAGCCTGTGGCAGACCATCTCTTCCGGCCATGTGTTTCGCGCCCTGATGATCAATCGCCGCAAGGGCGGCATGCTGTATTACGAAGAGAAAACCATCACGCCGCTGAAAAACGAACAAGGTGAGATTACTCATTACGTTTCCACTGGCAAGGATGTCGGCGAGCGCTATGAAGCGCGCAAGCGGTTGCAGAAAATGGCCTTTACCGACAGCCTGACCGGCTTGCCGAACCGGGATGCCTTGCTGGATGAATTACAGCGCGAGATTGAAATGGCCAGCCGTAGCGAGGTTGGTGTCGGTGTGCTGTTTATGGATCTGGACCGTTTCAAGCATGTCAATGATTCGATGGGACACGAGATTGGCGACCGCTTGCTGCAAAAGGTGGCGAAACGTCTGTTATCGGATGTGCGCAGCGGCGATCTGATCGCACGTTTTGGTGGCGATGAATTTGTCATCGTGCTGACCAACGTCAAGGCGGGCACGGATGTGGCTTCTGCTGCCGAAAAAGTCCTCAAGCGTCTGCGCATGGTGTTCAAGATCGAAGGGCGTGAATATTCCATTAACGCCAGTGTCGGCATCGCACTGTATCCGGGAGACGGCGATGACGCGCATGATTTGTTGCGGGCAGCGGATCTGGCGATGTACCACTCCAAGAGCCAGCGCGGCAGCAATTATCAATTTTATGCGTCCGACATGAGCGAAAAAATTCGCGAGCGTGAACATCTGGAAAGCAAAATCATCAAGGCAGTCAAAAGCAGTGAATTCGTCAATTATTATCAGCCGCAACTGGATATGCACGATGACCGCATTGTCGGCGCCGAAGCCTTGCTGCGCTGGCACGAGCCGCACAATGGCGTGATCAGTCCGGATGTGTTTATCCCGGTCGCCGAAGATACCGGCATGATCATCAAGCTCGGCATGCAGGCGTTGCAACAGGCATGTCACCGGCTGAAATACTGGATTGGCCAGGGTAAAACCGATTTTCATGTGGCGGTTAACCTGTCACCGATACAGTTGTTGCACAGCGGTTTTGTCAGCAAGGTCGCCGGTTTGCTGGCGGACATGGGCGTGCCGGCATCGCAGCTGACTTTTGAACTGACCGAAACGGCCCTGGCACAGCATCTCGATGAAGCCATCACCATCTTGTCCGACTTAAGCGAACTTGGTATTCGCCTGGCGATCGATGATTTCGGCACCGGCTATTCATGCTTTTGCCATCTGCGTCATTTCCCTTTCAATGAACTCAAGATCGATCGTTCCTTCATCAAGGATTTACCCGGCGATCAGACAGCCGCTGCGATTATCGGTGGTATAATTGATATGGCTCATAAAATGAACTTGACGGTCGTGGCGGAAGGCGTCGAGACTCAGGAGCAACTGGATTTTCTGCGAAATCAGGGATGTGACCGGGTGCAGGGTTTCCTGATCAGCAGGCCTGTACCGGCCGCCGAGCTGGCCTGGCTGGAAAAGGAATAACTTTCCGGCCGCACGGTTTTGCAGCGGGCGCCTGATTGCGGTAATCGGGTTCGTATCAATCAACAGGCTTCCGGAGGGGGAGTGCCGGTGTCGTTGCTGTTATCCCAGGAGTCATCAATTCTCGAGCGTATCGCCGAGCAATTGCTGGTGCTCGATGCCGATGGTGTCATCTGCTATGCCAACCGGGCGGCCTGTGAGCGCTTTGCCACGACGCAGCAACAGATGCTGCAGAAGACGGCCTGTGACCTGCTGTTCGAATGTGATGCAGCGCAATGGCGTCAGCACTGGCTGCAACTGGATCAGGAACCGGAAATCCATCTTGCTTGTAAAGGGATTGTTCCCGGAAGCCCGGGCTGTGAGCTGAAGCTTGAGCGCGTCCGGCTGGGAGATCATGACTATGCGCTGGGTTTTGTGGTCAGTGCTCCGGCGTTGGCCGATTATTGCGCGGACAGCCAGGGCGCCTGCCTGGTGGCGGACACCTGCTCCACCATGGTGGCATATATCACCGGGCAACAAATTATCACCTACATCAACCCGGCTTTTGAGCGCAGATTCCAAATCGGTTTGCACGACTGCATCGGCCAGCCATTGCAGACCGTGCTGGATGAAAAAATATACCAGGGCATGCAGAAGCAGATTCAGAAGGTCCTGGCGGGTGACGCGGTCTCTTTTGATCTGACCTATAACAACGATGCACATCAGCGTCAGCAATTAAAGGTACAGCTTGTGCCTTATCGCAAGGCGTCTCACGCGGCCGGCTTTTATCTGTTCATCCATGATGCTTCCGAGCAATTGCAGCTGCAGTCCAGCCTGCGTCGCCAACAGGCCGAGTGGGCGACGGCGATGGAAGCACTGGATGACGCCATCTACCTGCTGGATCTCGATGAACGTCTGATCCAGGCAAACCAGGCGTTTTATCGCCTGACCGGTCTCAAACCGGAACAGGCCGTGGGTCAGGACATTCTGAAAATCATGTTTCCGGACGGTGAGAGCGCCCTGTGTCCGGCCTGTCTCAATCGACGTGTGCGACGCGATATGGAGCAGGTGCTGGAAGCGGACCACCCGGACAATCCGACCGGGCGGCCGATTATGGTACTGGTGCGTATGGTGCGTGACGCCCAGGGTTCGATCATTGGTGTGTTAAAGCTGATCCGTGACCTGACCGAACAACGCGCCATTGAAACGGCGTTGCGCAATTACAGTGATCATCTCGGTGAACTGGTGGCCAAGCGTACCGCAGTGTTGTCCGGTATTTTTCGTTCGGCGCCAATCGGTATCGGCTTGCTCAAGAGTCGTGTCGTGCAGGAGATCAATGATTATTTCTGCAGCCGGCTGGGCTATGGCCGCGAGGAAATCATCGGTCAGAATGCCCGCATGTTTTATCCGGATGATGCGGAATACGAATATGTCGGGCGGGAAAAATACCGTCAGATGGCTGAAAGCGGTACGGGCACCGTCGAATCCCGGCTGTTGACCAAACAGGGCAAACAGCTGGATGTGTTGCTGAGTTCGACGTACCTGGATGCCGATCGTCCCGGTGACGGCGTGATTTTCACCATGCTGGATATCACCAAGCGCAAGCAGGCCGAACACAGCATCCGTGAGTCGGAACGCAAATACCGCATGCTCATGACCCAGGCCAACGATGCAATTTTTATCGGCGATGTTGAAACCGGCATCATCCTGGAAGCCAATACGGCGGCAGAGAGACTGATCGGACTTCCGGCGAGTGAGCTGGTCGGCATGCATCAATCAAAGCTGCATCCGGATGACATGCAAGAAAAATACATACAGTTGTTTCGCCGTCATGCCAAGTTCAGCAAAAGTCATGCGAACACCGTATACGTCAAGCATGCGGACGGGCATAGCATCCCGGTGAGCATTCGTACCAATACCTTCAATGCCGACGGGCGTTTGCTGATGCAGGGCATCTTTCACGATCTCACTGACATCTACCGCGCCGAACAAAAGCGCATGCAGCAGGAAAAAAGGCAGCGCAGCCTGTTGGTGCGTGAGGTTCATCACCGTATCAAGAACAATCTGCAGGCGGTGGTTTCATTGCTGCGTCAGCACATGACAGACGATGAGCGCATCAATGAGGTTTTCAACAAGGCGATCACCCAGGTGGAAAGCATCTCACTGGTGCATGGCTTGCAGGCGACTGCTTCGGGTTCCGGAGTCAATCTGCCCGGCATGTTGCGAGCAATACTGGAAACCCAGCCTGGTCTGACGGACATCTCCCTGACGACAACGATTGATCTGGATGAATCGATTGAACTGAACAAGGACAAGTCGGTAGCCATTTCGCTGATCATCAATGAATTGATCCTGAATGCGGTGAAACATCGCGAGCCGGACAGCCGGGTGGAAGTCAAACTGTATCGTAGCGATGCCGCCACGGTCTGTCTCGAAATCAGCAACCAGGGGCAACTGCCTGAGCAGTTTGACTGGCAAAGTAAATCAGGGCTGGGCACCGGGCTGGAACTGATCTACATGATGGTGCCGCATCAGGGGGCCAGCCTGGAAATCCTGCAGCAGGAAAACCGTGTCGTCAGCCGTTTGTTATTGCAGCCGCCGTTGTTGCTTTGAATGGTCTGTCGGTGCAGCAAAAAAAACCGCCTGTCGGCGGCTTTGCTAAGGTGATATTTTTCTAGTTAAGTCCGGTATCGTCTGTCGGGCAGTTACAGATCACCATGCCCAGCATGTAACTTTTGTATCTGCAGTTGTGAGTTTCCTCACAGCGCAGCAGCTCGACGTCACGATCAAAGTAGCTCTGGGTTTTACAGAAAGCCGGGTTCGGCTGTAGCAAGTCAAATTCAGAGCTGTTGTTGCGGCCTGTAGCGGCCTTCAGGTAATTAGCCTTCATATTTCCGCTCCTCCGTTTTCTTGATTCAGGTCTTTATGCCTGCCGGCCAGTATATGATGGTTTATGCTTGCGGTGATTCAGTATTTTTTATAGTAAGCGCCAAAACTGCAGCGAAAAGCATGCAGATAAACCCTGTTAATGATAAGGTGAATTCTGGGGATGTGGAGAAATAGTAAATTAAAACAAATGCTTACGGTTATCTTGTTGCAGTCGTCTTCAGCTCCTTTCGCTAAGTTTAACATCCCGGTAAGTTCTGATGACCGTGTCTTTGCGGCTGAATCCGACTTTCACTGAGCCCCGGCAGAGAGAGGTGCATGCACTGTATTCAGACTTGCTGAAGGTCCCGGCTACGCGGAGATTGCCGGTTTTTTTGGTGCAATAACATCATGTTAAGAAATTATGACAAGCTGCCGTTACACAGGGTATTGACGAAGAAATTGAGGTTTATCCTGCCCCATGGGTAAGGCATCCGATACCAACAGCCCGGCTGGAACATGGACGTTACGCAAAAAGCTGCTTGCTGCGTCGATGCTTGCTGTTGCCCTGATGTGCCTGGTGTTGCTGGCCACTGTCTACCGTCTGGAGCATGAAAATTACCTGCAGGATAGCAGCACTCACTTGCTGAAACATTCTGACAGCGTTGCCCAGGCCATCAGTTCGCAGTTTCAACATGCGCACGAATCAGCGCGGTTTCTCGCCTCCGTTCCTCCCATCCAGGGCATCATCCGCGCCCGGCGCAATGATGGTTTCGACCAGGATGGACTCTCGAGTGAGGATTTCTGGAAGCAACGCCTGAGGGTGATTTTCACGGCGTTTACCAAGGTGCATCCGGATTTTCAGAGCATCCGCTATATCGGTATGGCTGACCACGGCCGTGAAATAGTGCGCACCACTTTGCGTGACGGCAAGGTGGTCAATGCACCTGAAACCGAGCTGCAGCAATCGTCTCATCATGAGTATTATCTTGTCGCCTCGTCTTTGCCGCCGGACCAGGTATACATTACCGGTTTTCGGCTGAAGCAGGATCGTGGCGAAATTGTGCAGCCACATACACCGGTGTTTGACCTGGTTGTGCCTGTCTATGATGCCGAGGCGCAGTTGTTCGGCATGATCGTGCTCGAAGTCGGTATCGGTTCCCAGTTGCAGCTTTTCAGGCAACATATGCCGGACGGCTTCAATGCCTATATGGCCAGTAGAAAAGGCGATTTCCTCGTGCATCCAGACACCGATCGTGAGTTCGGTTTTGAACGCGGCAAGCGTTTTCTGCTGTCTGATGAGTTCCCGCGGCTGCATCTTGGTGCAACGTCCGGCGAAACTTTTCAGGTGCTGGATAACCCGGATAAAGGTGATTTGCTGGTGATGGCGACTCCGCGTTATACCGGGGCGGACGGCTTTACACGTTTGCTGACTTTTGTTTATAGCAAGGGTGAGCAGCAAGTCAAAGCAGTTGTCTTGCGGAACATGGAAAACGCGGTGTATCTGGTGATTGCGTTCGCCGTTGTGCTGATTCTGGTCATCATTTTATCTGTCCAGAAAATATTCAATCCGTTTTCCGAACTCGCCGCGATCGCCCACAGTATCGGTTCGGGTAACTATGATGTCAGCTGGCCGGATGAAAAAAATGAGGAAATCGGCAAACTGATCAATGCGTTCAGTAACATGCTGAAGCAGATTCGTCGGCGCGAAATGGATAACGAGAACCTGACCGCGCGCCTGAAACGCAGCGAGATGTTCGCCAACAATGTTGTTGAAACCGCGCCCTTGTCGATTCTGGTGGTGGACCAGCAGGGGCGTATCGTGCGGGCCAACAATCAATCCGAGGAATTGTTTGGTTTTACGGTTGATGAATTGATCGGGCAACCGATTGAAGTACTGGTGCCGCGCAATGATCGCAACAGGCATGTTGGCCTGCGCGACCTGTTCATCACCAGAAGTCCGCCATCTCGCTTGATGGGCCAAGGGCGCACCACCTACGCTTTGCACAAAGATGGCCACCAGGTGCCGGTCAGGATTGACCTGGGTACCCTGAAAATCAATGAAGAACGTTTTGCCATTGCCACCGTGAGCGACATTTCACAGCGCAAGAAGGCCGAAGACCAGCTCAAGGCGCTGAATGAAGACCTGGAAAACCAGATTAATGAACGCACTGCGGAGCTGCATCGTACCCTGGCTATGCAGCAGGCGATATTCAACAGCGCCGGTACCTCAATCATTACCACCGACACCGATGGTATCATCACGACGTTCAACATTGCCGCCGAGAATATGCTGGGTTACAGTGCCGATGAAGTGGTCGGCAAGGTCACGCCGGCGCTGATCCATGACAAGCAGGAACTCATTGCTCACGCCAACATGCTGAGCCGGCAACTGGGCACGCATGTCGAACCGGACGTGAAAACATTTTTCACCATGGTGAAAAACGGCATCAACACCAGTGAATGGAGTTATGTGCGTAAAAACGGCAGCAAATTCCCGGTGTTGCTGAGTATTGCCGAATTGCGCGATATGGATGATGTTGTGTTCGGCTATATCGGCGTCGCCATTGACCTGAGTGCACAGTCGCAAGCGGAAGAAGAACGCCAGCGACTTTATAACATTGTTGAAAATACCACCGATTTCATCGGCATCCTGGGGCTCGACGACCAGGTGCGTTACCTCAATAAGGCCATGCAGGAAGCCATTGGTCTATCGAGTCGACAAATCAAGGATCACAATATCGAGGACCTGTACCCGGATTACGCTGTGCAGTTCCTTAAACAGGTGGCAATACCTGCCGCACTGGAACACGGTAGCTGGGAAGGCGAGACTGTGCTCAAGCACCATGGCAGTGAGGTCGTGCCTGTTTCCATCCTGATCATGTCGCAGGTTAACAGCGTCGGCGAGGTCGATTATGTCACGGTGATGATGCGTGACATCACACGTCACAAGGCCATGTCCGATATGCTGGAAAGGCAGGTTGAACAGCGCACCCATGATCTGCAGCAGGCCAAGGAGGCCGCGGAAGAAGCCAATCAGGCCAAGAGTCATTTCCTGGCGAACATGTCACATGAATTCCGCACCCCGATGCATGCGATTCACAGTTTCGGCAAGCTGGCGCTGACCAAAACCAGGGATGAAAAGATGGTGCGTTATCTTGAGAACATCGTCTCCAGCGCAGATCGTTTGACACGCCTGGTGAACAACCTGCTCGATCTGTCCAAGCTGGAAGCCGGCAAGATGGACATCAGCCCGCAACGCCAGGATGTCATCAAGTTACTGGATCAGAGTGTCGCCGGACTGGATTTGCTGTGTCATGACAAACAGCTGGAATGCGTGCTCGAAGCCCCGGAAAAATTGCACGCCGAAGTGGATGGTGATCGCATGGTGCAGGTCATTACCAATCTGTTGTCCAACGCCATTAAATACAGTCCGCTAAAAGGCAAGGTGTTCATTTCCATCAGTCGTGAAGAAGCCTATATGAATGAGGTCTGGACCGATGTGGTGCATCTGGTGGTGATTGACCAGGGAGTTGGTATTCCCGCTGATGAACTGGATTACGTGTTCGACAAATTCTCGCAAAGCAGCAAGACCGACACCAATGCGGGTGGCACCGGCCTGGGCCTGGCGATCTGCCGTGAGATTGCGCGGGCACACCATGGCCGCATCTGGGCCGTCAGTCCGAGCCCGCGCTGTGAGGACAAACAGAGTTCAACCTGCTATGGCACGGAAATTCACGTCATGCTGCCGTTGTCCATGCCGGACCAGATCGACAACGATGACATCATGGCGATGTTGATGTAAGGAACCTCTGATCAATTCATGAACTCACATCTTGCACTTAAAATTTCCAGCTTCTGCGTTGCAAACCTTCGCAATAGATGGCTATTACGTGCGATTTGCGCCTTGAATCTGAAAATTTTCGAGCACAATCTGTTTCGTCCAGAACTAATCAGAGGTTCCTAGCGCTTATTTGACTTTCATGCCCGGCTGCGCGCCGTCATCGGGGTGCAGGATGAACAGGTCCTTGCCGCCCGGTCCCGCTGCCAGCACCATGCCTTCAGACATTCCAAAACGCATTTTGCGCGGCGCCAGGTTGGCGACCATGACGGTCAGCTTGCCGATCAGATCTTCCGGCGCATAGGCCGACTTGATACCGGCAAATACATTGCGTGTTTCACCACCAATATCCAGCGTCAGTTGCAGCAGCTTGTCGGCGCCTTCAACGGCTTTGGCGTCGGCGATGCGCGCAATGCGCAAATCAATCCTGGCGAAATCATCGAACTCGATGGTGTCAGCGATCGGGTTGTCCGCCAGTGGACCGCCTGATTGTGTTTCAGTTGCAGAGTTTTTCGCTGCGGTCGCAGATGTTTCGAGATCCTGTTTTGAATCCTGCAGCACGGCTTCGATTTGCTCGGTTTCAATACGCGTCATGAGCGGCTTGAACTTGGCGATGTCATGATCACACAGTGGCGTGGCCAGTTCCTGCCAGGTCAGTGGGCCAACCTGCAGGAAGGCTTCCGAAGCGGCGGCCGTGCCGGGCAGGATGGGGCGCAGGTAACCGATTAACACACGAAACAGATTGATGCCCATGGAGCAGACCTCGTGCAACTGCTCCTCCATGCCGTCCTGTTTGGCGATCACCCAGGGTTTCTGCTCATCGATGTACTGATTGGCGCGATCGGCCAGCGCCATGATTTCGCGCACCGCACGCGAGAACTCACGTTTTTCATAATGCTCAGCGATCTGTTTACCGGCCTCAATGAATTGCGCAAACAATTCCGGTTCGCTGACTTTGCTCGACAGCCGGCCATTGAAACGTTTCTTGATGAAACCGGCATTACGGCTGGCGATGTTGACCACCTTGCCGACCAGGTCGGAATTGACGCGTTGCTGGAAGTCTTCCAGGTTCAGGTCGATGTCGTCGACGCCGGCGCCGAGTTTGGCGGCGAAGTAATAACGCAGGTATTCCGAGTTCAGGTGCTGCAGGTAAGTGCGCGCCTTGATGAAGGTACCGCGCGACTTGGACATCTTCTGGCCGTCGACGGTGAGAAAGCCGTGCGAGAACACTGCCGTCGGCGTGCGGAAGCCGGCACCGTGCAACATGGCCGGCCAGAACAGGGCATGGAAATAAATGATGTCCTTGCCGATGAAATGATACAGCTCGGCATCCGAGCCTGGTGCCCAGTAGTCATCAAATTCAAGACCTTCAGTCTTGTCGCACAGGTTTTTAAAACTCGCCATGTAACCGATCGGCGCGTCCAGCCAGACATAGAAGAACTTGCCGGGATGGTCGGGAATCTCAAAACCGAAATAGGGCGCGTCACGTGAGATGTCCCATTCCTGCAGGCCGGCCTCGAACCATTCGTCGAGCTTGTTGGCGACTTCGGTCTGCAAATGGCCGCCGCGCGTCCACTGCTTGAGCATGTCCTCAAAGTCGGCCAGCTTGAAAAAGTAGTGCTCCGATTCGCGTTCGACCGGTTTGGCTCCCGATACCACGGAAAACGGATTTTTCAGATCGGTAGGCGCATAGGTGGCGCCGCAGACTTCGCAGCTGTCGCCATATTGGTCGGCCGCGCCGCATTTCGGGCATTCACCCTTGATGAAGCGGTCCGGCAGGAACATGTTCTCGACCGGGTCGTAGGCCTGCACGATATTGCGCTTGTTGATGTGCCCGGCATCGCGGTTGTTGAGGTAAATGGTGTTGGCCATTTCCTGGTTTTCCGGCGAGTGGGTCGAGTGATAGTTGTCGAAGCCGATGCGGAATTCGGCGAAATCGGCCTGGTGCTCGACGGCCACACGCTCGATCAGTTGCTCTGGCTCGATGCCTTCCTGGCGCGCGCGCAACATGATCGGCGTGCCATGGGCATCGTCGGCGCAAACATACCAGCACTGGTGGCCTTGCATTTTCTGGAAGCGCACCCAGATATCGGTCTGAATGTACTCGACCAGATGGCCGATGTGGATCGGTCCGTTGGCGTAGGGCAAAGCGCTGGTGGTGAGAATCTTGCGTTGTGTGTCTGTCATGGCGTGATACATCGGGCCGCTGTTGAAAATGGGCGCGATTATCCCACAAAGGCAGCAGCTTGACACTGTCGCGCAAAACGCCAGCGGATTGCGTGACGGCGGTTTGTGGTGTTCGTTGCTGCGCCACTGTCCGATAAAACCTAGTAAATTGCTTGGTATTTATCGGCGGTTTTGGTGTAGAATTGCGCCCCAGTTGAATTGAACCAATTTTGCCCGTGGTAAAAAACCACGGGTTGCAGGAGACACGAGTAATGGCTGAATTAACACAGGAAACGATTGAAGCTGCAATCGCAACCTATATCGAACCGCATCTGGGCAAGGACCTGGTCAGCAGCAAGTCGATCAAGGGCATCAGCATCGATGGCGACAAGGTCAAGGTCGAGGTGCTCATGGGGTTCCCGGTCAAAAGCGTGCAGGATGACATCGCTGCCGCGGTGCGTGAAAAGGTTGAAGCCGTTGACGGCGTTTCCAGCTGTGATGTGGATGTCAGCTTCAAGGTGGTGGCCCACTCGGTACAGAAATCGCTCAAGCCGATCGACAATGTCAAAAACATCATCGCGGTTGCCTCCGGCAAGGGTGGTGTCGGTAAATCCACCACTGCGGTCAACCTGGCGCTGGCGCTGTCCTACGAGGGCGCCAAGGTCGGCATTCTGGACGCCGATATCTACGGCCCGTCACAGCCACGCATGCTCGGTATTTCCGGCCAGCCGGAATCCAAGGACGGCAACACGCTCGAGCCGATGAACAGCTATGAGCTGCAGGCCATGTCGATCGGTTTCCTGATCGATGAGGAAACGCCAATGATCTGGCGTGGCCCGATGGTTACCCAGGCACTGGAGCAGTTGCTCAACGACACCAACTGGTCGGATCTCGACTATCTCATCATCGACCTGCCACCGGGCACCGGCGACACCCAGCTCACGCTGGCGCAGAAAGTACCGGTATCCGGCGCCATCGTGGTCACCACACCGCAGGACATCGCCCTGCTGGATGCGCGCAAGGGCTTCAAGATGTTCGAGAAGGTGGAAGTGCCGGTGCTGGGTATCGTTGAGAACATGAGTATCCATATTTGTTCCAAGTGCGGCCACGAAGAGCACATCTTCGGCGAAGGCGGCGGCTCCCGTATGGCCGAGCAGTATGGTGTGGATTTCCTCGGCGCCCTGCCGCTGGAACTGCGCATTCGTGAAGAAACAGATTCCGGCAAGCCGACTGTGGTGGCCGATCCGGAAGCGCGTCCTTCACAGATCTACCGTGAGATCGCCCGCAAGGCGGCCGCCAAGTTGTCTCTGCAGGCGAAAAGCTACGCGGCGAAGTTCCCGAACATCGTCATTCAAAACAACTGATAACAGCATTCGCGGGCTCTTGTTCACCCGGGAGCCCATTTCCTTTTTCACCAATTGAACATAAAGGATGTACTTTCAATGACTCACGAACTACCAGAACTGCCTTATGCAAAAGATGCTTTAGCGCCGTATATCTCGGCTGAAACGCTTGAGTATCATCACGACAAACATCACGCGACCTATGTCACGAACCTCAACAACCTGATTCCGGGCACCGAGTTTGAAAACGCCAGCCTCGAAGACATTGTCATGAAAGCCGAAGGCGGTATTTTCAATAACGGCGCCCAGGTGTGGAACCACACTTTTTATTTCAACTGCATGGCGCCGAACGCCGGCGGCGAACCGAGCGGCGCGCTGGCCGATGCCATCAATGCGGCGTTTGGCAGCTTTGACGCCTTCAAGGAGAAATTCTCCACGTCCGGTGCGACCAACTTCGGTTCCGGCTGGACCTGGCTGGTGAAGAATGCCGATGGCTCGGTCGAGATCGTCAACACCACCGGCGCCGGCAACCCGTTGCGCGACGGCAAGACGCCGCTGCTGACCATGGATGTCTGGGAACATGCGTATTACATCGACAAGCGTAATGCGCGCCCGGCCTACATCGCGGATTTCTTCAAGTTGATCAACTGGGACTTTGTTGCAGCCAACTTCGGCTGATTACGCAAGCTTCCGGCAGCGGTTTAACCACTGCAATAAAAAAACCGCTCATGCGCAACATGGGCGGTTTTTTTTCGTGTCAAAAGCGCTAAATACTGGCAGACTTGCGCGCCATGCAAACACAAGAATTTCTCGCCGTACCGAATGCGCTGGTAGATCAGGCCGATGTGCTGATTCTGCCGGTGCCGTACGAACACACCGTGACTTACCAGGGTGGTACCGCTGGTGGACCCGAAGCGATTCTGGCCGCCAGTGGCCAGCTCGAGTTTTATGAAGAAGACCAGCGCTGGTGTCCACTGGAATACCTGAAACTGGCGGTGTTGCCAGCCTTTGCCGCACCAGACAATGAGAGCGAGCAGGCCTGGCATGAGCGGCTGCAGCAACAGGTGACGGATTTACCGCGGCAAAACCTGTTCATCGGTCTTGGGGGTGAACATTCCATCACACCGGCCATGCTGATGGCGCGTATGCCAAACGGCGGCACCGTGGTGCAGATTGATGCGCATGCCGACCTGCGTCCGGATTATCACGGCTCGATCTACAACCATGCCTGTCCGATGTATCGCCTGCGCCAGCACGGTTATGAGCTGATCCAGATCGGTATCCGTTCCCTGCATGCCAATGAGGCTGCATTGATTGATAGCGATGCCGGCATCCATACCTGGTTTGATCGACAGTTACAGCAGCCGCAGCAATGGCAGCAGCTGCTTGATCAGCTGGCAGGATTAAGCGGCCCGATCTGGTTGACCATTGATATGGACGGTTTTGATCCGGGCCTGATCGCCAGTGTCGGCACGCCGCAGCCGGGTGGTTTGTCCTGGCATCAGGGTCTGGACGTATTGCAGACACTGTTTGCCAACCCGGCGCTGGACTGGTGCGGTGTTGATATCCTGGAACTGGTGCCGGAAGCCACACGGGTGTCTGACATGATGGCGGCCAAGCTGGTGCAGAAAATCATGTCTTACTGGGGCAAGGCACAGGGCTATGACAAACGCGACAAACACGGGTCGCAGATTGGAGTCGACGATGACTGACAACAACACGGCTGACTGGAACCTGAGAGACGCGGCCGAGCTTTATCAAATCGATGGCTGGGGACACGGCTTTTTCAGTATCAATGACAATGGCAAC
>JASFVP010000039.1:0-36371 GCA_050049775.1 Chromatiales bacterium
CGCACCGGGTTGTCCATACGCGCCGTTATTGAACAGTGCATACAGGCGGCCGCCACTGGCCTGCATGATGTCGGCGAACGCGCTGCGAATGCTATCGCTGTCATCCAGATCCAGCCGGAAGGCTTCAAAACCGTCTTGCCTGAGTTTTTCCACATCTTCGACTTTCCTGGCGCTGGCGAATACACGATAGCCGCGCTGCGCCAGGCCCGCGGCGGCATGCCGGCCGATACCGGATGAGCAACCGGTGATCAAAATGCTGTTTTTGTCTGTCTGCACTGCTGTCGTCTGCCCTGGCTCCCGAAAAGGCAATCAGCATTAAAGTATTAAGCCGATTTACCGCTAACAAACATGATCACACAGTTCGGGCTGTTAATAACAACAATTCATACCACAGTATCAGGAGTTGATTCGTGGATATTTTAACGTTGGTCGGTATTCTGGGCGCATTCGGTATTATTACCGGCGCCATTATGACCGGGGGCGAAATCGGCATTTTTGTGAATGTGCCGTCCATCCTTATTGTTGTCGGTGGCACCTTTTTTGTCACCCTGGCCCAGGTGACATTGGGCGATTTTCTCGCCTCTTTTGCCATCGGCATGAAGTCCTTTCTCTACAAAACCGACGACCCGTTGAAACTCATCGAAGAATCCGTACAGCTCGCTGATGTGGCCAGAAAAAACGGTCTGCTGGCACTGGAAGGCCAGGAGATCAGTAACGATTTCATGAAAAAAGGCATCAACCTGTGTGTGGACGGGCACGATCCGGCACTGGTCAAGAAAATGCTCGAAGACGAAATCAAGCTGTCGACGTCACGACATGAGGTCGGCATTCGCATGTTTTCCAATATGGCGGTGGTGGCGCCGGCCATGGGCATGATTGGTACCCTGGTAGGTCTGGTACAGATGCTGTCGAATATGTCCGACCCGGCCTCGATCGGTCCGGCCATGGCCGTGGCTTTGTTGACGACTCTGTATGGTGCGATCATCGCCAACGCCTTCGCCCAGCCGGTTGCCGACAAGTTGTCGCGCGCGACCGAGATGGAAATGGTCAATAACAAACTCATTATCGAGACCATTGGCGGCATTCAGGAAGGCATGAACCCGCGTGTGCTCGAGCAGTTACTGGCGACTTACCTGACCAGCAACAAGCGACCCAGCCAGGAATAACTCATGGCCGAGGAGGAATGCCCCAAGTGTAAAAAAGGGCTGCCACCCTGGCTGGCGACCTTTGCTGATTTGATGTCGTTGTTGATGTGCTTTTTTGTGCTGCTGTTGTCGTTTGCCACCATTGACGCGGTCAAGTTCCGCAAAATGGCCGAGTCGGTCAAGGACGCGTTTGGCGTGCAACGTGAAGTGCCGGCAGCCGAGATCGTCATGGGCGTCAGCGTTATCAAGCAGGAATGGAGTCCTTCGGTTGACCAGGACGCCATCATTAACGAGGTTCGGCAGGAAACCAGCGAGACCCAGCAGGATTTCCTAGACACGCAGGAAAAGGACAAGGAAAACGAGAAAGACAGCCGGCTGGAAAAAGAGGAGCTGCTGGAACAGTTGCAGCAAAAGCTGGAGCAGGAAGCCGCCGAGCAGGTGGCCGAATTGCATGCGGCGCTGGATGAGGAAATCGAAAAAGGCCAGGTCACGGTGGAGCGTGAGGGCAGCAAGGTGATTATCCGCATTCAGGAAAAAGGTTCCTTCAAGTCGGGCAGTGCCAGCCTGGATCCGGGATTTTTTGAGGTGATGGATAAAATTACCAGTGTTTTGCAGGATCGTTCCGGAAAAATTGTCGTGGCAGGCCATACTGATAACGTGCCGATTCATACCGGCCGGTTCCGTTCCAACTGGGAACTGTCGTCCGCGCGTGCGGTGACGGTGCTGCATTCCATGCTGCGCAATCCCGGCATGTCAGAAGATCGTATGCTGGTTGAGGGCCATGCGGAGACCCAGCCGCTGGTGCCGAATGACAGCGCGGAAAACCGCGCCAAAAACCGGCGTGTGGAACTGGTGGTGGTGCAGGGTAGCGAAGAGGATATGCAGGTCATCGAAACCCTGTCGGGGGATTTGATCAAGGTGGAAAACTAGGTGGATAACAGGGCGGCTATCGTGGAAGAAAAAAGAAGCTTTTTTCGAATTGAGGATTTGATACATCTCAACTATGAGGTGATCGATCAGCAGGATTTACAGGAGCGCACGGATCGACTGGACAAGGGCTTCACCGGCCAGTTTATGGTGATGTCGAGCCTGGCGGCGATCACCAGCGAGATGTCGGTGGTGCTGCGCCGCATCGAAAACGACAATGCCGACCTGGCGACCTACCTCAAGGCGCTGGACCGTAAAATCGACCTGCTCGGTAAAACCTTCATGGTTGGCGAGGTGGACCTCAATGATGATCAGGCCGTAGCAGTCAATTTGAGCGCCAGCGGTATCGCTTTCCATTCCAAAAAACCGCTGGAGATCAACGCCGCGGTGGAGCTGAAAATGATGCTCATGCCATCCTGCACCGGCGTGCTGACTTATGGCGAGGTGGTCGGTTGCGACCCGGTCAAGGCGCGTGGCAATCACGACTACCTGACCCGCGTGGCTTTTACCCATATCCGCGACGAGGATCGCGACGTGCTCATCAAACACGTCATCCGTCGGCAGGGCAATATGCTGCGCGAACGTCGCGCGGCGCGTGAGTTGCGCTAGACCCCGTCCTCATCCTACGGGCCGGCACGGCCTGAAAACAGGGCGGAAAAGCCTTCCTGTATCCAGATAAGAATGTGTTAATATCGCGGTATCTGTAATTTTGTCGGCCCCGGCCGAACCGAGGTATGCTATGCCAATTTACGACTACAAATGCGACTCCTGCGGTCACGAGACCGAGATCATGCATAAAATGTCTGAAGAGCCGAAAACCATTTGCCCGGAATGTGGTGAAGAGGCCCTGAAGAAAATGCTGTCTGCAGCGGGTTTCCGTCTCAAGGGCAGCGGCTGGTACGAAACCGACTTCAAAAGCGGCAACAAGAAAAACCTGCACGATTCCGGCAATGCCGGCGCCGGTTGCGGCAGTGGTGGTTGTGCCGCCTGCTCCGACTAGACATACTTTCATTCAAGCTTAAGCACAGCCGTATCCTTTGTGATACGGCTTTTTTATTCAGTTACAGGATTCGTTCATGCGCAGTCATTATTGTGGTGATGTCAATGCTTCCCATATCGACCAGGAAGTGGAACTTTGCGGCTGGGTCAACCGGCGTCGTGATCACGGTGGGGTGATTTTTATTGACCTGCGTGACCGCAATGGCCTGGTCCAGGTGGTGTACGATCCGGACCGCAAGGATATGTTCGCCATGGCCGAACAGGTGCGAAACGAATATGTGCTGCGTATCAAGGGGCTGGTGCGCGCCCGTCCTGAAGGCACGGTCAATCCGGATATCCCCACCGGTGAAATTGAAATCCTCGGCCGCGAGCTGGAAATTCTCAATGCCGCCGAAACGCCACCGTTCATCCTCGACGATGAAGACACCAATGAGGAAATCCGCCTGCGTTATCGCTATGTCGACCTGCGCAGGCCGGTCATGCAACAACGCATCCAGCTGCGCGCCGCGGTAACGCGCGCCATGCGCCGCTTCCTTGACGATCGTTTGTTCCTCGATATCGAAACACCGATGCTGACCAAGGCCACGCCCGAAGGTGCGCGTGATTACCTGGTGCCGAGTCGCACGCATCCCGGCAAGTTTTTTGCGTTGCCCCAGTCGCCACAGCTGTTCAAGCAGCTGCTGATGATGTCCGGCATGGACCGTTATTACCAGATCGTGCGTTGTTTC
The DNA here is from genome assembly GCA_050049775.1 of Chromatiales bacterium. Lineage (GTDB taxonomy): Bacteria > Pseudomonadota > Gammaproteobacteria > Chromatiales > Chromatiaceae > JABDQZ01. Next base: position 3,800 of record JASFVP010000039.1, read on the forward strand.
CGCGATGAGGATTTGCGCGCCGACCGCCAGCCGGAATTCACCCAGCTCGACGTCGAGATGTCGTTCATCGACGAAAGCGACATCATGGGCAATATGGAACAGATGATCCGCGGCATTTTCAAGGACGTGCTCAACGTGGATCTGCCCGACCCGTTCCCGGTTATGACCTACGCCGAGGCGATGCGCCGCTTTGGCAGCGATCGTCCGGACCTGCGTTGCCCGCTGGAACTCATCGACATCGCCGACCTGCTCGAGGATGTTGAATTCAAGGTGTTCTCCGGTCCGGCCAGGGACCCGCAAGGCCGCGTCGTAGCGCTGCGTCTGCCGCAGGGCACCGAGCTGAGCCGCAAGGAAATCGACGACTACACCAAATTCGTCGGCATTTACGGCGCGCGCGGTCTGGCCTACATCAAGGTCAACGACTGGTCACAGGGGCGCGATGGCCTGCAGTCGCCGATTCTGAAATTCCTGCCCGACGAAGCCGTCAACGAAATTATGGCGCGCACCGGTGCGCAAAATGGCGACCTGGTTTTCTTTGGCGCCGACAAGGCCACGATCGTCAACGAGGCGATGGGCGCGCTGCGCGTCAAACTCGGCCACGACTGCGACCTCATGCAGGGCAACTGGGAGCCGTTGTGGGTGGTGGATTTCCCGATGTTCGAATGGGACGAGGCCGCCGATCGCTGGACCGCCCTGCATCATCCGTTTACCGCGCCGCACCAGGCGCATATCGATCTGCTGGATTCCAATCCGGGCCAGTGTCTGTCACGCGCCTACGATATGGTGCTCAATGGCACCGAACTCGGCGGCGGCTCGATTCGTATCCACGATCAGAAAGTGCAGCAGAAAGTGCTGGCGCTGCTCGGCATCAATGAACAGGAAGCCGAGGATAAATTCGGCTTCTTGTTGACCGCGCTGAAATACGGCTGTCCGCCGCACGGTGGCCTGGCGTTCGGTCTCGACCGCCTGATCATGCTGATGGCCGGCGCCGACTCGATTCGTGAAGTCATGGCGTTCCCGAAAACCCAGACCGCTGCCTGTCTGCTGACCTCGGCGCCGTCCGAGGTTTCCCCGGCACAGCTGCGTGATCTGTCGATTCGCCTGCGCCTGCCGCAGACGGAAAACCCGGCGGACTGATTCTGAAACCGGCAAGCGCCAGCCAGGTCGGTAAACGCCCGGAATCGGTGCTGGTGGTGATTTATACCCGCCAGGGTGAATTTTTGCTCATGGAGCGCAATCATCCGCACGGATTCTGGCAATCGGTAACCGGCAGCCTCGAGTGGGGCGAACAGGGGGCTGCAGCTGCGGCGCGTGAGGTGGCCGAGGAAACCGGCCTGTTCGTCGGCCATGGCTTGCAGGACCTGGCGCACCAGGAACGTTTCCCGATCATCTTTCCGTGGCGCAAGCGTTATGTCAGCCAGTATCGCTTTAACACCGAACACTGGTTTGCGCTGCCGCTGAGCGGTCGACGCAGTATCCGGCTGGATCCGGCCGAGCACCGCCAGTATCGCTGGCTGCCCGCACAGGCGGCCATACAGCGGGCGTCCTCCTGGACCAACCGCAAGGCCATCGAGCTGATTGCCAGCAGATCGCCGTTTTAAGCGGTGATTTGTCTCAACTGCCGGCGATGCGATCGAAATAACGGCCGCGATACAGCAGTCGTTCACTGCCGGCTTCAAAACTACTGCGCGTGTGCAGCACGTTGTTGCACAACAGGCCCTGGCCGGCCTGCAAGGTGGCTTCAAAATGATAGGGCGTGTCAGATTTGAGAATCTCCAGCAGCACGTCTTTGGCTTCCAGCACCAGCGGATCGTCGAGCCATTCGATGCTGCGGGTGCGTGCGGTGTAACGCATGTGCAGCTGACCGTCGATGTCGGTGGAAAACACCGGCCCGCTGACTGCGGCGCGGATTTCCTCACCTTCGCTGATGTTGGCCGGGATTGACATGGTGTCATCACGGCTGAGTGCCTCGATGTAAGCCGGGTTGCGGTCGCGCAGCAGCAGGTAGGCGATCTCGTGATCCAGCAAGCGGTTGCTGCCGCCATCAGTGGCCGGGCGCACACAATGTAACAGCATGCCGCGAATCTGTTGTTGGCCGGTGTTGTAATAACCGTCGGTATGCCAGGCGATCGGTCTGTTGGTGTACGGGATATAGGCCTTCTGTCCGGCGTCACTGGTGATGGCCAGGCTGCTGATGGCATCTTCATCGGCATACAGGTTGTTGTCGAGATGCTGCAGGCCAAACACGCGCCCGATATCGCTGACGATGTTTTTGTCCTCGATGCGGTATTGTGGCGTCGTGATGTTGTAAATCACCATGTTGCAACGTTGGATGCAAGCCAGCATGGCGTCAACCTCATGCGGCTTTAACGCATGCGGGTTGTCGATGTCGACGATGATTTCATTCACCGAGGCCGGGTAATTCTGTAATTTGGCGCTGCGCCATTGCTGGTAGGCCGGGTCGTTATCGAGTTCAAAAGCCGGGTTGTTGTACGACATGTCAGCGGTCTCCGCGCAGGGCTCTGGCGGCGTTGCCGCAAAACAGCTTGAACTGTTTGTACTGCTCACCGGTCAGGGTTGTGTCATGGTGGTCGGCGATGAACATGCCGACCGGTTTGCCTTTGATGAACAGCGACATAGCGAACAGGTTGTCCAGCGCCATGCTGCCGCGTAATTGTTTGGGTATCAGCGCCTGGTATTTGTGGAAGTTATCCGCATTGAGCCAGATGCCCTGGGGTTTTTCCATCAGCAGGCTGAACAGGCTGCGTTGCTGCAGATTGATGATGAATTTGCGAAACGCATCGTTTTTGTCACTGCCGAGCACAAAGCGCACTTTCAGTTGCTGGCGGTCCGGCGTCAGCATGGCGAACAACACGCGCCGCGTGCCGGCAATTTTCTGCATGTGTTTCATTTCGCGCATCAGCGTGCTCTGCAGCAAGTTGGTTTGCCCGGCGGCTTTGGCCGGCTGTTTGCTGGTGGCAGCAGTGGTCGGGCTGGTTTGATACCTGCCGGCTGCCTGTTTGTTTTCCGCGGTCTTTTCCGGTTTTTCCTGAGCTGCTTGTTCGTTTCGCACTGTGGCCGGTTGCGGCAGGAAAAATGCCGGTGCCGGCAGGTGGCGATCGTGGATCTGGCGGGCGGTTTCCGCGGCCAGTCGGTGGATGATGCCGGCGACGTGCGGTTTGGCTAGATCGGTCATTTCCGCCCAGAGTTCGTAGAGGTAATCGGTTTCCGGGCTGTGCCAGCTGCGACTGCTGTGGCACGCCATCGCATCGGCCAGCGCAATCGACAATGGCAGTTGCTGCCAGCTGATATCGGCGCTGAGCGCCTGTTGCAGTTCTTCCGGTAAACACCATTGTTGCGCCAGTTTCAGGCCCAGCGCGCGCAAATCGTAGTCGAGCGGTTCGATGGCAAAATGCTGTCGCGTCTGCTGGCTGTGCAAATGATGTTGCATGGCTTGTGGCTGGTTGGTCCACAAGGCGACTTCCGCCAGCTTCATGAGTCGCGTGGCTTTGCCGTTTTCCAGAGCGTGTGGCAAGTGATATTGCACCGCCAGCGATTCGAAATACTGGGCAGCATGGAACGCATTGCTGTACAGCATTTCGAGCGCTTGCCGGGATTCGTCGGGCAGGCTGGAAAACCTCACCAGTGAGTCGGCAATGTCCACGGTCTGGGCCATGCCGAGCAGGGAGATGGCGTGATCGACCTTGAGGATGGCGTCGCGTTCGGCCGGCATCGGCTGGTTGACCTGGCGCAGAATCGCCAGCGTGAAGCCGACATCGGAGCGGATGATTTCCGCCAGGTGCTGGTTGCTGGTGCTGGATTTGCCGAGCAGGAAATGAAAACGTTCCAGGGTGGCGTCGTGCACGGGCAGGCTGGCGGCGTACAGCTGCGGGGCCAGATTTTCAAGCGTGCTGGGCATGCGGATTCGTGTTCACTCCGAAAAGACGAAATTCTAACATAGCCCGCAGTTACCGATTGCGCTACTGTCTGATTGATTCAGGGGATGCTAGAATTTGGCGCAATAACTACAGCTCGTCATCATTTTCGAATTTGATTCATCAAGAGGTATTGCATGGCAGGTCATAGCAAATGGGCCAACATCAAACACAAGAAAGCTGCCAACGATAAAAAGCGTGGAAAAATCTGGAGTAAACTGATTCGTGAAGTCACGGTCGCCGCCAAGGAAGGCGGTGGCGAAATTGACGCCAATCCGCGTCTGCGCCTGGCGGTCGACAAGGCCAAGGGCGCCAATATGCCAAACGACACCATCGAGCGCGCCATCAAGCGCGGCGCCGGTGGTGAGGACAATGCGGACTACGAGGAACTGCGTTACGAAGGTTATGGGCCCGGCGGTGTGGCGGTGATTGTCGACTGCATGACCGATAACCGCAATCGCACCGCATCGGAAGTGCGCCATGCTTTCACCAAGCACGGCGGCAACCTGGGCACGGACGGTTCGGTGGCCTACATGTTCTCCAAGCAGGGTGTGCTCAGTTACGCACCGGGTTGTGATGAGGACAAGGTCATGGAAGCGGCGCTGGAAGCCGGCGCGGATGACGTCATCACCAACGACGATGAGTCGGTGGATGTGATCACCACGCCGGAAAATTTTGCCGATGTCAGGGATTCGATGCAGGCCGGCGGGCTGGAAGCGGACAATGCCGAAGTAACGTTCAGTGCCTCGACCATGGCCGAGCTGCAGCGTGACGACGCCGAAAAGCTGTTGCGCATGATTGACACGCTGGAAGACCTGGACGACGTGCAGGAGGTTTATCACAATGCCGACATTGCCGATGAAATTCTCGACTCACTGGAATAAGCGAGTCGGTTGAAGCCAGATGCGGCGTATATTGGGCATCGATCCTGGATCGCGGGTTACCGGTTACGCTGTGATTGAAAGCAACGGCAGCAAAAGCGTGCACATCGCACATGGCTGCATCAAAACCGGCCAGCAGGATTTTGCCGCACGCCTTGGTGAAATTTTTAGCGGCATGGCGCAGGTGATCGATGAGTTTGCGCCGCAGGACGCCGCGGTAGAGCAGGTGTTCATGGCGAAAAACGCTGCATCGGCGTTGAAGCTCGGCCAGGCGCGCGGCGCTGCAATCTGTGCGGCGGTGCAGGCCGGGTTACCGGTGTTTGAATACAGCGCGCGGTCGGTGAAACAATCGGTGGTCGGCACTGGTGCAGCCGACAAGCAACAGGTACAGCAGATGGTGAAAATGCTGTTACAGTTGCAAGGCAAGTTGCCGGCCGATGCGTCGGACGCGCTCGGTATTGCATTGACCCATGCGCACAGCATGACCACAAAATTATTACTAAAAGGTGCCACAGGCTGGTGATTGGTCGTTTAGCAGGACAGATTTTGCACAAGCAGCCGCCGATGCTGCTGCTCGACGTCAACGGCGTCGGTTACGAAGTCGAAGCGCCGATGTCGACGTTTTACAACCTGCCCGAAGTCGGTGGCAACATCGTGTTGCACACTCATCTGCTGGTGCGTGAGGATGCTCACATCCTGTTTGGTTTTGCCAGTGAAAGCGAACGCAGCCTGTTTCGCGCCTTACTCAAGGTCAACGGTGTCGGCGCCAAAATGGCGCTGGTGATCCTGTCCGGCATGAGCGCCGACGAGTTCAGTTTCTGTGTCCAAAGCGACGATACCTCGGCGCTGGTGCGTTTGCCTGGCATCGGCAAGAAAACTGCCGAGCGGCTGATTATTGAAATGCGCGACCGGCTCGATAAACTCAGTCTGTCCAGTGCAGCGCCACTGGTATCGGCTGCCGCCACAATGGATGCTGCCGCATCCCCGGTGGCCGACGCCGTCAGTGCATTGGTGGCACTGGGTTACAAGCCGAACGAGGCGAGCCGTATGGTGCGCAATGTGGATGCGGCCGATCTTGGCAGTGAAGAAATTATTCGCCAGGCGCTGCAAGCGGTGACGAGCAAGGCATGACGGAAATCGAACGTATTGTTTCAGCCCAGGAAGCCAACGACGAGGCGGTGATCGATCGTGCCATCCGGCCGAAAACGCTGCAGGATTATGTCGGCCAGCCGGCGGTATGCGAGCAGATGGAAATCTTCATTCCGGCGGCACGCTCACGCAACGAAGCGCTGGATCATGTGCTGATCTTCGGCCCGCCCGGGCTGGGCAAAACCACACTGGCGCACATCATTGCCAACGAAATGCAGGTCAATCTGCGCCAGACTTCCGGCCCCGTGCTGGAAAAAGCTGGCGATCTGGCGGCGTTGCTGACCAATCTCGAACCCCACGATGTCCTGTTCGTCGACGAAATTCATCGTCTCAGCCCGGTGGTCGAGGAAGTTCTGTATCCGGCGATGGAGGATTACCAGCTCGACATCATGATCGGTGAAGGTCCGGCGGCGCGTTCCATCAAAATTGACCTGCCACCATTCACGCTGGTCGGCGCGACCACGCGTGCCGGCCTGCTGACATCGCCGTTGCGTGACCGTTTCGGTATTGTGCAGCGGCTCGAGTTTTACAGTAATGCCGACCTGGCCTCGATTGTCCGGCGTGCTGCTCAAATCCTAGGTATTGAAATGGATGATGCCGGCGCTGCCGAGATCGCACGCCGGTCGCGCGGCACACCGCGCATCGCCAATCGTTTGTTACGCCGTGTGCGCGATTATGCCGAAGTCAAATCCGATGGCTGTGTCACGGCAGAAATCGCCGATGCGGCGCTGGCCATGCTCAAGGTTGATGCCAGCGGCTTTGACCAGATGGACCGTCGCTTGCTGCTGACGTTGATCGAGAAGTTTGATGGTGGGCCGGTCGGTGTTGACAGCCTGGCGGCGGCCATCAGCGAGGAACGCGGCACCATCGAGGATGTGCTCGAACCTTTCCTGATCCAGCAGGGCTTTCTGGTACGTACACCGCGTGGCCGCATGGCGACGGCGTCGGCCTACCAGCATTTCGGTCTGCCGCCAAAAAACAATCCGGGCGCCGAGGCTTTGCTGACACGGGATATTTTTGATAATGGCTGAACCAAGTGTTGCCCGTATGTTCATAAAAAGGAAATGAATTTGTGACAGAATTCCTTTGGCCCGTGCGGGTTTACTACGAAGATACCGACGCCGGCGGTGTGGTGTATTACGCCAATTACCTCAAGTTTATGGAGCGCAGCCGCACCGAGTACCTGCGCGAGCTCGGCTTCGAGCAGGATGAGCTGGCACAGCAGGGATTGATTTTTGCCGTGCATCGCGCTGAAGTGGATTACCTGCAGCCGGCGCGTTTCAATGAACGGTTACAGGTCAGCGCCCGGGTGACACAACGCAAACGCGCCAGTCTGCAGTTTGCCCAGGAAGTGCGCCGTGATAACGACGACGTTTGCAGCCGCGGCCAGATAAAAATCGTCTGCATTGATAACAACAGCTTCAAACCCAAACCCATACCGGAAGACATTCTGAGGAAAATACCGGATGAACACTGATTTATCGTTTCTCGGCCTGGTGCTGAACGCCAGCCCGCTGGTGCAGGCTGTCATGGCGTTGCTGGTTATCGCATCGATCCTGTCCTGGGCCATCATCATCGATCGTTCGCGCGTGCTAAAAAAGGCGCGTCGTGCCGCGGATGAGTTTGAAGATCGTTTCTGGTCTGGCGGTGATCTCGGTGAACTGTATCGACGCATTGAACGCCAGGACGATCACGATGGCATGGCCACCGTGTTTCATGCCGGTTTTCGTGAGTTTGCTCGTTTGCGTGAAAGCAAGGGCATGGACCCGAATGCGGTGGTGGAAGGTGCGCGCCGCGCCATGCGAGTCGCCATGAGCCGCGAGCTTGATGACCTGGAAAATCATCTGTCGTTTCTCGCTACGGTCGGTTCGACCAGTCCCTATGTCGGTCTGTTCGGCACCGTCTGGGGTATCATGAACGCATTTCATGCGCTGGGTAATGTCAAGCAGGCAACCCTGAATCTGGTCGCGCCGGGTATTGCCGAGGCGTTGATTGCAACAGCCATGGGCCTGTTCGCCGCAATCCCGGCGGTGGTGGCCTACAATCGTTATTCCAACGATGTGACGCGCATCGAAAACCGTTACGAGGATTTTGTTGAGGAATTTTCCAACATCCTGCAGCGCCAGGTGCACATGGGTAAATGAGTTGATTAGGCGAGATTCATTCGGGAGTCAGCGTCACTGATGGCGAGAAAACAGAAAACGCGTCGGCCAATGGCGGAAATCAATGTGGTGCCCTACATTGATGTGATGCTGGTGCTGCTGGTGATCTTTATGATCACGGCGCCCTTGCTGACCCAGGGCGTCAAGGTGGAACTGCCGCAGGCCGAAGCCGAGCCGATGAAGGAAGACGCCAAGCGTCCGCTGGTGGTGTCGATCAACCAGGAAGGCGGTTTTTTCATCACCTATGATGACGATCGCACCCAGGCGGTCGACGATGAGGATATGTTGCACAAGACTGCCGCCATCATCAGCCTCAATCCGGGCATCCCGGTGCTGGTCAAGGGCGATCGCAATGTGCCTTACGGCCGTGTAGTCGAAGCCATGGTGATTTTGCAGCAGGCCGGCGCACCGGCGGTCGGCCTGATCACTGAGACGCCGCAGGAGCTTTGATGCTGGAGCTGTTGCGAAGCAACCCGTTCGCCGTGCTGCTGTCAGCGCTGGTGCATGTGCTGGTGGTGGCTTTTATGGTAGTGGGTGTCGACTGGCGAATGAAACCGCAAAAAAAGCCGGTCACAGTGGATGTGGTGGAAGCGCGCGTGGTCGACGAATCGCGTCTGCAATCGGAGATCGACAAACAGAAAGCCAAACAACAGCAGAAAAAGCAGGCGGAACTGAACAAGCGCCAGGCCGAGCAGAAACGGCTGGCCGACCTCAAGCGCAAGCAGGAGGCGGAAAAGAAACGCCTCGCCGATCTGGAGAAAAAACGCCTGCAGCGGGAAGTGGCCGAGCAGAAAAAACGCGCCGAAGCCAAAAAACAAGCCGAGCAGGAAAAAAAGCGCCTGGCTGAGCTGGAGAAACAACGCCAGCAAGCAGAGAAAAAAGCTAAGGAAGCGGAACAGAAACGCAAGCTGGCTGAAAAGGAGCGCCTCGCCGAGGAACAGCGGCGTAAGGTCGAAGAGGCCAAACGGGAAGCCGCTGAAAAAAAACGCAAGGAAGCCGAAGCCAAACGCCTGGCGGAAGAGAAAAAGCGCCAGGCCGAAGAGGCCGAACGCAAACGCCAGGAACAGCTGGCGCGTGAAAAGGCGGAACGCGAGGCGCGCGAAAAAGCCATGGCCGAACAGCTGGCCGCCGAAGAAGCGGCGCAGGCGCGCAGCAGTGCGATTGATGCGATCACGCAGAAAATCCAGCGCAGCTGGCTGCGGCCGATTGGTACGGACAAGGGTTTGAAATGTACCGTACGGGTGCGTTTAATTCCTACCGGTGATATTGTGCCGGGCAGCGTCGCCATTATCAAAAGCAGTGGCAATGGCGCATTTGACCGTTCGGTGGAAACCGCGATTTACAAGGCGGAACCGCTGCCCGTACCCAAGGGAGCCGCATTTGAATATTTTCGCAGTATTGACTTTGTGTTTGATCCGGCAGACTAGGATTAGGATGTAATTGTGTTGTTAAGAATTTTGTTTGTAGTGGCTCTGAACCTGGGCTTTGTCATTCAGGCGCACGCCAATCTCACCATTGAAATCACCGAAGGCGCCGAAGGCGCGTTGCCGATCGCGATTGTGCCGTTCAAATGGACCGGCGATGCCGGACAGTTCCCGCCGCATAACGTCAGCGCCATTATCACCGCCGACCTGAAACGCTCCGGTCGTTTCAATCCGCTGGAAGAGAATCGCATGCTGTCGCAGCCGCACAGCGGCGAGGAAGTGGACTTTCGGGACTGGCGGGCACTGTCGATGGAAAACGTCGTGGTCGGCCAAGTACAGCCGAACGGCCCGGGCGGTTATGTAATCCGTTTCCAGTTGTTTGACGTATTCCGCGGCGAACAGGTCGCCGGTTACAGCGTACCGACCACTGCCAGTGATCTGCGCGCCACCGCGCATCACATTGCCGACATCATCTACGAAACCCTCACCGGTGAGGCCGGCGCTTTTGCCACACGCATCGCCTATGTGACCTCGATCAAACAGAACGGCAAGGAAAAAATCGCGCTGCGCATCGCCGATGCCGACGGCTACAATCCACAGACGATTGTCTCCTCGAGTGAACCCATCATGTCGCCGGCCTGGTCGCCGGATGGCCGCAAGCTCGCCTATGTGTCTTTTGAGAAGGGCAAGCCATCGATCTTTGTGCAGGAAGTGTTTACCGGCAAACGTGAAAAAATGACTTCCTATAAAGGGATTAACGGCGCCCCGGCCTGGTCGCCGGATGGCCGTTACCTGGCAATGACCCTGTCCAAGGACGGCAATGCCGATGTCTACGTCATGGACTTGCGCAGTAAAAAGCTGCGCCCGCTGACGGCCCACTGGGGCATCGATACCGAACCGGCCTGGTCGCCGGATGGCCGGCATATCGTGTTTACTTCCGATCGCGGTGGTCAGCCGCAGATTTACCGTGTGCCGATGAACGGCGGCGATCCGGAGCGCCTGACCTTTGATGGTAAATACAATGCCCGTGCCTCGTATTCGCCCGATGGCCAGAATCTGATCATGGTGACCCGCCAGAACGGCATGTATCGCATCGGGGCGCTGGATTTGACGACAAACAGTCTACGAGTTCTCACAAATGGCAGCCTGGATGAATCTCCGAGTTTCGCGCCGAACGGTAGCATGGTAATTTATGCGACGACCGTCAACGGACGCGCCGAGCTTTCTGCTGTATCCTTTGATGGACGCGTACGTCAACGTTTAGCTTTACAGAAGGGTGATGTCCGGGAACCGGTGTGGTCACCTTACAACAACCGCGAGAGGAGTCGATAAATGAAACTGAGTTTGATGAAATGGTCCGTAGCCCTGTTTGCAGTGCTGCTGTTTACAGGTTGTTCGTCCATGATGAAATCGGATGAAGCCGGTAGTGAAGGTGCGCCGGTCTCCGAATCGGAAGGTGCCAGCACTGCCGGAGCCACCCGTGGCGGCGCCTGGACCGGCAACCCGCTGGACAATCCGGACAGCCCGCTTTACACCAAGGTGGTGTATTTCGATTTCGATAAAAGCGCCATCCGCTCCGAATTTGTCGACACTCTGCGCGCCCATGCCGAATACCTGTTGTCCAACAGTTCGGCGACTCTGACCATCCAGGGTCATTGCGATGAGCGTGGTTCACGCGAGTACAACATCGGCCTGGGTGAGCGCCGTGCCGACGCCATCAAGAGCTTCCTGGAAGCGGAAGGCGTATCTGCCAGCCAGATCAGCACCATCAGCTATGGCGAGGAACGTCCTGCTGCAATGGGGCATGACGAAGCCGCCTGGGCGTTGAATCGTCGTGGCGTGCTGGATTACTGATCGCGGTTGATCGGTACGGAACCCCCGTCACCGGCTGAAGGGGGTTCCGGCAAAACATTGTCCGGCCTGATGGCCGGTGTGTGATTCGTTGAACAGATGGTTCTGAGCGGAGTGGTCTAGTGTCCGGAAAAAAACCTTATCGCAGTTTGCTGTTGCTGGCGACGGCCGCCTTGCTGCCGCTCAGCGCTGCGCCGCCTCTGTTTGCTGCCGATGCCAACCTGCCGGTTGAAACCCGTCTGGAGAGACTTGAACGTCGCATTGCCCGTCTGACCGACCTGATGTTGCAACTCGAAACGCTGAAACGTGAAAACAGCGAGCTGCGTGGTCAGATTGAAGTGCAGAAGCACGCTATCGAATCACTCAAGCAGCGCCAGCGCGATCTTTATATCGATATTGACCAGCGCCTGACCCAGTTACAGCAATCGCCGGCCGGTACGCCAGCACGCGCTCCGCTAGCACCGCCACCGGCACCGGTTACCACCACCCAGCCAGCAGCGGCTCCGGCAGTTGCCGCCGTCAAGCCAACAGTGCAGGTGGAAACCACTTCCGAGCAGGAGCAGGCCGATTATCAGGCCGCTTTTGCATTATTGAGTCCGTCGCAGCGGCGCTATGCGGATGCCATCACGGCCTTGTCGGCATTCCTGAAGCAGTATCCCAACAGCAAGCTGGCCGACAATGCCCAGTACTGGCTGGCGGAAGCCAATTACGTGTCGCAGAAAAACGATGCAGCACTGCAGGAATTCCAGAAAGTTGTTGATCTGTACCCGAACAGCCCGAAAGTGGCGGGTGCCTTGCTGAAAATCGGCTACCTGCAACACGCCTCCGGCCAGACCGATCAGGCGAAGCAAACCCTGCAGTCTGTAGTACAGCGTTTTTCCAACAGTGCCGCGGCCAATATGGCGCAGAAACGTCTGCAACGCATCAAGCAGGAAAGTCGCTAAGCCCCGAGCGTGGCGCTGTTTGATGTCCTATCGTCTGCGTATCAGCGAAATCTTCTATTCGTTACAGGGTGAGAGCAGCCTGGTTGGCTGGCCGACCGTGTTTGTGCGCCTGACCGGTTGTCCATTACGCTGCGGGTATTGTGATACGACTTATGCGTTCAAGGGCGGCGAATGGCTGGAGCGCGATGCCATCCTGCAGCAGGTGGGGCAATACCAGGCGCAGTATGTCTGTGTTACCGGTGGTGAGCCGTTGGCGCAAAAAGATTGCCTGGCCTTGCTGGCCGATCTGTGTGATGCCGGCTATCGGGTTTCGCTGGAAACCAGTGGCGCATTGCCGATCGATGCAGTCGATCAGCGCGTCATGCGGGTGATGGACCTGAAGACACCGGCGTCCGGGGAACAGGACAAGAATCTGTACAGTAACCTGGAGCTGTTGACCGCGGACGATGAACTGAAATTCGTGCTGTGCGACCGCAACGATTACGAGTGGGCCAGGGAACTGGTGCAACAACATGATATGACGAAGCGTTGCACGGTCTTGTTTTCGCCATCACAACAGCAGTTGCCAGCGCGCCAGCTGGCGGAATGGATTCTGGAAGATCGTCTGCCGGTGCGTTTCCAGTTGCAATTACACAAGATTTTGTGGGGCGATGTCGCAGGGCATTGAAAACAGACCAGTGAAAAAAGCAGTCGTATTGTTGTCCGGCGGACTGGATTCCGCCACGGTGCTGGCCATGGCCAATCAGGAAGGTTACCAGTGCTATGCATTGAGCCTGGACTATGGACAACGTCACGCCACCGAGCTCGATGCCGCCGCGCGGGTGGCCGCCAGTCTCGGTGCGGTTGAGCATCGTGTCGTCAAACTCGATCTGCGCCAGTTCGGTGGTTCGGCCCTGACCGATGATGCGATTGATGTGCCGACCGAATCGAGCGACCAGATCCCGGTGACCTACGTACCGGCGCGCAACACGGTATTTCTGTCGCTAGCGCTGGCCTGGGCGGAGACGCTGCAGGCTCGCGATATTTTTGTTGGCGTCAATGCGGTTGACTATTCGGGTTATCCGGATTGTCGTCCCGAATACATCGCGGCTTTTGAGACCATGGCCAACCTGGCCACCAAGGCCGGTGTTGAAGGAGGCAGCTTCAGCATTCGCGCGCCACTGATTCAGATGAGCAAGGCCGAGATCATCCAGGCCGGCACGGCGCTTGGAGTGGATTACTCGCTGACGGTGTCCTGTTACCAGGCCGATGCCAGCGGTGCCGCCTGTGGAAAATGCGATTCCTGCCGCTTGCGCAAACAGGGTTTTGCCGATGCCGGCGTGGCCGATCCGACGCGCTATCAAACCTGATCCGAACCACAAATTTATCAGTTGAAACAGGCCTTTTCTGCTGTATAATCTCGCGTTCTGCCGGGGCATAGAGCAGGTCTTGTTGTCCCGCAATCCTGTATGGGCCGCTAGCTCAGTCGGTAGAGCAGTGGATTTTTAATCCATTGGTCGGGCGTTCGAGTCGCCCGCGGCCCACCATATGCCAGTGCCTGCAGTCGTCATGACTGTAGGCATTTTTTTTGCATTGAATTTATGTCAGTCCGGGCCGATAAGTTTTTTGCAACAGTCGGCATTCTCAGTGTACAAAAAAGATCTGGCAGGAATATGGCAAGCAAAAAAATGCACGTTTTTACCTATGGTTCACTCATGTTTGCACCGGTATGGAACAAAGTGGTGCGGCGCAGTTATCGCAGTACGGCGGCGTCATTGGCCGGGCATGTGCGACGGCCAGTGAAAAACGAGGCCTACCCGGTGATTTATCCTGCTACGGCCGAGCGCGTCTCGGGGTTGCTGTATTTTGATGTCGCGGCGGATGATCTGCGCCGCCTGGATTTGTTCGAGGGCGAGTATTACCAGCGTCAGAGCCTGTCGGTGTGCATTGCCGATGGCAGCACACTGGTGGCGGACACCTATGTGGTCAAGCCGCAGTTTCGACACATTGCCGCTGCCGGTGACTGGGATCCGGAATATTTCCGTAGACATGGCATGCAGGCTTTTCTGCGTCGCTATCAGGGCTTTTTGCAGCAACAGCTGGCTGGCGTCACATGAGTGTTGTCGACGATCAATCGATATTCACCGCCATGAAGCAGGGCGGCCCGTTTGCGGTCGAGGATGACCTGCGCCTGGGCGAGCGCACCATCAGTGTGCACAGCCGCAGCTGGACCCAACGTTTTTGCCACGATCCGCTGACGCTGACCAAATATCGTGCGGTGCGTGACCAGGTGTTTGACCTGCTGCAGGTCAGCAGCTTCGCCGAAATCCGTCTGCTGCTGGACAATCCGCAACAGGTGAAGCTGCGCAGTGAGCGGGCTTATACCCTGTTGGGTAATCTGTTTGGCATCAGCGGTGAGCTGACCGAAGTGCGCAATCGCATCCGCGAATACGCCGTTGCCGCCGATGAAGTCATCAGCTACCTGAAAAACAAGGTGCTGGCCGATTACAGCTCGCACATCGAATTGAGCAATGAAATCGAAACCACGCAGAGTCCGGTCAATCTGCTGCTGATCATCTTCAATCCGAAATTTCACAAGAAAGCGCGCTTTGAAGCCAAGCGCAAGCTGGTGCTGATGGGGCTGGCCGGTTCGATTGATCAGCGCGAGCGTGAAAGCGATATCGAAAACAAGTTTTCCGCGTTTCTGAAGTTTCTCAACCAGTATGTCTGGAGTCCGCGCCTCAAGATCGGCGAATTACAAACCGCCTATTTGCTCAGTCAGCATGACAGCCAAAATTTTGGCTGCTCCAGTGTGCAGGTGATTTCTGCGGACGAGGCCAGGAAGCTGGGGGAATTGCAGGAAGGCGAGAAACTGACGCTGATCAAACGGCGCCTGTTTGATGATGGCCAGGCTGAACGCCCGGTCTACGTCACCGTGCGTAAAAAGGATTCGGCCGCCAAGATTCTCAAGTTGCTGCGTAAAAACGAAAAGAACCCCGCCGTCGCGGTGGATGACGAGCTTGGCCTGATGGCGGTGCTCGACAGTATCAGCGATGTGAAACGTTTTGTGCGACATTTGACGCAAGCGGCGGTACGCGCCGATTCGATCATGATGCTGGAAGACATCAGCGATACCCTGACCGGCGGTCTGTATCACGGTGCGTCCACCAGCAGCAGCCAGCAGACGCAGATGTTGAAGTTTTTTGCACGGCTTGGCGGTCTGCGCGTCGAGTTCATCATTCACACGAACCAGACTTACCTGAACTACCGTTACCAGCGTGACATTGCACACGACGAATACGAGGTCAAACGCCTGTTCGATTCCGGTGTGGCCGAGTTTCTGTTTCCGTCCGATATCTACAATCTGGACATGCACAAGATCCGCCAGAGCCAGTTGCACAAATTCCGCAAGGGTATTGAGCAGGCGGGTTGAAGGCTCCCCGTTAACAAAAATGTGATCTCCCAACGCTTGAAGCGTTGTTAATAACCTTTATATTACCAAGTTATTGTTTTGTCAGTAAATTTTACACATTAGGAAAAATAAGAGTATTAATAAAATCTTATAGATTTTATTAAACAATGGCTTGGCAACACTGGCGTGTTTATTGCTCTTGTAAAACGTTGGCTGCAAAAGATAGATTATTATCAGCTGACTTGTTCGGGTGCTTCTGGGCCTGATGCTAAAAACAACCAAGAATAAGCGCGTTGGGAAACAGGATTCATATCCAGACGCACAGGGAGATGACAATGTTGGTAAATACCTTAAAGGGTGGATTGCTAAATTTTCGACAGCTTTGTGCAGCATTCACTGCGACAGCAATAATGGCATTGGCATCGCCTGCCTCGGCTACATTATTGTTTGATGGTGATTTGAATTTTGGCACAACAGCCCAGAGTATGTGGGGTTCAGGCTTGGCGCCGAATCTCGATGAATCTGTTTTTGTCGGTACAGAATGGTCTACGCCATCTGCCCAACTTGGTGGGTTTATCGGTGATGTCGTCACAACCCCGGCTGTTGATCCGATTCTGATTACTCCCGCCATACCAAGAACATTGATTACCCCAGCGGTGCCGAGAAAGCTGATCTCCAAAAAGAAAAAAATCTGTGTTTTCGGTAAGTGTGTCACTATCCCGGCCGTTTATACTCCTGCTATCCCGGCTGTTTATTCTCCGGCGATTCCGGCCGTGTACTCTCCAGCAATCCCTGCTGTGACTATTGATACCACTACCGGCGCCCAGGTTGAAGCCAGTACTGCAGGCAAGGTTGGTCTTAATTTTTCTGTTAAGGCGGATTCCGGCTCGGTAAATGCTGATGTAACGTTCGACGCCAAACTCGATGTGCCGGATCAAATAGATCCGCTGACACTTTTTTCACTGGCAGGAACATCCAGTGTCGCCAGTGGTTCGACGTTTGATACTGCTTTTCCGAATCTGGAAGCCAAAGCTGAGTTTGTATTGGGTGTAAAGGCAGACCTGAAAGGCAAAGTCTGTAGTGTCGGTAACTGCGTCTCGGATAGCACCACGATCGGTTTTGTCGATAGCAATGGAAACCTTGATCCAGCTGTCATTGAGCTGATATCGGTTAACGATGGTGGCAGTGGCAAGATCAGCATTCTGGAATATTTTGAACCCGCCGCCTTCAATTTTGGTAGCCCGATTTCAGTCTCCACTCCAACAGGAGTGGAAGTGGGTAATGTTACGGTGTTCTTGCCGGATCTTGAAACCGACGGTGTAGTGTCCGGCGATTCTCTGAGCTCAAGTGGTGAAACAGATGTACTGGAACTGAAACTTGATCTTGACGGCATAGCCCAGGCTGCGGCTGGACTGCCACCTGTCCTGGGTGCAGGCGCCAATTTCGGTCCCGTTTCCTTCAGTTATGATTTGCTTGATGTAGAGTTTGGTCCGATCCTGGAGATCATTCAGGATTTTGAACTTGATCCGACCTTGATGGTGGATTTAAGTTTCAGTGAGGCAGTGCTTGTGGAAGGGAACGGCCAGAAGCAGAATTTTCTGTCGGTTGCCTTTGATGAGATTCCTCAGATTGCACTGGATGTGAATCAGACTGTGGAGGTAACTCCAACTTTCTGGGTTGATGCAGATTTCAGCAATACCACGCGACTTGGTCTCGATGCCGAGTTTACTCTGGATGTATTGAAAGCGTCGTTTGCACTTGAAGCACTTGGGCTTAGCTATGATCTTGGAGAACTTGGCCCCCTGTTTGAATATGTTAAGCGTTTTGATGTTGCCGATTTGCCGGCACTGTTTAATAAAAACTTTTCGCTGGGTGGTTTTGAGAAAATCGTCGGTGATGTGTTTACGCTCTCAACGGTCTCTGCGGATCCGTTTACTCCTGTACTTGAAAATGGTGTTGCCTTCATGCAAACAGGTTCTTGGGTCGAGTTATCGCAGGAAATCGCAGCGCCGACTGATGCCAGCTTTACCTTCAGTTTTGATTATCAGTTCCTGACTGATACCGGAACTCTTGATGTATTCATCGGTACCGAGTTGATCGCCAGTATTGCATCACCGGGAATCATGTCAGATTTTGCAACGTTTTCTATTGACCTGGATACACTTGATATTTTCAATGGCGATTTGACAGCATTGCTGAGGTTTGTTTTCGATGGGCCTACTGGCTCGGTCATACTGCTGGATAACATTGAAATGACAGGCACTACTATCGAAAATGGGGACTTTGATCTGGCGGCATTGACCAACACATTGACAGGCTGGACAGTAACCTCGGAATCAGCTAACGGAATCGCTGGTGCTGTGGTGCTGGAGTCAGTGCCGGTTCCACCAACCCTCTGGCTGATGCTTGGTGTCTCCATGTTGCTACTGTTCGGCTTCAACGGTTTGCGCCGTCAGACTGAACCACAAGCTATTTCACTAGCAGTCTGAAGCCATGGAATATTAAATTATCCAATACCTATGCAATCTAGAAGTTTAGGCAAGCTTTTATGCTCATTGGTGATGTTCGTGGTACTGGTTAACCAGTCTGCATGGTCTGCTGATGAAAATGATAAATTTGCTGCATTAGGTGCCGGTGTTGTCAGTTGTTCACGTTTTCTCGAAGCACGAGAACTTCGTTCTAAAGAATATTTTCTGTTTGGTGGCTGGATCGAGGGTTATCTTTCGTCGATAAACCAGCGGGAAAAAGACACGTACACACTAGTACCATGGCAATCAGTAGATGTTCTTGCCGGGTTTTTGGCTGAGTATTGCAGCAAAAACCCGGACCATGCATTTCTGAAAGCTGTTGCATCGATGGCAGCAGCCTTACGTCCACAGCGCCTGTCAACGGCCAGCGAACGGATTGCTGTCAGCGTCAATCAATATAAAAAAGATTTTTTCCGCGAAGTGTTGGCACGTATGCAGAAAAAGCTGTCAGAGCGTGGCTATTACAACGGAGAGACCAAGGGCGACTTTGATAAAACTACTGCAACAGCACTAGGCTTGTTTCAACGTGATGCCGGTATTGAAGTTTCCGGGTTTCCTGATCAGAAGACGTTATTCAGGCTTTTTTATGAGCGATAGTCTGCGTGCGTTAGTGCACAAACTTCCCATAGGCAACTGAAAATTGCCAATCAGCCAGATTCATTACTGGCAATGATTTCTGCTTCCTTGTGAGTCAGGTGCGGGTGATTGCGGATGCAATAGCCGCCGTTGTGTAACTGCAGCACGGCCTCCTGCAGATTGGTGCGGATGCGCGAGTTGGGTGAGTCCAGGTGTTCCGCCAGTGTATGCAACGACACTTCGACATGATGATCAACCACCGCGACCGGCATGAGCAGGCGTTCGGCCAGATTCAGGAACGGATCCAGCGGTGCAACGCCGGGTTTTTCCGCGGGTAGGTGCGGCTGGCGGTATTTCAGTGTCACGCCCTCGGGTATGGCATCGAGCTGTTTGCGGTAGCGGTCTGCCAGTCCCGGGTGAATGGTCTTTTTGCCTTGCTGTACCATGGTGATGATGGAGTTGATGGTCACCGCCGCGCACTTGCAGGGCTCGGTGGACAATACCGCGGCCATGAGTTCACGTTGCGCCGGACTCAGCAGGCGCGCCTGGAAACCGGACATGGACAGGTCACAATTGCCGGACAGGTTGCGCAAAAAGGCTTCGGTGTAGCGATAGTAACGCGACGTGTAATGAAACAGCTCCTCGGCACAACCGCCCCAGCCACGGTCAAATTTCGGATAGTGGTGTCCGTTGATGTTTTTCAGTTCAGTCATGATGTCTTCCACATGACAGCCTGTGCCAATACGATGCGAACCGGCTTCAGGCCGGTTCGGCCACGGTGGTGCCCTTTGCGACTACCGGGCCGGCAGCACGAATGGCTTCGGAGACCTCTTCACTGTAGCTGCTGAAATTTTTGTGGAACATGCCCGCCAGCTTGGCGGCCTGCTGATCATAGTCGGCAGGATTAGACCAGGTATCCCGTGGTCGGAGAATTTTGTCCGGCACGTTCGGGCAGCTGACCGGTACCTCGAAACCAAACACCGGATCAGTCCAGGTCGGGATATCGTCAAGTTTGCCGTCCAGTGCGGCATTGACCATGGCTCTGGTGTGCGGGATTTCGATGCGCTCGCCAACGCCATAGGGGCCGCCGCTCCAGCCGGTATTGATGAGCCAGACGCGTGCACCGTGTTTGTTGATGCGCTCACCCAGCAGTTCGGCGTAACGGCGCGGGTGCAATGGCATGAACGGCGCACCATAACAGGCGCTGAATACGGGTGAGGGTTCGGTGACGCCTTTTTCCGTACCGGCCACACGCGCGGTGTAACCGGAGATGAAATGGTACATGGCCTGTTCGGGTGTCAGGCTTGAAACCGGCGGCAGGACGCCGAAGGCGTCGCAGGTCAGGAAAATGATGTTTTCCGGATGTCCGCCACAACCTTCCATCGTGGCGTTCGGAATGGCACTGATGTGGTAGGCGCCACGGGTGTTCTCGGTCAAGGTGTCGTCATCGAGATTTAAAACGCGGCTGCGTGAATCGACGGTGACGTTCTCCAGCACGGTGCCGAAACGTTGTGTGGTGCTGTGGATTTCCGGTTCATTCTCAGGTGACAGGCGGATCATTTTGGCGTAGCAGCCGCCTTCGAAATTGAAGATGCCGTTGTCGCTCCAGCCGTGCTCATCATCACCGATGAGCGTGCGTGACTCATCGGCCGACAGCGTGGTCTTGCCGGTGCCGCTGAGGCCGAAAAACAGCGCGGTCTTGCCATCGCTGCCAATATTGGCGGAACAATGCATCGGCAATACGCCCTTGTCCGGCAACAGGTAATTCATGACCGAGAAAATCGATTTCTTGATTTCGCCAGCGTAACTGGTGCCGCCAATCAAAACCAGGCGCTGGTGGAAGTTCACCAGAATGAAGGTTTCACTCTGGGTGTGGTCCTGCGCGGGAATGGCGTGAAAACGCGGTGAATCGATGACGGTGAAATAGGGTTCGAAATTTTCCAGCTCTTCAGGTTCGGC
The DNA here is from genome assembly GCA_050049775.1 of Chromatiales bacterium. GTDB lineage: Bacteria > Pseudomonadota > Gammaproteobacteria > Chromatiales > Chromatiaceae > JABDQZ01. The sequence goes on from JASFVP010000039.1 coordinate 24,600, forward strand.
CTGGATGAACATATTGCGTGCAAACAGGCTGTGCCAGGCGTATTCGGTGACGATGCGGATCGGCATGCGATATTCCGGATCAGCGCCGGCAAAACAGTCCTGTACATAAACGTCCTTCATCTGCAGGTACGACGCCATGCGCTGATGCAGGACATCAAAATTCTGCTCGGGAATCGGCTTGTTGATGGTGCCCCACCAGATCTGGTCGTGGGATTCGGCCTCATCAACAATAAACTTGTCATTGGCGGAGCGGCCGGTATGGTGACCGGTGCGCACCACCAGAGGCCCAAGGTGAGACATGTAGCCTTCCCGACGCAACAAAGCCTGTTCGTACAGCGCAGGTGTCGGCAGATTCCAGAAAATCTCGTTAAGGTTATAAAGTCCGTGATTTTCGAGACCGTAACTGAATTGTTTGACATCGGCTTCGTGCATAGCGTCTCCCCCTGGTGCGTAGAACGTACCTAAATATCTCGCATCGGTTGAGCAAATCGCCATGACATGAATCAGCCTGATGCGCCAAAATGAACGGTTTTTTCAGATTCCTGCACTATTTCGATACAAAAATAGCCAAAAAAGTTTAAAAAAAGCGCAGTTTTTATCAATTACGCAAATTGCTTGCCAGCTTTTCTAGCGAAAAAACGGCATCCTGGTGCGGCAGAATAGGAGAGGAGGCCTGTACTGGGTCGGTTGCTAGAGGTAATAACGAAAAGTGCTTTGTTGTCGGATCCATATCCAGCCTGGATATTGGCCAAAGGCACCGACCAGAACGATACCGATATGCACCACGGCGTAAGCGGCGATCAGACTGGAACCCTGCAGGTAATGATCTCGGTCCGGGCTGAGAAGGAATTGCAAAGCGGAGAACGAGTTGCCGTATTTGTAGATGTCAGCAGCGGTTGCCATGACCAGCAGCAGATATCCAGGAATTGTGCTGATCAGAGTGAAAACAGCTGCCAGTGTTTTTTTGACCTGCCCCATCAGGCTGCGAATCAGCAAAGTCGACGCCAGGGCAAGCAGCCAGAGCCAGGCTGATAACAGCAATGTTGTGAACAGATTGCCATTGTCGCGCATTAACTCGGTCAGGTTGTCAGTTGCGGCCTGATTGAAAATCACCCAGTGAAATACTGGCAGCAGTAATGTTGCGGGTATCAACCAGTGCAGAAATACCTGCATGTCTGGAGAGCGCAGAGCGGACAGAAACGCGGCTGCTCCGGCAAAGCTGTAGCTGATCAGGCCAAACAGAAATACAAAACGCAGGTAGCGTTCCAGTTCATGGCCGATGTCAAGTACCGGATAACCGACAATGTCGTCCAGACTTTCAAGTGGAACCAGCAGGCGCAGCAGCACATAAACCAGTGTGGCGTGTGCCAGCAACAGGCCTGTGATTTTCCAGAGGTGCTTGATTTTTTGATGTGTGTTCCAGATCCCCAGCACGACAGTGGGTGTGAACACCGACAGCAATAACAGGCTGAAACCGGCGGCAGAAATGAAAGTCGGGTAGCGTGACAAAACTTCACGCAGGTTGTAAGGCACGAAGCCGGCGCTGGCGCCAAGCCAGATAGCCAGATACAAACACAGCAGGATAATTAAAAAAATCGAATGGTCACCAAGTTTCAGGTGCATGGTGTTTTTGACCGGTGGTTCAGCTACTGCTGGTTGTGGCGCTGCAATATTTTGATGTGAGGCAGGTGTACGGAAATTTGCTAAAAATTTTATGCCTAGCAGATAACCGAGGCTGCCGCCAATCCATTCAAGCAAAACATCGGTGATGGTTGCCGATTTTCCTGGTAAGGCGAGCTGCCCGAATTCAATCACAACAGTTGGCAATAGCAACAAGGCAATCATCAGGCGATTGATCCAGGTACTTTGATATGCGGTTAAATGGGAGAGGCGCAGCCAGGCAAGCATGAAACCGAACGGCATAAAAAAGCCGAGTTTGTGCAAAAATTCGGTGATCGCACGAAATTCTGTGCCGTAGTAATAAGCCCTGAGTGGTGTGGCGAAAAAGCTGTCCAGTCTCGGGCGCAGAAATTGACCGCTGGTATCAAAGTTGAATGGAAACCAGAAAATCAGCAATACCACCAGGCTCCAGAATACGAGTGCGGCCAATATCGGCCAGGGAAGTATTGAGCTGACTGTGTTTGTATTAAGTCTCACATGTTGTTTGCGCAGTACCAGGCGCGCGATCGCAATACCTAGCCAGGCGCCAGCCAACGCGGTGATAAGATCGGTGATGTCAGAAACACGGCTGTAAACAAAAAACTGCAGAAACTCGAGCAATACAGCGATGGCAAAGGTTCTGCGCCAGGCCATTTGTACCGATTTACCGGCCAGAATAAACAACAGGCTAATGGGGGCCCAGATGATAACGTCGGTCATCAATTCGTACAGCAGTTCGACCGGCGCTGGTTTGTAAAAGCCAAAGGGAATGAAATTGACTTTGCCACTGCTCCACTTGTGATAAATCTCTACCGGGCTGATGGTCAGATCCAGCGGCAATACGTTATAGCCAATCAGAATAACGACATAAACCCACAGCAGCTTTTCCGATAGTTGCACTGTGCCACGGGCATTCTGCCAATCCCGGTAAAAATGGCTGAGTTTTTCGCCCCATCTCCACCAGGCAAAAATACCGATGAGGCTACCAACAGCCTCAGCAAACAGATCGTTTTGCGATACCGTACGTTGCGGGAAAAATACCTGGGTAAATTCAATGCCGAAGGTCAGTGCAATACAGAACAACAGGACCAGAAAACTGATTACCAGATTGGTGGATTTTTTCTGTGTCCAGAAAGCACCATTAAGCAGAAAGGCTGCCGGAATGAATAACAGCAGATTCGCGACCCAGTCGGCGCGTGAGCCAATGCCGAGGTTGAGGAAACGGATATTGGCAAATTGACGCCAGGCTGTTTCCAGCGGCATGGACTGATATTCGAGTGGCACCAGACTGCCATAAATCACAAAGGTGAGATACAGCAGGCTGGCGCTGCGCAGCAGGTTGTGGGGTATGTTGCTCACAGCGCGATTGTAACCAGTATTCGGTGTCGATTTGATGAATTTTACGCCTGCGTTTGAGGCAGGGGGACAGCAGAAAACTCTGTCGGGTTCGCCAGTGGATAGTTTTCCACCACTTCATAACTGACGCTGCCATCCGGATTCGCATTTGATCGAATGAGTGCAAATTGATCGACCGGCCAGTGGATGGGCGGCAGTTTGTCCGGCAGTTCGGGTATGGCGGATTTGCGCCGGATGGTCACATGCGGCTGATACTTGCGCCGTTCCGGGTGAAACTCGCACAGTCCCAGTTTTTTGCCAAGTTGTTGGTGCAAGTGCATTAAATTGTTCGGTATGTGACTGCAGCCAATCCAGACGATGCCGGGCTTTTTGAAATAACCGCTGCGGTCGAGTCGCAGTTCAAAACGCGGTGCTTTTACCTGCTTTGCCTGTTGGCGCATGCAGCTCAGCACTTCGGTGTTGATGTTGCCGATGAAGTGCAGGGTGATGTGCAGGTTATCCGGCTTGATGATTCTGCCGGTCGGGCTGGCGAGCTGAATTTTTTTGGCACTGTGCCGGATTTGTTCACGCACTCGGGCATCGGGCCAGAGCGCAAAAAACACGCGCACCAGTTCGTCACTTTGCTCGTTCATGTGTCGATGACTTGTACTACCTGCTGCTCAAACACGGCAGTGACGTTGTCGATGATATGCGCTCCCTGCGGTAGCTGTTGTTCGTCACCCGCTTGATACTTGCCGGTTTTGACCAGACAGCCCTGCAGGCCGGCGTCGATGGCGCCGTTGACATCAGCTGCGACATCATCGCCGATCATGAGGCAACGTTGTGCCGGGTAAGGCGTGGAGGCGACCACTTCTGTAAAAAACTCCCGACCGGGCTTGCCCATGATGACGGCTCTGGTGTCAGAGGCCCACTCGATGGCCCGAATGAACGGGCCGGCATCCAGGTTGAGGCCATTGTCATCCTTGAAATACTTGTTCATGCCGACGCCGATCAGCGGCATGCCCTGTTTGCAAAGTTGAAACGCTTTATTGAGCGACTGGTAATGCAGGCCGTCACGTGCATCACCCAGCAGTACGCAATTTGGGTTATGCTGGTCGATGTCAGCAAACTCTGCACGCGTTGCTTCGTGCAGCAGGTAATAAGGTCGCAGTTGATGTTTTTCCAGGTAGGCTTTTGCCGCCATTGGTGCAGTGAATAGTTCACCCGGATTGATCGCAATTTGCATTGCTGCCAGGTCATCCAGGATTTGCTGCTGGCTTTTGCTGGCTGTATTGGTGACAAAACGCAGCGTCAGGCCTTTATCACGCGCCTGTTGCACCAGCTCGGCGGCGCCATTGATCTGCTGGCTGCCTTCATATAGCACACCGCTGAGATCAAAAAAGACGGCATCGCAGGAAAGTGGCATGCTGGTATTCCTGTTTGTGGATTTGGCCTAGTCGGGTAAGGCTTGCCAGTGCATTGCAGCGGGCGCCATGTCGTTTTTTGCCAGCTGCTTGCGGAAATCCTCCAGCCAGGCTGGTGGCGCCGCGACATACAACTGACAGTCTTTCAGTCCCGGAAAACGCATGTCGATTTCCTGCAAAGTCTGTTGTGGCGACATTTTTTCGTCAAGCCGTGCGTAACTGAAATTGTCGAGTGCATCGTCCCAGGAACGTAGCAAATTGCTGATGCGACTGCCGTGGGGCAGGTTGTCGAGCCGGAACAGGTGCAGGCTGACGGCATTGTCAATCGAGATGGCGTGTTCAATGAGGCTTTTCATATAGGCGATGCCGTTGTCGACCGACACGAAAACAGCTGGTGCGCTGGATTCGTCTTCCAGCACGAAGTCGCCAAAAGGTCCTTCGATCCTGACGGTAGCCTGGTCATATTGCGCCAGGCTGTCGATGAATGCTGTGGCCTTCGGCAGTGGCAGCAGGAATTGCAGGTTGCGCGAATCGCACGGACAGCTGGCGACCGGCAATTCCAGCTGCTGGCCGCTATCGGTGGTCAAGCTGACCTGCTGGCCTGCCATGAATCTTAATGTCGATGTGCGCGGTGTTTGCACATCCAGCAGTACATAGTCACCCATGGTGATCTGCTTTTTCACCGCGGCGCGGACTTTTTGTTGTGGCAGGTCTTCCGGTTTGATGGCTTCCCGGGCTTCGATGACCAGGTCGCTGACGGCGGTGTTGGAACAGGCCAGGGCGTAACCCTGCTGGGCTTCGGTAGCGCTGAGAATGTAGTCGTATTCGCGGATGCGTTTGATCTGGCCGTCGCGCACGCGGATTTTGCATTTGCCGCAATTGCCGCTGGTGCAGCCGTATTCCAGATTGAGACCAGCCTTGAGTCCGGCTTCCAGGATCGAATCCTGGCCGGTGATGAAGAACTCGTGTTGGCTGGGCTCGACGCGCACGGCGGCGCTCATGAGGCTGAGCAGAGCGTTCTTGGCATACAGTGCGGCTTCCCGGTCAGACGCTGGCTGGATGCCTGTGGAAGCGGCCTGCAGGCGCTGTTGCAACTTGTCGATGCGTTTGCGCAGTTGCGCATCGTTCTGTTGCAGGGCATCGGCCAGCTCGTCGGCGAGATTCACCGTCAGGTGCTGGGTGGCGTTGAGCGAGGCCTTGGTACGCATTAGCACGGTCTGGAAATCGTGCAGGCGGGCCAGCAGGATTTCAGCTTCCGGCAGCTTGCTGTCAGTGCGACCACGCTTGGCAAAGGCTTCCTCGCGGATTGCGGCAACGCGCTCCAGCATCGGATCGCTGTCCATATCGATTTCGGGATAGGCTTTGAGCAGATCGTTGATCTGCAAGGAACCTTCAAAAGTCTCGATGTCCAGCTCGCGCAAGCGCGCTTGCAGGCTGCTGCGGGAAACATTGGCCAGACGCGCGGCGCGCGACAACGTCAGGGTATCGGTCATGCGGTGGAGGGTTCAGGCGTTGTCGTGACCGATTTTTTCATCGAAATGCGCCAGCACTTCTGTGACCAGGTCGTCCGGATGGTATTTCTGGATGAAATTGTTGGCGGCGGTTTTTTTCACCATGTCCATATTGAATTCGCCGCTGATGGATGAATGCAACAGGATATAGATATCGCCGATTTTGGGACGCTGGCGAATTGCTGTGGTCAGCATGTAGCCGTCCATTTCCGGCATTTCAATGTCAGAAATCAGCATGCTGAAATAATTGCTCAGGTCAATGCCCTGGGCTTCGAGGTCATCGAGCAGTCGCAGTGCGTCCCTGCCGTCCTTGGCGGTAACGCACTCGACGTTGATTTGTTCCAGCGCCCGTGTGATCTGCAGTCGGGCAACACTGGAATCATCCACCACCAGTACGCGGCGGTTGTCGGCGGGTTTCTGGCTGATGAGCTGGTCGGATACCCGCGTGCTGGCGTGCACGATTTTGTCGAGCACTTTTTCCACGTCGAGGATTTCGATCATGGTGCCGTCAATCACTGTAATGGCGGTGACGAAATTGTCGCGGCCGGCGGCATCCGGCGGCGGCTGCACTTTTTCCCACTGGGTGTGTACGATACGGTCGACCGAATCGACCAGGAAGCCATGCACAGAACGGTTGTATTCGGTGATGATGATGCTGCAGTCTTCCGGGTTGGCCGGCGGCATGCCGCCGATGGCGCGTGACAGGTCGATCACCGACATGGTCACGCCGCGCAGTGTGGCGACGCCGTTGACTACCGGCTGGGCACCGGGCAGTTGCGTCAGTTGCCGGTACGGAATGATTTCCTGCACCTTGAAAACGTTGATGCCGTACAGCTGTTCGCTGCCAAGGCGAAACAGTAACAATTCCAGACGTGTGCCTGCCGCCTGGTTGGACTCCAGTGTATTTCCCGCCATGAGAGATTTTCCGTCAAACTTTGATTAACAAATATCCGGCGCCAGCGTCGGAGAGCCTGGTCACCGGCCGATAGAATTAAGTATGGCAGATGTGCTGCTGAATGCAGGCGAAATGCGGACTTTACCGGGATGTGGTGCAGAGACCGGCCGAACCGGCCTCTGCACAGGCGTGGTGAAGCCTTAGCCGACCTGATCGAGTGCCTGGTCGATGTCGGCGATGATGTCGTCAATGTGCTCGATACCGACAGAAATTCGCACCAGATCTTCCGAAACGCCGGCGGTTTTCAGTTCTTCCGGGCCGAGCTGGCGATGCGTGGTGGTGGCCGGGTGACAGGCCAGCGACTTGGCATCGCCGATGTTGACCAGTCGCAGAATCATCTTCAACGCGTCGATAAACTGGGCACCGGCGTCGCGTCCACCCTTGATGCCAAAGCTCAGGATGCCGGAGGCCAGGCCCTTGGTGATTTTCTGGCAAGTGGCCTGGAAACGGCTGTCGGGCAGTGCGGCGTAGTTGACCCATTCAACTTTCGGGTGGTTTTGCAAATGCTGCGCCACCTTGAGCGCGTTTTCACAATGCCGCTCCATGCGCAGGCCCAGGGTTTCCAGACCCTGCAGCAGCAAAAAGGCGCTGTGTGGCGCCAGCGCCGAACCGGTGTTGCGCAACGGCACCACGCGGCAGCGACCGATGAACGCCGCCGGACCGAGCGCTTCGGTGTAGACCACGCCGTGATAAGAGGGGTCCGGTTCGTTGAGCATCGGGAAGCGCCCCTTGCTGGCGGCCCAGTCAAACTTGCCGGAATCGATAATGATGCCGCCGATGGTGGTGCCATGGCCACCGATGTATTTGGTCAGCGAATGGATGACGATGTCGGCGCCGAAATCGAATGGCTTGCACAAGTAGGGCGTTGCCACGGTGTTATCGACAATCAACGGGATGCCGTGTTTGTGGGCGATTTCCGCCAGCCGCGCCAGGTCAACGATGTTGCCGGCCGGGTTGCCGATGGATTCGCAGAAGACGGCGCGGGTCTTGTCATCGATCAGGGCTTCCATGCCGTCGAAGTCATCAAACGACGCCATGCGCACGTCGATGCCTTGCTGCGGGAAGGTGTGGGCAAACAGGTTGTAGGTACCGCCATACAGCTGGCTGGTGCTGACGATGTTGTCACCGGAACGTGTGATGCACTGGATCGCGTAGGTGATTGCTGCCATGCCGGAGGCCACCGCGAGACCGCCGATACCGCCTTCCATTTCGGCCAGGCGCTGCTCCAGCACGGCCGTGGTCGGGTTCATGATGCGCGTGTAGATGTTGCCGGCGACCTTGAGGTCGAACAGGTCGGCGCCATGCTGGGTGTCATCAAAGGTATAGGATGTGGTCTGGTATATGGGTACGGCAGCAGCCTTAGTGGTCGGTTCAGACTCATAACCGTGGTGCAATGCCAGTGATTCCAGCTTCATGTTTTTCTCCAGGTTCGGATGGTTTATCGGCTCCTGTCTGCGTCAGGACGTTGTTGTTTGTTGTTATGCTGCAGGGCGGTCACAATATCAGGCCGCAGGCCAAAAGAGAACCACCGGAAGATTGTCTGAATGCCACCGTTTGAATCCATAGCTGCTTTTGTGCTGGCGTCCGTGCTGCTGGCGCTGGCTCCCGGGCCGGACAATATTTTTGTGCTCACGCAGTCGCTGCAACACGGCCGCCTGGCGGGTGTGGTGATCACCCTCGGTTTGTGCAGCGGCCTGGTGTTGCACACGCTGGCAGTGGCGTTCGGTGTGGCCTTGTTTGTCAGCCGCCAGCCATGGCTGTTTGAATTGCTGGAAATCGCCGGCGCGGTCTATTTGCTGTATCTGGCCATGCTGGCGTGGCGGGACAGCCGGTCGGGCTGGTCGGTGCGCACGGCGCCGCAATTGTCGTTACGCCAGTATTACAAACGAGGCATTTTCATGAACCTGAGCAACCCCAAGGTATTGCTGTTTTTCCTGGCACTGTTACCTCAATTTGCCGACCCGCAAGCCGGATCACTGCAACTGCAATTGTTGTTGCTGGGATTGCTGTTCATCCTGTCGGCCCTGTTGGTTTTTGGCCTGATCGCGCTGCTGGCCGGGCGTGTGCGCGATTGGCTGGGCGGACATGCCACTATCGAAACCCATTTGCAACGTCTGGCCGCCGTGGTGTATGTGCTATTGGCGACGCGCTTGCTGCTGGTGTGAACTTGACCCTGTCGGGCGGGAATGTCATGGTCTCATGCTCAACTGACTGGAACCCCCAGGCGCTTCCGCCAGCGACCGTGGCGCGCCGAGACAATGGATACAAACATGATGAATCAGCCTGCTACGCAAAGCCCTGAAATGGACGACGGCGATTTGCGCATCACCCGCAATTGTTTACTGACCGGCAACGACGCCGAAGCCAAACGCCGCGAAATTCGCGATTATTTTCACAAGACGTTCACGCTGTACGAGCGTCTGTTCGATTGTCTGGTCGATGAACGTGCCTATTTTCAAAAAGCGATTCCGTTGCGCCATCCGCTGATTTTTTATTACGGCCACACGGCAGTGTTTTTCGTCAACAAGTTGCATGTCGCCAAGCTGATACCGGAGCGACTGGATGCCGAATTCGAATCGATGCTGGCGATCGGCGTCGACGAAATGTCCTGGGATGATCTCGATGAGGCCAATTACAACTGGCCGACACCGGCGCAGGTCAAGGCCTATCGCGACAAGGTGCGCAAGCTGGTCGACGATTTCATCATGACAGCGCCGCTGACCCTGCCGATTGGCTGGCAGGATCCGTTCTGGATTGTGCTCATGGGCATCGAGCACGAACGCATTCACCTTGAGACTTCCTCGGTGCTGATCCGTCAGTTACCGCTGGAGCTGGTGCAGTCCGATGATCTGTTTCCGCTGTGTGACGAAAGCGGCCCGGCGCCTGACAATCAGTTGCTGCCGGTAGCCGGACAGACGATCCGGCAGGGCAAAAGTCGCGATGACCGTCTGTATGGCTGGGACAATGAATACGGTGAGCTGGTGACCGAAGTGAAAGGTTTCAAGGCCAGCCAGTACCTGGTTTCCAATGCCGAGTTTCTCGAATTTGTACAGGACGGCGGTTATGCAAAACCACAGTACTGGACCGAGGAAGGCCGCGGCTGGCTGGAATTTACCCACGTCAAGCACCCGGAGTTCTGGGCGCCAAGCGCCGATGGCTATCGTTATCGCAGCATGACCGAAATCATCGACATGCCGTGGGACTGGCCGGTCGACGTCAATTACCTCGAGGCGAGGGCATTCTGCAACTGGCTGTCAGACAAGACCGGCAAGTCGATCCGCCTGCCGACCGAAGCAGAGTGGTATTGTCTGCGCAATGAAATCGACACGGATCAGCCCGACTGGGATGCAGCGCCGGGCAACATCAATCTCGAATACTGGGCTTCGGCCTGTCCGGTGAACCGTTTTAAAACCACCTTCGCCAACGGTTCGGAGTTTTATGATGTGATCGGCAATGTCTGGCAATGGACCGAAACGCCAATCGACGGCTTTCCCGGCTTTGAAGTGCATCCGGTCTACGATGATTTTTCCACGCCGACCTTTGATAGCCAGCACAATCTCATCAAGGGCGGTTGTTTTATTTCGACCGGCAACTACGCGATTCGCGATTCGCGTTATGCGTTTCGCCGGCATTTTTTCCAGCATGCCGGTTTTCGTTATATCGAAACCGATGCGCCAGTAACCATTCAGTCGAATCCGTACGAGACCGACGAGCTGGTGTCGCAGTACCTGGAGTTTCATTACGGCGATGAGTATTTTGGCGTGCCGAATTACGCCAAAGTCTGTGCCGATCTGTGCCTGCAGTACGCGGCCGATGTCGATAAAAAACGCGCACTCGATATCGGCTGCGCCGTCGGGCGCAGCAGCTTTGAGCTGGCGCGTGTATTTGAGCACGTCGACGGGCTGGATTTTTCGGCGCGCTTTATTTCGGCCGCCGTCGAGCTGCAGCAAAATGGTGTCAAACGTCACACCATCCAGGACGAGGGTGAGCTGGTCAGTTTCCGTGAAGTGCAGATGCAACAACTCGGCCTGGAAGCGACGGCCTCGCGTTGCCGTTTCATGCAGGCCGATGCCTGCAATCTGCCCGACAAGTTCAATGGCTATGATCTGGTGTTCGCCGGCAATTTGATCGACCGGCTGTATGCACCAAAACAGTTCCTGTCCACGATTCATGAACGTATGCACAGTAACGGCGTGCTGGTGCTGGCTTCGCCCTATACCTGGCTGGAGGAGTTCACCGAGCGTGAGCAGTGGGTAGGCGGCTTCAAGGTCAACGGTGAGAATTACACGACACTGGATGGCCTCAAGGGTGTTCTCGGTGAAAATTTCGAACTGCTCGATGAAGCACAAGATGTGCCGTTTGTGATTCGTGAAACCGCGCGCAAGTTCCAGCACAGTGTTGCGCAGCTGACGGTCTGGCGACGGCGTTGATATAGGGTTGATGCACTGAGATGCAGTTTCCTTCCTATTCGCTGGGTGACTATCAAAGCGCACGCGGACCGCAAGCGCGTTATGTGATGAGCGCTTCATCAACCGCGCCACACAGCGTGCAGCAAATTCTTGCGTTGGCCAGTGAGGATCAATTGCAACAGTGGCAGGAATTGTCGCTGAATTACAGCAGCGGACAGGGCGATGCCGTGCTGCGCGACAACATCGGCGATTTTTATCCGGGGCTGGGTGCAGATCAGATTGTCACTTTCGCCGGTGCCCAGGAAGCCATGTTTTGCGCGCTTCATGCCATATTGCAACCAGGCGACCAGGCGCTTGGTATCACCCCCTGTTTTGAACCGTTGCGGCTGGTGCCTGAAGCCATCGGCGCCTCCGTGCAGGAATTCAGCCTGACACCGCAACAGGATGGCTGGCAGCTCGACCTGCAGGCTTTTCTGGAC
>JASFVP010000082.1:0-8745 GCA_050049775.1 Chromatiales bacterium
GCGAACTTCGGTGGCAACCACGGCAAAGCCGCGGCCCTGTTCACCGGCGCGTGCTGCTTCCACGGAAGCATTCAGCGCCAGCAGGTTGGTCTGGAATGCGATTTCGTCGATCACACCGATGATCTCAGCGATCTTGTTGGACGATTCACTGATCTGCCCCATCGCTGTGACAGCCTGGGAAACCACATCGCCACCTCTTTCCGCCGCACTGCGTGCAGTGGCCGCGACCTGATTGGCCTGCTGGGCGTTGTCAGCGTTGTTTTTCACCGTGCTGGTCAGCTCTTCCATACTGGCGGCAGTTTCTTCCAGATTGGCCGCCTGTTGCTCGGTGCGGGCACTGAGGTTGTTATTACCGCTGGAGATCTCCTCGGCCGCCGTACCGACCTGGTCGGAAATCTTGCGCAGTTTCGCCACCGTGTTTTCGACATTGGCGATGGTCTGGTTAATGTTCTCCTTGACCTCACCAAAGGTGCCCTCATAGGGCTTTTCGATGCTGTGAGTCAGATCACCCTGGGCCATGTGGCCCATGACATCACCAATGTCCTGGAATACGCTGGTCAGCTGGTCGAGCAAGCGGTTAAAGCCATTGGACAGCTTGAGGAAGAAACCTTCCTTGCCGTGAGTATCAAGGCGGCTGCGCAGGTCGCCCGAGCTGGCAGCTTCGACCAGGCTGTCGATTTCTTTTTCGACCGCCACTTCCTGGGTACGGTCGGCCCATTCCACCGCGGTGCCGAGTCGATTGCCATCGGCATCGATGACCGGGTTGGCGATGATGCGCATGGTGCGACCACCCACATGGAGTTCCGATTGGAAGGTCGAACTGAGCGTTTCCAGCATACGACTCTGGTGCGACGGATTCTTGTGGAAACCATCGATGTTGGTGCCGATCAGGGTGCCGGCATTGAAGTCCGGCAGGTCCTTGCGGATGTCGGATTCGGCTTCCTGGAACAGCTTGCGCACGTTCTTGTTCATGTAGATGATTTCGCGATCGGTGTTGGCCAGCATGACGTTGCTCGACACGTTGTCCAGTGCGACACGAATGCGTTCATTCTCGGCCGCAATCTTGCGTTCGGCCTCGAGGCGTTGTTCCTCTTCCGCCTGCTGCTGCAACAATTCGGTCTGGTCAATCCACTGGGTGACACGACCAGCGAAAACACCTTTGTCGTCATAAACCGGGTTTGCATACAAGGCCATGTTTCGACCAGCGATAACACCCTCATGGGTTTCCGGATTTTCAATTTTTTGCATGTACGCGGTTTTAAGAGCGCCTTCCTCAAAGAATTCCGGCAGTTTGTGTCCGATTAAATTCTCCACATCGAACTCGGGTGCTGTTTCACGCCATTTGTCCTGCATGTCACGGAACTGTGTTTCCGCCGCCTTGTTCATGTAGATCAACACACCGTTGTAGTCAGACACCGTTGTCGCGGTACTGTTGTTGTCCAGCGCCAGTTTAATGCGTATGGCTTCGGTGGCTTTTTCATTGGCATCGGCGATATCAAAGCCGAGCTTGATCTGCATCATGCGTGTGACATTGGAGGCCTCACCGGTCTCATCGGTGCCGCTATATTCGATGTTTTGATTGAAATTGCCTTCAGCAATACCGCGGATGACATTCACCAGGGAATGCAACGGCTTGCTGATGTTACGGCTGATCGCCCAGCTGAGAAAGACCGCCAGGGTCACGGTACCGCCGACAATGCCTTTGGTCAGCAAGCTCAGCATATCCCACTCCAGCGCCAGCAACAGGCCGGTCGGGATCAACAGAATCGCCACCATCAACCAGATCTTCAGCGGCATTTTCAGCTTGGGCAATATGTTCAGACGCTGAGACAGCGGCGCCGCATCAATTTTTGCCTTGCCAAGATTGATATCACGATAAAAAGCTTCGGCCTCCTGAATCTCATGACGTTCCGGCCGGGTGCGGACCGACATGTATTCAACAATCTGGCCGTTTTTGTAAATCGGTGTCACGTTGGCGCGCACCCAGTAAAAATCGCCGTTTTTAGCGCGGTTCTTGACCAGACCGGACCAGGAACGACCGGATTTGACCGTATCCCACAAATCCTTGAATGCCGCCGGCGGCATGTCGGGGTGACGTACCATGTTGTGATTGTTGCCGATCAATTCGGCATGGGTAAATCCACTAATTTCAACAAAATCCTTGTTGGCGAAGGTTAAAGCGCCCTTCAGATCCGTTTTTGAAACCAGCATGCGCCCCTCTGGATAAGGGATCTCGTTTTGTGTGACTGGCTCGTTGATTTTCATGTTTTGCTCCTGATTGCTGTGCTAGCCAAGACGTACCGTGTTGTGACTTAACGAAGCTAGCGACCCACGAAATAATTTCTTTAGTCTGAAGGTGTATTTTTGTTGCAACTTAAAACCGGAGCGAAATCAGGGTCGTTGGTGCATTATCGCTTTGGCGAAATTGGTGCCTGTTCGTAGTAAACTTCGCCACCATGGACACCAGCCTGAAAAATTACCTGACCGTCACGGGCGGCTACTGGGCCTTTACCATCACCGATGGCGCCATCCGCATGCTGGTCGTGCTGTATTTCCACGAACTCGGCTACAGCCCGTTGGAAATTGCCATGCTGTTCCTGTTCTACGAATTCTTCGGTGTGGTGACCAATCTGGTCGGCGGCTGGATCGGCTCTCGCGTTGGCCTGAACCTGACCATGCACATCGGTATGTTGTTGCAGGTGCTGGCGTTGCTGGCATTAACGGTGCCGGAAAGCTGGTTGTCGGTGGCCTATGTGATGGCGGCACAAGCCTTGTCCGGCATCGCCAAGGATCTCAACAAAATGAGCGCCAAGGCCAGCGTCAAGCTGTTACTGCCGAAAGACGCGGACAATGCCGATCAACGCCTGTTTCGCTGGGTGTCCGTACTGACCGGATCAAAAAATTCACTCAAGGGCGCCGGTTTTTTCCTCGGTGGTCTGTTGCTCGGCCTGATCGGTTTCCGCGGAGCTCTGCTGGTGCTCGCGGGCAGTCTGTTTGTCGTGTTTATTCTCACCCTGTGGCTGCTGCCGCGCGAACTCGGCAAAACCACGGCCAAAGCCAAAATCCGGCATATCTTTTCCAAGACAGCGCAAATCAACTGGTTATCGGCGGCGCGCTTTTTCCTGTTCGGCTCGCGTGATGTCTGGTTTGTTGTCGGCCTGCCGGTGTTTCTCTATGCCGAACTCAACTGGAGTCATACCCAGGTCGGTTCGTACCTGGCGCTGTGGATTATTGGCTACGGGCTGGTGCAGGCGTTCACGCCGGGCCTGATCCGCAAAGCCGCACCATCCGCCTCCAGTGTCAGCCTGGCCGCATTTGCCCTGGCCACCATTCCGGCCGGCATTGCAGTGGCGCTAAGCCAGGACTGGAATGCGCAGTACAGCATCGTCATCGGCCTGATCGTGTTCGGCATCATTTTCGCCATCAATTCGGCCATTCACTCCTTTATGATTCTGGCCTGGTCAGACCACGACAAGGTGGCCATGAATGTCGGCTTTTATTACATGGCCAATGCCGGTGGCCGCCTGACCGGCACCGTCATTTCCGGCTGGGCCTACCAGAAATACGGCCTGAGCGGTTGCCTGTGGTGGTCGGTCGCTTTCGTGGTACTGGCCGGTTTGCTGAGCCTGCCGCTGATGGCCAGACCGGCGGACTGAGTCACCCCCGACCACGTGTTACTATTGGCGGAACCATTGACTGCGTGCACAGTCTGAAAAACCAGTCATATTCCTGACAAGATAATAATTACCCGGAGCAATCCATGGCTGAATCCAACGACAGCTATCAGGCTTTTTATTTAACCAAACAGCAACTCACGGAAAAAATCATCGGCCAGGACCGGCTGGTCGAACGCCTGCTGATCGCGCTGCTGGCCGACGGCCACCTGCTGGTGGAGGGCCCGCCCGGGCTGGCCAAGACGCGCGCCATCAAGGAATTGTCCAAACTGATTGAAGGCGATTTTCACCGCCTGCAATTCACCCCCGACCTGCTGCCCGGTGATTTGACCGGCACCGACATCTATCGCCCGCAGGGCGGTGACTTCGTGTTCCAGCAGGGCCCCATCTTCCACAACCTGGTGCTGGCCGATGAAATCAACCGTGCGCCCGCCAAGGTGCAGTCCGCCCTGCTCGAGGCCATGGAAGAAAAACAGGTCACGGTCGGCCAGCAGACCTATGCGCTGCCCTCACCTTTCCTGGTGATGGCGACACAAAATCCGATAGAACAGGAAGGCACTTATCCGTTGCCGGAAGCCCAGCTGGACCGTTTCCTCATGCACATCATGGTCGACTACCCGCAGGCCGATACCGAAATCCGCATCCTGCAACTGGCACGCAAAGAAGCCGGCGCAGCCAGCAACACAAAACCCGACAAGACGCTGCTCAGCAAAAAAATGATTGAAGCCGCGCAGGCGGCGGTATTACAACTGCACATGGCCGAGCCGGTGCAGCAATACCTGGTGCAACTGGTGCTGGCGACACGCAATCCCGCTTCCTATGGTAACGATCTGAGTCACTGGGTCAGTTTCGGTGCCAGTCCGCGCGGCAGCATTGCGCTGGACCGTTGTGCCCGTGCGCATGCCTGGCTGTCACAACGCGACTATGTCTCACCGGAAGATGTGCAGGCGGTGTTTCTGGATGTGCTGCGCCATCGTGTGTTGCTGTCCTATGAAGCCGAAGCCGAGGGTTATTCGCCGGACGATTTTCTTTACGAACTGCTGCAGCGGGTGCCTGTTGTCTGATCATGTTTGACCAGCTGTTCAAAAGACGCGCCACCGGCCTGCAAACAGCACCCAGCGAATCAGGCTCCAGCCTGCACGCTTCCCTCGACGAACTAATTTCACTGCGTTTACAGGCCAGACAAATCCGTTTTGGTCGTTACGCCGCCAGCGCCAACCTGCTGGCCGGCAACCATGCCTCGCGCTTCAAGGGGCGTGGCATGGATTATCTGGAATCGCGTTTTTACCAACCGGGTGACGATATCCGGAACATGGATTGGCGCATCACGGCACGTACGCAACAACCACACGTCAAACTGTTTCAGGAAGAACGCGAACGTCCGGTCATCATCATGACCGATCTCAACCGCAGCATGTTTTTTGCCAGCCGTGGCCAGTTCAAGTCGGCACTGGCCTGCCGCACGGCAGCGCTGCTGGCCTGGTCGGCCGTCAATAACGGCGACCGGATCGGTGGACTGATCGCCAACAGCCAGCATATCGAGCTACAACCCAAAGGCGGCAAACGCGGTGTGCTGGCCTATCTGCAGCAACTGGCCACGCACAGCCAACCGAAGCATGCGCTGTTCGAGCAATCCGATATCCAACCGCACATCAATGAGTCGTTCAACCGCCTGCTACGTCTGGCGCGACCCGGTAGCCTGGTTTTCATACTCAGTGATTTTTACCGTCTCGACGAACACAGTCGCCAGCAACTGTCACGCCTCAAACACAACGCCGAACTGGTATTGCTCCGACTACAGGACCCGCTGGAGAACACGGCACCGCCACCGAATCGTTACGTTGTCAGCGATGGTCGCAACCAGGCCGTGCTCAACACCCGTGATCAAACCGTGCTACACGACTATGGACAGTGGTTTCAGCAACGCCAATCCCTGATCCAGGATATCAGCCGGCAACTCGCCATCCCGCTGTTGACCTTATCAACCACGGATGATGCGCTATCGCGCCTGCAACAATTGTTCAGTCATTTCGAAACCCGGCAAAAACACTGGAGACGCCATCGGTGAATACGCCCGCCGAAAGCCTGGCGCAATTACGTGACATCCATCTACCGACCACACCCGGCTGGTGGCCGCCGGCGCCCGGCTGGTGGCTGGTAACGCTGGTCAGTCTCATCTTGCTGCTGTTGTTGCTGCGCAGTTTGTGGCGACTGTATCACCGCTGGCATTGGCGCCGGCGTGTGCTCAGGCATTTTCGGCAACTGTCGAACCATGGCGCCCAACTGGACAATATCGAATATGTCACCGCCATTACCCGCCTGCTGCGCCAACTTGCCATCACCTGTTACCCGCAGTCACAGGTTGCTTCACTGAGCGGCCAGCAATGGCTGAAGTTTCTTGAGCAACAGTCTCATGGTCTGGTGTTTACTCAAGGTATTGCTCAACTGCTGGTTGAATTGCCCTACCGCCAATCCAGCACACCGCTGACGGATCGTGACCGGCAACAGCTACTGCAACTGGCACAAAGCTGGGCGAAGCAACAATTACGCCGGCCACGCCAGACACAACGGAAGCAGGCACATGCAGTTTGAGTTCGCCTGGCCCTGGCTGTTGACGGCGGTCATCCTGCCCTGGCTGGTTTATCGATTGTTGCCGCGTGCCAACACTCATCAGGTGGCGTTGCTGTTTCCATTTTATGGCATGCTGCAAAGCCTGCAACACCAGCAAACGCTGCAACAGTCAAAACGTGGCTATCGCTTGCTGGCATTGTTCGGCTGGCTGTTGCTGGTGATTGCCGCCGCACGGCCGCAATGGATAGGCGAAAGTATTCATATACCAGTCAGTGGCCGCACCATGATGCTGGCGGTGGATATCTCCGGCAGCATGACCAACGAAGACATGCAATTGAATGGCCAGCCAGTCTCCCGACTGACGGCCGTAAAGGCGCTCGCCGGTGAGTTCATCGAACAACGCAGTGGCGATTACCTCGGTCTGATCCTGTTCGGCCGGCACGCTTATCTACAGGCCCCGCTCAGTTATGACCGCCGCACGGTGCGCATTCTGCTCAATGAAGCTGCGGTGGGACTGGCGGGCAAGGAAACCGCCATCGGCGACGCCATCGGTCTGGCCGTGAAGCGCCTACGCAAACAACCGGCTGAAAACCGCATCCTGGTGTTACTCACCGATGGCGCCAATACCTACGGCTATGTTGATCCACTCAAGGCGGCCGATCTTGCCGCCCAGGAAGGCATTCGCATCTACACTATTGGCGTTGGCGATGACCATGTCATGGTGCCGGGTTTTCTTGGTGCACAATTGCTCGGCAACGATCTGGATGAAGATACCCTCAAGGCAATTGCCAGCAAAACCAGTGGACGCTATTTCCGCGCTCGCGACAGTCGTCAATTGCGGCAGATTTATGCCCTGCTCGATGAAATCGAACCGGCCGCCGATGTCAGCCAGACCTTCCGGCCGGTGCAGGAGCTTTATGCCTGGCCACTGGCATTGGCGCTGGCCATAGCTGTTGTTGTCGCTGCCATGAGAAACCGCTATGCCTGAGCAGTTTCATTTTCTTTATCCGCAATGGCTACTGTTGCTGGTGCCGCTGGCAGTGTGGATCGGACTGCTGCAGTACCGTAAACAACGTGACACCGCCTGGCGTAAAGTCATCGAACCACAATTGCTGGAGCAGCTACTGACCGGCAAACAGACCGGACAAAGCATCTGGCCCAGCCTGTTGCTCGGGCTGGGCGGAATCCTGGCGATCGTGGCACTGGCCAATCCGGTCTGGCAAAAAATACCGCAAGCCGTTTTCCAAACGCCCCAATCGCTGGTTGTGGTGCTGGACCTGTCGGCGTCAATGAACGCCACCGACCTGAAACCCTCGCGGCTGGTACGTGCACGTTTGAAACTGCAAGACATTCTCAAACGCGAACGCGAAGGCCAGATCGGCCTGGTGGTATTCGCCGGTGATGCTTTCAGCGTCACGCCACTGACACGGGATAATGAAACCATTCGTTCGCAACTGCGGGTGCTCGAACCGGACATCATGCCGGCCCAGGGCAGCCGCATGGACCTTGGCCTGCAGCAGGCCGCTGATTTGCTGCAACAGGCCAGCATCAGTGCCGGCGATATCCTGGTCATCGGTGACGGTTACGAATCCGCACTGACCACGATGAAGATCAAGGCACTGCACGAGCAAGGCCAGCGTATTTCGATACTGGGTGTCGGCACGCCGACCGGCGCGCCGATCAGTGATGGCCGTGGTGGCGTACTGTTGGATGAACAGGACAAGCCGGTGCTCGCCCGCCTTGAAGAGGACAAGCTGCGCAAACTGGCCGAGTTGGGCGGCGGTCGCTACAGCCGTATTCGCACCGACGATGGCGATATCGATTATTTGCTGAGCCAGGCGGCATTACAGACAACCAATGGCAAAAGCCAGACTGCCGTGGAACAGCAGCGATGGCGCGAAAACGGCCCGCTGCTCAGCGTACTGTTGTTACCACTGGCCGCATTGGCATTTCGCCGTGGTTGGCTGTTCAGTCTGTTGCTGTTCGGCATTTACCTGCCGCCACAACCGGCTTATGCGTTTGGCTGGCAGGACCTGTGGCAGACACGCGAGCAACAGGCGGCTCAGGCCCTGCAACAGCAACGCCTGCAGGATGCCGCCAGCCTGTCATCCGACCCACGCTTGATCGGCAGCGCCCTGTACAAGCAACAGCAGTACCAGCAGGCCGCGGAACAATTTGCCAAGGATGACAGTGCCGATGCCTGGTATAACCATGGCAATACACTGGCACATCTTGGCCAATATGAAGAGGCCATCAAAAGTTACGAGCAAGCCTTGCAACAGCAACCAGACATGCAGGACGCTATCACCAATAAAAAAATCATCGAGGATCTGTTGCGTCAACAACAGGAGCAGGAACAACAGCAGGAGCAGCAGTCGCAACAACAGAATCAGCAACAGGACCAGCAATCCGAGTCCGGACAGCAAGACAAGCAACAGGACGCCAGGCAACAGCAAGCGGAATCACAACAAACAAAGCAGCAACAGGACAAACAGCAATC
>JASFVP010000040.1:0-35455 GCA_050049775.1 Chromatiales bacterium
GCGATGTCGATCACACTGGAGGGTTCGAATTTGCCGACATAGGTCAGCGCGTCACACAGAATCAGACGGCCCTCGGCATCGGTGTTGAGGATTTCAATGGTTTGACCCGACATGCTGGTGACGATGTCGCCGGGTTTGTTGGCATCACCATCGGGCAGGTTTTCCGAAGACGGCACTATACCGACGACATTGATCGGTAGCTCCAGTTCCGCACAGGCCTGAATCACGCCCAGCACGGTGGCGCCACCACACATGTCGTATTTCATTTCGTCCATGTTGGCCGCCGGTTTGATCGAGATGCCGCCGGCATCAAATGTCAGGCCCTTGCCGACCAGCGCAATCGGTTTCTGTTTCGCCGAGGCGCCTTTGTAATCCATGACAATCAGTTTGGCCGGCTGGCGACTGCCGCGTGAAACCGACAGCAGTGCGCCCATACCGAGCTGCTGCATGTCCTTTTCTTCGAGGATGTCGACCTTGAGCTTGCGCACACCGCGTTTGATCTGCTGCGCCTGTTCGGCCAGATAGGTCGGTGTGCAGATATTGCCGGGCAGGTTGGCCAGGTCCTTCGCCAGGCTTTGACCATGGGCAATCGCGCTGGCATGACTGGCGGCCTTGCTGACACTGGCTTTGTGTTTGGCGTCGGCCACCAGCAAGGTGATTTTCTTCAGTGGCCGCTTGTTGACATGCGGTTCACTTTTGCACTGATTGAATTCATAAATGCTTTTTTCAGCGCTTTCGACAAAAGCACGCACCATGGTATAGGCTTGATGGGCATTGCTGAACTCGGGCAATACCACGCTGGCATCGGTGCTGTGTGATGTGTGCAGACGGCTGATGGCGGTTGCCGCAATACCGGCAAAAACGTTTTCGTCGAATTTTTTCTCGTCACCGCAATTGACGATCAGCAGGCGCTCTGAGGTCACGTTGGGCACATCGTAAATCAGCAGCGTCTGGCAGGATTCACCGTTTTTCAGGTCGCCTTTTTTGAGTATGTTCTTAATAAAGCCATCAGAGGAATCATCAATTTGCTTGAGTGCTGTCGGCAGACGGTTGGTGGAAAAAATCGGGAATACCAGGCACGCAGTTCGCAGGGCGGCGGCGTCCGCTTTTTTGATGACGTAATCCATAATGGATAAGCTTCCTCTTGTTTTGATGGGTTATTAGATTTTGTAATTAAATCGTTAAATTCATTTCATTTAAAGAAATTTTTATAGGTCACGCCTTCCGTGAGTGAAATTGCAGAAACCTTGCAAATGCTGGTGTTATCCGATGCCGGAATACCGATGGCGGCCGCCGAGCTGGCGCAGCGCTATGGTTTTGTGCCGACAGCATCGACTGCGACCCTGTCCGCGGGCGAACTGCATCTGCAATGGCAGGGTCAAGTCCTGTCCTGTTGTTTTGGGCAGGGCAAGCAGCAGCAATGCCTGAACCTGGATTTCACGGCGGGGAAAAATCAGCATCGGCGTTTGTTTGGCGGCGGCCGGAATCAACCGTTGGCGCGCGCGGTGGGGATCAAGGCCGGTTTTCTGCCGCAGGTGCTGGATGTGACGGCCGGCCTTGGTCGGGACGCTTTCGTGCTGGCCAGTCTCGGCTGTCAGGTCGATATGCTGGAGCGTTCCCCGGTGATGGCGGCCTTGCTCGACGACGCCTTGCAGCGTGCGGCCAGCCATGCAGAAGTCAGTGATATCTGCCAGCGCATGCATTTGCTGTTTCATGACAGCCGTGATTATTTGCAGCAACTTACCGAAGAGCAGTATCCGGATACCATTTATCTGGACCCGATGTATCCTGAGCGGCGCAAATCGGCGCTGGTCAAAAAAGAGATGCGTTTGTTGCAGCAACTGGTCGGCAAGGATGAGGACAGTGGCGAGTTGCTGCTGCTGGCTTTGCAGCGGGCCAACAAACGCGTGACGGTGAAGCGGCCGAAGAATGCGGAGTATCTGGCCGGCATCGAACCGCATGCCAGCATCAACAGCCCGAACACGCGTTACGATATTTATCTGCCGCAGACCTGAACGTCGTCAGATGACTTTGGAAAAACTGGCTTTGCCTTGCTGGCGCTGCAGGTAATAGTCAAACACCATGCAGATGTTGCGGATCAGGAAACGGCCTTTCGGCAATACAGTAATGCCGCTGTCTGTGACTTCCAGCAGTCCATCATCCTGCATCGGTTGCAGGCGTTTGAGTTCTGCGTTGAAGTAATCGTGAAAGTCGATCGACCAACTGGTTTCGATGTCATGAAAATCCAGCACAAAGTTGCAGATTAATTTGGTGATGACATCGCGACGCACTTCATCGTCATGACTGAGGCGCAGGCCACGGAACACCGGCAGCTTGCCAGCATCGATGGTGGTGTAGTAATCGTCGATGGATTTCAGGTTCTGTGAGTAGGTCGGGCCGACCATGCCGATCGAGGTGATGCCGATACCGACCAGGTCGCATTCGGCGTGCGTCGAATAGCCCTGGAAGTTGCGGTACAGCGTGCCTTCGCGTTGCGCCTGCGCCAGTTCATCGTCAGGCTTGGCGAAGTGGTCCATGCCAATGTAGACATAACCGGCGGCGGCCAGCTTGTCGGCGGTCATGGTCAGGATGTCGAGCTTTTCCTGCGCGCTGGGCAGGTCGGCCTCATTGATGCGGCGCTGCGGTTTGAAAATCTGTGGCAGGTGCGCGTAATTGAACACCGACATCCGGTCAGGCGAAGCGGCGATGACGCGATCCAGTGTTTTTTCAAACGAGCGCGCCGACTGAAACGGCAGGCCGTAAATCAAGTCGATGCTGAGCGAGCGAAAGCCTTGTTCACGCGCCGCCTCGAGTACAGTAATGGTTTGTTCTTCCGACTGGATGCGGTTGACGGCACGTTGCACCTGGTCATCAAAATCCTGCACGCCAAGGCTCATGCGGTTGAAGCCAATACTGCGCAACAGCGCGATGCTTTCTGCGTTGGCTTCGCGCGGATCGATTTCAATGGAGTACTCGCCGGTGTCGTCGTCAAGCAGGTCAAAATTTTCGCCGGTGACCCGCATCAGCTCGGCCATCTGTTCCTGGCTGATGAACGTTGGCGTGCCGCCACCCCAGTGCAACTGTTCGATTTTGCGGTTGGGTCCGAACAACTCACTCTGCATGGCCAATTCGCGATAAACACGATCGAGATACGGCTGCGCCTTGCTGCGGTCCTTGGTGGCGATCTTGTTGCAGCCGCAGTAAAAACACACGGTGTCGCAGAACGGGATGTGGAAATACAGCGACAGCGCCGGTTCGCCGGCATTGCTTTCCAGCGCGGCCTGGCGGTATTGCTCGGCGCCAAAATCCTCGTGGAACTGGATCGCGGTCGGGTACGAGGTGTAGCGCGGGCCGGACTGATCGTATTTACGGATCAGCTCGAAATCAAAGACAAGTTGTTGATTCATCGCGGCATTCTACCTCTTTCCAGTAATGCTTTCTTGACGCACATCAAGCTTCGAGACCTGCTTACAGCGGCTCCGGATGGGGCAGGAAGCAGGGTAGTCGTTCTTCGTTCGCCTGTTTGTCTCATTCAATGTATTCAGCGACGCTGCTGGCGTGTTGCAAACTCATGCTGTTATACCTCGCTCAATTCCTGCGCGTATTGCAGCAGTTCGACCTTGCTCAGCGTGAATACGCCATCACCGCCGTGTTCGAACTCGATCCAGTTGAACGGCACGCCGGGATAACGTTGCATGAGCAGGTCGGCGCTGGCGCCCACTTCGACCACTATGATACCACCTGTGTTCAGGTGCGCGGCGGATTCGCGCAGAATGCGGCTGACGATATCCATGCCGTCGGCACCGGCTTCCAGGCCGATTCTTGGTTCGCGCTGGTATTCGGTCGGCAGGTCGGCGTATTCATCACTCGCAACATAGGGCGGGTTGGAAACAATCAGATCAAAGGTCTGTCCGTCCAGTGCATCAAAGACATCGGATTGCACGGCGCTGACGCGCGATTCGAGGTGGTGTTCACTGATGTTACGGTTGGCGACTTCAAGCGCTTTTTCCGACACATCACTGAGTACGACTTCGGCATGCGGCAAGGCATAAGCACTGGCGATGCCGATACAACCACTGCCGGTGCACAGGTCCAACACGCGGTGAACCTGGTCAGGCTCGACCCAGGGGTAGAAGCTGTTGCCGATCAGCTCAGCAATCGGCGAGCGCGGCACCAGCACATGTTCATTGACATAAAATTTCAGGCCAGCGAAATAGGCCTCATTGGTCAGGTAGGCGAGCGGCTGGCGACTTTCGATGCGCGCGGCCACCAGCACCAGGATGCGTTTTTTCTCGGATGGCGTGACCCGGGCGGACAGATATTCGGGCGGAATCGAATGGTCGAGCGACAGGCTGTATAGTACCAGAGCGATGGCTTCATCGAGTGCATTGTCGGTGCCATGACCAAAAAACAGCCCCTGTTGATTGAACTGGCTGGTGGTCCAGCGGATGAAATCGAGAATGCTGCTGAGGTTTTCGGTATCTGTCTGCATCATGGTGCGTTCAAGGATGAAAATCAGCCATTATGTGGATTCATGCGGCGATAAACAATACAACAAGGATACTGCGGCAATATTTGGCGCCAAACCAGGGTCCTGTTATGAATTACCCGAAAGCGAATTTTATATGACTGATTTTCTTCACAGCCTCAAGTTTCAGATCGTGCTGGTGTTGTTGCTGCTGATTGGCGCGATGATCGGCACCATCGTGGTCTCGCAGTACACGCTTGCCACCCAGCTGCAAAACGAAAAAATCATCCAGCTCGGCGGCAAGCTGCAACATGCTTCGCAGCAACTGTCGATGCAGGCGATGAATTACATCGCCAATGCGCCGCAGGATGCTTCGGCCTACGAACGTGACCTGAATCTGTATTACCAGGATCTTATGTCGCACATCGAGACGTTCGACATGATCGAGGATGCTTTCATGTCGCAGCAGTTTGCGCAGAACGTCACCGGCATGGACGACATGATGGAAACCCGCCTCAGTGAGGAGGCCGAGCTGGCGGTGAAAGCCCTGCACGATCTGTGGCGGCACTGGCGCGAAAAACTCATGGCGCGCCTGGGTCCGAGTGTTTCCATGCCGCAACTGGAGCAAGCGGCCGGTTACATCAACCTGCATGGCAAGGAATTGTCCCAGGCGGCGGATCAGTTGATCGACAAGCTGACGCAGCACGCACAGCAAAGCCAGCAACAGGTGGCGCGCCTGAACCAGTTTTTCCTGCTGGCGGCACTGGTGACGACCATCGGCATCTTTATCTGGTTTTATTATCGGGTAATCAAGCCACTGGGCGAAACCAGCCAGGGCATGCGTAACGCGGCGCTGGGCAATTTCACCATGCAACTGCCGGTGCGCAGCCGCGATGAAATCGGCCTGATGAGCCAGCAGTTCAATCATCTCAACAAGCACCTCGATGTGGTGTTTCAGCTCATGACGCGCCTGCAGGAGGGCAGCAATCTCGACGAGGTACTGCAGTTCATTTCCGAGGAATTTTCACAACTGCTGCCGCTCGACTGGATCGGCATCCTGTTTGTCACCGGTGACAACAAGATTCAGCTGGAGCGCGGTTATGCGGACCGGCAGGCGGAAAGCTTCGGCTCAATCCGTTTTGATCTGCACGGCACGCTGCTGGAGCAATCCATGCTGGAACAGCGGCCGCTGCACATTCCGGATATTGCGGAACGCCTGAAACAGAACACCAAGGTGTATCGCTTCCTCGACATTCTCATCAGCAAGGGCTGCAAGGAGTCGATTTTTCTGCCGCTGGACGAGCAGGGCGCATTGCGCGGTGTACTGGTGTTTGCCTCACGCCAGTCGCATGCCTACACCGAAGAGCATCTGTCGTTATTGAAGAATATTTCCCTGCTCATTACCCTGAGCTTTAACCGCACGGTCAAGCTGGCTGAATACCAGCATCTGGCGGCCATCGGTCGTTTTGCCACCGGCATCGCGCACGAAATTCGCAGCCCGTTGGCCACCATCACCATGGCGCTGGATTATTTCCGCCATTCCGAACTTACCGACAATGCGCGTAAACGCGCCGAGCTGGCCAGCGCCGAAGCCGAGCGTATGCAGGGATTGATGGAAGACATACTGCTGTATTCCAAGCCGCTGGTGTTGCACACCAGCCAGGTGAATGTGGCGCAGTTGCTCCAGGATGTGCGCGAAATCAAACACAACAACCTGCAGGCTAGGTCATTGCGTATGGAAATCATTGCGCCGGAAAGCATGCCGGAAGCCGAAGTCGACCCGGATCGGCTCAAGCAGGTGTTTATCAACCTGACCGATAATGCCATCCAGGCCAGCGAGGATGCCGGCCTGATTCTCTGGACCATCAGTTATGACCCGCTCAGCCATTGGCTGACCATGGACATCCATAATCAGGGTGAAACGATTCCGGAGGAATTACTGACGAGGATCTTCGAGCCGTTTTTTACCACGCGGGCGCACGGTACCGGCCTTGGCCTGAACATTGTCAAACGCATTATTGAATCCCACGGTGGCCGCATCGAAGCACAATCGAGTCAGGCCGAGGGAACCCGGGTGATCATGCAGTTGCCGCCAGCCCAGGTTTGATTGATCAACAGCGCCGCAGGCCAACGCGTGCGCTGTTGTCACGGATCAATTGTTTGCTCAGGCGGCCTTGTCGTCGAGGGTGACTTTCTTGTTGCCACAACCGCTGCGGTGTTCGCCCTTTGCAACCAGTTCCGCCAACGTGATTTCGGTCAGGAACTCGTAAATCTGCTTGCTGAGGTCGTTCCACAGACTGTGCGTCAGGCAGCGTTGACCACTGTTGCAATCTTCACGCCCTTTACAGCGGGTAAATTCCACCCATTCGTCGACGGCGCAAATGATGTTCGCCACGGAAATTTCATCCGCGGGACGGCCCAGGTAGTATCCGCCTCCCGGTCCTCTGACGCCTTTCACCAGTCCTTTGGCGCGCAATGCGGCGAACAATTGCTCGAGATAGGACAGGGAAATGCCCTGGTTATTGGAAATGTCTGCGAGCGTCACCGGATGCTCAACGCCGTGCAGCGCGAGATCCAGCATGGCAGTCACAGCGTAACGTCCTTTTGTCGATAGTCTCATATTAGCCTCACATGATTTTCCCGAGAGAAAAATAACCTAGTAAATTACTAGGGAATAAGCCTAGCACTGTTTTTCTCAGACTAGCAATACTTTTTGACTCAAATTTGGGAATAAGTTTCAGATATCGGCTTCGGAAAGTACCGAATCCTGGAAATCCGGCTGTTCGACCTGGCTGTGGCGACCGAATTGATGCTGCTGGTGCAGGCAATAGCTCAGCCATTTGGAGATAAAGACATTGGCGCGCCATTTCAGCAACAGGCCGGGATGGTCGAAGTTGCGCACCACCGGCAAAGCCTGTTGTTTCAGGTCCACGACTTCCACCTGTCTGGAATCATGGTAGATGCGCAGCAGCGCATCGGGATCGGCCTGCTTGCTGTTGTCGAAAAAATAGGTCAGGTGCACCAGGGTGGTGTAGGGAGACTGCTCAACCACCTCAAGGTGCAGGTCCAGATGTGGCTGCTTGCTCGACAGATAATGTCCCTGCATGGCTTGCAGATCCGGCGCCAGCCGCATGACCTGTGCGTAATTTTCTTCACAAAGATCCATTAACTGGCCAATCGTCGGCTTCAGCGTGAGCGCGTTATGGCAGTTCCATGGATAGAGATGTTTTTGCATTCCTGCTACGTGTCATTCGTAAAAATTAATGTTTATTATAGCGTCGATTCGTTGGTCATAATTTATAATCTGTTTCAAATCCTGCCGAACCATATTGACTGTACGGTGAAATTACCTTGAATTCTCGCTCCGGCTTCAGCATATCCTTGCTGCATCCAAGATTCTGGCTGACCTGGTTTTTACTGGGCATTTTTTATTTACTGACGTTGTTGCCAACCGCAGCGCTTGACAACATCGGTGGCAAACTGGGAAATGTGCTGGCCAAAATCAACCGCAAGCGCTTCAACGTGGTGCTTACCAACCTGCGCCTGTGTTTTCCTGACCTGCCAGCAGAACAGACTAAAACAATGGCCAAGCGGCATTTTCAGTTTCTGATGCGCGGCCTGGTGCATTACGGCCTGATCTGGTGGGCATCGGATGATCGTCTGAAAAAACATTTACAGTTTGAGGGTTTTGATTTAATCGAAAAGGCCAGGGCAGATGGCAAGAATGTGCTGATCCTGCTGTCGCATTGCACCGGTCTGGACTTTGCGGTCGCCGCCATCAGTATGCAATATGCCAGCGCCGGCCCCTACAAGCCATTTGATAATGCGGTGGTAGATTACATGATCTCGTGCGGGCGCCAGCGTTTCGATTGTGAACCTTTTACGCGTGATGAAGGTTTCCGGCCGTTGCTGCGCTTGGCCGGTGAAGGCAAGGTCATCATTTATCTGGCTGATGAGGACCTGGGGCCCGAAGTCTCGGTATTCGCGCCGTTTTTCGGCGTAACCAAAGCCACCATTCCCTTGCTCGGCAAACTGGCCAAATCCTGCAATGCCGAGGTGTTACCCTGTTTCAGTTGTTATGATCTGCAGCAGCAAAAATACCGCGTCAAACTGTTTGAACCGATGCTCGGTTTTCCCACCTCGGATCAGGATATGGATACCCTGTTAATGAACCAGATGATTGAGCAGACACTCGAAGATTGTCCCGAGCAATATTTCTGGACGCTGAAACTGTTCAAAACGCGGCCTGAAGGTGAAGCTTCTGTTTACTGAAGAGGGGTGCCGTCAGTATTCGTATTTACGGGATAACAGCACATAAGTGGCGCCGGTGCCGCCATTCCAGCGTGGCGCCGAGCAAAATGCCAGCACTTCGTCTCTTTGCCTGAGCCACTGGTTGGTTTTCTGTTTCAGTACCGGCTGCTGGTCCCTGGAACCCTGGCCCTTGCCGTGAATGATGAGCACACAACGCCGACCTTTGCGACCGGATTGCTGCAGGAAACGTGACATCGCCTGGCGCGCTTCGACCACCCGCATGCCGTGCAGGTCCAGTGTGGCTTCGGCTTCGATGTAACCACGTTTGAGGTCATGGAATACGCGGTTTTGCACGCCGGGGCGTTGAAACTCCAGCACTTCGCCGGTTTCGATGCTGAGATCGGCGAGTTCTTCTTCCGATTCTTCAACCTGAAGATGCAAGGGTTTGGGCCGGCGTTTGCCTTGCGGTTTGGCGATCTTGTCCTGTTCCAATGGCGTTACATCGGCCATCAGCTCGCGGAAATCAACATCATGGTTGTCGGATTGCTTGTCGTCGCCGGACATGAGTAGAAACTAGCATGAAAAGCGGCAAAATTGGACTGTCTTGTATGGGTAATTTCCCGTATATTCACGCATTAAGTGTTGTTTTCATTTAGCGGTTTAAATGCGCATTCTCATAAGTAACGACGATGGCTTTCAGGCGCCGGGCATTGTGGCGCTGGCAAACGCGCTGGCGCAGATCGCCGACATCACCGTCGTTGCACCGGAGAGCAACCGCAGCGGCGCCAGCAATTCGCTGACCCTGGAAAACCCGTTGCGCGCCACGCCGCAACAAAACGGTTTCATCAGTGTCGATGGCACTCCAACTGACTGTGTGCATCTGGCGATTACCGGCCTGCTGGAGCAGGAACCAGACATGGTCGTTTCCGGCATCAATGCCGGCGCCAATCTCGGCGATGACGTGCTGTATTCAGGTACCGTGGCGGCCGCGACCGAAGGCCGTTTCCTAGGGTTTCCGGCATTGGCGATTTCCATGGAATCGCACAATCCGCAATATTTTGAAACAGGTGCCAGAGTGGCGCTGGAAATGGTCAAGCTGCTGAACCAGTCATCGTTGAGCGCATCCAGCATTCTTAATATCAATGTACCGGACCGGCCCTATGCGGAACTGCGAGGCTATAAGACCACACGCCTCGGCCATCGCCACAAGGCTGAGCCTGTGGTGCAAACAACGGACCCGCGCGGCAAAACCATTTATTGGGTCGGCCCCGCCGGCGCCGAACAGGATGCCGGCCCCGGTACCGATTTCCATGCGATTCGCGAGGGTTATGTGTCGGTCACGCCGATCAAGGTGGATCTGACTAACTACGATTCCCTGAGTTCGGTTGAGCAATGGCTGGCGGGTATCTGTTGATATGATGAGCATTCAGCATCGCGGCATCGGCATGACTTCGCAACGCACGCGCGAACGTCTGGTCGAGCGGCTGAAAAGCGAGGGTATCAGCAATCTTGCCGTGTTGAACGCCATCCGGGAAATGCCACGTCATCTGTTTGTGGATGAAGCACTCGCCAGTCGCGCCTATGAAGATACCGCGCTACCGATTGGCCATGGCCAGACCATCTCGCAGCCGTACATTGTTGCGCGCATGACGCAGGAATTGCTCAGTCACACACAGCCGGTCAAGTATGTGCTTGAGGTGGGTACCGGCTCGGGTTACCAGACCGCTATTTTGTCCAGGCTGGTGACGCGGGTGTACAGCGTCGAGAGAATTGCCGCCTTGCACAAGCAGGTGCAACAGTTATTCCGCCAGTTGCAGGTGCGCAATGTCAAACTCAAACATTCGGATGGCGGTATGGGTATGCCGGAATATGCACCTTTTGACGGCATCATCGTCACAGCGGCGCCGGAGGGTATTCCACTGAGTCTGGTCAATCAGCTGAAACCTGGAGGTGTCATGATCATGCCGGTTGGCAACAAGGAAGAACAAATTCTGATCCGCGTGACCAAAACCGAGGACGGCTATGACAAGGAATTCATCGAACGCGTCAGCTTTGTGCCGCTGCTTGGAGGAGTCATCTAGTGCGTCTGTTTTCACCAATCTATGAGCGTGTGCTGCAGTGGTCGCGACATCGTCACGCCACGCGTTATCTGGCGGGGCTGAGCTTTGCCGAGTCGTCTTTTTTTCCGATCCCGCCGGACGTCATGCTGGCGCCGATGAGCATGGCCAAGCCCGAGAAGGCCTGGAACTATGCGGCAATCACCACACTGGCATCAGTGGTTGGCGGACTGCTCGGCTACTTCATCGGGCTGTTTGCGATTGAACTGGTGGAACCCTGGTTGATCGAGTTCGGCTATCACGAGAAATTCCTGTTGGCCAAGCAGTGGTTTGACGAATGGGGTTTCTGGGCGATCTTCGTCGCCGGTTTTTCGCCGATTCCCTACAAGGTGTTCACCATAACGGCCGGCGTGATTTCCATGGCGTTGTTGCCCTTTGTCATCGCTTCCATGATCGGCCGCGGCGCACGTTTTTTTCTGGTGGCGAGCCTGATGTCATGGGGGGGTGAACGCATGGAAAACAAACTCAGGCAGTATGTTGACCTGCTAGGTTGGCTGACTGTTCTGGTGATTGTCGCTGTGGTGTTTTATGCAAAGCAGTAAACTTGCTATCGACGGCAGACAAGGGGATACTTGAAAAGCATCACAGACGTCGTCCTGCCTTGCCATGAGATTCGCACAATATAACTATTACAGGCATCTCGTAACACTGCTTCTTTTTCTTCCCCTGCTGATGGTGATGTTGTTGTCGGGCTGCACCAGCACCTGGAAAGCGCCGGTGGCCAGTCATGAAACGCCCGCCAGGCAACCGGCGAAAATTGTTTCCTCAACGCAACCATCACGCAAAAGCCACGCTCCTGCTGTCAACAACAGCGGTATTTATCGTGTGCAAAAAGGCGATACCCTTTATGGCATTGCCTGGCAGACAGGTGTTGATTACAAACAACTGGCGGCATGGAATGCGATCGCATATCCGTACACGATTTTTACCGGGCAGGTGCTACGCACACGTGCGTCAAAAAAAGTGGCGAGCCACAGCAAATCACGACCCAAAAAACCGGAATCCAGACAGGTTTCCAAAAAAGTTGAACCTGTGTCTCACAACAGAAAAAACCTCAGTTGGACATGGCCGACACGGGGAAAAATTATTCAAGGTTTCAAATCGCGTGACGATACTAGAAAGGGAATAAAGCTCGAAGGACGAACCGGACAGAAAATCGTCGCGGCTGAGTCGGGCAAAGTTGTTTACAGTGGTAGTGGACTAATTGGTTACGGTAAGCTTATTATCATAAAACATAATAATACTTACCTGAGTGCCTACGGGCACAATCGAAGCCTGAAGGTAAAAGAAGGCGATCAGGTCACCAAAGGAATGCAGATTGCAGAAATGGGTCTGATAGATGATGGCAAGCCAGCGTTACATTTTGAAATCCGTAAGAACGGCAAACCCATCAACCCTGTTGCACTACTACCTGGAAAATAACTGCGCGAAATTAGCACGACGGTATTCTATGGCGGAGGAGACAAGCGTTAATGGTCCAAAAAACTGACAATTCAACCGATGCTCTTGAGATTGACGATGATGAGGACACTCTCATCATTGACAGTGACGAAGATGTCGATGTGTTTGTTGCTGACGAGGATACCGATGATGCCGATGAGAAAGAAGTTGAAACGGTAAAACCCGAGTCAATCGCATCAGGCTCAGACGGGCAACTGGATCCGACACGAATTTACCTCAGTGAAATAGGCGCATCCAAACTGCTGACAGCGGAAGAGGAGGTGCATTACGCCAGACTGGCGCAAAAAGGCGATGCCGCTGGTCGGCAGCGCATGATCGAAAGCAACCTCAGGCTGGTGGTGAAAATTGCGCGACGCTACATGAATCGCGGGCTGGCCTTGTTAGATTTGATCGAGGAAGGCAACCTCGGCCTGATTCGCGCAGTTGAGAAATTTGATCCGGAAAGAGGCTTTCGCTTCTCGACCTACGCCACCTGGTGGATTCGCCAGACCATCGAACGCGCCATCATGAACCAGACACGCACCATTCGTCTGCCGATTCATGTGGTCAAGGAAATCAATGTCTATCTGCGCGCGGCGCGCCAGCTGAGCCAGACACTCGATCACGAACCAACTTCCGAAGACATTGCCGAATTGCTCGACAAGCCGATCAGTGAAGTCAAACGCATGTTCGGCCTAAATGAACGGGTTACCTCGGTTGATATGCCGTTTGGCAAGGATGCGGAAAAGCCGTTACTCGACAGCATCCCGGATGAAGCGGCCAAGGACCCAACCGACACCATCCAGAATGATGGCCTCAACGCCAATCTCGATGCCTGGTTGAGCAAGCTCAATGACAAGCAGCGCGAAGTGGTTGAGCGGCGTTTTGGTTTGCACGGCTACGAGAACTCCACGCTGGAGCAGGTGGCCAATGAGCTGGGTGTGACACGCGAACGTGTTCGCCAGATCCAGATCGACGCATTACGTCGCTTGAGAAATATCCTCGAACAGGACGGTTATTCCATCGATACCATTTTCAAATAGTCGCTGCTTTTATACTGGGATCAGCGCAGCCAGCACATTGCGACCTTCTGCCACCAGAATGTTGTAGGTGCGGCAGGCGGCAGGCGTGTCCATGACTTCGACGCCAACGTGTTTGCCGGCCAGATTTTCCAACAACTCGTACTCCGGAAACTGCAAGGTTTTACCCGTCCCGATGATGATGGTCTGCGGTTTTCTTTCCAGCAACGCCTCGATCACTTGAGCATCAATCTCCGCAACACTGTTTACCGGCCAGCCATCACTAACGGCATGCGTCGAGACCAGTAGACTGCCCTGAAAATCCTGTTGGCCGACGCGAAATTCCCCGCTGGAATAGGCGGTGATGGTGTTGGCTTCCCCGGTGTCTGTGAGAGCAAATTTCATCTGACGGTTTCCTCCTGTTTTACAGGGCGGCAATCTTCCACGATCCGGCTGATTCCGTTTGAATTTTAGCGGGCGCTCAGGTAGCTTACGCGTTTGTCTTTTATATTGTGAACAAACCAGTCCGAGGCCCCTGTGTCAACACCCGAAATGGATGAATTCCGCCGCATCAAGCGGCTGCCGCCCTATGTTTTTGCCATTGTAAATGAACTCAAGGCAAAGGCGCGAGCACGCGGCGAGGACATCATCGACTTCGGCATGGGCAACCCCGACCAGCCGACCCCGAAACACATTGTTGACAAGCTGGTGGAAGCCGCCCAGCGCAAGGACACCCATCGATATTCGATGTCCAAGGGTATCCCACGCTTACGCCGCGCCATGAGTAACTGGTACAAAAAACGTTACGACGTCGATCTTGATCCGGATACCCAAGTGATCGCCACGATCGGTTCAAAGGAAGGCCTGGCGAACCTGGCGCTGGCTACCATGGGGCCGGGCGATTCCGTGCTGGTGCCGAATCCGGCCTATCCGATTCATCCCTATGGCTTTATTATCGCCGGTGCCGACGTGCGTCACGTGCCGATGACGGCGGATGTAGATTTCTTTGAAAAGCTGGTCGAAGCGATCAAGGATTCCTGGCCACGTCCGAAAATGCTGGTGCTGAATTTTCCCGGAAACCCGACCACACAGTGTGTCGAACTGGATTTTTTCGAGAAAGTCATCGAAATCGCCAAGGAATACAATATCTGGGTGCTGCACGATCTGGCGTATGCCGACATTGTGTTTGACGGTTATGTGGCGCCGTCCATCCTGCAGGTGCCGGGCGCGCTGGACATCGCGGTCGAATCCTTTTCGATGTCAAAAAGTTACAATATGCCGGGCTGGCGCGTCGGCTTCATGAGCGGTAACAAAACCCTGGTGGCGGCATTGTCACGCATCAAATCCTATCTTGACTATGGCACCTTCACGCCGATCCAGATTGCTGCGATCGCCGCACTCGAAGGCCCGCAGGACTGTGTGCAGGAAATCTGCGCCATGTACCAGAGCCGGCGTGATGTACTCTGTGATGGCCTCAACAGCATCGGCTGGAAAGTCGAAAAACCCAAGGCGACCATGTTTCTTTGGGCGCCGATTCCCGAAGCCTACAAGTCCATGGGTTCGCTTGAGTTTTCCAAAAAACTGCTGGCTGAAGCGAAGGTGGCCGTATCGCCTGGTATCGGCTTTGGTGAATATGGTGATGATCATGTGCGCTTTGGCCTGATCGAGAACGAACATCGTACGCGCCAGGCCATCCGGGGCATCCGTGAGATGTTCAAATCCGATGGACAGCTGTAGCGCTGGTGAAAATGAAGAATAATTGCAAGACCGCAATGTGGCGGCAACAGTGGGAGAGTTGAATTGAAACCGGTAAATGTTGGCCTGTTGGGCCTGGGCACCGTTGGCGGTGGTACGCTGAATGTACTGACACGTAATGCAGAGGAAATTGCACGCCGGGCCGGCTGTTATATCCAGATTACACACGCCGCGGCGAAATCCTATAACCATGATGAGCTCATCGGTCTCGACCGGATCAAGGTGACCGACAACGCTTTTGATGTGGTTGATAATCCGGACATCGATATCGTCGTGGAACTGATCGGTGGCTATTCACCGGCCAAGGAACTGGTGCTCAAGGCCATCGCCAATGGCAAGCATGTGGTTACCGCTAACAAGGCGTTGATCGCCTTGCATGGCAATGAAATTTTTGAGGCTGCGGAAAAGCAAGGCGTCATGGTGGCGTTTGAGGCTGCAGTTGCCGGTGGCATTCCGATCATCAAGGCGGTGCGTGAAGGCCTGGCGGCCAACCAAATCGAATGGATTGCCGGCATCATCAACGGCACCGGGAATTTCATTCTTACCGAAATGCGTGACAAAGGCCGTGATTTTGCCGATGTACTCGCCGAGGCACAGGAACTGGGATACGCCGAAGCTGATCCGACCTTTGATGTCGAAGGCATTGATGCAGCGCACAAGTTGACCATTCTCGGTTCAATTGCCTTCGGTATCCCGCTGCAATTTGACAAGACTTACACCGAGGGCATTTCCCGTATCGAACCACAGGACGTGTCTTATGCAGAGCAACTCGGTTATCGCATCAAGCATCTTGGCATCACGCGCAAGACCGACAAAGGTATTGAACTACGTGTGCATCCGACACTGCTTCCGGCCAGGCGGTTGATCGCCAATGTTGATGGTGTCATGAATGCCGTGCTGGTACAGGGTGATGCAGTCGGGCCTACCCTGTATTACGGCGCGGGCGCCGGTGCAGAACCAACCGCGTCTGCTGTGGTGGCGGACATCGTTGATGTGGCACGTGCTCTGACGGCCGATCCGGAACATCGGGTACCACATCTGGCGTTCCAGCCCAGTCGGTTATCCGATATCAAAGTGGCTGATATGGGTGATGTTAAGACCGGTTATTATCTTCGCATGTCGGTAGCCGACAAGCCGGGTGTGGTGGCGCAGGTGGCCGGCATACTCGGTGATCTTGGTATTAGCATCGAAGCGATTCAACAAAAAGAGCCTCCGGAAGATGAGACGCACGCTTCGCTGGTGTTGCTGACGCAGGCGGTTTATGAAAAACTCATGCAACAGGCGATCAGCCGCATTGAAGCCCTCGATACCATCAATGGCAAACTGGTCATGATCCGCGTCGAGCATCTCTGCAGCTAGCACCGGTCCGGGCCATCAGGCCCGGTATCTCATGACTGCGGCGACAATCCACTATATCGTACCTGGCTTGCTGGAAGCAGCCAGGCTGGACAAGGATGTGGTTGGCCGGGGGCGTTTCCCGGTGCTGGAATCCGTTCTCAGCAAAGCGAAAAAAAAACCGTTTGAAGGCGATGCGGCGCACCTGCTGTTTTCCATACTCGGTCTGGATTTTGAAAACGGTTGTGATGTTCCAACGGCAGCTCTGAGTGCATTGACACTGTTGCCATATGACCAGGTTGCAACTTCCAGCTGGATTCAGCTGGACCCGGTATGGCTCAGACCCGATCGGGATCAACTCTTGCTTTACCGCCCCGTACAGCCACAGCTGCCTCAAACGGATATGCAGAGTGTCGCGGAGTTACTGTTGCAAAATTTCAGTGATGTGTTCACTGACATACTGCTGCTGCCAAACGGCAGTTTGCTTGCCCGTCTAAGCGCCGATTTCCACTTGCAGACACACCCGACTGACAAAGTCGTCGGACGCAGTGTACAGCCATTCCTGCCGACGGGGGACGATGCCTTGTTTTGGCACGGCATTATGAATGAGATGCAAATGTTATTGCATACCACGGCATTTGCCGACAATCTGTTCAATGCATTGTGGCCAGTCGGATATGGTCGACTACCCGGTATAATTTCCGGACAACCGAATACCGAACTGGTCGGTGACGATGAACTGATTTCAGGTCTTGCCAGTTTCACCGGAGTGAGACATCGCACATCTGCAGAATTCTGGTCATCCGGTAGATCTCGGTCGAACAGCCTTTTGATATTTGATGAATCAATCAGCAAAGCCATTCAGTCACAGTTATTGGACGTTTGGCTGGAGCAGTTGCAAGCTGTAGAAAAAAGGCTGGAAGAACTGCTGCAGTCACACAAACAGAACCGGTTGCAGCAGATCCAACTGTACGATGCGAATGGCAGGTATTTCCTGTATCGCCCGGCATATCGCTGGCATGTATGGCGCAGAAACATACCGCTCAGTGATTGGTAAGTGCGTGGCCTGGTAAGTTTTATTGATACAGATCAATGAAACTCATGTGGTCAGAATCTACATTATTTACACCATGATCAAAGACTCATGGACTAAGCGCTAGCTAAAGCCGGATGATGTGAGATCACGACTAGCCTCCCGGGATCGCATCATCCGGCTTGTTTTTTTAAGCTTACAAGCGTGCGTCGGTTTCTTCCGGCTTAAAAATATATTTCACGTCATAGGTAACCACATTTGGCTTGCCTAAAGCCTTGATGCGCTCCAGACCCATTTCCAGGAATTGCTTATGCGCCACTGCCAGTACGATCGCGTCGTATTTGCCGTTTTCAAGCTCGGAAATTGGGGTAATGCCGTACTCATGTTGCGCTTCGGTGATACTGACCCATGGATCATAGACATCGACATTGGCGCCATAGCTTTCGAATTCGTCAATGATGTCGGTGACGCGGGTGTTTCTCAGGTCAGGGCAGTTTTCCTTGAAGGTCAGGCCCATCACCAGAACATTGGCGTTGGCGACCGGTGATTGTTTGCGAATCATGAGCTTGACGATTCGACCGACGATGTAGCGTCCCATATCGTCGTTAATGCGGCGGCCGGCCAGAATGATTTCCGGATTGTAGCCGATGGCCTGCGCCTTGTGGGTCAGGTAGTAGGGATCTACACCGATACAATGACCTCCTACCAGACCTGGCCGGAAAGGCAGAAAGTTCCATTTACTACCGGCGGCTTCCAGCACTTCCTGGGTGTCAATGCCAAGTCGATTGAAAATCAGCGCCAGTTCATTGATCAACGCAATGTTGACATCGCGCTGGGTGTTTTCGATGACTTTGGCGGCTTCAGCGACCTTGATGCTGCTGGCCTTGTGTGTGCCAGCGATAATGACCTGGCGATAGACTTCGTCCACATAATCGGCGACCTCGGATGTGGAACCTGAGGTGACTTTCTTGATGTTGATGACACGGTGTTCCTTGTCACCGGGATTGATTCGTTCCGGACTGTAGCCGACATAGAAGTCCTTGTTGAACACCAGGCCAGATTCTTTTTCCAGAATGGGAATGCAGACCTCTTCAGTGGCACCGGGGTAGACAGTGGATTCATACACTGCGATGTCATTTTTTGCGATTACCTTGCCGAGCGTGCGACTGGCCGATTCGAGCGGGGTCAGGTCCGGTTTCTTGTGTTCATCGATCGGTGTTGGCACCGTGACGATGTAAAAATTGCAGGATTTTAAATCATTGATGTCGGTTGTATAACTGAGTTTGGCGACATTTTTCAGTTCGTCATCCTCGACCTCGAGCGAGCTGTCATGCCCGTTTTTAAGTTCATTGATTCTGGCGGTGTTAATATCAAAACCGATGGTGTCGATTTTTTTGCCAAATTCGACCGCCAGCGGCAGGCCGACATAACCCAATCCGATCACACCAATTTTTAAATCGTTTATATTAAACATGGAAAAAATCCCTGATTATTTGTTTTTAACGAAAATGCTTATTATGTAACTCATTTCAACTCTGTTGATGGTAGTGCTATTCTTGATTTTTACGTTTACAGCCAAAGCCAGCGTCAGATTGTACGCAGAGATATCCTTTCAAGCCAGAGCCAAAGAAGTGGAGTAACCCGGCATGATCCGAATTTTCGGACACTATGTTTCCAAGCTGTTCCTGTTTCTCATGTTGACAGAATTCGCCATCTGTCATCTGAGTCTGGTGGCCGCTGTCTATATGAATGCGCAATTTGTCCTGACTCCCCAGACGTTTTCGGCACATTCGGTAAATTCTGTATCCCTGATTTTTGCCAGCAGCATTATTCTGACCAT
This sequence comes from Chromatiales bacterium, assembly GCA_050049775.1. GTDB lineage: Bacteria > Pseudomonadota > Gammaproteobacteria > Chromatiales > Chromatiaceae > JABDQZ01. The sequence continues at coordinate 19,259 of JASFVP010000040.1, forward strand.
GACCTCGGTGGGTCTGTATCAAAGAGGCCAGAATGTCGGCCCGTCCATGTTGTTGAAAATGTCGGTTGCCTATCTGTTCAGCGCGATCATTTTGATGCTGGTTTTTTACCTGTTTCCCTCCATGTACCTGGGTAAGCAGGTGATTGCTTGGGGCATGCTGGCATCTTATATCGGCATGCTGAGTTTTCGAAGCCTGTTTTTCCATGTGGCCGGCGCTGATGCGCAAAAACGCCGTGTGTTGGTGGTGGGGACCGGTGAGAATGCCAAACTCATAAGCCGGCTGGAGGACGATTCCGATAATTTCCAGATCGTGGCTTACCGTTATGTGAAAGATCAAAACCTGTGCGTGCCGTTCAAGTTACATATGCCGGAGGACTGGCATCTGGCTGATTATGTATTTGACCAGGACATTGATGAGATTGTTATTGCCGTGGATGACCGACGCAAGAAACTGCCGCTGGATGAAATACTCGACTGCAAAATGATGGGTATTGATGTGCTGGATATGATCGGGTTCCAGGAAAAAGAGCTATACAAGGTCAGCACCGATCATTTACACCCGAGCTGGATCTTTTTTTCCAACGGCTTTCACCTGGGTTTTTTTGCCCGTACGGTCAAGCGGCTATTTGATATTTCGGTGAGTCTGCTCATTCTGATTGCGATGCTTCCGATATTGGTTTTGGTGAGCATCCTGAGTTTACTGGAGTCCGGCTTCAGGGCGCCGATTTTTTACCATCAGGATCGTGTGGGCCTTAACGGCACCATTTTCCGGGTGCACAAATTCAGGAGCATGCGTGTTGATGCCGAGTCTGATGGCAAGGCCAAGTGGGCCACAGCAAACGATGATCGCATCACCACACTCGGTAAATTCATTCGCAAAACCCGCATCGACGAATTGCCACAGCTGATCAATATCTTGCGTGGTGAGATGTCACTCATCGGGCCGCGACCGGAGCGCCCCGAGTTCGTCAACAGACTCAGTGCCAGCATTCCATACTATAACGAGCGTCATCGTTACAAACCCGGACTGGCCGGCTGGGCGCAATTGCGCTATCCCTACGGTGCTTCGGATGAAGATGCCAAGCAAAAACTCCAATATGACCTTTACTATATTAAGAACGCCAGTCTGTTTCTGGATTTTGTCATTTTGATTGAAACAGTCGAGGTAGTAATCTGGGGTAAGGGCGCCCATTAGAGTTGTATTGGCAACTACACAGACTGCCAGCTGACTTGGGCGGAATGTTTTTGATGGAACAGTCGGTCGTGAAAAACCATTAAACAAAAGGCTGTCATGAGCTGAAAAGATGTTGAATATTCCCGCGCTTGGTTTTCTGCTGTCAGCTGCGTTTTTTATCGTCCTGTTTATTCTGTTGTTGATCAACTGGCAGAAAAAATTGCAGGGCGGTTTCCTGATTGCGGCCTGTGGTGCATCTGCCATCTGGGCATTGATGATTGCTTATCAGCTGGTTTACCAGGACCTGTCGATGCAATCCATCTGGGTAGTGGAAACATGCAGGACCTTGAGCTGGCTGCTGTTTCTGAGCTATGTTCTGTGGGAGTTGTTTACTGTCAACCAGCTGTCACGTTTCTGGTTGACATTCCTGTCAGTGGTTTATACCGCCATTGCCCTGCTCTTGCTTACCCCCTACGAAGTCTGGATTTATGACAGTAATCTGACTTTTCTAACCAATTACCTCAAGGACAGCCGCATTATTGGCTATCTGGCTCTCAGCGTTATTGGTATTTCACTGATCGAGCAGTTATTCCGTAACACCTCAACCGAAAGCCGTTGGACCATCAAGTATCTATGCCTGGGGCTCGGTCTGGGGTTTGCCTATGATTTTTACCTCTATGCCGACGCCTTGTTGTTCCAGCGCATTGATCCTTTGTTGTGGCAGTCGCGAGGCTCACTTAACAGCCTGATTGCTCCACTGGTCGCGGTGTCGGCCAAACGCAACACCGACTGGTCATTGACGGTGTATGTGTCCAAGAAAGTGGTATTTCATACCACCGGTATTGTCGGTGCCGGTGTGTACCTGTTGGCGATGGCCTTTCTGGGCTACTACATCAAGGAACACGGCGGCGAATACGGCGATTTCTTTCGCGTGATCTTTCTGGCAGCCGCTGTGCTGCTGTTGTTTATCCTGGTCTCTTCCGGCCAGCTGCGTGCCAAGCTCAAGGTTTTTCTTAACAAGAATTTTTTCAAATACCAGTACGATTACCGCGACGAATGGCTCAAGCTGATTCATGTGCTGTCAGAAGCCAACAGTTCAGTGTCATTGAGCCAGCGAGTGTTGAATGTGATGGCCGACCTGGTCGACAGTCACAGTGGCTGTTTGTGGTTATGTGATTCACGCCAGGGCGTTTGCCGTCAGGAAGCCACGCTCAATTTTACCGAAATCAAAAATGCGGATGAATACAGCCTGGATTCGTTGCAGCATTATCTTGCTAACAGCCACTGGGTGATCGATCTGGATGAATACCGCTACAACCGCAGCATTTACGGTGATCTGGAATTGACTGACAGTCTGTTGTCGATTAGTGACCTGTGGTTGATTGTGCCGCTGTTTCATGACGACCGGTTGCACAGCATGGTCTGGTTGACACATTCCATTTCATTGCAAAAGCTGAACTGGGAAAATCGCGATTTGCTGAAAATGGCTGGCTTGCAAGCCGCCAGTTACATGGTGCTGGAACAATCCGCGCGTGAACTATCCGAGGCCCGCCAGTTTGAGGGCTTCAACCGGTTGTCGGCCTTTGTCATTCATGATTTGAAAAACCTCATCGCACAGCTATCATTAGTCGCCAGCAATGCCACAAGGCATAAGCATAATCCCGAATTTATCGATGATGCGATTGCCACCATCGAAAATTCTGTCGGTAAAATGAACCGGCTGATGCTGCAATTGAAGTCGGCCGGATCTACGGAAAAGAGCAAAAGGGTCGACATCGAGGACATTGTTACCGAAGTCGTACAGGAAAAGCGCCACAATTTGCCGGTTCCAACGCTGGACAGCCAGCTGGAAGGCGAGGTTTGTATCAATGCTGAACATGATCGATTATCTGCGGTCATAGGCCATGTGGTTCAAAATGCTCAGGATGCCACTGCAAACGATGGCAAGGTCAACATCAGAATCACTGTTACTGGCCGATATGTATTTTTGCAGGTTTCTGACACTGGCACCGGCATGGATGAGGATTTTATCAAGAATCGCCTGTTCAAGCCGTTTGATACCACTAAGGGGCTGACCGGTATGGGCATCGGTGCGTACGAGTGCAAGGAATTCATCGAATCCATGGGCGGCGAGGTCGAGGTTGACAGTACGCCTGGCTCGGGTACGGTGTTTACTCTGAAAATACCTATGGATTTAACAGAATAATTAACTGGGGAAAATCATTGGCTGATCAGGACAATGTATTGCTTGTTGTTGAGGATGATCCGGGCTTGCAATCGCAACTGCGCTGGGGCTTCGAGAACTTTGAGGTCAAGCTGGCCGCCACGCGTGAGGAAGCCATTGCCGCATTGCGGCGTTACGAGCCGGCCGTGGTGACGCTGGATCTGGGCTTGCCACCGGACCCGGGCGGTGTCACCGAAGGTTTCGCCACACTTGACGAAATCCTCAAACTGAGTCCCGATACCAAAGTCATTGTTGTGACCGGGCATGATGACAAGAACAATGCCGTGCACGCCATCGGTATGGGTGCGTTTGATTTTTACGAAAAACCACTGGATCCGGACTTGCTCAACATTGCGGTGGAAAGAGCCGCCAAGGTCCATTATCTCGAACAGGAAAACAAACGTCTGGCCCTAAGTAGCTCCAGTTCGCCATTGGATGGCCTGATTGCAGCCAGTCCGGAGATGCACAAGGTCTGTCGCACCGTAGAAAAGCTGGCGCCGACCGATGTTTCCACCCTGATTCTCGGCGAAAGTGGCACCGGTAAGGAAGTGCTGGTCAAGGCGCTGCACAAACTCAGCGACCGTTCTGCGAAGCGCCTGGTCGCGATCAACTGTGCGGCGATTCCGGAAAACCTGCTCGAGAGTGAATTGTTTGGCTACGAGAAGGGCGCATTCACCGGCGCCAACAAGACAACGCCGGGCAAGATTGAAGTGGCTGACGGCGGCATCCTGTTTCTCGATGAGGTTGGTGACCTGCCATTGCCGCTACAGGCCAAATTGTTGCGCTTTCTTCAGGAGCGTGTCATTGAACGCGTCGGCGGGCGTCAGGAGATACCTGTCGATATCCGTGTCATCTGCGCCACACACCGTGATCTCAAGCAGCTGATTGCGGCAGGCGAGTTTCGCGAAGACCTTTATTACCGCATCAACGAAGCCACTATCACTATCCCGCCATTGCGTGAGCGGCTTGGTGACGCGATTGTACTGGCGAAGGTCTTCCTGGAGAAGTTTGCCGAGCAGCTGAATCTGCCAGTCAAGGGTTTTTCACCGCAGGCAACCCAGGCAATCGAGCAATACACCTGGCCAGGCAATGTGCGTGAACTGGAAAACCGTGTCAAACGTGCCGTGATCATGGCGGATAATCCTCTCGTCAGCCTGGAAGACATGGAGCTGGATCTGTCAGAGGAGAGCAGTGAACCATTTAATCTCAGGGAAGTGCGGGAGCAGGCGGAGTCGCGCGCCATTCAGCGCGTGTTCGGTCATACCGATGGCAATGTTTCCAAGGCCGCCGAGCTGCTCGGCATCACCCGTCCGACACTCTACAATCTGATGAAAAAATTTAATCTGGATATCGCTTTAAAGGAATGACTACCATGAAAGCCCTGAATTTACTTGTCGCCATGCTATTGGCGATCGGCTTGTCTGTGACAGCGTTCGCCGCGGATGAAAACCTGCTGCAACAGGCGCGTGAAGCGGCTGACAAGCATGATTTGCGCGGTGCCATCATTCATCTGAAAAATCTGTTGCAACAGCAGCCGGAAAACGCCGAGGCCCGCTACCTGCTGGGCAGTACCTATTTGCAGGGTGGCGATGCGGCGTCCGCTGAGAAAGAGCTTCGACGCGCCCACCAGCTCGGCCTGGCTGAAGCTCGACTCAATGAACTGCTGCTCGACAGTTTGTTGTTACAACGCAAAATGGATGAAGTGAAGCAGTTTATCAGCGACAACCCGGCTGGTGATAACAAGCAACTGATGGCCAGCTACAAGGCGATTGATGGCTTGATTGCATTCGCCAATGGTGAAACCGAGCAGGCCAAACAGTTCTTTGATGAAGCCGACGCGCTGGATAGCAACAACCTGCGCGCCCGGCTTGGACTGGTCAGTTACCAGTTAAACAAGGGTGACAATGAAGGAGCCTTGAAGTTACTGGATGCCTATCTGGTAGAAAATCCGCAGAAAGAAAAAGTCTTGCAAATGCGAGCGGATCTGCATCGAAAACTCGGCCAGCTTGAAATGGCGACAGCAGACTATGAAAAAATCCTGTCTTTGTCGCCGCATTCAACCGAGGCCTTGTTAGGCATGGCTTTCATCAAAGCGACTGAGCGGCAGCCCGAAGAGGTGTTAAAACTGCTTGATAAATTGCCCAGGGTGATTCAGGAAACACCGTTGCCGCAATATCTGTATGGTCTGTCGGCGTTCATGCAACAAAATAACGACAAGGCGCAACAGTATCTGCTGAACGTTCTGAAACGCGTTCCAGGGCACGTTCAAAGCCATTTGTTGTTGGGTGTCATAAAATATGCCAGCGCCGAATGGAACCAGGCAGAAGAACATTTCTCCCAGGTTATCAAGCAGATCAATAATGCCGGTGTGGCCAAATTACTTGCCGCGACCTATATCAAACTGAATCAGCCGGACAAGGCCGTCGGTTTGCTGGAGCCGTTTGCGCAAGCAACATCTGACGATAGTCAATTGATGTCATTGCTCGGTAGCGCTTATATGCAGAAAGGTGACAACAGCTCCGCTCAGCAATGGTTCAGTCGTGCGGTTGAGGTTTCGCCGGAGCAAGCCGGTGTTCGCACGCAACTGGCACTGGGTATGCTGGGCCAGGGCGACGTGGATGCGGCTATATCCACATTGGAAGATGCTGTAGATCTCGGACAGGACCTGATTCAGACCGACGTGTTACTGGTAATGTCACACCTCAAGCGTGGTGATACAGCCAAGGCAATTGAAATCAGCCAACAGTTACAGAAGAAGTATCCGGATTCACCGATTCCCCCCAACCTGACCGGTCTCAGTTACCTGGCTGACAAGCAGTTCAAACAGGCGGATGATTCCTTTGAACAGGCATTGAAAATCGATCCGGAATTCCAGGTTGCACAACTGAACCTGGCGAGAAGCAGCATTGCTGCCGGCAACCAGCAACAGGCGATTGAACGTTTCAAACAAGTGTTGCAAAAGGATGACAGTAACATCACGGCTTTGTTCGGATTGGCTCAGTTAGCAGCCCAGGCCGGTGATCAGGCACAACAAATCAGTTATCTGCAACAACTGCTGGCCAAACACGCACAGAACCTGCCGGCGACCTTGGCACTTGCCGAGGTCTACCTGTCACAGGGGGACTTCCTGAAAGCCAGCTCCACCTTGTCAGCCATCACCGGCAAGCCGGCAGATCATCCGGCCCTGCTGCGCATGAAAGGCCTGACGCAACTGGCACAGAAGCAGTATAGCGATGCGATCCACTCATTCCGGCGCCTTGCTGAAATTCTGCCGGATAATCTTGAGGCCCAGTACCAACTGGGTCGCGCCTACATGCTGGCGGACAAGAATGACCTGGCCAGAAATGTATTCGACAAGGCCGCAAAGCTGGATGCCGATCACGAGGTCGCGTTGCTGTGGCTGACCTTCGCTGAACTGGAGTTGCGTGAACAAAAATTTGACCGTGTTCTGGAAATCACCAGCACGCTGGCAAAGAAACATGCGCAAAACCCTCTGGTATTTGAATTTCAGGGTGCTGCGTATCGGGGCAAAGGCGATCTGCAAAAGGCATTGCAAGCCTATGAAAAAGCATTCCAGCTGGAGCCAAACAGTCAACGCGTGCAACTATTGGCTAACTTATACGACCAAAGTGGACTGGCTGACAAAGCCATTGCAACCGTTGATGCCTGGGTAACCAAACACCCCAAAGATACGTTACTGTCTGCCAGACTCGGACTGATGCAACAACAGGCCGGTAACAATCAGGCGGCTATTGTCGCCTACGAAAGGACGCTGCAGCGTGATAAGGACAATGTGCTGGTGCTCAACAACCTGGCCTGGTTGTATCATCAGGAGAACAATCCAAAGGCGTTGAGTCTGGCGAAGCAGGCCTATGACAAGGCTTCCAAACGGCCGGAAATTGTCGATACCTATGGCTGGATTCTGTTGCAGCAAGGACAGGTGAAACAAGCCTTGCCGATCCTGCAGGAAGCGCTGTTACAAAGTCCTTCGCATCCGGAGATTGCGTTTCATGTTGCTACGGCACTGAAGCAGGTCGGTCGCAAAGACGAAGCCGCCACGGTGTTACAACGCATCATCCGTAATACGCCGTCATCACCTTTTGCCAGGCAGGCCAGGGAGATGCTCTCAACACTCAAGTGAACCGGCTAAAGCGCGCTGTGCAATCAAGGCAGCGCCATAGCTGGCTTCCGTATGAGTGGCTGTGCTGACCGGTACGTCAAACAAAGACTGGCGAATTTGCAGCAATGCCGCATTAGTGCTGGCTGCGCCGCCGGCAGTCAGTATGCGCACGGGTGCTGGCGCACCACATTCCTGCAGCCGTTGATAAGCCAGTTTTTCCACTTGCGCCAGTCCTTCGAAAATCGCCTGCAGGAATTTTTCTTCACTGTCCGGTCGTGGTGCGAGCCTCGGTTGCAACGAGACATCATTAATCGGGAAACGTTCACCGGTTTCCGGTAGCGGGTAATAATCCAGACCGGTTGGTGTGCTGGGGGCAATTCGGCTAGACAATTGTTCGATCTGCTGGACATCAAAATATTGCAACAGTGTCTTTCCGCCGCAGTTGGAAGCACCGCCAGCCAGCCACAGGTTGTGGTTGAGACGATGACTGTAGATGCCGTAACGATTGTCGAATATCGGTTGTTCACAAAGAATTTTGGTGACCAATGTCGTGCCGATGGTGGTCACGGCTTCACCCACCCTGGATATACCGGTCGCAAGTGTGGAGGCGGTGCTGTCGGTTGTGCCGGTTACCAACGCTACTTCGTTATTCATGTTGAGTTGAGCCGCTACGGTCGCGTCAATGTTGACGACCTGGCAACCACTGGCGTACACGCGTGGCAAGAGCGCCATGATTCGTTCATCAAGTTGCGTCAACCAGCCCGGCCAGCAGCGTTGTGCGGCATCGTAACCCAGCTTGAGACAGTTGTTTTCATCGCTGATACCGGGAACGCCTGACAGCTTCGCCAGTATCCAGTCCGCCTGGTGCAGGGCATAGACCGCATCGTTCGCACCGGGCGAATCCAGCAGGTAAAGCAATCTTGCCAGGCTTGATGAGGCGCTAGCGCACATGTGTCCGGCTGGCGCGATTTTGGCAATGTCTTGTGCCTGCTGGCTCGCACGACTGTCGTTGTACATTAGTGCGTTGCCAAGCGGTTCGTTGTTGTGATCGGCCAACAACAAGGTGCCGGAGGTGCCATCCACAGCGATGGCCGCTACCTTGTGATGGGGTAATTGCTCGAGCAAACCCTGCAGGCAATCCAGCGTGGCTTGCCACCAGATATTCGGGTCCTGCTCGTAATGGCCTGCCTCGTTATGCAGTGGCGGCGGCAGTTCTGTTTTATGGCTGGCGATCAGATTGCTGTGTGCATCAACCGCGCTGCAGCGCACGCTGCTGGTACCGAGGTCAATGCCGATGAAAGCGGCTGCCGCCATGCAAGTGTCAGGCAATCAGGGCAGCTGTACCGTCGGCGCCGCCTGCCAGTTGTCAGCCCGGTGTTCGGCGACCACCTCGGTGTAAATACCGCCACGCACATTGAACTTGGCGGTCAGGCGCATGAAGCGAGGGGCACAGGCCTGTACAAAGTCATCCAGAATCTTGTTGGTGACCGCTTCGTGAAACGCGCCTTCATCGCGGTACGACCAGATATACAGCTTCAGCGCCTTGAGTTCGAGACACAGCTTGTCCGGCACATACTCCAGGTGCAACACGGCAAAATCGGGCTGACCGGTTTTCGGGCACAAACAGGTGAATTCCGGCATGTCGATACGGATGGTGTAATCGCGCTGCGGCTGCGGATTGTCAAAACATTCAAGGTCTTTGGAGGGCTTGCTGGGCATGCTGAGGCTTCCATGGATAAAAAATGCGTGCGATTATAACCGATGCCGCCGCGCTGCCATATCTCCCGGTCTATACCTCGATTAAATGAATAAATAACAATAACTTATAGGGGTAATGAGAAAACATTCGCAGTCGGCTTCGTAGCGGGAAAAATGACTTGTCACTGGTAATTCCAATCCTGTATTGTCACAGGCTTCTATGCGACTCGAAAAAATAAAAATATCCGGTTTCAAATCCTTTGTTGACCCCACCGCAGTGATTCTGCCCAGCAACCTGGTTGGTGTAATCGGCCCCAACGGTTGCGGCAAATCCAACGTCATTGACGCGGTGCGCTGGGTCATGGGTGAAACCTCGGCGAAAATGCTGCGCGGCGAATCTATGGCCGACGTCATTTTCAACGGCTCCACGTCACGCAAGCCGGTTGGAGCGGCCAGCATCGAACTGGTGTTCGACAACTCCGACGGCAAGATCAGCGGAGAGTACGCCAAATACAACCAGATTTCGGTCAAGCGCAAGGTCACACGCGATGGCCAGTCGAATTATTTTCTCAACTCGGTGCGCTGTCGCCGACGCGACATTACCGACATTTTCCTTGGCACCGGTCTCGGTCCGCGCAGTTACTCGATCATCGAACAGGGCATGATTTCGCGTTTTGTCGAAGCCAAGCCCGAAGAGCTGCGCAACTTCCTCGAAGAGGCCGCCGGCATTTCCAAATACAAGGAACGCCGCCGCGAAACCGAAAACCGCATTGCTCACACGCGCGAAAACCTCGAACGCCTGACCGACCTGCGCGAAGAAGTCGCCAAGCAGTTGCAGCATTTGGAACGCCAGGCCGCCACTGCCGAAAAATACAAACTGTTTAAACAGGAAGAACGCCAACGCAAGGCCGAGTTACTCGCGTTGCAATGGAAAAAGCTTGACGAGGAACTGGCGCAGCGCGATCGCAAGCTGGCCGAGATGGAAAACGTCCTGCAATCGGTCATCACCGAGCAACGTCGTTTTGAAGCCGACATCGAGTTACAGCGCGACGCACACCACGATGCCAACGACGGCTTCAACCAGGTACAGGGCGAGTTCTATGCCATTGGTGCCGACATCGCCCGACTCGAGGAAGGCATCCAGTACGCCAAGAACGCACGCTCACAGCAGCAGAATGACTTGCAGCAGATCGAGCAGGCCTGGCTCGAGGCGCAGGATCATTTCGCCCAGGACCAGGCACGCGAAGCCGAACTCAAACAACAGCTCGAAAGCGAAGAGCCACGCTTTGCAGAGCAGCGCAAACAAAACGAAATCCTGCACGAGCAGCTGGAAAGCGCCGAACACAAGCTGCAGCAGTGGCAGCACGACTGGGACGAGTTCAACGAAAAAGCTACCGAGCCGGCGCAACTGGCGCAGGTTGAGCGCACCCGGATCAACCACATCGAGCAGCAGGAACAACAGTATGCTCGCCGCCTTGAAAAAATCCGCGAGGAGCAGGGCCGGCTGGATGCCACCGTGTTCGAGCGGGAAATCGATCAACTGTCATCCCAGATCGAATCCTCCGAAGCCAAGGTGCGCGACCTGGAACAACAGCTCGAACAGGTATTGCAGACGATTAACGACAGTCGCCAGCAAAACCAGCAGACCGGCAACACACTGAATCAGCTGCGCAGCAGCCAACAGACCTGGCAGGGCCGGCTGGCTTCGCTGGAAGCCTTGCAGCAGGATGCACTCGGCAAGCAACAGGGACAGGTGGCGCAATGGCTGGAAAAAGCCGGCCTGGATCATGCCGGCCGCTTGCTGGAAAACATCAGTGTCGCCAGCGAATGGCAGACTGCGGTGGAAACCGTGCTGGGTTTTTACCTGCAATCGGTCAATGTCGACAGCCTGGATCAGGTCGGTGACAAGATCGCTGAACTGCAAAAAGGCCAGCTGACGTTGATCGAAACTGGCGGCAGTGCTCCGGCTGAGGCTTCTGCCAATTCACTGCTGCAACACGTCAAATCCGACCTGAATCTGGCCAGCCTGTTACAACACGTGCAGACAGCCAACAATCTGCCCGACGCGCTCGGGCGGCGTCACAGCCTGCAAACGCATGAATCCATTGTCACGCGCGATGGCGTCTGGCTCGGCAGCAACTGGTTGCGGGTCAATCGGGTTGCCGATGAGCAGGGCGGCATGATCGCACGCGAGCAGGAAATCAACGAACTGCGTGAAAAACTCGCGAACACCGCAGCAGAACTCAAACAGCTGGAACAACAGCAGGCCGAGGCACGCGAAGCCGTGCGTACCGCCGAACAGCAGCGTGAGCAGTTGCAACGCCAACTCAATGCTGATAACCGCCAGCTCGGCGATTTGCGCGGCAGCATCGCCAGTAAAAAGGCACGCGTCGAAAGCATTCACAATCGCTTGCAGGGTCTGAATGATGAATGCGCCGAAATCGAACAGCAGATTTCTTCCGGTAAGGAATTGTCAGAACAGTCTCGTGCGCGTCTGCATCAGGCCTTGCACGAAATGGAAAGCCACAGCACGCGCCGCGATGAACTGGTGGCACAGCGCGATGCCTTGCGTCAGACCTTGCAGGAAACACGTGAACGCTACAATCGCGACAAGCAGCAAAGCCACGAACTGGAATTGCGCATCGAAGCCATGCGCACCTCACTGGATTCACTGCTCCAGCACCAGGCCAGGATGTCCGGCCAGCTGGAACATCTGCAACAGCGCAAGCAAAGCCTGTCCGAATCACTCGACCAGTCCGAACAACCGCTGATTGAGCAACAACGCGAACTGGAAAGCTGCCTGGAAAAACGTCTGGCGGTGGAAACCACCTTGTCCGAGGCACGTAAAAAACTCGGCGACATCGAAGCCGATTTGCGTGAGCTGGAGCAGGGCCGCAGTACCACCGAGCAGCGGGTGCAGGACGAGCGTGAAAAAATCACCCAGGCGAAAATGCAGCGCCAGGAAACCCTGGTGCATTACCAGTCACACCAGACGCAGATCAACGAAACCGGTTTCACCACGGAGGAGTTATTCGCCGGCCTGCCAGGTGACGCCAGTGTTGCCGACTGGCGTGAACAGGTCGAAGCGCTGGAACGCAAAATTATCCGACTGGGTGCGATCAACCTGGCGGCGATCGACGAGTTCAAGGAACAGTCCGAACGCATGGCCTATCTGGACAAGCAGAACGAGGACATCAGCGAGTCGCTCGAGACACTGGAAAATGCCATCAAAAAAATTGATCGCGAAACTCGCACGCGCTTCAAGGAAACATTTGACTACGTCGATTCCGGCCTGAAAGAATTGTTCCCGAAACTGTTTGGTGGTGGTCATGCCTATCTGCAGCTGACCGGTGAAGATGTGCTGGACGCGGGTGTCTCCATCATGGCGCGGCCGCCCGGCAAACGTAACTCGTCGATTCACCTGTTGTCCGGTGGTGAGAAGGCATTGACGGCGGTAGCGTTGGTGTTCGCCATCTTCCAGCTTAACCCGGCGCCGTTCTGCATGCTCGACGAAGTCGATGCGCCGCTCGACGATGCCAACGTCGGTCGCTTCTGTGACATGGTCAAGGAGATGTCCGAAAAAGTGCAGTTCGTGTTCATCACCCATAACAAGGTGACCATGGAGATCGCCAACCAGCTCATGGGCGTCACCATGCACGAGCCCGGCGTATCGCGGCTGGTATCGGTTGATATTGATGAGGCGGCAAAACTCGCCGTTGTATAAAGCGTTAAACACATAGGGGTTGTCATGGACAGTGTTGCACTACGCATCGTTTTGATTCTTCTCGGCATCGCCCTGATCGCGGGTATCTACCTGTGGGACCGCAACAAGCACGTCGATTCCATTCTGGGACGTAAAAAATCATCGCGGCGCGGCCGCAAGCCGGCCAGTATGCAACACGACAGCTCGGTTTTTGATGAATCGCAGGAATCAGACACTCCGGATGATGAAGTATCTGCGGCACAGTCATTCAGCGCAATGGATGACAGCGACGTCGACAACGGCTTTGAAATGCCGCTGGCCGAAGCGACGGACCTGTTTGAAGAAGATAATGTCGATTCCGAGATGTCATTCAGCGCACGCAGCGCCTTTGAGGAATACCTGGCCGGCGCCGATGTGCCGACCAAGATCATCCAGATCAATGTGGTTGCCAAAAATGCGCAGATCTCCGGCCAGATGATTCTCGACTTGGTCGATGAACTCGGTCTCGAACTTGGCGAATTTAGCATTTACCACCGCCACGACAAGGCCACCGGCAAATCGATATTCAGTATGGCCAATGCGGTCGAACCCGGCACTTTTGATCCGGCAACCATGGCAGATTTTCGTACCCCCGCATTGAGTCTGTTCGCGCAGTTACCGGCGCCGATCGACTGCATGACGGCGTTCAATGAAATGCTCAATGTAGCGCAACGCATTGCCTTCATCGTCGGCGGCGAGCTGCAGGACAACTCACACAGCGCGCTGACCAAACAAAACATCGACCACATCCGCGATTCACTGCTGGAATACCGCCGCAAGCTGCAGCTGTCATTACAGACAGCATGAGCAGCGACAAACAGCGCATCCTCGATCTGCGCGAGCAGATCGATGCCCACAATTACCGCTATTACGTACTCGATGCACCCAGCATCCCGGATTCCGAATACGACCGCCTGATGCGCGAGCTGCAACAGCTCGAACAGGCGCATCCCGAACTGATCACCCCCGATTCACCGACTCAGCGAGTCGGCGCCGAACCGCTCAGCACCTTTGGCCAGATCACGCACGTGGTTCCGATGCTATCGCTTCTGAACGTCATGTCTGAGAAGGAAATGCTCGACTTTGACCAACGCATTACGAAGAGCTTGGCAAACGTTGCCGAAGTCGAATACGCGGTTGAGCCAAAGCTCGATGGCCTGGCGATCAACCTGCGATATGAAAACGGCCTGCTGATGCATGCGGCGACACGCGGCGATGGCGCACAGGGTGAAGACGTCACCCAGAATGTGCGCACCATCGATTCGATTCCGCTCAGGTTGCGCAGTAAAAAACCACCGCCGGTGCTGGAAGTGCGCGGTGAAATCTTCATGCCGAAAGACGGCTTTGCCAGACTCAACCAGCGTGCCATGGAAAAAGGCGAAAAGACCTTCGCCAATCCGCGCAATGCTGCCGCCGGCAGTCTGCGCCAGCTCGACTCGCGCATTACCGCCAGCCGGCCGTTGGCGTTTTACAGTTACGGCGTTGGCGAGCTGGTCGGCCTGGAATTTGAAACCCACTATGCCACCATGATGCAGCTACGTGAACTTGGCCTGCCGGTGTCGCCGGAACTGGTCGTGGTCAGCGGTGTGCCGGCCTGCCTTGAGGTGTATCAAAAGCTGGCGGAAAAACGCGACGCCTTGCCGTATGACATCGACGGCGTGGTGTACAAGGTCAACGCGCTGGCACAACAGCAGCAGCTCGGCTTTGTGTCACGTGCGCCGCGCTGGGCGATCGCCTACAAGTTTCCGGCGCAGGAAGAACTCACAACGGTCGAGGCGGTGGAATTCCAGGTCGGCCGCACCGGTGCGGTTACCCCCGTGGCGCGCCTCAAGCCGGTGTTTGTCGGTGGTGTTACCGTCAGCAACGCCACACTGCACAACATGGACGAAATCGAACGCAAGGACGTGCGGGTAGGGGACACGGTCTTCATTCGCCGCGCCGGTGATGTAATTCCGGAAGTGGTAAGTGTCGTGCTCGAACGCCGCCCACCGAAAACCAGGCCGGTGCAGCTACCGGCGACCTGTCCGGTATGTGGTTCGGACGTGGTACGCGTCGAAGGCGAGGCAGTGGCTCGTTGCAGCGGCGGCCTGTTCTGCGCGGCGCAACGCAAGGAAGCTATCAAACATTTCGCCTCACGCAAGGCGATGGACATCGACGGCCTCGGCGACAAGATTGTCGAACAGCTCGTTGATCTCGAACTCATCAAAAATCCGGCTGACCTTTACAGCCTCACGCTCGAACAACTGGCCGGGCTGGAACGCATGGCCGAAAAATCCGCCAGCAACCTGCTCGCCGCACTCGATAAAAGCCGCAGCACAACGCTGGCACGTTTTATTTACGCACTCGGCATTCGCGAAGTCGGCGAGGCCACCGCCCGGAATCTCGCTAATTACTTTCTTACCTTCGAAGCTCTGGAGAAGGCGACCGAAGAAGAGCTGCAACAAACACCGGATGTCGGCCCGATCGTCGCCTCCCACATCACCACCTTCTTTGCCCAGTTACACAACCGAGAAGTCATCGAGCGTTTGCTACAAGCCGGCATTCACTGGCCTGATGTAAAAAAGTCTGCAGGCCAGCAACAGTTGCAGGGTAAAACCTTTGTACTCACCGGCACCCTCAGCCAGCCGCGTTCCTATTACAAGGACAAACTGCTTGCCCTCGGCGCCAAAGTCGCCGGCAGCGTCTCGGCCAAAACCGACTACGTCGTAGCCGGTGACAGCCCTGGCTCAAAAAAAGACAAGGCTGAAAAGCTTGGCGTGACTATCCTGGATGAGGCCGGACTATTGGAAATGCTGGGGTGATGTTTAGTTGTTCCGGAAAATTGATTTCCAGGTAACAAAACGTCGTAATTTTGACGGTGCAGCCGCTCAGGTAATGACGTCATGCAGCCTTTTGCAATTAGATAGTTATCCACATCTTCGGTTCAATATTGTACCAATTTGACCTGTGGATGAAGTGCGATATATGCTTTTCGTGTATGCCTCAGCGGCATATTGCATTTCACCAGACGGATGATATTTCAAGGATAGACAAATAGTTATGCGAAAATCAACGCCTAAATGCTGATACTTATCAGCTCCAAAATGAGAGCAATTCAGCCCTTCAGGGATTCTCATATGGCCTCGAGGAATTACCAAAAAGAAGGCGAAAATAAGCTGTGATAGATAGACGCAGTCTATCTCAGTTATGGCTGCGTCTATCTAATTAACTGTTATGTATAAAAATCATGGGACTAGATA
>JASFVP010000083.1:0-8589 GCA_050049775.1 Chromatiales bacterium
TCAAATGTGGATAACTATTAACATCATTTCCGGCCACACGAAGTCTACAAGTTACTCACAGTTTTAGCTGCTTAATGTTCGCAGCAGGTTTGAATAGTCCTCATTCACCCGTTTGTCACTGTCCTTGAGTTCGGCGATTTTTCGGGTGGCATACAACACCGTGGTGTGGTCGCGGCCACCAAAAGCGTCGCCGATTTCAGGCAGGCTATGATTGGTCAGCTCCTTGGACAGGGTCATGGCGATTTGTCTCGGCCTGGCGACCGTGCGGCTGCGCTTGGCGGAAATCAGGTCGGACGAACGAATATTGAAATACTCGGCCACGACTTTCTGTATGTTGTCGATGGTGACCTGCTTGTCCTGCGCCGCGATCATGTCCTTGAGCGCATCCTTGGCGAAATCGATGGTAATGGGCTGGCCGGTAAACTGTGCCATAGCGACGATGGAACGCAATGCGCCTTCCAGTTCGCGGATGTTGGAGCGCACGCGTTTGCCGATGAAGAACGCCACTTCATTGGGCAACTCAATGTTGAACAACTGGCTCGCTTTGGTTTGTAGAATGGCGACGCGGGTTTCCAGGTCGGCCGGCTCGATGGCGACGGTCAGTCCCCAACCGAAACGCGATTTCAACCGCTCTTCCAGACCGGTCAGTTCTTTGGGAAAACTGTCACTGGTCAGGATGATTTGTTGCTGGGATTCTAATAAAGCATTGAATGTATGGAAAAATTCTTCCTGGGAGCGCTCCTTGCCTGCAAAAAACTGGATATCGTCAATCAACAACGCATTGAGTGAACGATAGCGTTTTTTGAAATCATCCATGGTGCCATGTTGCAGGGATTTCACCATTTCGGCGACAAAGCCCTCGGAGTGAATGTACAGCACTTTCGCGTGGGGATTGTTCTGCTGGATCATGTTGCCGACGGCGTGCATCAAATGTGTCTTGCCCAGACCCACGCCGCCGTAAATGAACAGGGGGTTGTACACCTTGCCGGGGTTTTCGCCGATTTGTACCGAAGCAGCACGCGCCATCTGGTTGGATTTGCCCTGCACAAAGGTGTCGAAAGTGAAGCTTTTATTGATGTTACTCTGAAATGGAATGTCATCGACATCCGCTGCCTGGTTTTGGCGGCGGGCAAACATGGCGGCGGATGCATGACGACTGTCATTCACCGGTGTTGCCGGTTTTTCCGCCTGAGGTTTGGAGCCGATCTCCAGTGTCACCAGCGGTGTGCTGTTGTCGGAAATTTCGGCAATAAATCCCTTGAGTAGATCCAGGTAATGATTTCTTACCCAGTCGAGTACAAAACGGTTCGGCGCAAACAGGCGCAAGCCAGCCTGGTCTTCAACATGCTGGAGAGGTCTGATCCATGTATTGAACTGCTGTGTAGAAAGTTCATTTTCGAGACGTTCTGAGCATCTCTTCCAAAGGTCCACTTGAACAATGTCCTCACAAAAGAATCTGGTAGTAATTGGGTTGGCCGACAGCGATTGTTGATCGTCATATTCTGGCAAAGGGTCGGCTGATATCAAGGCGGGATCGAATGGCCCTGACTCATTATTTATGGCCAAAAGTCTACCGATTTAGAGCCGACTTATCCACAGCTGAATCCGCTTTTACGGTAATTCTTTTACCGCCTGCTGTACTTGACTTTTTCAGGATTAAGCAGATAATTGCGAGTCTTTTTGTTCGGGCCTAGCGGCTCATCAGATTACTATTTGATTATACTGGGGTAATTGCAGTGAAACGTACATTTCAACCAAGCCGTCTGAAACGCGCCAGGACTCATGGTTTTCGTGCACGCATGGCGACACGCAGTGGTCGCAAGCTCATCAATGCGCGCCGTGCCAAAGGCCGCGCTCGACTCGCACCCTGATTTTTTTAAATGCCAGTAACAGGCAATCGATTTCGCAAGGCCAATCGATTGCTCAGGGCGGTCGAGTTCCAGTCTGTTTTTGAGCACCCCGTCCGTTCGGTGGATGCCTGTTTCACCATTCTGGCAAAACAGAATCAGTCAGCAACAGCCAGGCTGGGTCTTGCGATATCCAAAAAGAATCTGCGCCGGGCAGTTGACCGGAACCGAATCAAGCGACTCGCGCGTGAAAGTTTTCGGCGTAACGCGGCTGGCCTTGCCGGTCTGGATCTGGTTATCATGGCAAAACAGTCAACGGCAACCAGACACAACGCCGAGCTTCTTGAATCACTGCAAAATCACTGGAGTAAGTTAGCCAGTAAAACAGCCTGAACTGTTTTTCACAGGCTCCCCGAAACAGTCGATGACATATTTCCGAGCATAAAAAACATGGATAACTATCGATTACTACTGATTTTTGCTGTGGCCTTCCTGGCGATGATGATCTGGCAGCAGTGGCAAGTGGATTATGGTCCGAAGTCCGCCGAGGAAACTTCTGCCGAATACAATCAGAACGCGATCGTGGAAACACCCACGCCGGAAAACCAGTCCGTGCCGGATGCGCCAACGGTTTCCAGCAACGATGTCGCATCCACGCCGGCACCGGTTGTCGAGGTCGGCACTACTGCAGACCAGCAGCACAAGAAAATCCAGGTCGAGACCGATACCTTCAGTATTCTGATCGATAGCCGCGGTGGCAGTATCGTCAAAGCCAGTCTCAAGCAATACCCGTTGTCGCTGGATCGTCCGGAAACCGAGTTTCCACTCATGACCGAAAATCCGGCTTCCTATTATGTGGCCCAGTCCGGTCTGATCTCCTCCGACAAGGCGCTGGCGCCGACGCATGATGCGATTTACAGCTCGGCACAGGACAGTTACAGCATGTCGGCCCAGCAGGATGAACTCACTATTGATCTGCACTGGATGCACAAGTCCGGTATCAAGGTGACCAAAAGATTCAGCTTTCAACGCGGCAGTTACCTGGTGAATGTACAGCACCTGGTCAGCAACGAATCACAGCAGCCTTGGTCCGGCCGCGTGTATCAGCAGTTGCAGCGCGCCAAGCCGGCCGATGACGGCCAGTCGGCTTTCATCTACACCTACACCGGTGGCGCCATATACAGTGCGGAAAACAAATACGAGAAAATCGATTTTGATGAGATCAGCGATGCCGATCTGAATCGTGATATCAAGGGCGGCTGGCTGGCAATGTTGCAGCATTATTTTGTCAGCGCCTGGGTACCGGCAGCCGAGCAGCTGAATCATTATTATTCCAAGGCGCTTAACACCGGTCGTTACGTGCTGGGTGCTTACAGCCCGGCACAGGTTGTCGCACCGGGCAGCAATATTACGTTTGAATCCAAGCTGTTTGCCGGACCCAAATTACAGCACCAGCTGGAAGCCATTTCCGAAGGACTGGAGCTGACGGTTGATTATGGTTGGCTGACCATCATCGCCAAGCCATTGTTCTGGATTCTGGAAAAACTACATGCGATCTTTTCCAACTGGGGCTGGGCCATCATTTTCCTGACTGTGCTGGTCAAGCTGGCGTTTTATAAACTGTCCGAAACCAGTTACAAGTCCATGGCCAATATGCGCAAGGTGGCGCCGCGCCTGCAATCGCTCAAGGAACGCTATGGCGATGACAAGCAGCGCCTCAACCAGGCCATGATGGAGATGTACAAAAAGGAAAAGATCAATCCGCTCGGCGGCTGTTTGCCGATGCTGGTACAGATCCCGGTATTCATCGCCCTGTACTGGGTACTGCTCGAATCAGTCGAACTGCGTCAGGCGCCCTGGATTTTGTGGATAGACGATTTGTCGATCAAGGATCCTTACTTTGTCCTGCCGCTGCTGATGGGCATTACCATGTTTGTGCAGCAGAAACTCAATCCGCCGCCGCCGGATCCGATGCAGGCCAAGATCATGATGAGCCTGCCGATCGTGTTCACGGTGTTTTTTGCGTTCTTCCCGTCCGGTCTGGTGTTGTACTGGTTCGTCAACAACCTGCTGTCGATCACACAGCAATGGTATATCACCCGGAAAATCGAACAGGCTGCACATTGATGGCAGCCTGATCAACGGCAATGACCGACACCATCGCAGCTCAAGCCACCGCACCTGGCCAGGGCGGTGTCGGCGTCATCCGCATCGCTGGTCCGTTGGCAAAACAGATTGCCGAACAAATCACGCACCAGAGCCATCTTCCCGCCAGGACAGTTCTGTTCACCCGCTTTTATGACCAGCAGCAGGAAGTGCTGGATGAAGGCCTGCTGTTGTTTTTTCCGGCACCCGCTTCTTTCACCGGTGACGATGTCATCGAATTTCAGACACACGGTTCACCAGTAATACTGGATCTGTTGCTGGCGACAGCCTGTGTCTGCGGCGCGCGCCTGGCGCGGCCCGGCGAATTTTCCGAGCGCGCCTTTCTCAATGGCAAGATTGATCTGGCCCAGGCCGAAGCGATTGCCGACCTGATTGAGTCCGGCACCGAGACTGCTGCCCGGCTGGCCAGCCGATCCCTGCAAGGCGTGTTTTCACAACAGGTGCATGAGCTGGTGGAAGCACTTACTAACCTGCGCATGTATGTCGAAGCAGCGATTGACTTTCCCGAAGAGGAAATCGATTTCCTGTCGGATGGCAAAATCGAACAGCAGTTTGAAGCCATCGTGACAAAGCTTGCCGATGTGCTTGAAAAAGCTCACCAGGGTAGCCTGATCCGCGAAGGCATGACACTGGTCATCGCCGGTTTGCCGAACGCCGGCAAGTCGAGCCTGTTGAACGCCTTGTGTGGTCACGACAAGGCGATTGTGACCGACGTACCCGGCACCACGCGTGATGTCCTGAGTGAACAAATCCAGATCGATGGCATGCCGTTGCACATCATTGATACCGCCGGCTTGCGCGAATCGGCCGATGCGGTTGAACAGGAAGGCATCCGCCGGGCGCATGAGCAGATCAGCAAGGCCGATCGCATTCTCTGGGTTTATGATGCCAAGCAGGACCCTCAACACAGCAGCTATGCATCGTCGATTTTGCCAAAGAATATTCCGGTGACCTTCATTCGCAACAAGGTTGATCTGCTCGAAGAACAGGCCGTCATGAATGCGGAGCAAAATGAAATTGCTTTATCAGCTAAACAGGGCATTGGCCTGGATCTGCTGCGCGAGCATCTGAAAGACGTCATGGGTTTGCGTGACCCGCAGCAGGGTGATTTTCTCGCGCGCCGACGACATCTGGATGCACTGCGCAAGGCCGCCGAACGCTTGCAACAGGCACGTCACGTGTTGCTGGATTTACGTGCCGGCGAACTGTTTGCCGAAGAGCTGCGCCTGGCACAGGATGATCTCGGTGAAATTACCGGCGCCGTCAGCAGCGATGATCTGCTTGGCCGTATCTTTTCCAGTTTCTGTATCGGTAAGTGAGTACTGACTCTTACATCGGCGTATTCGATTCCGGCATCGGCGGATTGACGGTGCTCAAGGAAATACACCGCCAGCTGCCAACGGCCGATACCCTGTATGTCGCCGACAGCGCTTTTGCACCCTATGGTGAAAAAAGAGCCGAGCAGATCATTCAACGCTGTTTTCTGCTGACCGACTTGCTGATCGATAAGGGCGCCAGAATTATTGTTGTCGCCTGCAATACGGCCACGGCTTACGCCGTCAATGCGATGCGGGAAAAGTACAGCCTGCCAGTGGTGGCCATGGAGCCGGCGGTGAAACCGGCCGTAGCACACAGCCGTAACGGCAAGGTCGGCATTCTCGCGACCAGCATGACCCTGGCCAGCCATCGCTATGCCTTGTTGCTGGAACGTTTTGCCGCTGAAACCGAAGTCATCGAACAGGCCTGTCCGGGACTGGTGGAGCAGATTGAAAAGCTGCAAATCGATTCAGCGGAAACGCAAAAACTGCTGCAGACTTATCTGCAGCCGCTGCTTGATCAGCAGGTGGATGCTCTGGTGCTCGGTTGCACCCACTACCCGTTGCTGCGTGAACAGATCCAGGCCATTTGTGGTGAGTCGGTGCATGTCATCGATACGGCCGTGGCGGTTACCCAGGAACTGCTGCGGCGCTTGCCGGAAATCGGCCTGGATCCCAAGACAAGCATTGGTCATGGCGAAACCCGCTTTTTCACCAGCGGTGATCTGAAGCCGTTTACCGCACAATTGCAGTGTTACTGGCCCTACCCGTTCAAACCGCAACAGCTGCAACAAATACAGTTAAGCTGATTACTCTCACGGAATTCAGAATTTTCTCACCAGTGTGCGCAGGCTGTGCAAATCTTCAACACGCTGCTCTCTGGCATAACGGTATTTGAGATACAAACGCGTGATCAGATCAATCGATGCCGCTTTTTCCGGCAAACGCTGTTGCGCCTGCAAGGCAATGTGTTGCGGCCCATCGGTCGCAGCGCAATTGATGCCCTGTTGTTGCAGTTTATTGCAGAAACGATCCCAGACTTTTTTGGCCGGGTCACTGGTTTTGATTTTTTTCAAACGGCTGGCCAACGCCATGAAGAACACGATAAAGAAAGCCGCTCCGACCGCAGCAATACCGAGCTTGTAACCCTTGAGAAAATCCAGACCGAAGGATTGCAACAAACGCGCCTGGCGATCCGGGCTGAAACCGACCACCCAGCGATGCCAGTTGAGATCGACACTGTCGGCAAACCAGCGCAACTGTTGCAACATGGAACCGAGCGCACCCTGTGAGCTGATACGAAATATTACCGGTGAGCCTTCGGTCTGCACGCTCGGGTCGAGATTGCGTTCAATACGTTCGGGCGCTACGGCAGCCGTTGGATCAAAACGTAACCAACCGGTGTTTTCCAGCCAGACTTCCGCCCAGGCATGCGCATCGGACTGGCGCACTATCAGATGCTTGCCGGTCGGGTTCCATTCGCCGCCCTGGTAACCAGCCACTACACGTGCCGGTATGCCGGCCAGCCGCATCAGTATGACGAAACTCGTGGCATAGTGTTCGCAAAAGCCCTTGCGTGTCTCGAACAGAAACTCATCGGTCGGATTATTGCCGAGCAATGGCGGCTTGAGCGTGTAAACAAAGTTTTGCTGATTGAAATGTTCCAGCACGGCAAGAATAAACGCTTTTGGATTGTCTGCCCTACCCTGCAAGCGGGACACAAAATCACGAGTGCGTTGGCTGATGTTATCCGGTACATACAAGGCCTGTTGCAGAATCTCTTCGGACGCATTCAATGTCTGGTAATCGGTGTACGAGGTAAATGCAAATGTTTTACGCTTGCTGATCTTTTCATCATGACGTACGGAAAAACGCTCGGTCATGTAGCTGCCAGACGGAATGGCGCCCGGAAAGTCGAGTGCAAACAGCCACTGTTGCTGGCTGGGCTCGATGGTCAGCTGGTAATGGATCGGTTCACTCTGTGGTCGGAACTGAATTTCGGCGGCTTCGCCTTCTTCATCCGCCAACCAACTGATGCCGTCGGTTTGTGTCAAAACCGGGCCACGCCAGTAGAGTTGTTCCTGCGGCGGAGCTGTATCGTTATCAAATTTGATGCGAAAGGCGGTGGCGGATGACTGGCTCAGCTGGCTGATTGAACCGGGTGTGATTTTACCGCTGATACCGGTGACGGCCGCACCGCCATCGGAAGTGATTGCCCATAACGGAGCATCCAGGCGTGGGAACAAGACAAACAATACCAGCATGAGTGGCGCCGACAACAACAACGAACCGGCGGTGTGCTGCAAGGTATGGCGCAATGGCAAAGTGGCATCGATGCGATTCAGCCACAACAACATCAGCACCACGCCGGGTAACAGGCTGAACAGATATACGGCAAAACCGAGGTTCTGATTGTAAAGAAACTGCGTGACCATCAGAAAGCAGGTTAAAAACAGCAACACATAACCATCACGATAGCTTTTTACTTCCAGCAGTTTAAGCGCCAGCATCGACACCAGCAATGAAACGCCAAAATCCTTGCCGACTGCACTGCCGCGATAATGAATGGCCACATTGACCAGCCCGGCAAACAGAAACACATAAATCATCCAGCGTGACAGCATGCGGTTACCGGCATAGGTTACCAGCACGCGTGTCAGTAGCACCGCCAGGAAGAATGCGCCAATCCACAACGAGAAATGAAAAAAATGCGGCCAGGTTGCCAGAAACAACAAAGCCATCAGGCTGTATAGCTGTGCAGCACTGAGCTTGCGTTGATTGAAGGCATTGCTGCTCATTTGCATAGTGCCAACACCCTGAGACAGTTGTGCATGTGTGCTTCGCCATGGCCGATATCAATCTGGGTAGCGCCAACGACCAGGCCGTATTCCACTTGCTGTTGTTGTAGATCCAGAATCGCGCGCGTCAGTGCACTGATGGCTGTTTCGACATCGTTGCTATCGACCAGGTCGAGCGACAGCATGATGCGATTGCTGCGATCGCCGCCGAACTGTTTGGCCATGAGACCTTTTTCACGCGCATAGATTTTCCAGTCGATATGCCGTGGTGAATCGCTGTCGCGAAACGGCCGGTGCGCAACAAAGTCGTCGGCGCCGATGCCCCGATCACCTTCGGCGCTGTGTGAATAAGCCGGGTTCTGCGGCGCCTGCCATTGGTCCAGCGGCTTCGGGTACACCAGTAACCGGCAATCGCAATACAGATACACCCAGGCGCGCAACAGCCCGAGCGGATATTGGCTG
>JASFVP010000041.1:0-34741 GCA_050049775.1 Chromatiales bacterium
CCATCGGCAACCCGTTTGGTTTAAGCCAGACGGTGACGTCCGGCATCATCAGCGCGCTTGGCCGCAGCGGCCTCGGCATTGAAGGTTATGAAAATTTCATCCAGACCGATGCGTCGATCAACCCGGGCAACTCCGGCGGCCCGTTGGTCAACCTGCGTGGCCAGCTGATTGGTATCAACACCGCGATTCTGGCGCCCGGCGGCGGCAATGTCGGCATCGGTTTTGCCATACCGGCGAACATGGCCAGCGCCATCATGCGGCAAATCGTGCAATACGGAAACGTCAACCGCGGCCATTTTGGCCTGGTGGTACAGAACCTGACCGCCGATCTGGCGCAGGCCTTGCGCATACAGCAGAATCAGGGAGCGCTGGTGGTACGCGTCAAGCAGAACTCATCGGCCTACTCCGCCGGCATCCAGGTGGCCGATATCATCGTCGAGGTCAACGGCAAGCCAGTGCGCAGCGCCATTGACCTGACCAACAAACTGGCGCTGTTGCGCATCAACGATCCGGTGCAGATCAAACTGTTGCGCCAGGGCAAGGCAATCAGGCTGCTTGCCGCGATTGACGATCCCTACAAGGATTTTGTCAACGGTGGCGACATTCACTGGCGTTTCGCCAATGCCCGGCTTGGCAATGCTGTCCGGCAATCAGGCAACGGTCCGCTGGAAGGTGTTGAAGTAATCAACATCGGCGAGGACAGCCCGGTGGTCAATATGGGCCTGCAGGACGGCGACATCATTCTGTCGATCAATCGTGAGCGCATTCGCAACCTGGAGGAATTGCGCCAGCTGGCCAATTCGGCGAAGTCCTTCTACCGCATCAAATTGTTGAGAGGCAGCAGTTTCATCACCATGGCAGCGCGTTGACTTTAGTCAAGGATAGCCAACCGCTTACTACCTAGCATCTGCTGCGTTATTCGCAAAGGATGCAAACCATGGCCCTCATACCACTGGATAATCCCCGGCAGAAAAAATTCATTCCCTTGTTGCAACTCGGTTTCCGGCCGTTTTTCCTGCTGGCCGGACTGGCCGCGGTCTTGCTCATGTTGCTGTGGTTGCACACATTCGCTGCGGCGGACAATAGCTTGCTGCCCTACAGCGGCAGTCTGTGGCACAGCCATGAAATGCTGTTCGGCTACAGCGCTGCCGTCGTCAGCGGTTTTTTGCTGACGGCCGTCCGCAACTGGACCGGTATCCAAACCGTCCAGAACACCTGGCTGGCCGGCCTGGCGCTGGTCTGGCTGGCGGCACGCGTCGCCCCTTTGATGGACCCGCCAGCCATTGTCACAGCAATTATTAGCATCGCTTTTTTTCCGCTACTTGCATTCGCCATCAGTATTCCGCTGATCAGAAGCGACAGCCGTAACAACCTGGTGTTCATTGCACTGATGTTGTTGTTTGGTGTGGCGGAATTGCTGTTTCAGCTTGGCCTTAAT
Organism: Chromatiales bacterium; assembly: GCA_050049775.1. Taxonomy (GTDB): domain Bacteria; phylum Pseudomonadota; class Gammaproteobacteria; order Chromatiales; family Chromatiaceae; genus JABDQZ01. The sequence goes on from JASFVP010000041.1 coordinate 1,439, forward strand.
CGGTGGCTGCTAGACGATGCCAGTCTCGGCATTCAGTTGTTCCTGCATCTGCTCGTGATCCTGATTGTACTGATGGGTGGGCGTGTGATTCCTTTCTTTATTTCCCGCACGACAGGCCAGCAACAGATCGCACCTTCCCTTTTTCTGGAAAGACTCATGTACGCCAGCCTGATTGTCTGGGCGCTGGCCAAACTGTTGTCCGCACCGATAGAGCTGACCGCTTTGCTGACGCTGATCGCGGCTGTGTTTCAGGTCATACGCCTGAAGAACTGGCATGTCAGCACGCTGTGGCAGACACCGATGTTATGGATTCTGTATCTCGGTTATGTGTGGCTGGCCATCGGGCTGCTGCTGGAGGCTTTTGCTGTTTTTGTTCCAATACCACCAAGTGCCGCGATTCACGCCTACACGGTTGGTGTGATTGGTATGGTGACACTCGGCATGATGGCGCGCGTCTCACTCGGTCATACCGGACGCACCATTCAGCACAGCAAGTTGATGCTGGTGAGTTTTGTGCTGATCAGCCTGGCACCCTGGCTGCGGGTTTTCTGGCCGTTGCTGCAACCGCAACACTACCTGACCGCCATCCAGTTATCCGGGGCCTTGTGGGTCAGCGCCTTTGTGTTGTTTGTCCTGCAGTATCTACCGATACTCACACGGGTCAGAATTGATGGCCGGGCCGGATGAAATCGACAGCAAAACCCATTTAAAAAACGACGTCATGCCGTCTAAAAATCTGCTAGGGTTGATGCCAGACCAGAGTCAGGCCAACAAGCAGGTTGAATATGATCGACAACAAGCTCGAACTGAAAACGCCGGACGAAGCCGAGGCCGTTTACTACGAATCCTTTATGCATTGTGACCAGCAGTTGATGGCCGCTTTGTGGGCTGATGGCGATGTCATCTGCATCCATCCCGGCTCCGGCGCCATCGTCGGCCATGAGGCGGTAACGCGCAGCTGGTCGCATATCTTTACCGATGCACAGCAACCCTACCTGAACTTCAAGGTGCTCAAACGCACCATCTCGGACGACGTGGAGGTGCATCTGGTGGCCGAGGAAATTGCAACCGGCCAGGACGCTTATGCACTGGTGCTGGCCACCAACACCTACCAGAAATTCGCCAGTGGCTGGTTGATGACCGGACACCATGCCTCTCTGGTGCAAACAGGGCGGCCACAGAATTCGTCACGCGTTCAATAGCACAGTCTGACTCTGCCAGCCTCGCGCTGCACAGAGCCCGTTAAAACGCCCTGCTCACCCGACCTGTAGCGAATGCCTTCGGCCGGGTGCGTTGACGCGATCAGTCAAACGGATGATTCAATACGATGGTTTCTTCGCGATCCGGACCGGTGGAGATGATATCGATCGGCGTATCACAAAGCTCGGCGACCTTGTCGAGATAGTTACGCGCCGCCTGCGGCAGGTCATCAACTGATTTAACGCCGACCGTGGATTCCGACCAGCCGTCCATTTCGATGAACACCGGCTTGCACTTTTCGAAATTGTCGGCGCCGACCGGTGGCGTATCAATCTGTTGGCCATCGAGCTCATAGGCAACACAGATCTTGAGTTTTTCCAGACCGTCGAGTACGTCCAGCTTGGTGATGCACATACCCGAGACGCTGTTGATGTCGAGTGAGCGTCTCAGCGCAACCGTGTCCAGCCAGCCGCAACGACGCTGGCGGCCGGTAGTGGCGCCAAATTCATGGCCCTTGGTGCCAAGGTATTCACCATCGTTGTCAAACAGTTCGGTCGGGAACGGACCGGCGCCGACACGCGTGGTATAAGCCTTGACGATACCGAGAATGTAATCGATGTAACGCGGACCGACACCGGTACCGGAAGCAGCGCCACCGGCAGTAGTGTTGGACGAAGTCACGTACGGATAGGTACCGTGATCGATGTCGAGCAGTGCGCCCTGCGCACCTTCAAACATGACATTCTGGCCGGCACGACGCATCTTGTGCAAGGTGCCGGTGACGTCCTCAACCATCGGTCGAATGCGTTCGGCCTGTTGCAGCAACTGGTCCAGTACCTGCTGGTAGTCGACCGTTTCAAACTCGAAGTAATGTTTCAGCGCATGGTTGTGATAGTCCATGACTTCACGCAGGCGTTCACTGATGTGGGCAGTGTCGAAGATTTCACCGAGACGAATGCCACGACGCGAAACCTTGTCTTCATAAGCGGGACCGATGCCGCGACCGGTGGTGCCGATGGCTTTCTTACCGCGCGCTTTTTCACGCGCTGCATCCAGGGTGACGTGGTATGGCAGTATCAGCGGGCAGGACTCGGAAATACCCAGGCGGGAACCGGCCGGCACACCACTGGCTTCAAGCATGTCGATTTCTTCGAGTAATGCTTCAGGCGAAAGCACCACACCGTTACCGATCAGGCAACGCACATCCTCGCGCAATACGCCGGAAGGAATCAGGTGCAGAATGGTCTGCTTGCCTTCAATCACCAGCGTGTGGCCGGCATTGTGACCGCCCTGAAAACGCACCACGGCATGCGCCTTGTCTGTCAGCAGGTCAACAACCTTGCCTTTACCTTCATCACCCCATTGCGTGCCAATGATAACGACGTTCTTACCCATAGAAATGTTCTCTGTAATAACTGGATGGAAAAATTAACGGAATATCAGACCGGTCGTCTGACCCACTGACCGTTGTCCAATACTAACTGTTGCGTGCAGCCCATGGCTGCCGCGTTGCCCTGTTGCCCCGGCAACTGGCAGATGACGCACTTGCCTTGCTGGCGTAGCTGGCGAATGGTCGCCAGTAAAGCGGCATCATTGTCATGCGGCGCAAAAATGGCTTCCCGGGAATCGTCAGCGGCCTGTCTGGAATAACGCATCAGGGTCTTGAGATCGGTGCTAAAGCCGGTTGCGGGGCGGGCGCGACCGAAGTCGCTGCCGATGTTGTCGTAACGTCCGCCACGCGCGACCTCAACGCCGGAGTCCGGCACATAGGCGGCAAACACCATGCCGGTGTGGAAGTGATAACCGCGCAATTCGGCCAGGTCAAAATGCAGTGGCAGATCCGGATAAAGTTGGCGGATTTCCTGGCTGACCTGGCTGACGGTCTCCAGCGCCTGCTGTACCTCGGCATTGGCATCGGCCAGAATGCTGCGCGCCTCTCCCAGCACGTCCGAACCGTTCAGCGCTGACAGCGACAGAATCATTTCCAGGCTGCTTTCCGCCACGCCGAACTGTTCCAGCAAATTGCGGATTTCCGGCACGGCCTTACGCTGCAAGGCGTCAAACAAGGCGGTTTCCTGGCTTTCATCCAGTCCGGCCTGTTCGGCCAGACCACGGAAGATGCCGACGTGGCCTAGATCGACGGACACGTCTTCGAGGCCAGCCGCATGCAGGGTCTCGATCATGAGGGACAACACTTCGACATCACTGGCGACGCCGCTGTGGCCGTAGAGTTCGGCGCCGATCTGCAGCGGGCTGCGCGTGCCGCCAAAACCGTCGGAACGGGTATGCAACACCGTACCCATGTAACACAGACGTGCCGGCGTGTCGTTTTCCAGGTGATGGGCATCGATACGTGCCACCTGGGTGGTCATGTCGGCGCGTATACCCATCTGCCGGCCGCTGACCTGGTCGATCAGCTTGAAGGTTTTCAGGTCGATATCGCCGCCGGCGCCTATGCCCATGAGCAACGAATCGAGATATTCGATGAACGGTGGAATGACCAGCTCGTAACCCCAGCTGCTGAACACATCCAGCAGCTGCCGACGCAGCTGTTCCACATGTGCGGCCTGTGGCGGCACAATCTCGTCAATACCTTCGGGCAATAACCAATGAACCTTGTTGTCCATGTATCAATTCACTATGTAGAGCAGGATCAAACCGAGCACCATGCTGACCAGGCCACTGATGCGCAGACTTTTGTCGTCCATCTGCAGCATGGTCGCGAGAATCTGCTTCATGCCGCGCGGATTCAGGAATGGCAGCATACCTTCAATCACCAGCAACAACGCCAGTGCGATCAGAAACTGTTGCCACATAGCTCGGCCTTCAGAATTCCTTACACAAAAAACCGGGCAAGCCACCCGGTGTTTGTCCGCCGGTCAAACCGACGATGAAAAATTCATTTTCCCAGAGCAAACGGAAAATGTCCATGTGCGGCAACGCGGTGTTGCCGCACATCAGGCATCAATAGCCTTTCTACTGCTTTTGATTGAGGAAACGGAAAAATTCGGAATCCGGCTCCAGCACCATCATATCGCCACCCTGGCCAAACACATCGCGATAGGCGGTCAGGCTCCTCCAGAAAGAGTAGAAATCGGCATTTTGATTAAACGCCTTGGCGTAGGTTTCCGCCGAGATGGCTTCACCCTCACCGCGAATCACCTCAGCGTCACGATAGGCGCTGGCGAGAATTTCGGTTCTTTCACGTTCGGCCTCGGCGCGAATCTTCTCGGCTTCCTCAGCACCCTGGGCACGCAGTTCGCGAGCAACCCGTTCACGTTCGGTGCGCATACGATCGAACACCGAACTGCTGACCTCGGGCGGGAAGTCGATTTTCTTGACGCGCACGTCGACAATTTCGACACCCAATGCCCCGGCCTGCTGGTCGGCGTTCTTGGACAACAGTTCCATGATTTCGGCGCGCTCGCCGGAGACCACTTCCTGAATGGTTCGGATACCAAATTCGTCACGCAAGGCGGTATTGATCCGTTCCGACAACAGTCGCGCGGTATTGGCCGCATTACCACCGGTGGAACGATAATACTGCGCCACGTCGGAGATGCGCCATTTGGCGTAGGAATCCACCACGACGAATTTCTTTTCGGCCGTGATGAAACGTTCCGGACGTGAATCCAGCGTCTGGATGCGCGAATCGAACTTGATGACGTTGTTGACGATCGGCCACTTGAAATGCAGGCCCGGCTGGTAATCCGCATCAACGATCTCACCGAACTTCAGTTTGAGGGCGGTTTCCCACTGGTTGACGACAAAAGTCGAGGCGTAAATGCCGATACCGGCGATCAGCACAACAACCACGGCAAACAGTAATTTAGGTGATTGCATCAGCGTGTCCTCCTGCTACGGCTATCGCGCACATCAGTCGCAATCGAGTTGTCCACCGAAGTCTGCGGAATAAAGCTGCTGCGGTTTTTACCGATGGTTTCGATCTTGCGTTCCATAATGCGGTCCAGTGGCAGATAAGTCAGATTGCTGCCGCTTTTAACATCCAGAATGACCTTGTTGGTGGAGCCCAGCACGTCCTGCATGGTTTCCAGGTACAGGCGTTCACGCGTGACTTCCGGTGCCTTTTCGAATTCCGACAGCAGCGCCAGGAAACGCTTGCTCTCACCTTCAGCCTCGGCGACCACCTTGGCCTTGTAACCCTTGGCGTTGGCGACCTGGGTTGCCGCCGCACCACGGGCACGTGGCACGATGTCATTGGCGTAGGCCTGCGCCTTGTTCTCTTCGCGCACCTTGTCTTCACGCGCCTTGTTGGCGTCGTCAAACGCTTCCCTGACTGCTTCCGGCGGATTGGCCGCCTGGATGTTGACACTGGTGATGTCCAGGCCGCTGCGATACTGCTTGATCATCTCCTGGGCACTCATTCTGACCGCATCGGCAATCGCACTACGGTTCTGGGTGATGATTTCATCGAGCTTGCTTTTACCAACCACTTCGCGCAGGGAAGTTTCGATGGTGTCCTTGATGGTTTTTTCCGGTGCCCGGTCCTGGAACAGGAAATCGGCCGGATCGGAAACACGGTATTGCACATTGAGCGACACATCGACGATGTTTTCATCGGCGGTCAGCATCTCAGCGCGATGCGGCAGACGCGAGATCTTGTCGACATCCACCTTGATGACCTGATCGACTACCGGGATCATGAAATTCAGGCCCGGTTCGGTAATCTGCACATATTCACCAAAGCGCAGCACAACGCCGCGCTCGGCAGCGTCAACGGTGTAAAAACTCTGATAGCCGAGGAATACCACCAGGGCAACAACAGCAATGGCCGCAATGCCTTTGGAGCCGCCATCACCGCCCGATGTAACGCCACCGCCACCACGGCCGGATTTCTTGCCACCGAACAAACCGCCCATTTTATCCTGCAGCTTGCGTACTACTTCATCCAGATCCGGTGGCCCCTGGTCATTGCCCTTGCCTTTCCAGGGATCCTTATCGCCTCCACCCGGTTCATTCCAGGCCATATGCCTCTCCGTTTTTAATGCTTAATAAAATCTGCTGGGATTGTAAGGATGTGCGCCACAATCATCAACAACACAGAACCTTTTAATAGACACGGTTAATCGGTAAATAACCTCAACCGGCAACCGCCCTGGCAAAATCCGCATCGCGCTTGAGCATTTGCTCATAATCACGGCGCGTCATTTCCACATCGATTTGCCAACCACCGTCTGTGTTAACGATTTCCTTAACAACCTGCCCGTTTTTATACAACATCGCACGCACCCGGCCATCGGCCGGTTGCAATGCGATACTCTTGCAGACATGTTCTGACTGAAAAAATTCCGACAAGGCCACTACCAGCAAGTCCATACCCTGCCCGGTAGCCGCCGAAACCCAGACAGCACGCGGCAAACCGTCATCCGCATACTCCTTGCGTGGTTTTTCATCCTGGACCAGATCAATCTTGTTGTAGACACGGATCTGCGGCACCGCGTCAGCGCCAATCTGATGCAGCACGTCATTGACCTCATCGATGCATTGCTGACGCCGATGACTGGCGTCGTCGATCACATGCAGCAGTAGATCTGCTTCGGCCGTTTCCTGCAGGGTGGACTTGAACGCCGCAATCAGTTCGTGCGGCAACTTCGAAATAAAACCGACCGTATCCGCCAGCACCACTGCCGCGCCATGTTCGAGTTCCAGCCGCCGGAGGGTCGGGTCGAGCGTGGCAAACAACTGGTCACGGGCATAAACACCAGCCTCGGTCAGCTGGTTGAAAATGGTCGACTTGCCGGCGTTGGTGTAACCGACCAGCGCCACGGTGGGAATTTCGGCACGTTCACGCGCGCGACGCCCCTGATGACGCTGACTTTCGACTTTTTCAAGGCGTTTGCGAATCTGGGTGATGCGCGCATTGAGCAAACGGCGGTCGGTTTCGAGCTGGGTTTCACCCGGACCACGCAGGCCAATACCGCCTTTTTGCCGCTCCAGATGCGTCCAGCCGCGCACCAGGCGCGTCGATAAATGCCGCAGCTGCGCCAGTTCCACCTGCAACTTGCCTTCAAAGGAGCGCGCCCGCTGGGCGAAGATATCCAGGATCAGGCCGCTGCGATCCAGCACGCGGCATTTGAAATAGGCTTCCAGGTTGCGTTCCTGACTGGGTGACAAGGCGTGATCAAAGATCACCAGATCCGCCTGCTCTGTTTCAATCAGGGAACGAATTTCCTCGGCCTTGCCGCGGCCGACAAACAGGCGCGGATCGGGATTACGGCGATTACCGGATACCACGGCAACCGGCTCGGCTCCGGCGGAGACCGCCAGTTCACGAAATTCGCTGACTTCATCGGGATCCAGGGCATGGCCCAGCGCCAGATGAACCAGTACGGCGCGCTCACCGGTTTGGGGACGTTCAAACATCTACAATAGAAAACAAAGGCACGTCGCGTCAGCGACGTGCCTGGATTGATTCGACAATAAGACGAAATTGCTGCAGATCAGTGGTTGCCTTCAGCCTCGGCTGATGAGTCATTCTCATGCGGAATACGCACGTTTCTGGCCGGCACTACAGTGGAAATCGCATGCTTGTAGACCATCTGGCTGACCGTATTTTTCAGCAGCACTACAAACTGATCAAAGGATTCGATCTGTCCCTGTAACTTGATGCCATTCACCAGAAATATTGACACCGGTATCTTTTCTTTCCTTAGAGTATTCAGGAAAGGGTCTTGTAGACTTTGCCCTTTGGACATTATTTTTCTCCCGTCAAATAGCTCGAGCGGCAAACGACCCGCCCAAAAATAAAGCTAATACAAATTAATTCAATATCACATAATATCACAGGATAAAATATTGTGATAACAAAGACAAAATATTTTTGGCTATGAGAGTTGACGGCGGATGTCGTCGGCCAGTGAGTCGCTGTCCGGGTCCAGCCACTGATATTCGTCATCGGCGCGCAACCAGGTGTATTGGCGCTTCGCCAGCTGCCTGGTGGCGATGATGCCACGCTCGATCATTTCCTCGAAACTGTATTCACCCTGTAAATACAAAATCATCTGGCGGTAGCCGACGCTGCGCATCGCTGGCAGATCGGCGTGAATATCCGGCCTTGCCAGCAGCTGCCGGACTTCCTGCTCGAAACCGGTTTCGATCATTTGCCGAAAACGCCTGGCGATGCGCTCATGCAAAATTTCACGGTTATGTGGCGCACGCACAAATTTGAACAAACGGTAATCGAGCACCTGCTGACCCGCTGAATTCTGTAAACGGCTGAGCGGTTCTCCGGTCAATTCATACACTTCCAGGGCGCGCAGGATGCGCTGCGGGTCATTTGGGTGAATGCGCGCCGCGGCGTCAGCATCGACCTGTTGCAGACGCTCATGCAGCGCGGCGGAGCCTTGTTGCCGCAATTCGGCCTCCAGAGCAGCGCGTACTTCTGGTGAACTCTCGGGCAATTCGGACAAGCCATATTGCAGAGCGCGAAAATACAGCATGGTGCCTCCGACCAACAACGGGATTTTGCCGGCAGCTGTGATCTCGTACATCGCCTGACGGGCGTCATCGACAAAGCGTGCCGCCGAATAGGCCTCGGTCGGGTCACAGATGTCGATCAGCCTGTGTGGCGCCTGCTCCAGGGTCTGTGCGTCCGGTTTGGCGGTACCGATGTCCATGCCACGGTAGACCAGAGCGGAATCCACGCTGATGATTTCAAACTCGCCGCTGCTGATCAGTTCGACCGCCAAATCGGTTTTACCCGACGCCGTCGGTCCAGCCAGAAACACCGCCGGTGGCAGATCTTGCTTCACAGACATTACTGGCCGCGCAGAAACAAGCGATCGAGTTGCTTCATGTCCATCTGCACCCAGGTCGGCCGGCCATGGTTGCACTGGCCACTGCGTTCGGTGCACTCGATATCGCGCAACAAGGCATTCATTTCATCGAGTGCCAGACGCCGGTTGGCACGCACCGAGCCATGACAGGCCATGGTGCCCAGCACTTGGTTGATGGATTCCTGAATGCGCCTGGAACTGCCAAACACGACCAAATCGGCGAGCAAATCCCTGACCAGTTGCGCGGCATCATCGCGTTGCAACAAGACCGGAATCGCGCGGATCACCACCGATTGCTGGCCGATGCGATCGATCTCCAGACCCAGTTGCGCCAACAGTTCAGCCTGTTCCTCGCAGAGTTCGGCTTCACGCTGGCTGATCGACAACGTCACCGGCAGTAACAACGGCTGGCTTTTGATGCCATCGCCTTCGATGGCATTTTTAAGGCGTTCATAAGTGATGCGTTCATGCGCCGCATGCATGTCGACCAAAATCAGACCATTGGCGTTTTGTGCCAGAATGTATACGCCATGCAATTGCGCCAACGCAAAACCCAGTGGTGGTGCATGCGCTTCGTTCGGCTCCGGCATGCCAGCCGGCTGAGTGTTTTGTATGATGGCGGCAACAGGTCGTTGCATCGCATAACTTGCGTTATAGCTTGCCTGTGACTCGGCCACGCCCGCTTCAGCCATAGCCAGCGCCATGGCTTGCTGGCGTTGCGCTGTCGCCACCGATGCAGTGTTGTCAGCCACTGCCGCGGTAACAGCTTCATGCAGTGGCGTTGCTGGTTCTGCCGTCTGTGGCCTGGCTTCTGCCAGCACCTGATACAGGGTGCGAAAAATAAAATCATGCACCAGCCGGCCTTCACGAAAGCGCACTTCGTGCTTGGTCGGATGCACATTGACATCCACCAGCACCGGATCGAGTTCCAGGTACAACACATACGCCGGATGGCGGCCGTGATACAGCACATCGGCATAAGCCTGGCGCACCGCATGGGTCACCAGCTTGTCGCGCACCATGCGTCGGTTGACATAAAAGTGCTGCATATCCGCCTGGCTTCTGGAAAACGTCGGCAACGCCACCCAGCCCCACAGGCGCAGGCCGTTGACCTGCTGGTCAAAATACAGGCTGTTGTCGATGAATTCCTGGCTGAGCAATGCCTTCAGGCGTTGCTGCATCTGCTCCTGTTGTTCGGCGGCACGTACCCGGAAGCTGTCGCGGCCGTTATGTTTCAGGCTGAATGCGACATCAAAGCGCGCCAGCGCCAGACGCTTCAGGGTCTGTTCAATGTGACTGAACTCGGTTTTATCGGTCTTGAGAAACTTGCGCCGCGCCGGTGTGTTGTAAAACAGGTCGAGCACTTCCAGCGTGGTGCCACGGTCATGCGCCGCGGGACTGATGGTGTTGCTATCCGCCTCGATGCTCCAGGCCGACTCATCTTCATCAGAGCGGGAGGTCAGTGTCAGGCGCGACACCGAAGCGATCGAAGGCAGCGCTTCGCCCCGAAAGCCCATGCTGTTGATGCGTTCCAGGTCGTCCAGTTGTGTGAGCTTGCTGGTGGCATGACGCGACAACGCCAGCGGCATGTCCTGTTTGGTAATGCCGCTGCCGTTATCCCGGATCAGGATTTTTTTTACGCCACCCTGTTGTACGTCCACCTCGATGCGGCTGGCGCCGGCATCGAGACTGTTTTCAACCAGTTCCTTGATCACGGAAGCCGGGCGTTCGACGACTTCGCCGGCGGCGATCTGATTGACCAGTTGGGAGGGTAAGGCGTGGATTCGCTGTGCCATGGCAAGCATTGTGCCATTGCGACCGGAAAAACTGAATGCAGCAGGTGAAAAATTTCAACCTGCTGCAAAGATTGGGTACGGTTCAGCTGCGCGGAATGGTCAAAACCTGCCCCACCCGCAAGTGATCGCCCTTGATCCGATTGGTGCGACGCAGGGTGGCCAGGCTGACACGATACTGCTCAGCGATGCCGGACAGGGTGTCACCACGCGCAATAACATGCTGTTTCGGTAACTGTTTGGCCAGCCAGGTGCCCGGCGGTGGTGATTCATGGAAGTAATCACGAATGCCGTTGCGGATCGCCTTGGCCATTTTCAGCTGGTGCGCGTGATTCTTGAGATTGCGTTCTTCATCCGGATTGGAAATGAAAGCGGTTTCCACCAGCAGCGAGGGCACATCCGGTGACTTCAGCACCACAAAGCCGGCCTTGAGCACCTTGCGGCCGTGAATCTTGCCATTGGCCTTGAGCTGTCGATAAACACTGCTGGCTACTTCCATACTGGCCTGGCGCGTCGCGGTCTGTGACAAATCGAGCAGAACCGAGGCCAGCACATCATCCTTGTCTTCGAGTTTGACCCCACCGACCAGGTCGGCGGCATTTTCCCGATCGGCCAACCAGCGTGATGCCTCGTTACTGGCGCCACGTGAAGACAGCACGTATACAGACGCGCCGCGCACCCGTGGATCGCGAAACGCGTCGGCATGGATGGAAACAAACAGGTCGGCCTTGTGCTTACGTGCGATTTTCATGCGGTTGCGCAGCCCGATGTAATAATCACCGCGACGCGTCAGCACCGGCTTGAAGCCGGGTTCCTTTTCCAGCAAGGCGGCGAGTTTTTTGGCGATGGCATAAACCACTTCTTTTTCCTTGGTGCCACGCGGTCCACTGGCGCCCGGATCTTCACCACCGTGACCGGCGTCGATCGCCACCACCACTTCGCGCAAGGTTTTCTGGTCCTTGACCGATTTGGCGATGCGCGGTTTCTGGTCTGCAACAGCGGCCTGCTCCACGCCTTCAAGGTCGACTACCAGGCGGTAGCCGTATTGCTGGTTGGGCTTGAGCACAAAGCTTTTTGGCTTGACGTCGTTTTTCAGATCCAGCACCACGCGGAAATCATTGTCGTTACGCGGAGCATGGCGTAGATTCTTGACATAATGATCTTCGTCGATGGGCTTGGCCAGTTCGCCAGTCAGCCGGGCCTGCTTGAAATCAATGACGATACGATCGGGTTTTTCGAGGGTAAAGAGTTTGTGATCAATGGGGCCATCGACATCAAACACCAGACGCGTGTGATCCGGTGCAGACCAGACGCGCACGCCCTGCACTTCTGCAGTACCAGCCTGCAAAGTGGAGAAAAATGAAAATAAAATCAGAAGCAGGAGTATTTTTTTCATGGTCGACTTCCGTCCTGGGTCCTGTACTGCATCACAAGCATAGCACTGCTTTTCTATTTTCTCTATATTTTACCTAAAGATAGCAAATATTTGTAAAAATAAACATTACAATTCAGTTAGATCTAATTGTTTCAAATAGTTATTACCTTTTTGTGTCATTGCAGATATTAGCAGCTGTCTGGCATTTTTTTTGTGAATGATTTCAATCTGCACATCCGCCTGCGGCAACATGCCCTCGCCTTTTTCCGGCCACTCGATCAAAACGATGTCATTGTCGCCGGCATAATCACGCATGCCCATGTATTCCAGCTCTTCCGGGTCGGCCAACCGGTACAGGTCCAGATGAAAACAGTGTATGCCATCGATGTCATACTGCTCCACTAACGTATAGGTCGGGCTTTTCACGTTGCCTGGATAGCCCAGCCCCCGCACAAAACCGCGCGCCAGCGTGGTTTTGCCGGCACCGAGATCGCCGATGAGATAGAAGACCAGCCCCGTCTGGCAGGCTTTCGCCAGCCGCCGGCCAAACTGTTCCTGAGCCTGTTCGCCGGCAAGCTCGATGCTCAGCTCATTCATTGAGCAGTTGTCTCGCCGCGGGAAACAAGTCACTGGCCAGCAGGCCGATCTCACCTTGTTCTGCCGCCGCCACATCGGCCGCCCGTGCATGCAGCGACACGCCAAGCTCGGCCGCTTCATCCTCGGCAAACCCCTGCGCCAGAAATGCGGCAATCATGCCGCTGAGCACATCCCCCATGCCGCCGCTGGCCATGCCCGGGTTACCATCCGAACAAAGCGCCACCGGCTGGGTACCACCGCTGGCGATCAGGCTTCCGGAGCCTTTCAGCACCACCGTGCAGGCAAAACGTTGTTGCAGCTTTTCGACGGCGACAAAACGATCCGCCTGCAGTTGCGCCACATTTTCACCCAACAAGCGTGACGCCTCGCCCGGATGCGGCGTGATGACCAGATGCTCGCGTCGCTGGGAATGCCGCGCCAGCAGGTTCAAGCCATCGGCATCGAGCACCAGTGGCAATCCACTGGCCATGACCTTGCGAAACAGTATTTCAGCCCAGTCGTTCTGTCCCAGGCCGGGACCCAGCACAACGGCATTGGCTTTTGCCAGTAATACCTCAAGCTGTTCATCGTTTTCGATTGCAGACACCATGAGTTCCGGACGGCCGTTGTTCAACATGGCCGCATGTGCCGGATGTGTGGCGATCGACACCAGCCCGGCGCCACAGCGCGCGGCCGCTTCCGCCGCCAGGCGTACCGCACCGGAATAACCACGATTACCGCCGACCACCAACACATGGCCGAAATCTCCTTTATGCGCATGGCGCTGACGTGGCCGGATGAGCTGCCGGCACTTGGCCCAGTCGAGGCGACGACTGCTGAGGATTTCACTGGCGAAGATTTTGGCGGGAACAGCCAGGGCATCAAACGAGATCTGCCCACAATATTCGCGTCCCGCACCGGTGAACATGCCGCGCTTGAGACCAATGAAGGTGATGGTGGCATCGGCCTTGATGGTCGTGCCCATGACTTGGCCATTGTCGGCATTCAGGCCGGATGGAATATCCAGCGCAAAGCGCGCTGCCGCATGTGCGTTGATCATTTCGATCGCCACCGCCCAACTGCCGGTCACGTCGCGTTGCAGGCCGGTGCCGAAAATGGCGTCAACGATGACATCGGTTTTCAGCGGCAATTGTTTAAACGGCAACCAGCTGCCGGACATATCCCACCAGCGATCGGCGTTGATCCGGGCATCGCCACCGAGTTTTTCCTGCTCGCCGAGTTGCAACACATCGACGTGCAAACCGGCTTGCTGCGCCAGGCGCGCCAGCACAAAACCGTCGCCGGCGTTGTTGCCGACACCGGTCACCACACAGATGCGTTTGGCCTGTGGCCAGAGTTGCTGCAAACGCTTGAACGCCGCACGCCCGGCACGCTCCATGAGCTCCAGCCCGGCAATGCCGAATTCGTGGATGGTCAGGTGATCCAGCCGGCGCACCTGTTCGGCGGTATACAGCGCATAAGGCAATTCGTCCGTGGTCGGCATCTGGCGAAACGTGTTTGCTGGCATGTTAAACAACCCTGAATTTGGATTTAGCTATTATTCATGATCAACTTGATTCTTGCCATCGCCATAACGCCCGAAACGATTACCACATGTCCGACGCATCAGATCACAGCCTGCAATTTGTCGAACTCGCCCGGCAGATCAAGCAATGGGCAATGGAACTTGGCTTTCAGAAATGCGGCATCACCGATACGGATTTAAGCCAGGCCGAACAGCAGTTGCAGCAATGGCTGGCAAACAACTATCACGGCGACATGGACTACATGCACAAACACGGCGACAAACGCAGCCGGCCGGCGCAACTGGTGGAAGGTACACAACGTGTCATCTCGGTGCGCATGGATTACCGGCCGGAAGAACCCGATCCTGTCGAAATCCTCGAACAGCCAGCGCGCGCTTTTATTTCGCGTTATGCGCTGGGACGTGATTATCACAAGCTGTTGCGCAAGCGATTACAACAACTGGCTGACAGGATCAGCACCAGCATGGATGGCTTTAACTACCGGGTGTTTGTCGATTCGGCGCCGGTGCTGGAAAAACCGATCGCTGCCAAGGCCGGACTCGGCTGGATTGGCAAGCACACCAATCTCATTGATCGCGAGGCAGGCTCCTGGTTTTTTCTCGGTGAGATTTACACCAACCTGCCACTGCCGGTCGATGCGCCGACGACCTCGCATTGCGGCGATTGCACGGCCTGTATCGATATCTGTCCGACGCAGGCGATTGTCGCACCCTACCAACTGGATGCGCGCCGTTGCATTTCCTATCTGACCATTGAGCTGAAAGAAGCCATTCCGGTGGAATTGCGCCCCGGCATCGGCAATCGCATATACGGTTGTGACGACTGCCAGCAAGTCTGTCCGTGGAACCGCTTTGCCCGGTTCAGCCAGGAACCGGATTTCGCACCGCGCCATGGTCTCGACACCGCTAGCCTGCTGGAATTGTTCAACTGGGATGAAGCGACTTTCCTACGCAACACCGAAGGTTCGGCGATTCGCCGCATCGGATATGAGTTATGGCAACGTAATCTCGCCGTCGCACTGGGCAACAGCGATGACCGCCTGGCCGCCATCGACAGTCTCAATGCCAGACTGGCTGACGCCTCAGAATTATTGTGCGAACACATCGTCTGGGCGCTGGACCGACTCAGCCAGCACCAGAAGAACTAGGCGAGCTTGAGGAAGCTGTCGCGGTAATATTGCAATTCGGCAATGGAATCCTTGATGTCATCCATGGCCAGGTGTGACGAGTCTTTCTTGAAACCGTCGTAGACCTCTGGCCGCCAGCGCCGCGCCAGTTCCTTGAGCGAGCTGACATCCAGGTTGCGATACATGAAATAGTCTTCCAGTTCGGGCATGAGCCTCGCCATGAAACGACGGTCCTGGCAAATGCTGTTACCGCACATCGGCGAAACACCCTGCGGCACCCATTCGCGCACAAACGCCAGGGTCTCCTGCTCGGCGCGCGCTACGTCATAATCGCTGTTGCGCACCCGTTCGGTCAGACCGGATTTGCCGTGCTGGTTGGTGTTCCACTCGTCCATGCCGTTGAGAATCTCGTCAGACTGGTGGATCGCAATAATGGGGCCCTCGGCCAGCACATTGAGGTTTTCATCGGTCACCAGTGTGGCGATTTCTATGATGACATCGGACTGCGGCTCCAGGCCCGTCATTTCCAGGTCAATCCAGATCAGGTTGGCTTCCGACTGCGGCATGTGAATTCCTTATTATGTGAATCTGTTGAGTTTTTTTACATGGTGTAGAATGCGGCTCATTGTAGCAGATCAAGATATGAACTTTATGAATCAATTCACCTGGCTGTTTCTCGCCGCCATGGCGCTCGGTTACCTGCTGGAATTCTGGCTGGCGCGACGTCAACGACAATACGTCCAAGCGCATGCCGATGCCGTACCGGCGGACTTTGCCGACAGCATCAGCCTGGAACAGCATCAAAAAGCCGCCCGTTATACACTGGCAAAATTGAAATTTGGCAACATCGGCCAGATTGTCGGCTTGTTGTTACTGCTCGGCTGGACCCTCGGCGGCGGCCTGCAATGGCTGTATCAACAGATTGCCGCCCTCGGTTTATCCGCCGGCCTGCAAGGCACTGTGCTGATGCTGGTCGCAATGCTGCTCATGAGCCTGCTGGAATTGCCGCTGGCGATCTGGAACACCTTTGTACTGGAACAGAAATTCGGGTTTAACCGCGAGACACCCAAACGTTTTGTGCTGGATCAACTACTGAACCTGACGTTGTTTGTTGTCATCGGTGCACCACTGATCTGGGTCATCCTGCAACTCATGCAAGCCAGTGGTTCGCTGTGGTGGCTGTACGCCTGGGCGGTGTGGATCGGTTTTGCGCTGTTCATGACCTGGGCTTTCCCGACCTGGATTGCCCCGTTGTTCAACAAGTTTACTCCGCTGGAGAACGGTGAGTTGCGTGAACGGCTGCGTCAGTTGCTGCAGCGTTGCGGCTTTGCCGACAACGGCATGTTTGTCATGGATGGCTCACGCCGTTCCAGTCACGGCAACGCCTACTTCACCGGCTTTGGCAAAAACAAGCGCATCGTATTTTTTGACACCCTGCTGACACATCTGTCCAGCAGCGAAACCGAAGCCGTGCTGGCGCACGAACTCGGTCACTTCAAACGCCGCCACATTATCAAGCGCCTGCTCGGCATGGCACTGCTGACCCTGGCCGGCTTTGCCCTGCTCGGCTGGCTCAAGCAACAGGACTGGTTTTATCTCGGCCTTGGCGTACAAAGTCAGGATAATGCCCTGGCGCTATTGTTGTTTTTGCTGGTGCTGCCGGTGTTCAGCGTGTTTTTTCAACCGATCAGCAGCTGGATATCGCGCCGACACGAATTTGAAGCCGATGACTTCGCCACCCAGCAGAGCAATCCACGCGACCTGATTACCGCGCTGGTCAAGCTGTATCGCGACAACGCCAGCACGCTGACGCCAGACCCACTGTACTCGGCATTTCATCACAGTCATCCGCCGGCACCCGTGCGCATTGCCAATATTTCATCTAAGATTCAAACATCGCATTAATTGCAAAGGAACTGGCCCGTGAAACTGATTCAATCAATGATTTGCGCTGCATTATTATCTGCCGGTACAGCACAGGCCGGTATCGACGTCGAGTCGCTCATCAAACAGAAATGCACCTCCTGCCATGGTGACGAACTCTACACACGAGCCGATCGCAAGGTCACCAACCTGTTTGAACTCGAAAAGCAGTTACACCGCTGCAACCAGGTCGTCGGCAGCAACTGGGACCTCGATACCGTGGATGCCGTGATGAACTACCTCAACAAGAAATACTACAAGTTCAAGGAGTAGTTTCTTCTGGCAAAACGCAGACTCAGCGGGCAGCAAAAACGGCGTATTGCACAGATCCAGCAGCAACGTCGCGAACGACTTGCCAGCCGTGCTGAGCAGGCACTAGACGCCCGGCAGGAAAGCCAGCCACTATCCGGTACCGTCATTGCCCGCCACGGGCAAAACCTGGTGGTACAGGACCAGCAACAGAATCTTTTTCATTGCCTGAGCCGACAGAACATCGGTGATGTTGCCTGTGGCGACGAAGTGGTCTGGGAACAGACCGGTGATGGCGAAGGTGTGGTCACAGCGCTGCTGCCGAGAAAAACCCTGTTGAGTCGGCCAACTTTCAGCAGTGAAGACAAACCACTGGCGGCCAACATCAGCCAGCTGGTGATTGTCATCGCACCAGAGCCCGAACCAAGCGAATATTTAATCGATCAGTATCTGGTGGCGGCGACCCGGATTGGCGTCAAGGCAATTATCGCTCTCAACAAGGCCGACCTGCTCGATGACAGCCAGTGGCAGGCAATGCAGCAACGGCTCAACCACTATCGTGACATCGGTTACGATTTCATTCGCATCAGCGCGCGCCAGGCTGACGGCTTGAAGCCACTGCTCGACAAGCTGGCCGGTGAAACCAGCATTCTGGTGGGTCAGTCCGGCGTCGGCAAATCCTCGCTGACCAATGCCTTGATTCCTGACCTGGATCTGCAGACCAATCGCCTGTCGCAACGCAGCGGCCTTGGCCAACACACCACATCAGCCAGTACGCTGTATCATTTGCCCCAGGGCGGGCGCCTGATCGACTCGCCCGGCGTGCGCAGTTTTCGCCTGGGCGACATTGATCGGGAGGAACTGGAAAACGGTTTTGTGGAGTTTCACGATTACCTGGGCCACTGCCGCTTCAGTAACTGTTCGCACAGCAACGAACCCGGCTGTGCGCTAATCGCCGCCGTCGAGGCCGGCAAGATTCACCCACAACGCCTGGAAAATTTCCGCCACATGGCGGCCAACCTGAAAAAGTAATGCTTGTTTGGGCAGCGCTCAGGCGACCAGAGTCTTGACCACATCGGCCAATTGTCCAGCGAGGCGGCTTACCTGGCTGCCATCCTCACCCTCGACCATCACACGGATCAGCGGCTCGGTGCCGGAAGGACGCAACAAAACCCGGCCGCTGTTGCCCAGTTCATGCTCGACACTGATCACCGCTTCGGCCATCTTCTGCATGGCCATGACATCGGCGGCATTGGCCTTGCCGAGATTGATGTTGATGAGGTCCTGTGGATATTTTTTCATACCGACCAGCAATTCTTTTAATGACTTGCCGCTTTTCCAGATTTCCGCCAGCACCTGCAGCGCGGAAATGGTGCCGTCACCGGTGGTGGTCCGGTCGCGGCAGATAATGTGACCGGAGGGTTCGCCACCGAGGGTCCATTCATTCTGTTCGAGACGTTCGAGGATATGGCGATCGCCGACCTTGGTGCGTTCAAAACCGACACCGGCCGCAGCCAGCGCGTGTTCAAAGCCGAGGTTGCTCATCAAGGTGCCGACCACCGGTCCCTTCAACGTATCGGCCTGCTTACGTGACATGGCGATGATGTAAAGAATGTCATCACCATCGGCCACCTGGCCTTCGTGGTCCACCATAATGAGACGATCACCGTCCCCGTCCATGGCAATACCCAGATCGGCTTTTTGCTCGAGCACGGTCTGAACCAGTTTTTCCACATGCGTCGAACCCACGCCATCATTGATGTTGAGTCCGTCCGGCTTGTCGCCGATGGTGATGACTTCTGCACCGAGTTCGGAAAACACAAACGGCGAGGTTCTATAGGTCGCGCCATGCGCACAATCGACCACGATTTTCATGCCACGGAAATTGGTCGCCAGTGGCACGGTACTTTTACAGAACTCGATGTAACGCCCCGAGGCATCCTCAACCCGATAGGCCTTACCGAGAATCTCGGGCGCCACTGTGGTCAGTGGTTTTTGCAATTCTTCTTCAATCGCCAGTTCGACGTCATCCGGCAGCTTTTTCCCTTCACCGGAGAAAAACTTGATGCCGTTGTCGTAATGCGGATTGTGTGAGGCGCTGATGACAATGCCGGCCTGCGCATGAAAGGTGCGTGTCAGGTAGGCAATCGCCGGCGTCGGCATGGGGCCGAGCATGTGGATGTTCATACCGGCGGCCACCAGACCGGCTTCGAGTGACGCTTCGAACATGTAGCCCGACTTGCGAGTATCCTTGCCGATGATGATTTTACTGCCGGGGCCGTTGCCAAGCACCTGACCGGCCGCCCAGCCAAGCTTGAGCATGAATTCGGGGGTGATCCAGCCTTCGCCGACGCGGCCACGAATACCATCCGTGCCAAAATATTTCTGTCCCATCGCTATTCACTTCCTTCTGTACTTATTTTTATTACTGCATCGGCAATTTTCAGCGCTTCTACAGTCTGTTTGACATCATGCACGCGTAAAATGCTGGCACCACGTTCAAAAGCCATCACGGCCGCCGCAATACTGCCGAACAGACGCTGGTCTACCGGGACATCGCCCAGTATTGCGCCGATCATCGACTTGCGGGAAATTCCTACCAGAAGCGGCAGGCGGCTGCTACTGAAGCGCTGCAATCCTGCCAACAAGGTTAGATTATGTTGCAGGCTTTTGCCAAAGCCGAACCCCGGGTCCAGCACGATCCTGTCGCGAGAAATGCCGGCCAGTTCACACTTGGCGACCCTTTGTAACAGGAAATCCAGCACCTCGGTCGTCACATCCTTATAGGATGGCGCCTGTTGCATGGTGCGCGGCAAGCCCTGCATGTGCATGAGACAAACCGCTATCGACGGGTCTGCAGCCGCCACGACCTCAAGCGCACCCGGCTGTTGCAGGGCCATGACATCATTGACCATACTGGCCCCGGCGGCCATGGCCGCCTGCATGACCACCGGTTTGCTGGTATCGATCGAAATCGGGATTTCAAGCAAACCAAGCAGTTTTTCGATCACCGGAATGACCCGATCCAGTTCCTGTTGCTCGGTGACCTCGGCTGCACCGGGGCGGGTCGATTCGCCGCCGACGTCGATGATGGCTGCGCCCCGTTGTTGCATTTCAAGCGCGTGCTGCACAGCCCGATCAAGCTGCGCGTGCTGACCGCCATCGGAAAACGAATCGGGTGTGACGTTGAGAATGCCCATGACGTTGGGCCTGGACAGATCAAGCTGATAACTGCCGCACTGGAGAATTCTGTTCATGTCCTGCTGCAATGAAAATCGGGCGGATAAACCGCCCGATCGGTGTAGCTGGCTAAGCCGGGATTAGTGCTGGCCGGCCGGGCCACCGATGCTGCCATCGGTTTTTTTGTTTTTGCCAGCAGTTTCTTCGGTTGACACACCATCGCCCGAACTGGGCCGGGAATGATCATCCCAGTCTTTTGGCTCACGCGGCTCTTTGCCATTCATGATGTCATCAATCTGGCCACTGTCGATGGTTTCGTATTTGATCAACGCCTGCGCCATGGTGTGCAGCTTGTCCAGATTCTCGGTCAGGATATTATGGGCGCGCTGATAGTTGCGATCGATGACGGAACGGATTTCCTCATCAATCGCATGCGCGGTGTCATCCGAGACATTCTTGTGCTGAGTCACCGAACGGCCCAGGAAAACCTCGCCTTCCTCTTCCGAGTAAGACAGCGGACCCAGTCGGTCGGACAGCCCCCATTTGGTCACCATATTGCGTGCAATACTGGTGGCGCGTTCGATGTCGTTGGAAGCACCGGTTGTCACGGCCTCGGGGCCAAAAATAATCTCCTCGGCAATACGTCCGCCAAACAGACTGGACACCTGACTTTCCAGGTGTTCCTTGCTGTGACTGTAACGATCTTCCTCGGGCAGGAACATGGTCACACCCAGGGCACGGCCGCGCGGAATAATACTGACCTTGTAAACCGGATCGTGCGATGGCACCAGGCGACCGACGATGGCATGACCGGCTTCGTGATAAGCGGTCAGCTTTTTCTCTTCGTCGCTCATGACCATGGAGCGGCGTTCCGCGCCCATCATGATCTTGTCCTTGGCCTTTTCCATGTCTTCCATGTCGATTTCACGTTTGTTGGTGCGCGCCGCAAACAGGGCAGCTTCATTGACCAGATTGGCCAGATCTGCGCCGGAAAAACCGGGCGTACCACGCGCTATCAATGCCGGTTTGACATCGTCACCCACCGACACCTTGCGCAAATGCACCTTGAGGATCTGCTCGCGACCACGGATATCCGGCAGGCCGACGACCACCTGACGGTCGAAACGACCGGGGCGCAACAGCGCCGGATCGAGTACGTCAGGACGGTTGGTTGCCGCAATCACGATCACGCCTTCGTTGCCTTCAAAACCATCCATTTCGACCAGCAACTGGTTGAGCGTCTGCTCGCGTTCGTCATGACCACCGCCGAGACCGGCGCCACGGTGGCGACCGACGGCATCGATTTCGTCGATGAAGATAATGCAGGGTGCGTGTTTTTTCGCCTGATCAAACATGTCACGTACACGTGAGGCACCGACACCGACAAACATTTCGACGAAGTCGGATCCGGAAATGGTGAAAAACGGCACCTTGGCTTCACCGGCAATGGCGCGCGCCAGCAAGGTTTTACCGGTACCCGGTGGACCGACCATGAGCGCACCGCGTGGAATCTTGCCACCGAGTTTCTGGAATTTCGACGGATCACGCAGGAAGTCGACCATTTCAGCCACCTCTTCCTTGGCTTCTTCAGCGCCGGCCACATCGTTGAAGGTCACCTTGACCTGATCTTCACCGAGCATGCGCGCCTTGCTTTTACCAAATGACATGGCGCCACGGCCACCGCCGCCGCCCTGCATCTGGCGCATGAAGAAGATCCACAAGCCGATCAGAATGAACAGCGGGAACCAGTTGATCAGAATCTGGTACAGCACGGACGGTTTTTCCGGCGGTGTCGCCTTGAACTCGACATTATGTTTGACCAGATCGCTGATCAGGCCATCATCACCCGGGCTGAAAGTTGCAAACGGGGAACCTGAACCGAGCTTGCCCTTGATCTCGCGACCGCTGATCACGACGCTGGACACATTGCCCTCGCGCACCAGTTGCAGGAATTCGGAATAGGCAATGGTGTGGCCTGTCGATTGCTGGGTGGAGAAATTATTGAAAACCGACATCAAGACCACAGCGATGATGATCCAGAGTACGATGTTTTTTGCCATATCACTCATGATATGTATGCCTCTTGCTTGTTTCAGGATCGAATCGCAGCCTGGCTGAGCCCAATTGCCTGAATGAACTACTTATAAATTCAAAGTTTAGTAAACTTACTACAGTTTAAAGTTCCCGGCTACCAGATACATTTCACGGCTTTTCGGCCGCGATGCCTTGGGTTTACGCATAACCACTTTACTAAAGTGGTTTCGCACCTCGGCAAGAAACGGCTCAAAGCCTTCACCCTGGAAGACTTTAGCGACCAGAAAGCCACCGGGCTTGAGGTGTTCGATGGCGAACTGCAACGCCAGCTCACACAGATACATAGCCCGCGGCTGGTCGACCGCCGACATACCGGTGATATTGGGGGCCATATCGGATAAAACAACATCCACCTGCCGACCGGCCAGCACATCGGTCAATTGCTGCAAGGCTGCATCTTCGCGAAAGTCACCCTGAATCAGTTCCACCCCGGGCAAGGCGTCAATTTCAAGCAAATCAAGGCCAATCACCACACCCTTGTCACCGACGCGCTGACTGGCGACCTGCAGCCAGCCTCCCGGTGCCGCACCCAGATCGACCACCACCTGGCCGGGTTTGAAAAAATGTGACTTGTCGTCGAGCTCCAGCAGTTTGTACACCGCTCTTGAGCGATAACCTTCCTTGACCGAACGTTTGACGTATTCGTCATTGACGTGACGATCCAGCCATTTTCGACTGGTTTTTGATCTAGCCATGCCCGCATCCAGCATCATCTGTCGTTTTGACATCAGGCGGAGTAGAATGCCTGTCCGTTTTCATTTGCCGCATCATCTTATGTCACTGTCATCTTCACAAATTCGCCAGCTGCGCAGTCAGGCGCACCATCTCAAACCGGTTGTCATGATCGGCCAGCATGGCCTCAAGGACAGCATTCTCGAGGAAATCGAGATCGCACTGGATGCTCATGAACTGATCAAGGTCAAGATCGCCGCGGACAAGGCCGAACGCCTCGCCATTGCTGACAGTCTCATCAAAAACAGCGGCGCCGAACTGGTACAGCACATCGGCCAGATGGCCGTGTTGTTCAGAAGAAACCCGCAAAAGCCGCGTATTTTATTGGCAAGCAACAAATAGCCGGATTTTTATTCGTAACGCACTTCCAGCACTTCGAGTTCGCGCTGGCCACCGGGCGCATCAATCACCGCAATATCGCCTTCTTCCTTGCCGATCAGCGCACGCGCGATTGGCGATGTCACTGAAATCAGGCCGTGTTTGATGTCGGCCTCGTCCTCGCCAACGATGCGATAGGTGATTTCTTCCTCGCGGTCGATGTCCTCGACATCCACGGTAGCGCCGAACACCACCTTGCCATTGGCATTAAGGGTCTTGACGTCAATGATCTGCGCATTCGACAGCTTGGCCTCGATGTCCTTGATGCGTCCCTCGATGAAACTCTGCTGTTCACGCGCGGCATGATACTCGGCGTTTTCCTTGAGATCGCCGTGTTCGCGCGCCTCGGCAATCGCCGTAATCACGCGCGGACGCGCAATGGTTTTCAATTCGTTGAGTTCCTCGCGCAGTTTCTCCGCACCGCGCACGGTAAGGGGTACCTTACTCATTATCCAGTTTGCCTCTCTCGTGTGGCTCAGTTCAACGCATGCAGATCGAGCAATGAATTGACACTGAAATCGTCCATTTGCTGCAGCGCCAGGCAGATCGCCTCCGCTCCGGAAATGGTTGTGGTATAAGCCACCTTGTGTTGTAACGCCGCCCGACGAATCGATGCCGAATCCTGCAGCGCCTGCTTGCCTTCAGTGGTATTGATGATCAATGTTACTTCATCATTTTTGATCATATCAACCAGATGCGGGCGACCTTCGGTGACTTTGTTCACACGCTGACATTCGATGCCGACATTTTGTACTGCCGCGGCAGTACCTCCGGTAGCATAGAGTTCAAAGCCAAGTTCGGCCAGATCACGCGCCACCATGACGGCACGCGGCTTGTCGGAATCCTTGACCGACAGCAAGGCGACACCGTGCGTCGGCAGGCTGCTGCCACCGCCTTCGATCGCCTTGGCAAAGGCTTCGCCAAAGGTTTTGCCAACACCCATGACTTCACCGGTGGATTTCATTTCCGGACCCAGCACCGTGTCCACGCCCGGGAACTTGACGAACGGGAAGATGGCTTCCTTGACAAAATAATTGGTCGGGATCACTTCTTCCAGGCGGCCCTGCTCGGCCAGGCTGACGCCGGCCATACAGCGTGCCGCCACCTTGGCCAGCGGTACGCCGGTCGCCTTGGAGACAAAGGGCACGGTACGCGAGGCACGCGGATTGACTTCCAGCAGATAAATATCCTCACCCTTGATGGCGAACTGGGTGTTCATGAGACCGACCACACCGAGTTCCAGTGCCATGTCGTGAATCTGTTTGCGCATGCGATCCTGGATGGCTTGCGGCAAGGTGTATGGCGGCAGTGAACAGGCTGAGTCACCTGAATGTACGCCGGCTTCCTCGATGTGTTCCATGATGCCGCCGATGAGCACATCCTTGCCATCGCAGATCGCGTCGACATCCACCTCGATCGCGTCATCGAGAAAACGATCCAGCAGCACCGGCGAATCGTTGGACACGCTCACCGCTTCACGCATGTAGCGACGCAGGTCTTCTTCGTTATAAACGATCTCCATGGCGCGGCCACCCAGCACATAAGACGGGCGCACCACCAGCGGGTAGCCGATTTCCTCGGCCAGGCTGACAGCCTGTTCCGGATCGGTCGCCGTGCGGTTGGGCGGCTGCAGCAGGTTCAGCTTGTTGACCATCTGCTGGAAGCGCTCGCGGTCTTCGGCCGCATCGATCGAGTCCGGACTGGTGCCGATGATCGGCGCGCCGGCTTTCTCCAGATCGCGCGCCAGATTCAGCGGCGTCTGGCCGCCGTATTGCACAATGACGCCCAGCGGCTGTTCGACATGAATCACTTCCAGCACGTCCTCAAGCGTCAGCGGCTCGAAATACAGACGGTCCGAGGTATCGTAGTCGGTGGACACCGTCTCCGGGTTACAGTTGACCATGATGGTTTCGTAGCCGTCTTCGCGCATGGCAAACGCCGCATGCACACAGCAGTAGTCAAACTCGATGCCCTGGCCGATGCGATTGGGGCCACCGCCAAGCACCATGATCTTGCGACGCTGCGTCGGCAGGGCCTCGCATTCGTCTTCGTAAGTGGAATACATATAGGCCGTGCTGGAAGCAAACTCCGCGGCACAGGAATCCACGCGCTTGAAGACGGGACGTACGCCAAAGTCAAAGCGTCTCTGGCGGATCGCGGCTTCTTGCGCTCCGACAATATCCGCCAGGCGCCGGTCAGAAAAACCCTTGCGCTTGAGCTGACGCAGACGCGCCTCATCCAGTGCCTCGATGCCATTGGCGCGCACCAGATCCTCTTCCTTGACCAGATCCTCGACCTGTATCAGGAACCAGGGATCGATGCGTGAAATCTCGTGAATCTCGCCCAGGGTCATGCCAATACGAAACGCATCGGCCAGATACCAGACGCGGTCGGCGCCCGGCTGGCGCAATTCCTGCTGGATACGGGTGCGCGCATCCTCCGCATCCAGGTCGAGCTTTTCATTCAGGCCGTGTTTGCCGGTTTCCAGGCCACGCAGCGCTTTCTGGAAAGATTCCTGGAAGGTGCGACCGATCGCCATGACCTCGCCGACTGATTTCATCTGCGTCGTCAGGCGCGCATCCGCCAGCGGGAATTTTTCGAAGGCAAAACGTGGAATCTTGGTGACCACGTAGTCGATGCTCGGTTCGAACGACGCCGGCGTGACGCCACCGGTGATTTCGTTGCTGAGTTCATCGAGCGTGAAACCGACCGCCAGCTTGGCCGCGACCTTGGCGATCGGAAAGCCGGTCGCTTTGGAAGCCAGTGCCGAGGAACGCGACACGCGCGGGTTCATCTCGATGATGATCATGCGGCCGTTTTCCGGGTTGATGGCGAACTGCACATTGGAGCCGCCGGTCTCGACGCCGATCTCGCGCAATACTGCCAACGAGGCGTCGCGCATGATCTGGTATTCCTTGTCGGTCAGGGTTTGCGCCGGCGCGACGGTGATCGAGTCGCCGGTGTGCACGCCCATCGGGTCAAAGTTCTCAATCGAGCAGATGATGATGCAGTTGTCGTTGCGATCACGCACCACCTCCATTTCGTATTCTTTCCAGCCGAGAATGGACTCCTCGATCAGCAGTTCCGAGGTCGGTGACAGGTCCAGACCGCGTTCGCAGATTTCGTCGAACTCTTCCTTGTTGTAGGCAATACCGCCGCCCGAACCGCCCATAGTGAAGGACGGCCGGATGATGGTCGGAAAACCGATCGATGGCAGCACCTGATGAGCCTCTTCCATGGAATGCGCAATCGCCGAGTTGGGCATGTCCAGACCGATCTTGCGCATCGCCTGGCGAAACAGGTCACGATCCTCGGCCTTGTCGATGGCTTCGCGTGACGCGCCGATCATCTCGACGCCATACTTCTGCAGTACGCCCTCGCGTACCAGATCCAGCGCGCAGTTGAGTGCCGTCTGGCCGCCCATGGTCGGCAGCAGCGCGTCCGGACGCTCACGCTCGATAATCTTTTCCACCGTCTTCCAGTTGATCGGCTCGATGTAGGTTGCGTCGGCCATTTCCGGGTCGGTCATGATGGTGGCCGGATTGGAATTGACCAGAATTACGCGGAAGCCT
This sequence comes from Chromatiales bacterium, assembly GCA_050049775.1. GTDB lineage: Bacteria > Pseudomonadota > Gammaproteobacteria > Chromatiales > Chromatiaceae > JABDQZ01. The sequence continues at coordinate 28,980 of JASFVP010000041.1, forward strand.
TCCTCTCGCAGCGCCTTGCAGGCCTGTGCGCCGGAATAGTCGAACTCACACGCCTGACCGATCACGATCGGGCCCGCCCCAATAATTAAAATACTTTTTAAATCAGTACGTTTTGGCATTTATTTAAACTTCTTCCTTACCAAACATCATGCGCCGCTATGGGCTTCCATGAGCTCAATGAAATGGTCAAAAACGGGAGAAACATCGTGCGGGCCTGGGCTGGCTTCGGGATGACCCTGGAAACCGAAAGCCGGCTGGTCGGTGCGATGGATGCCCTGCAGCGTGCCATCAAACAGCGACTTGTGGGTGATTTGCAATGACCCCGGCAGGTTACTCGCATCCACTGCAAAACCGTGGTTCTGGCTGCTGATCATGACGTTGCCGCGCTCGATATCCTGTACCGGATGGTTGGCACCATGATGACCGAATTTCATTTTCACGGTTTTCGCGCCGCTGGCCAGGCCGAGCAACTGGTGGCCAAGGCAGATGCCGAACACCGGCAGGCCGGTGTCGACAATTTCACGAATCGCTTCGATGGCGTAATCGCAAGGCTCCGGATCGCCAGGGCCGTTGGACAGGAACACGCCGTCGGGATTCATGGCGAGCACTTCACTGGCGGGCGTCTGTGCCGGCACCACACTGACGCGGCAACCACGATCGACCAGCATGCGCAGAATATTGCGCTTGACGCCATAGTCGTACGCCACCACATGACGTGGCAGATCGCTGCTGGCTGCAGGATTTCCCTGTTCCAGCGACCAGGTACCCTGGACCCACTCATAGGCTTCAGCCGTACTGACTTCTTTCGCCAGATCCATGCCCTTGAGGCCGGCAAATTCCTGCGCCGCCTGCAAGGCCCTGGCCTCGTCAATCTCACCGGCCATGAGGCAGCCGTTTTGTGCGCCCTTCTCGCGCAGGATGCGCGTCAGCTTGCGCGTATCGATATTGGCGATGCCCTGCACATTATTGTCTGCCAGGTAATCGGACAGACTGCGCTGGTTGCGCCAGTTGCTCGCCAGCATAGGCAGGTCACGAATGATCAGGCCGGCCGCGTGTATCGCCGTGGACTCTTCATCCTCGTCGTTGGTGCCGGTGTTGCCGATGTGCGGATAGGTCAGGGTGACAATCTGTTTGCGGTAGGAAGGGTCGGTCAGGATTTCCTGGTAACCGGTCATGGCGGTGTTGAAAACCACTTCGCCAACCGACATACCCTCAGCGCCGATGGATTCGCCTTTAAACACAGTGCCGTCTTGCAGCACTAAAATTGCAGGTTTGCTCACAACTACTCCCAAAAAGGCGTGCAAAATTTTTTCTGACAGCAAATTTGTCAGAAAAAATTGACGTAAGTTCGATGATTAAGCACTCGCTTTCTGGAATCGAAATTCTACGTGATTCCGACAGCCGCTGTCTATGCGAAATAAAAACTAAAGCCGCCAGACTGAAGCACAACGGTAACAGGCTTGCAGTGAGCCTGTCGCAGAATTGCAATCAGAAGCGTTGCCGAACCCAAGATACAATGCTGCCTGCGTCCATCGCACCGGCGACGCGGTCCACCTCCCGACCACGCTGGAACAACACCAGGCTGGGGATGCTGCGAATACCGTATTGCATGGATAAACTCTGTGCCTGTTCGGTATTGACCTTGGCCAGCACCACGTTGGGCGCCAGTTGTGCGGCGGCCTGCTGGAAAGCCGGCGCCATCATCTTGCAGGGTCCACACCATTCGGCCCAGAAATCCACCAGCACCGGCAGATCGGATTTTTCGACATAGCGGGCAAAGTTACTTTCGGTCAAGGTCACAGGGGCACCGGCAATCAAAGTCTGTTTGCATTTGCCGCAATGGCCGCCATCACCGAGTCGCGCGCGCGGCACACGATTGATCGCCTGACAAGCCGGACAAACCACCTGAACAGAATCGGACATGCTGAACCTCGTGATTGCAAATTCGTTAACTGCCAGCATATATGGTCACAGTGGCAAGGCTTTTCAAGTCTGCGCCGCTTCCATTAGAATCGCGCCTGCACTGCGCCCAGCTTTCATTATCAGGAATCCGACATGACATCCGCCTACGCTTTTGACGTTACCGAAGCCAACTTCATGCAACAGGTCATCGATGCCTCGATGCAACAGCCGGTGCTGGTGGATTTCTGGGCCGAATGGTGCCAGCCGTGCCAGATCCTCAAGCCGCTGCTGGAACAACTGGCCGATGCCTATCAGGGCAAGTTCCTGCTGGCCAAGCTCGATACCGAGCAAAACCAGAACCTGGCCATGCAGTTTGGTATCCGCAGCATCCCGGCGGTCAAGCTGTTCAAAAACGGCGAGGTGGTTGATGAATTCATGGGCGCCCTGCCCGAAGCGCAGATTCGTGAATTTCTCGACAAACACATCACCAGCGAATCCGATGTACTGCTGGACCAGGCCGATGCCATGCTGGTGCAGGGCCAGACCGATGCGGCGCTGGAACTGGTCAAACAGGCCAACCAGATGGACAGCAACAACAGCCGCGCGCTGATCACTTACGCACGCATCAGCGCAGAACTTGGCAATTTTGATGAAGCCAAAACCGTGCTTGATGCCCTGCCTGCCGACGCACAGGACAGGCCGGAAGTGTCCGCCCTGCGCGCGCAGCTTGAATTCAGTTCGATTGCCGGAGAAGGCGGCGACATCGAGCAGCTGCAACAGCAGCTCGAAGCCGATTCGGACAACAGTGAAGTGCGTTACCAGCTTGCCGCCCAGCTGATGAATCAGGGCCAAACCGAAGAGGCGTTACAGCAGTTGCTCACCCTGATGCAGAAAGACCGCGCCTACAACGACGATGCGGCACGCAAACTCATGTTCCGGATTTTCGACATGCTCGGTGACCACCCGCTGGTCGGGGCGTACCGGCGCAAAATCATGAGCCTGATTTACTAGGTCAATACGCCACTAGCCGAGCAGCAAACGTTTCTGCGCCAGCTCGATGTGTTCGGCCAGGCCACGCAACACCAGCGCATCACCACTTTGTAATTGCATGCTCGCCAACGGCATCTCGCCACGCACGCCGTGACGGTTGACCGCCTCGACCACCACATCGAATTTGTCCAGCGCCAGTTCCTGCATATTCGAACCAACGGCAAAGTCGCTGTCGCCCAGCACCACGGTGTGCAAGCGCTCTTCGACATATTCATCGAGATCCTGCAGATCCTGACCGTGGAACACGCCCCTCAGTCGTCGGTAATGGCTGGTGCGTGACTTCTCGATCAGGCGCTGGATTTCCTCATGATCCACCTTGAGCTGCTCCAGCGTACGCGTGGCAACATTGAGGCTCGACTCCAGCGACTCGGGCACCACCGTGGTGGCGCCGGCCGCTTCGAGTTCGTCCATGTAATGATCGTCGAGAATACGCACCACGATCGGGATGTCGGCATGCAAACGGCGCGCCTCACGCGTGATGCGCCGCGCCAGCGCCACGTCGTGGAAGGTAATGACCAGCGCCGAAGCGTGCTGCAGACCGGCCAGCTCCAGAATTTCCGGATGCGAGGAATCGCCGTACCAGACCGGCTCGCCGGCCTCGAAGGCTTCGCTGATGAGGCTGACGTCGATGTCGAGCGCCAGATAATCAAATCCCTCTTCACGCAGGAAACCGGCGAGGTTCTGGCCGACGCGACCAAAGCCGGCAATGATGACGTGGTTGCGATGATGACCAGCCTCCTCGCCCAGCGCCATTTCCTGGGCGCTGCGCTGCTCGACATAGGAGCGACAAAAGCGTTTGCCGAGCAAACCGTTGTAACGCACCAGCAGTGGCGCAATCGCCATGCTCAGGACAATCGCCGCCAGAATCGGCTGCACCTGATCGGGACTGACCAGTCCGCGCGCCACCGCCAGGGTCAGGATCGCAAAACCGAACTCACCGCCCTGGCCGAGCACGGCGCCGGTGCGCACCGCCACGCCGATGTCCTGGCCCGACAACCGCACCAGTACCGCGATCAGTCCTCCCTTGCCGACAACAACGCCAATGGTCAGCAACACTGCCCAGAACCATTGATCGAGAAACGCCGCTGGATTGAGCTGGGTGCCAACCGCCACAAAAAACAGTCCGAGCAGCACATCGCGAAACGGCCGTACCTCGGTTTCCACCTGATGACGAAATTCGGTTTCGGCCAGCATGACACCTGCCAGAAACGCGCCCAACGCCAGCGACAGGCCCATCGCCTGGGTAATCCAGGCCGCGGTCAGCGACACCAGCAGAATGGTCAGCGTGAACAGCTCCACCGAATAGGCCGCCGCCACCGATCGCAGCAACGGCCGCAACAACCAGTGCCCGGCGGCGAACATGATGGCGAATGCCAGCACCGCCTTGAGAAACGCCAACGAAAATGCCGTGCCGATGGCTTCACCACCACCGGCCAGGATCGGAATCGCCACCAGAAACGGCACCACGGCGAGATCCTGGAATAACAGAATGCCGAGCGCATTGCGGCCATGGCGTGACTGCATTTCCAGTTGTTCCTGCAACTGCTTGATGACGATCGCCGTTGACGACAACGACAAAGCACCACCCACCGCCACCGAAGCCGCCCAGCTGAGGCCGAACCAGCGCGCAATGAAAATTGTGAACAGGGTGGACAGCACCACCTGCAAACCGCCGAGGCCGAGCAAGACACGGCGCATCGACAACAGATGCGGAATCGATACTTCCAGGCCGATCATGAACAGCAGGAACACCACGCCGAGCTCGCCGAGAAAATCCACGGTATGACCGCTCGGGATCCAGCCGAGGCTATGTTCGCCGGCCAGCACGCCGACCAGCAGGTAACCGAGAATCGGCGGCAGATTGATACGCCGCATCACCGCCAGCGCAGCAACCGACAGCAACAGCAGGATCAGTATCCCGTTGAGCGCCTCATGTTCCATAAGTCTTGAAGGTCCTGTCAGGATACCGGACTGTCATAGCCGCTGGCCGTTTGGCTTGTTACACTTGCGGCCATTCTCAACCGTGCAGTCCTGTTCCATGTTTGATTTTAAATACGTGCTCCGGGGGCTCGGCATGATTTTCCAGCCGGGCCTGAAACGTTATGTGATTTTGCCGTTACTCATTTCGGTATTGATCTTATCAGCTTTTGGCTGGCTCGCTATCGAGCAGTTTGACGCCACGATCAACTGGCTGATCCCGCAGGACAGCTGGCTGCAATGGCTCAACTGGCTTTTGTGGCCGCTGTTTGTACTGACATACCTGGTGCTGGTGTTTTACGGCTTCACCTTTGTCGCCAACCTGGTGGGCGCGCCGTTCAACAGCAAACTCGCCGAAGCCGTGGTCGCCCGCCTCGATGACAGTATCGAATTGCCGCCGTCCGAACCCTTCTTTGCCGACGTTAGCAAAAGCATCGGTTCGGAAATCCGCAAAATGCTGTATTACCTGGTGCGTGCGATTCCGTTGCTGATCCTGATCCTGGTGCCCGGCATTGGGCCGTTTGCTTCATTGCTGTGGTTGTTGTTCAGCATCTGGTTCATGGCGCTGGAATACGTCGCCTATCCGCTGGAAAACCAGAAGCTGCTGTTCAAGGAACAAAAAAGCCTGCTGCGCAAAAAACCGATTTCAGCGTTATCGTTTGGCGGCGGCGCCACATTGTTGCTGTTGATCCCGATCGTCAACCTAGCCGCCATGCCGGCCGCCGTCGCTGGCGCCAGCATCTACTGGTACGAAAAGCTGCGCCAGACGGGGTGAAGCCCTTTCTTCAGCTGCGTTGCTGTAAGAAAGCAGATATGCGTTGCACACCCTGCTC
>JASFVP010000044.1:0-33449 GCA_050049775.1 Chromatiales bacterium
CTCGGCTCCATCACCGGAACCAAGACCGATCAGCGAACCTGACCCGAGCCGGCACGTAATTGCTGAACAGCCCGCCGAGGAAACTGCGGCTTCCATCGATTTTCACAAGCTGGCGCAAATTCCGGAAGAAGACGACCATCTCGCTCCCCTGTCGGAAGACGAACCGCATAACCAGGGCAACGAAATCTATCGCCTGAAAAATACCTTGCAAAACCGGCTGGATTCCACCAAAAACCAGTGCAAGGAATTTGAAGGGCTGATGCAGTTATTGCTGGCAGATCTGCGTGAAGCCACCAATGCCACTGAAGTCAGCACCATTCGCGAAATGCTCAAGCGCGCCATCCAGCGTTTGCTGAGCGAACACGAAACTATCTCCGGCAACATTGTCGACGTCGCCAATGAGCTCAATCGCTTTGGCAATCACTGCGAACAACTCAATCATGAGCTGGGGTTGGTCAAGCGCCTCAGCCTGACCGATGAACTGACACGCCTGCCGAACCGGCGCGCTTTCCTGAAACGCCTGAAGAATGAATCCGGCCGCGTACAACGCTATGGTTATCCACTATCGGTGGCACTGATTGACCTGGACCTGTTCAAGGAAATCAATGACACCTACGGGCATGCCATCGGTGATGAAGTGCTGCAAACCTATACCGAGAAAGTGCTTTCCACTTTCCGTAACTACGATCTGGTGGCACGTTATGGCGGTGAGGAATTTGCCGTGTTGCTGCCGCACACCGATCTGGCCGGCGCCGAGCGCGCGCTCAACAAGGTGCTGCAAAGAACCGTCAATACCGTGATTCCGGCATCCGAGCACAATCAGGAACTCAAGGTGCCGACCTTCTCGGCCGGTGTCGCGATTTATCATGAAGGTGAGCCGATCGAGTCTGTTATCAACCGCGCCGACAAGGCCATGTACACGGCCAAAAAACTCGGCCGCAATCGGGTTGTCGTCCAGGCCGACAGCTAGTCTCCTAACTGGCGATCCCCATCGAGCTGACGACGGACGACAGGTTTTCCTTGCCACGCTGAATGGCATCGGACATTTGCACTTTTTCCAGCTTCAAGGTCATTTCCGGCTGTTCGCTAAGCAGATAACCAACCGGATCCGTCTCTTCTTCCTCCAGTAAACGCGCCAGGCGATCACAAAGCCGTATCAATCCTGCTTCTGCAACAAATTGTGAGGCTTTCTCCGGTGCATGGTGAAAACGCACGGCTTCATAAAGAAACTCCGGTAATCCCCAATGCCGCATCAGTTCACCGCCAACAGCCGCATGATCAAAGCCGATGATTTCCCGTTCCACCAGATAGCGCATGCGCTTGTCACGCTCATGCAATTCCAGCGAGGTACGAGCCATTTCCGGCAGGCGGTTGTAAATCACCAGGCTGCCGACATCGTGTAACAGCCCTGCCGTGAACATCGACTGAGTGGTTTTCACCACCGGCACGCGCTGCAATTCCTTGCCGATAAGACCGGTCAGCACGCTGTGATTCCAGAATGCATGCATATTGATCAGGTCGTTGGGCAGGCCTTCAAAAAATTCCACCACGCTGATCATCAATACCAGCTCGCGCAGGTCATTCAGCCCCAGGATGGTGATCGCATGCGGGATGTCGGTGATTTCCGAGGAAAAGCTGTAATAGGCGCTGTTAACCAACTGCAGCACACGTGCGGTCAGCGCCGGGTCGGTTGAAATGATTTCGGAGAAATCCTCCGCACAGGCGGACGGGTCATCAAGCTTTTCAGTGAATTGACGGAACACCTCGGATAACGACGGCAACTCCACCTTGCCACGCACCAGATCAATTGGCATCAACTGCATAAATTAAAGTCATCTCCTTCCGTGTAAATTCTTGACAAGCTCAGGATCTACAACTATATATTTAAACCCGGTCTCTAATTTTTATAAGAACAATCAGAAAATTACAAAAGATTCTAGACACTTTACCTAAAAATTAACAGATAAACTCAATAGCAAAGTAAAAGGACTGACAATGCTGTAGTAAACGGTCTTCGCAGGAATAATAATGCTCAAAGAGCTGATACAACCTGACACACGTGCCCTGTCCGTATTGAAAAATGCACGTATCCTCGTCGCCGATGAGCGCTATCGCGAGCAGGACTCCCTGTATGAAATGCTGCTGCAGGCCGGTTGTACCAGACTCATCCACGCCGACAGTTCCGACCAGATCATCCAGCTACTGCGTGAAGGTTACCGCAGCGAAAACCGGCAAATCGATTTACTCATCTTCTCCGCCAGCCATCCCAATCTCGACGCCTACCAGCTCAGCCGCACACTCAGCAAAAACGACATCAACAGCACGCCGATAATGCTGCTGGCTCAGGGCACCGGCTGGTGGGACGAAAATGTCGCTGACCAGGCCTATCAGGCTGGCGCCATAGATATCCTGTTCCGGCCACTGCGCGTCAGCGACGCCATCCCGCGGGTCAACCTGGCGCTGCTGTATCGCAATGAGAAGAAAAAACGCCTCGACCAGGAAGAGAGCCTGAATACGGAGCTGTCGGAACGGCGCATCATGGAAACGCGCCTCAATCACCTGCTCAATCATGATGAGCTTACCGGCCTGCCGAGCCGACACCGTCTGGAGTCCGCGTTAAAGATCTCGCTCAACAAATCACACAACCTGCACCGCACCTGCGCGCTGCTGTACATAGACATCGACCACTTCCGTATCATCAACGACACCATGGGCCATTCACGCGGCGACAAGCTGCTGATCCGCCTCGCTGATTTGTTGCGGCAGTCCGCCCCGGATGACGCGCTGATTGCGCGTATCGGTTCGGATGAATTCGGTATCCTCATCGATGATGTCGACAAGCTGGTGGCACTCGACCTGGCGCTGATCATCAGCCAGGAGCTCGATGCCCTGATTTGCGGTGAAATGCAAAGCCACATGAACGTCAACGCCAACATCGGCGTGGTCATGATTCACCCCGGCACCGACACCAAGACCGCCAGTGAAGTGCTGGCACGCGGTGACCAGGCCTGCCACATTGCCAAGGAAAAGACCGGTAAACGTATTTACCTGTACAATCACCAGGATCCCGAGATCCAGGCGCTGCAGAAAACCCGTCACTGCGTCACCCTGGTGCGCAAGGCCATCAGTAATGACTGGTTCGAGCTCTACCTGCAGCCAATCGTCAACCTGTACAACAACAGTATTTCGCATTACGAAGTCCTGCTGCGTCTGATCGACAATACTGGTGAAATGCACTCACCGGCCAATTTCGTGCCGGCGGCGGAAAGCAGCGGCCTGATCAACAAACTGGACTTCTGGGTAGTGGATCATGCCCTGTCCCTACTGGAACAGGTGCCGATGGAACAGGCCAATGTGCATTTGAGCATCAACCTGTCCGGCGCCGGCCTGCAGACACCGGCGTTGCTGGAACTGATCAAGACCAAGCTGTCGTTCCACGCGCTCAACCCGGCGCGCATCATGTTCGAGCTGACCGAAACCGCGGCGGTCAAGGACGTGCAGAAGACCCGCGAAACCATTTCCAAGCTGCGCGCCATCGGTTGCCGCTTTGCGATCGACGACTTCGGCACCGGCTTCAGTTCCTTCAACTACATCAAGAATTACCCGGTCGACTTCATCAAGATCGATGGCACCTTCATTCGCAATCTGCTCAGCGAAGCTTCCGACCAGATCCTGGTGCGTTCCATGGTGGATATCGCCCACAACCTCGGCAAGAAAGTTATCGCGGAATATGTCGAAAACGCAGAAACCATGGAGTTGTTGCGCAACTACCATGTCGACTTTGCCCAGGGTTATTATCTTGGCAAACCGGCCCCGGCAGCCGATGTGCTGTCACTCGGCAGGGACTTTTAAAAGTCCGCTGCCTCGACCTCCAGATACGCGGCACTGATGTGCTGGCCCAGAATCCGGTCAAAATCTGACCAGTCCTTGTAATCCGACAACAATGGTTCCACATGCGGCTTGATCTCATAATCACTGAGACCCTCGTTGTAGTATTGCTTGACCGTTTCATAAACCACTGACAGATAGTTCTTGTACAGAGCAGCCGCCTGCTCGCCACTGGGTCCATGGCCCGGCACAAACATGCTGGCGCCGCTGTCGATGGCTTTCTGCAAGGCTTCGATATTGCCCTGTACGCTGCCGTGCTCCTGACGCACGATGCGATTAGTGGTGGCATTGTCGCCGAGGAACATCACACCACGATCAACCGCATAAATCATGATGTCGTTATCGGTATGGGCAAAGCCATTATTGTAGATACGAAACAATTGATCACCGACGCGAATCTCATCGGCATCGACCACCTTGTTTTGTGCATTCACCACACGAGTGCCAGCGATCGCGCCTTCGGTCATGCGCATCGCCATGTTGATCCACTCCGTGCCGGCGCCTTGCGCTACGCGCGCAATCATTTTCGGGTGCGCATAAATCACCGCATCCGGATAGCGCTCGTGTATGGCCTGATTGCCCAGCCAGTGGTCACCATGCACATGCGTGTTAAACACTGCGACTACAGCCTGGTCGGTAACCTTGCCGATTTCCTGCAATAACATCTCACCGGTCTGCACACTGCCACCCGGATCGACCACCACCACGCCAACTGAGGTCAGCACGAAAGCCGGGTTGTTCATAAAACCCTGGTTTTCGGGTAACGGCACGCCAATCGGACCATGGATGACATACACACCCTCGGCGACCTGCTGCGGTGTCCAGTCACCTCGAATCGGTGCCGCTTTCTCGGCTGCCACCAGCGGCATGCCGGCAAGCACGGCAAAGACCAACAGCAAGTTTCGTATCATGACTTTTTCCTTCTCGCCGCCACTTTCAGGCGCAAGGCATTGAGTTTGATGAAGCCTTCGGCATCGGCCTGGTTATAGGCGCCGGCATCGTCTTCAAAGGTCGCGATGGACTCGTCAAACAGACTGTCGGTTGCGGACTTGCGCCCGGCAACAATGACATTGCCCTTGTAGAGTTTCATCCGGACCTGACCGTTGACCACCTGCTGGGTCTGGTCGATGGCAGCCTGCAACATCTCGCGCTCCGGACTCCACCAGTAACCGTTGTAAATCAGTTTGGCATAACGTGGCATGAGCTCGTCCTTGAGATGCCCGGCTTCCCGGTCCAGCGTCAGCGACTCCATGGCGCGATGCGCTTTCAACATGATGGTGCCAGCCGGCGTTTCATAACAGCCGCGCGACTTCATACCGACATAACGGTTCTCGACGATGTCATCGCGACCGATGCCGTTGGCGCCGCCAATCTGATTGAGTTTTTCCATGACTGCGGCCGGACTCATTTTCTCGCCGTCCACGGCGACGATGTCACCTTTGGCAAATTCCAGCTCCACATATGTCGGCGTATCCGGCGCACTCTCGGGCGACACCGTCCAGCGCCACATGTCTTCCTCCGGCTCAGCCCAGGGATCTTCAAGAACGCCGCCTTCATAGGAAATGTGCAGCAGATTGGCGTCCATGGAATACGGCGACTTCTTGCCCTGTTTGGCAAAGTCGACTTCGATGCCGTGTTCCGCCGCATAAGCCATGAGCTTTTCACGCGACAGCAAATCCCATTCACGCCAGGGTGCGATGATTTTGACTTCAGGTTTCAACGCATAGGCGCCAAGTTCGAAGCGCACCTGATCATTGCCCTTGCCGGTCGCGCCGTGTGAAATGGCATCGGCGCCGGTCTGGTTGGCGATCTCGACCAGGCGCTTGGCGATCAGCGGCCGCGCAATCGAGGTACCGAGCAGGTATTCGCCTTCGTAAATCGCATTGGCGCGAAACATCGGAAACACATAATCGCGCGCAAACTCTTCACGCAGGTCTTCGATGTAGATTTCCTTGATGCCCATGGCCTTGGCTTTGGCGCGCGCCGGCTCCACTTCCTCGCCCTGACCGATATCCGCCGTGAAGGTCACCACTTCACAGTGATAAACATCCTGTAACCACTTCAGAATGATGGAAGTATCCAGGCCGCCCGAATAGGCCAGCACCACTTTTTTGACTGCAGAGGAAGACATGCGTTGGACTCCAGAAAAACGCCAGAAAATTTTCGCGAATTATACCAGCCCGCGCGTCTTGCGAATACGGTACCAGATCAGTGCAACCAGCAAGCCGGCCAGAATACCGCTGCTGTCGAGCAGCAGATCCGTCAGCACAAACAGCCGGCCATCGACCACCAGTTGCAATACTTCCGTGGCAAACGCAAACAACACCAGCGAATACAACACCAGGGCAAACGGCGACTTGCCATAAAAAGCCAGAAAGCTGAAAAAGCCCAGCAAGGCAAACAACAGGCTGTGGCCGATTTTCTGCATGCTGCGTGCATTCAGCGCAACGCCGTTGTCGACAGGTTCCAACTGTGTGCCGGTCTGTGCCGCTGCCCTGTGCGACTGTTTGTCCTGTGTTGCTGCCACCTGCTTGTCGTTATGCGAAACAACAGGTTGCGCGTTGCGCACCTGAGTGGGCGCGCTAGCCTTTGGCTCATCGGTACGAAACACATCGCCGGCCTGATTGAGCATGCTGAGTGACAGTTTGGCGCCGCTGCTGGCGACCTGAAACATGGTGGCCGGCGGCAACGTCACGCCAATGACGATCAGCAGCGCACAAGCCAGCACGGCCTTGCCCCAGGCCTGTGTCCAGAAATGGGTATTCAACACCAGCCACATCATGATGGCCGCCCAGACCATGCCAAAAAATTTCTGCCAGTGCTGATAGGCCGGTTTCCAGACCGCCGGCAGGATGCGGATATCATCAAAGGCGGCCTTCCCGGACTTGCCATAGTGCGCCAGTTCAACCCAGCCCTGACTGGCGAAACCCGGCACTTCAATCAACACGGTGAACTGCCGCCAGTCAGTATCGCCGGAGCTGTAACCGACATTGTGCGGATGTGACCAGTGCACCCGGCCGTCACTGTCTTCAAAATACACCATGATGCGCGCCGCATCCCAGGCGTAACGACCATTCTGCAAAGCCTCGGTACGGATGCGCCCCGAGCATACCAGCAGGTCACCGGCAAACGCCGGCAGGCTGTAACGCAAACGCGCATGCGGTTGCAGCTCGACATAAGCAGTCTCATCACTCCAACTGATACTGCCCTGCTCTCGCTGCCAACCGGACAGGTCGGTGACGTTATCAAACTGGCCGGTATCCAGCAGCAGGTCCACATCAATATCCTGCCAGGGCTGGTACAAGTTGAAAAACAGCCACATCAGCAGCAGGAACAACGTGGCCACCTGCAGACGTAAAGGCAGTAGCTTGCGCCAGCTCTCAGTTGGCATGTTCCTGTCCATCGAGCAGACGCTGCAGCTGTTCGATAAACTGTTGCGGTTGCTCGGCGTACAGCCAGTGGCCGGCGCCGTAAATCACTGCGAGCGACATTTGTGGAAACAATCTGTGCATAACATCAGTGTAGTCAGGCTGGATGTAATCGGAATGCTCGCCCTTGAGAAACAGGGTTTTGCCGGAAAAAAATTCTTCTGTTTCAGGAAAGCCGCTGATCTGATCCATGCCCGCCTGCAGTGCCGGCAGATTGATGCGCCAGTGCCAGTTGTTGTCCTTGCGCAGCAGATTTTGCAGCAAATAGGCGCGCACCGGTGCTTCGGGAATGCTTTGCGCCATTTGGTCATCCGCCTGCTGACGACTTTCCAGACCGTGCATGTCAATCTGGCTCATGGCCCTGAAAATATGGTCAAAACGCTGGCTGTGATAGTGCACCGGCGCTATGTCGGCCACCAGCAGTTTTTCAACGCGCTCCGGATGCTGTAACGCCAGCCACATCGCCAGTTTACCGCCCATACTGTGACCAACCAGATTGACCCGTGCCAGCCCCAGTTCGTCCATCAGGTGCAGCACGTCCTGGGTCATATCGGCATAGCTGCACGAATCGGCATGCGGCGAACGGCCGTGATTGCGCAAGTCGGGAAGAATAACCGGATAGCGGTCGGTAAACGCACGTGCAACGGTCTGCCAGTTGGCTGACGAACCCAGCAGACCGTGCAGCATCAACAGCGGCTCGCCACTGCTGTCCGGGGATAACTCGCGATAATAAAGCTTTAACACCTCAGTTCCGGCCAGCGCCAAACCGCATGTCGTCGTCCATTACCTTCCAGGTAAAACGTTTTGCAGGTCCGCTGATCAACGTTTCTTCGGCGGCATCAGATCCGTGATGCTGCCTTCCGCCATTTCGGCGGCAAAGCAAATGGTTTCGTTGAGCGTCGGGTGCGGATGAATGGTCAGACCGATGTCTTCAGCATCCGCGCCCATTTCCAGCGCCAGTACGGTTTCGCCGATCAGTTCGCCGGCGTTGACGCCGACAATGCCGGCACCGAGGATGCGTTTGGTTTCCGGGTCAAACAACAGCTTGGTCATGCCCTCTTCGCGGCCAATGCCAAGTGCACGACCGGAAGCCGCCCACGGGAAGACGCCTTTCTCATATGCGATCGACTGGGCTTTGGCTTCGGTTTCGGTCAGCCCCATCCAGGCAACCTCGGGATCGGTATAGGCCACCGAAGGTATGGTCAGCGGATCAAACATGGCGTGTTCACCGGCGATGACTTCTGCTGCGGTTTTGGCTTCATGCGTGGCCTTGTGCGCCAGCATCGGATTACCGACCACGTCGCCGATTGCAAAAATGTGTGCGACATTGGTGCGCATATGCTGGTCGACCGGGATAAAACCACGCTCATCGACGGCAACACCGGCAGCTTCGGCATTGATCTTTTTGCCGTTGGGTGTGCGTCCGACCGCCACCAGCACCTTGTCATACATCTGCGCCTTGTCCGGCGCCTGCTTGCCTTCGAAGCTGACCTTGAGACCGTTTTTCTGCGCCTTGATTTCGGTCACGCGGGTTTCCAGCATGATGCTGTTGACCTTGCCTTGCAGGCGTTTTTGCAACGGCTTGACCAGGTCGCGGTCACAGCCCGGGATCAGGCCCGGTTGCAGCTCGACGATATCAATTGAACTGCCCAGGGTGGAATACACGGTCGCCATTTCCAGGCCGATGATGCCGCCACCGATCACCAGCATCTTGTTGGGGATGTCTTTCAGCTCCAGCGCACCGGTGGAATCGATCAGGCGTTCGTCATCGTTCGGGAAGGACGGAATCTGTACCGCCGTCGAGCCGCAGGCGATGATACAATGGTCAAACGACACCAGCACCTCCTTGTCGGCCGTTTTGACTTTCATGTGATGGGCGTCGGCAAACTCAGCGATGCCGGTAATCACCTGCACCTTGCGTTGCTTGGCCAGACCGGCCAGACCCTGGGTCAGTTTATTGACGACATTCTGCTTGCCCTCGCGCAGCTTGTTGAGGTTGATCTTCGGCTTGGCGAAGGTCACACCCATGTGGGTGATCTCCGCCGCTTCGTTAATGATGTCAGCCGTGTGCAACAAGGCCTTGGACGGAATACAACCGACATTGAGACAAACGCCACCCAGGTCGTCGTACTTCTCGATCATGATGGTTTTCTTGCCAAGATCGGCGGCACGGAATGCAGCGGTATAACCGCCCGGGCCGGCGCCAAGCACCAGCACTTCAGCGTGATGATCGGCATCGCCGCTGACGGCTTTGGCGGGCACCGGTGCCGCCTTGGCCGTTTGGGTGATTTCGGCCTGTTTAGCAGGTGACGGTGTTTCAGCTGGCGCAGCCTCAGCCGCTACCTGCTCAACTTCCATAGTCAGCAACAGCGCGCCTTCGGAAATCTTGTCGCCAACTGCGACCTTGATGTCCTTGATCACGCCACTGTGCGGACTCGGAATTTCCATGGTCGCCTTGTCGCTTTCCAGTGTAATCAATGAATCTTCCGCAGCTACCGTATCGCCAGCCTTGACCAGCACTTCAATGACATCCACCTCGGCAAAATCACCGATATCCGGCAGCTTGACTTCGACACTGTTACTCATTTCCACACCTCAATCGGGTTCGTTATTGTTGTAGCTTATGCGGCTGCGCTTACAGCAGCAACTTGCGGATATCACCCAGCAGCTGGCCGAGGTAAGTGGTAAAACGCACACCCTCGGCGCCATCAATAACGCGGTGATCATAGGACAGGCTGTACGGCATCATGAGCCTGGGTTCAAATTCCTTACCGTTCCAGACCGGTTTCATCGCGGCGCGCGATACGCCGAGAATGGCGACTTCCGGTGCATTCACAATCGGCGTGAACTGGGTGCCGCCAATACCGCCAAGACTGGAAATCGAAAAACAACCACCCTGCATGTCACCCGGTGCGAGTTTGCCTTCACGCGTCTTGGCGCTGATTTCCATGAGTTCCTTGGCCAGCTGGAACACACCTTTTTTGTTGACATCACGCACCACCGGCACCATGAGGCCGTTGGGAGTATCCACCGCAACACCGATATGAATGTATTTTTTCATAATCAACGATTCACCATCGGCCGACAATGAACTGTTGAATGTTGGATAAGCATGCAAGGCCGCCGCACAGGCTTTCATGAGAAACGGCATGAACGTCAGCTTGATGTCCTGCTTGTCGGCGTAATCCTTCTGGTCCTTGCGGAAGGTTTCCAGATTGGTGATGTCGGCCTCATCAAACTGGGTGACGTGCGGCACGCTGACCCAGCTGCGATGCAGATGCGCACCACTGATTTTCTTGATGCGGCCGAGCGGCTGGACTTCTGTTTCGCCGAACTTGTTGAAATCGATCTGTGGTGCGTCGCCCAGATTGAGTCCACTGATGCCGGCACCGGATGATGGCCTGGCCAGTTCGCCTTTGACGAAGCTCTGCACGTCTTCCTTGAGGATACGGCCCTTGGCGCCGGTGCCACTGACCTTGTCCAGATCGACACCGAGTTCACGCGCAAAACGACGAATCGCCGGGCTGGCGTGCGAATGTCCACCGCTTGCCACTGCCGGACTGGCGGCTGGTGCAGGCTGTGTTGCTGCAGCCGGAGTGGCCGGAGCCGGTTCTGGCGTTGCCTGTGCAGAGACAGGCGCAGGTGCGCTTTCGGCTGCCGCTTTTTCAGGCGCTTCGGCAGGCGCCGCCTCAGCCGGTTTTGCAGCAACGGCATCATCGACATCCAGCACCAGGATTTTGTCGCCCTGGGTGATCTTGTCGCCAACCTTGACCAGCAGTTTTTTCACCGTACCTTTTTCGGTCGCGGGAATCTCCATGGTCGCCTTGTCGCTCTCCAGCGTGATCAGCGAATCCTCTTCGGCAATCGCATCACCCTCGGACACCAGGATCTCGATGACCTCAACACTCGGAAAGTCACCGATGTCGGGTAACAATATTTCTTTTTCAGCCACTAAAACCTCCACAACATGCCGGACAGCCGGCTGCTGAGTTTATTTTGTTATACGGTCAATGGATTGGGCTTTTCTGAATCGATACCGTATTTGTTGATTGCCTTGCTGACGACATCGGCTTCGATGTCGCCGCTATCGGCCAATGCCTTGAGCGCAGCAACGGCAATATATGCACTGTTGACTTCAAAAAACTTGCGCAACTGGCTGCGCCGGTCACTGCGGCCATAACCGTCGGTGCCAAGCACGACATATTTTTTGTCGCCCAGGTAGGGACGAATCTGGTCGGCATAGGTACGCATGTAATCGGTTGCGGCGATAATCGGCCCCTTGGTCGCCGTCAGTTGTTTTTCCACATAACTGACTTTGGCTTTCTTGTCCGGGTGCATCATGTTCCAGCGTTCCACATCCAGACCTTCACGCCTGAGTTCGTTGAAACTGGTGGCGCTCCAGATATCGGCGGACACACCGAAGTCTTTTTCCAGCAGACTGGCCGCTTCGATGACTTCACGCAAAATGGTGCCGGAGCCAATCAATTGCACGCGTTGCTTTTTGCGACCGCCTTTGTGATACAGATACAGACCTTTGCGGATACCGTCCTCGACGCCTTCCGGCATGGCCGGCTGGCTGTAATTTTCGTTCATTGACGTGACGTAATAAAAAACATTTTCCTTGTTTTCATACATGCGCTTCATGCCGTCGTGCAGAATGACCACCAGCTCGTAAGCAAATGTCGGGTCATAGGCGACACAGTTCGGTATCGTGGATGCCACCAGCAGACTGTGGCCGTCCTGATGCTGCAGGCCTTCACCGGCCAGCGTGGTGCGCCCGGCCGTGCCGCCGATCAGGAAACCACGTGCCTGCATGTCACCGGCCGCCCAGGCCAGATCACCGATGCGCTGGAAGCCGAACATTGAATAATAAATATAAAACGGAATCATCATCTGCTGATGATTCGAATAGGCGGTCGCTGCGGCAATCCAGGACGACATGGCGCCGGCCTCGTTGATGCCTTCCTGCAGGATCTGGCCTTTCTTGTCTTCCTTGTAGAACATGACCTGATCGGAATCGACCGGGTCATACAGCTGGCCCTTGGATGAATAAATGCCAAGCTGACGGAACATGCCTTCCATACCAAAGGTTCTGGCCTCGTCCGGCACGATCGGCACCACCAGTTTGCCGATGTTCTTGTCACGAATCAGCATGCCGACAAAACGTACAAACGCCATGGTGGTCGACATTTCACGGTCGCCACTGCCCTTGAGCAAGGCATCAAAGGTATCAAGCTCCGGAATCTGCAACGTTGGCGCATCATCATAACGCGCCGGCAGATAGCCACCGAGCGCCTGACGGCGTTCCTGCAGGTACTGGATTTCATGGCTGTCATCGGCCGGCCGGTAAAACGGCATGCCTTCCAGACGTTCGTCCGAAATCGGAATATTAAAGCGATCACGGAATTGCTTGAGCGCCTTCTCACCCATTTTCTTCTGCGAATGCGTGATGTTCTGGCCTTCGCCGGCCTCGCCCATGCCGTAACCCTTGACGGTTTTCGCCAGAATGACGGTCGGTTTGCCGTTGCTTTCCATGGCCGCGGCATAGGCATCGTAAATCTTCTGCGGATCATGGCCGCCACGATTGAGGCGCCAGATGTCTTCGTCCGACATATTGGCGACCATTTCCGCCAGTTCCGGATAGGCACCGAAGAAATGTTTACGGGTATAGGCGCCGCCCTTGGCCTTGTAAGCCTGGTAGTCACCGTCAACAGCTTCTTCCATGCGACGAGCCAGCCAGCCGTCCTTGTCGCGCGCAAGCAGCGGATCCCAGTAGGAACCCCAGATCACCTTGATGACATTCCAGCCGGCACCGAGGAAAACCGCTTCGAGTTCCTGGATGATCTTGCCGTTACCACGCACCGGACCGTCGAGGCGTTGCAGGTTGCAGTTGACGACAAACACCAGATTGTCGAGGTTTTCGCGCGAAGCTAGCGAAATGGCACCGAGTGATTCCGGCTCGTCCATTTCGCCGTCGCCCATGTAGGCCCACACCTTGCGCTTGTCCGTATCAACAACGCCGCGATGATGCAGGTAGCGCATGAAGCGCGCCTGGTAAATCGCCATCAGCGGGCCCAGGCCCATCGATACGGTCGGGAATTGCCAGAAGCCCGGCATCAGCCAGGGATGCGGATAGGAGGACAAACCATTGCCATCGACTTCCTGGCGAAACTGCTGCAGCTGTTCCTCGGTCAGGCGGCCTTCCAGGAAAGCGCGCGCATAAATGCCTGGCGCCGAATGGCCCTGGAAGAAAACCAGATCGCCACCATGGGATTCATCACGGGCATGGAAAAAGTGATTGAACGCCACATCGAACAGAGTGGCACTGGAAGCAAAACTGGCGATATGGCCACCGAGTTCGCTGGTGATACGGTTGGCCTGCACCACCATCGCCATGGCGTTCCAGCGAATCAGTGAGCGGATACGCCGCTCCATGCTGCGATCGCCCGGAAACGGTTTCTGGTTGGCGACCGGGATGGTATTCAGATAGGCGGTATTGGCCCGGTATGGCAGATAGGCGCCGGAACGACGCGCCGCATCGATCAGTTTTTCAATGATGAAATGCGCTCTTTCCTTGCCTTCATTTTCAAAAACGGAAGCCAGCGAATCCAGCCATTCCTGCGTTTCCAACGGATCGATATCGTTTGAATCTACCATGCTGTTTAATGCTCGAAGATGGGTTTGAATTGTTATTGAGACACACCCGGAGTGGACTGGATGCTTTTGCCGCCCATTAAATCGCCTGCTTGGAAATAATTCAAGTCCAATCAGGTCAAATCAGTATTTATTTCACAATAAAAAAGCGTGTACAACCAAGGCTGTACACGCTTTTTGTACAATAGACAAGTCTATTGTGAAGCGCAATCAGATGTCTTTACGAACTTCTGCTTGCGGGAAGTTTTTCATCGCTTCGGCGCGCTGAGCTTCAACCTGCTTGCGCATTTCTTCACGACGAGCTTCCATGGCTTTTTTCTGCTCTTCACGACGAGCTTCCATAGCCTTGATCATTTCATCACGCTTGGCCATGCGATCAGCCTGGTTCATCGGCGCGAAAGCCGGTGCAACGCGGGCCGGTGCATTCTGGGCAGCCTGCTCGGCGTATTTGCGCTGAGCTTCAACTGCCTGCTGATAAGCTTTCTGCTGCTGTTCGGCAGCTGCTTTCTGCTGCTCGGCAAAAGCTTTCTGCTGTTCAGCGATGGCTTTCTGCTGATCTTCGCTCATGGCAGGTGCTGCATACGGAGCATAACCGTAAGGAGCGGCATAACCGTAAGGAGCATAGCCGTTGTAGCCATTGTAACCGTTATAACCACTGCCATTGCCGTAGCCATAACCGTTGTAGCCATTGTAACCGGAACCGCGCAGGTCACCGTTACCGCGAGCTCTGCCGCTCATGCTAAAGTTGAAAGAACCGTCCATGTCACCGGAACCAGCGCCGTCACCATAGCCATAGCCGTCGCCATAACCGTTACCGTAACCATTGCCGTAGCCGTTACCCCAGCCGTTGTAGTTGTCGTAGCCGTTACCCCACCATGCGGAGGCAGTAACAGACGCAGTTGTCAGTGCAGCCAAAACTGCAACATTCAGTACTTTTTTCATTTCATTACCCCGAGAAATCAATGTTGTTTTCAAACAGAGCCGCCCGGAAAGAGCGGCTGATACGTCCCTGTACCCGAATCCTTTATATATGCAATCAATCAGTTATGATTATTTTGCAGCCGGAGCAGCAGGTGCAGCCGGAGCGACAGGCGCAACCGGAGCTACCGGGTAGCCGTAACCGTAAGGTGCATAACCGTTGTAGCCGTTATAACCGTTGTAACCATTGTAACCGTTATAACCATTGCCATAAGCGTTACCGTAGTAACCGTTGTAGGCATTGGCGTTACCACGACCACGACCGCTACCGCTCATGCTGAAGTTGAAAGAACCGTCCATGTCGCCAGAACCGGCGCCGTCACCATAGCCGTAGCCATTACCGTAACCGTCGCCCCAGCCATTGCCGTAACCATTACCGTTACCCCAACCGTTGTTGTTGTAGTAACCGTTATCCCAAGGACCGCCCCACCATGCAGATGCGGAAGCAGAAGCCACTGCCATAGAAGCAGCCAATGCGATTTTTGCGAATTTGTTCATGTCTTATCTCCTATGATAATACGCATCGATATAGATCAGGTTTAGAATCACGAGCGATGCCTCGTTCATTCGAGTTGTATAATATTAGCATTTTATTAAATTGTCTAGAACTGTATTGAGATAAATCAATTAAATGAAGAAAAAGAACCCGCAAACAGAACTTTCGCGGGCATTGCAGGCTTGCAGAAGCAAAAAACGGAAGCATTGCTTCCGTTTTTTGTGGTGATTATTCGAAGTCTTCCTCGAATGGCGGGTTGCCATCGTAGACATCGTGACGGCGTTTTTGCAGGTAGGCGTCCCGTGAGAACTCGTAGGGATCCAGCGCGGCCTGCTCCAGCACCTTGGATGCGCCAAGCAGATCCGCCCGGGTATCGATGACACGCAAACCCTTGACCACATAGCGATGTGAATCCGGCTCCAGGTAAGTCACCGGATCGGTATACCAGTCGACCACCAGACCAACCGTATCGCGGCCGTCTCTCGGACCAAAGAATGGCAGCACGATATAGGGGCCCGGTCCGACACCCCAGGTGCCGAGCGTCTGGCCAAAGTCCTCGCCGTATTTGGGGATGTTCATGTTGCTGGCAACATCGATAAAACCGAGGATACCGATGGTGGAATTGATCACTATGCGGCTCACATCAGACACCGCACGACTGAGTTTGAACTGCAGCAGGTTGTTGATGGCCGAGGTGACATCATCCAGATTGGAGAAAAAATTGGTGATGCCGTTATCCACCGGAGTCGGTGTAATAGCCTTGTAGCCTTTGGCCAGCGGCTTGAGAACCGCCTTGTCCAGGTTCTCGTTGAAGGTGTACATGGCCCGGTTAAAGCTTTCGAACGGGTCGCGCGGATCCCGGTAGGCCTCATCAACCGTTGCACAACCGCTGACCAGCACGGTCAACAGCATGGCAAACGAGAAAATCACAGCAGAATACTTTCGCGTAGGTCTGGTCATTGTTGATTCTTTTTGTCCTCGGATTTTTTCAATTTTGCCGGAAACATGATTGCCGAGCATGTTCCGCACATCGGTGACGCAAGCATAATCGCGACGCGCCGTGCGAATCAAACGATTAATAAACCCGCCTGATGCTGAAACCCTTGTCTTCAAGCAGCTTTAACACTCCCTTGTCACCCGGTAAATGCAGGGCGCCCACCGCAATAAAGTGCTTGCCACGCACAATCAGCTTCTCCATTTTGTCCACCATTTTCAGGTTTCTCTGCTCCAGCAGCCGCTGCATGGCGCGTTCACTTGCCTGTTTCACCCTCTGGCTGGAACCCTGGCTGTCGGCTGCGATCTGCTGCAATTTTCCCAGATCACGCTCCTGATAAGCCCGCAACAACTTCTCGAATTGCATCGGCAACTGCGGATAGTTCTTTAGTGTCTCCGCCAGCAGGATTTTCTGATCGGCAATGCTCAACTGGTCAAACACATCAAACTGCTGCTGGATGCTTTCCAGGCCCGTCAGGGTCTTGCCGGAAGCTTTCGCCATGTTCATGAGTTCGACATCGAGGATTTGCCCACGATTGTCCGGTGGCATGCTGAACATCACCATGACCACCCAGGGCTTCATATATATAAAGGTAGCGGCGGGTATGCCTTGCTGCTCACCGGTCTCGATCACCAGTTGATAGAGATCAGCGCCGATGACCTGCTGCAGCGTGTGACCGTCAGTCAGCCACAGATCAGCCAGTGAGGACAGAATGGCCGGCGCCTGAATCACGGCTTCCATGACAAAATGATCCGCCTCATCGAATGCCTGCTGTACTTCGGGCTGCAGCGCCAGTACTTCCGGTCGACCCGAATGAATCGTGCCGAAAACATAGGATTGTTCATAACCGGTCTTGTTGATGCTGAACAGCAGCCCTTGCGTGAAAGGCTCGGCCGCCTGTGCCGGCAGACTCAACAGCCATACAAACCAGTAGAGCAGCATAAAGGCTGGCGGTCTGTTCGCTATTTTACTGATCGCCCTCGACATCAAGTTACTTTATCCTTGGCTGTGTGGAAGACATTGAATACAACCCGCTTATTGCCAAAAGGTTTCGCGCATTTCTGCCGGTGGTCGTTGATATTGAAACCGCCGGGTTTGATGAACACACAGACGCTTTGCTGGAAATCGCCGCCGTCACATTATGCATGGACGATGACGGTAATCTGTCGTTGGCGCAAACCTTCCAGCATCATGTTGAACCCTTCCCCGGCGCCAACCTGGATCCCAAGGCGCTGGCCTTCAACGGCATCGATCCACACCACCCGTTTCGCCAGGCCGTCAGTGAAGCCGTGGCCCTGCGGGAAATCTTCAAGCCTATCCGGCATGCCGTCAAGCAAAGCCAGTGCAACCGGGCCATTCTGGTTGGCCACAATGCGTTTTTTGATCTGGCTTTTCTAAACGCGGCGGTGCAGCGCACCGGTATCAAACGCAATCCGTTTCATCCGTTCAGCACGCTCGACACGGTATCGCTGGCGGCGCTGGCGTATGGACAGACGGTATTGTCAAAAGCGGCAGCGGCTGCCGGACTCGACTGGGACAACAGTCAGGCGCATTCGGCGATCTACGACGCCGAACAGACCGCCCGCCTGTTCTGCATCATTATGAACAACAACAAGATCCCGCTGGAGCCGACCGGCTAGGTAATCAGGACTCGTCTTCGTTGGGCCAGTTTTTAGCGGCTTCCTGCACCATTTTCTGCAAATCACCACTGGCGTGCATTTCCAGCGTGATGTCGCAACCGCCAATCAGTTCGCCATTGATGTAGATCTGTGGAAACGTCGGCCAGTCGGCAAAACGCGGCAGGTTTTCAAAAATCTCCGGATCGGCCAGCACATTGACGTAGGCGAACTTTTCGCCGCAGTCCTGCAACGCCGCCGCCGCACGGGAAGAAAAGCCGCATTGCGGGAATTGCGGTGTGCCTTTCATGTAAATGACAACCGGGTTGCCTTCCACCTGCTGTTTGATGCGCTCCAAAACGTCCATCGGTATTACCTCGTGTACTTCAAAATCATATAGATGGAAGTCTAACTGAAAAAATCAAGCACAAACACCGCGACTTCTGAGGTAATCAGGCGCCGTCGACTACACGCTGCAGCCAGAATTCCAGCAACGCCAGCTGCCACAACTTGCTGCCCTGGATACGCGTGTGATGCATTTCCGGCGCTGCCAGCAACATGTCGATATACTCGCGCCGGAACAGGCCGCGTTCGCGGCAAGCTTGCGAATCAAGAATGTCACGCATGAAATCCAGAAAGGTGCCACGTACGTATTTCAGCGCCGGCATCGGAAAGTAACCCTTGGGGCGGTCGATCACGGCATCCGGCACGATGCCACGGGCAATGCGCTTGAGCAGATGCTTGCCCGGCGTGTGGAACTTGATTGCAGGCGGACACTGCGCCACCAGTTCGACCAGTTCGTGATCCAGAAACGGCACACGTGCTTCCAGTCCCCAGGCCATGGTCATGTTATCGACGCGTTTGACCGGGTCATCGACGATCAGCGTGGTGGCATCCAGCCGCAGCACCGCATCGATGAACTCGTCGGCACCCTCTTCTTCGAGACGTGCACGAATGTAGTCACCGGTAACATCACTGACCTGATACTGATCGGTGACCATACGCAGATACTCGCCGTGATCACGGTCGAAATAATGCCGCCGGAAACGCGCCAGCCGATCGCCCTGATCGTCATCCATCATGCGCTGGTACCAGAAGTAACCGCCGAACACTTCATCGGCACCCTGCCCCGACTGCACCACCTTGATGTTCTTCGACACCTGCTCCGAGAGTAAATAAAACGCCACCGCATCCTGGCCGAACATCGGCTCCGCCATGGCGTCCACTGCGTCGGGCATGCGTTGCAATACCTGGTCGTTGGGCACGAGGAACTTGTGATGAATCGGCTGGTAGCGCTCCACCACCTGGTCGGAGTATTCAAACTCATGGCCTTTTTCTTCCGGCTGATCCTCAAAGCCGACACTGAAGGTGTGCAGATTCTTTTTGCCAAGCTCGGCCAGCAGCGCCACCAGCAATGAGGAATCCAGACCGCCCGACAACAACACGCCAACCGGCACATCAGCCACATCGTTGCGCTTGCGCACCGCTTCACGCAGCGCCGCATGCACCGCTTCCACCCACTCATCTTCACTCTTGGGCTGTGGTGGACGCTGGGCGTGCAAATGCCAATACGACCGGGATGCCTGTTTGCCGTCGGCGGTCACGCGGCAGAAATGACCGGGCTCGAGCTTGCGCGCACCTTTTAATATTGTGCGCGGCGCGGGAATCACCGCATGCAGGCTGTACTGGAAATGCAGGCTTAGGGCATCGACGGATTTGTCGATGTCGCCGCCGGCCAGTAGTGCCTGCACATTGGAAGCAAAACGAAACGAACGTTCGTCCTGGCTCCAGTAAAACGGCTTGATGCCAAAACGATCGCGTGCGATGAACAGTGACCGGTCGCGCCGGTCCCAGATGGCGAAAGCAAACATGCCGTGCAGTCGTTCGAGACAGGCCTCCCCCCAACAGTGATAGGCCTTGATGATGACCTCGGTGTCACCGCTGGAAAAAAACTCGTAGCCCTGTTGCTGCAATTGCGCGCGCAGTTCACGGTAGTTATAGATGGCACCGTTGAACACCAGCACCAGACCCAGCTTCTCATCCACCATCGGCTGATGCGATTCCTGGCTCAGGTCAATCACCGACAAGCGACGATGGCCAAAGCCGACTTGGGCTTCACGGAAAAAACCGCCGTCGTCCGGGCCGCGCCGCTGCAGTTTGGCGTTCATTTTTTCCAGCAACTCGAGACTGACGGGCTGGTCGTCAAACCGATACTCACCGCAAACGCCGCACATGCTCAGGTTCTCCCGTAAGCGCCGCCGCCCGGCGTTTCGATTGTCAGTACATCACCGGCCTGAACCTGCAGCTGTTGCTTGGCCGCCAACTCATTACCGTTGAGCAGATTACGTCCCAGTGATGCTTCGCCACCATCAGCCAGCCCCCAGGGTCGATGGCTGCGCCGTTCGGTCAACAGGGATACGTGCGCCGGCTGCAAAAAGCGGTATTCGCGCAGCAAGCCATCGCCACCGTTGCGTTGCCCCGGGCCACCGCTGTTACGACGAATCGCGTAACGCTCGATCAACAATGGAAACCGACTTTCCAGCACCTCGATCGGTGTATTCAGAGTATTGGTCATGTGCGTCTGCACGGCTGACAAACCGCCGCCCTGGGCGCCGGCTCCCATGCCACCACCGATGGTTTCATAGTAGTCCCAGCGATTGCTCTCTCCTGTCGCACCCATCGCAACATTGTTCATGCTGCCATGACTGGCCGCCGGGATCTGCAGCGGCAAAGCCTGCGCCAGTGCACCGAGCACGACATCCACCACCCGGGTGCTGGTCTCGACATTACCGGCCGCCACGGCGTGCGGCCGCTGCGCATTGAGCAGACTACCTTGCGGCGCCCGGATATCAATAGCGCGAAACGCACTAGCGCAGGCCGGCATCTGTACCGGCATGAGACAACGAAACACATACAATACTGCCGCCGCGGCCACCGACAATGGACAATTGACATTGCCCGACACCTGCGGCGAAGTGCCATCGAAGTCGGCCACTATCTGACCGTTTTCAACACTCAACCTCAGGCTGATGGCAATATCGCGATTGCCCTGACCATCATCATCGAGATAGTCGGTGAACTCATAACAGCCGTCCGGGATCTGCTGCAGCTCGGCAGCAGCGAGCTTTTCGGCATAGTCATTCAGCGCTGCCAGCCGCTGGAAATACAGATCAATGTTGTCATAACCGCTTACCAGAGCCGTGAGCTGGCGCACACCGGCCAGATTGGCGCTGATCTGCGCCGACAGATCGCCGGCCGATTCGGTCGAGCTGCGGTTAGCGTTGGTGATCGTTGCAAACAACTGCCGGTCGCGCTGACCATCCCGATACAACTTGACCGGTTCGATCACCTGGCCTTCTTCATAGAGATTGCTCGACACCGGCATCGAACCCGGCGTGCCGGCGCCGATATCGGCGTGATGCGCGCGATTGACAACAAAACCAACCAGGCTGTCTTGCACAAACACCGGCGCAATCAGCGTCACGTCCGGCAGGTGCGTGCCCCCCAGGTAGGGATCGTTGAGGATGACCATGTCGCCGTCGTTCCAGTCGATGTCCGCGACAATGTCCGCCATCGCATAGGCCATGCTGCCGAGGTGCACCGGAATATGCGCCGCCTGGGCGCACAGCCCGCCCCGGGCATCAAACACCGCGCAGGAATAATCCAGCCGGTCACGGATATTGGTGGAAAACGCCGCCGCGCGCAGCACCTCGCCCATCTCGTCGCACACCGCTTCGAGACGGCTGGAAAAAATATTCAGATCAATCGGATTCATTGGACTGCTGCACCGACCCGGAAATGCCGCATTGTTGCACAGGCGCGGCAACGCTGGAAGCCAGACACGGATGGACGATTTTGACCAATATCGGCACGGAAAATATGTCCGGCAAGTTGAATTTCACGAAAAGTCCCGCTAGGATGCGCTCTCGGGCAGGTCTTTGCGGACGCTGCCTTTTCTTTTTGGCGAACACAGGAAAGCAGTATGTCAGATTCACTCATGACAACTTACAATCGGCTGCCCGTGACTTTCGAAAAAGGTCAGGGATGCTGGCTCTGGGACGACAACGGCAATAAGTATTTTGATGCGCTCATGGGTATCGCCGTCTGTGGCCTGGGTCACGCACATCCAGCCGTCGCCGATGCCATCGCCGAGCAGGCGCACAAACTCATGCACACCTCGAACCTGTATGGCATCGCCAATCAACAGAAGCTCGGTGCAGAACTGTGCCGCCTGGCGGGCATGGACAACGTGTTTTTTGCCAATTCCGGTGCCGAAGCCAATGAAGCCGCCATCAAGCTGGCGCGCCTGTATGGCCACAAAAAGAACATCGACACCCCGACCATCGCGGTCATGGAAAACAGTTTCCACGGCCGCACCCTGGCGACCCTGTCGGCCACCGGCAACCGCAAGGTGCAGGCCGGTTTTGAACCATTGGTCAAAGGTTTTGCACGCCTGCCGTTCGGCGACATCGAGGCCCTGCGCCATGCCGCCAAACACAACCCGGACATCGTTGCCGTGCTGGTCGAACCGGTGCAGGGTGAAAGCGGCATCAACATCCCGCCGGCCGACTACCTGCCGCAGATTCGCCAACTGTGCGACGAACACGACTGGCTCATGATGCTCGACGAAATCCAGACTGGCATGGGCCGCAGCGGCAAAATGTTCGCCTTCCAGCATCACGACATCACACCCGATGTCATGACCCTGGCCAAGGGCCTCGGCAACGGCATGCCGATCGGTGCCTGCCTCGCCAAGGGCAAGGCCGCCGGCCTGTTCGGCCCCGGCAATCACGGTTCCACCTTCGGCGGCAACCCACTGGCCTGCGCCGCCGGACTGGCGGTTGTCCGTGAAATTGAACAACAGCAGCTAGCGCAACGAGCCGCCGATCTCGGCCAGATGCTGCTTGACGGTTTCCGCCAGGAACTCGAAAACGTCCAGGGCATCCGCGAAATCCGCGGCATGGGTTTGCTGATTGCGATTGAACTGGACATCAACTGCAGCAAGCTGGTGTCGCTTGCGCTCGAAGACGGCCTGCTCATCAACGTCTGTTCGGACAACCGCATCCGCTTGCTGCCGGCACTGACCATGAGCGACGAGGAAGCCGGCATACTGGTCGACAAACTGTCCGGCCTGATCTGGGAATTCATCAACGAAAACCAGGACGCCGCCTGATCGGTGGATGACGAAGGCAGACTATGAGCAATAGCAAAGTAAGACATTTTCTTTCGCTGCTGGACCTGACGCCGCACGAGCTGCAATCGTTGATCCAGCGCGGCATCGAACTCAAATCGATGCGTCAGCGCAATTTCATCCATGAGCCGCTCAAGCACAAAACGCTGGCGATGATTTTTGAAAAATCCTCGACCCGCACGCGCGTCTCATTCGAAGCTGGCATGACCCAGCTCGGCGGCCATGCCATGTTTCTGTCACCGCGCGACACCCAGCTCGGCCGCGGCGAACCGATCGAGGACAGCGCGCGCGTGTTGTCGCGCATGGTCGACGCCGTCATGATCCGCACCTTCGAGCACGAGAAGATCGAAACCTTTGCCACCTATTCCAGGGTGCCGGTGATCAATGCCTTGACCGATATGTTGCATCCCTGCCAGCTGCTGGCCGACATGATGACCTATTACGAGCACCGCGGCTCGATTGCAGGCAAGACCGTGGCCTGGATTGGCGACGGCAACAACATGTGCCATTCCTACATCAATGCGGCACGCCAGTACGGTTTCAAACTCAATATCGCCTGCCCCGCAGGCTATGAACCTGACGACACCATCCTGTCGCCCGCCGGCGATCGCTGCACCATCCTGCGTGACGCCAAAGAGGCCGCCAGCGGTGCCGACCTGGTGGTCACCGACGTCTGGGCCAGCATGGGCCAGGAAGAGGAACAGAAACGCCGCGAACAGGACTTCGCCAACTACCAGGTCAACGATGACATCATGGCTGTAGCGAACCAAGATGCGCTGTTCATGCATTGCCTGCCGGCACACCGCGGTGAGGAAGTCAGCGCCAGCGTCATGGACAGTGACGCGTCCGTCGTGTGGGACGAAGCGGAAAACCGTCTGCACGCACAAAAAGCCTTGCTCGAATTTCTCATCGACTGAGCAGCGCATGCCTCTTCTCAAGGTCAGCAACATCGCCTGTCGTTACGACGACGAACTGGTGTTTGATTCGCTGTCGTTTCATGTCAATCGCGGCGAAATCGTCAGCCTGCTCGGCCCCAGCGGCTGCGGCAAGACCACGGCGTTGCGCGCCGTCGCCGGATTCGAACCGATTTATCAGGGTGAGATTCGCCTGAACGGTCATCTCATCGCCACGCCCGACAGTTCACTGGCGCCGGAAAAAAGACGCATCGGTATGGTGTTTCAGGATTACGCGTTATTCCCGCATCTCAACGTCGCTGACAACATCGCCTTTGGCCTGCGTGACCTGGGCAAAAGCGCCCAACAGGAAAAAGTTCAGCACATGCTCGACGCGGCCGGACTCAAGGGGCTGGAGCAGCGCTTTCCGCATGAAATCTCCGGTGGCCAGCAACAACGCGTGGCTCTGGCGCGCGCGCTGGCGCCGCACCCGGACCTGCTACTGATGGACGAACCCTTCTCCAATCTCGATGTGGAGCTGCGCGAGCGTCTCAGCCTGGAGGTACGCAACATCCTCAAGCAGGAAGGCATTACCGGTATCCTCGTCACGCATGACCAGCACGAGGCGTTTGCCATCTCAGACAAGATCGGCGTCATGCACCAGGGCCGTATCCTGCAATGGGACACGCCGTACAATCTCTATCACGAGCCGGCACATCGCTTTGTCGCCGACTTTGTCGGCCAGGGCAGTTTCATCCGCGCCAGGGTGCTGGAACCGGACCTTTTCGATACCGAGCTCGGCCAGCTGCGCGCCAATCGCGCCTATACCTTTGAACCCGGATCCAGCGTGGAAATCCTGCTGCGCCCCGACGATATCGTGCCGGACAAGAACGGCGACATTCAGGCCACCATCGTTGAACGCGCCTTTAAGGGCGCCGAGATTCTCTACACTCTGGCTCTTGCAACCGGACAAACTCTGTTATCATTGTTCCCCAGCCACTGTAATCATCAGGTCGGCGAGAAAGTCACGGTGCGCGCTGCAGCGGATCACCTCATCTGCTTTCCGCTGGCCGACAGTGAAGCGGATTACAGTCTTTTGACCGGCCACCAGTCATACTGAGCACCGGTATCATCAATCAACCCGAAAATTGAGGTCAGCGTGAAGAAGTTTTTTGCCATCCTGCTGTTATTGCCGCTTTCACAAGTTCTTGCGGCCGCCGATTACCGTTATGTCACCGATCAGTTCAAGATCATGCTGCGTACCGGCGAAAGCGCCACCCACAAAATCACCCGTACCCTGCCGAGTGGCACCCGGCTGCAAATCATCAAGGACAATCCCGAAACCGGTTATTCCCAGGTACGCACCCCGAATGGCAAGGAAGGTTACGTATTAACCCGTCAGCTGATGGACGATCCCTCGGCGCGGGAGAAACTGCAGCGCGCCGAAGCGCGTCTCGAGGAACTGCAGCAAGCACCGGGCAAACTGTCGGCCAAACTCAGCAAACTGCAGCAGGAACACGAAGAGCTGCTCAAACAGCATGAAGCGGTGCAACTCGACAAGAAAAACATCGAACAGGAATTGTCCGGCATCAAACGCACGGCTTCCAATGCTATCCGTGTCACCAATGAACGTAAAGAATTACGCCAGCAGGTTACAGACCTGACCCGCGAAGTCGAAAATCTCAAACAGGAAAATCGCGAACTCGGTAACGACAGCAACCAGGACTGGTTCCTGATCGGTGGCGGCGTCATCATCATCGGCATCCTGATTGGCCTGGTCCTGCCGCACCTGCGTGTGCAACGCCGGCGCAGCGGTTCCTCATCCTGGGATTCGTTCTAGCCCTGCCCCTGGCATTTTACCCAACAAAAAAGCCGGAGCTAATACTCCGCTTTTTTGTTGGGCTGACGACGAATGTCTAGTCGAGTTGCGACAAGTCGCGCACCGCACCGCGTGCAGCCGAGGTCGTCAACGCCGCATAGGCGCGCAACGCCTGCGATACCTGGCGCTGGCGCTGCAGCGGTTGCCAGGCGGCTTCGCCCTTGGCTTCCATGGCCTCACGGCGCCGCTCCAGTTCTTCCACCGGTACCGCCAGATGGATCTTGCGCCGTGGAATATCAATCTCGATGGTGTCTCCCGGCTCAACCAGACCAATCACGCCGCCTTCGGCTGCTTCCGGCGAACAATGGCCAATCGACAGCCCCGATGTGCCGCCGGAAAAACGCCCGTCGGTGATCAACGCACAGGCCTTGCCAAGCCCCTTGGATTTCAGGTAACTGGTCGGATACAACATTTCCTGCATACCGGGGCCACCCTTGGGGCCTTCGTAGCGAATCAGCACCACATCGCCGGCCTTGACGCGGTCACCGAGAATGCCACTGATCGCGTCTTCCTGGCTTTCGAAAATTACCGCTGGCCCGGAAAAAGTCAGGATGGACTCGTCCACGCCGGCGGTTTTCACGATGCAGCCCTGCTCGGCCAGGTTGCCGTATAACACCGCCAGGCCGCCATCTTTGGAATAGGCATGCTCGAGGTCGCGAATACAGCCTGCCGCACGATCCTGGTCCAGCGCCGGCCAGCGGGTATCCTGACTGAAGGCGACCTGGGTCGGAATACCGCCCGGACCGGCCAGAAAACGTTGCTGTGCCGCATCACTGGCGCCGTCGGTGGCGATATCCCACTGCTGCAGCGCCTCGCCGAGGTTCGCGGCGTGCACGGTAAAACAATCCGCGTGCAACAAACCGGCGCGATGCAATTCCCCGAGAATGCCGATCACGCCGCCGGCACGATGTACGTCTTCCATGTGATATTGCTGCGTGGCCGGCGCCACCTTACACAGGTTCGGTACACGGCGACTGAGGCGGTCGATGTCACTCATGCTGAAATCAACACCGGCTTCGTGGGCCGCCGCCAGCAAATGCAATACTGTATTGGTGGAACCGCCCATGGCAATGTCCAGCGACATGGCGTTTTCAAACGCATCGAAGCTGGCGATGCTGCGCGGCAACACCGAGGCATCATCCTGTTCGTAATAGCGTTTCGCCAAATCAACGATGCGCCGGCCGGCTTCGAGGAACAATTCCTTGCGATCGGCATGGGTCGCCAGCAAAGAACCATTACCCGGCAGCGACAGTCCCAGCGCTTCGGTCAGGCAGTTCATCGAATTGGCGGTGAACATGCCCGAGCAGGAACCGCAGGTTGGGCAGGCGGAGCGCTCGATGGTGTTGACGTCTTCATCCGATTCCGCGCTGTCAGCGGCGGCTACCATGGCATCGACGAGATCCAGTTTCAGGTCCTTGCCGGCCAGTCGCACCTTGCCGGCTTCCATGGGGCCACCGGAAACAAAGATGGTCGGAATATTCAGGCGCATGGCCGCCATCAGCATGCCCGGCGTGATCTTGTCGCAATTGGAAATGCACACCAGCGCATCGGCGCAATGCGCGTTGACCATATATTCGACCGAATCGGCGATCAGGTCACGTGACGGCAAGGAATACAGCATGCCGCCATGGCCCATGGCGATACCGTCATCCACAGCAATTGTGTTGAATTCCTTGGCCACACCGCCCGCCTGCTCGATTTCGCGCGCCACCAGCTGGCCAAGGTCCTTGAGATGCACATGCCCCGGCACAAACTGGGTGAAGGAATTGGCGATCGCGATGATCGGTTTGTCAAAATCGGCGTCCTGCATGCCGGTGGCGCGCCACAAGGCGCGCGCGCCGGCCATATTACGGCCGTGCGTGGTGGTCCTGGATCGGTATTCAGGCATGGTTTTCTCCGCAAATGAATCTGTTGCCGGCTATTATGTCTGTTGTGGCATGTTGCCGCCATCCCCGTGCTACACTTCAGCGCCGTTTTAGCAAAAAACCAGGCCCATGCATTCACAGGCATCGTCACAACATGAGAGCAGTGCAGCAGCCGGCGGCCTGTCCGATTTCTGGAGACGTTTCGAGAATTCGGCCCTGCCTCTGGCGCTCAAATGGAGCTTTTCGATCAGTATCCTGATCGTCACGGGCATGACCCTGCTCGGCACTTTCCTGATCAGCCAGCACGAAAGAAGTTACCAGCAACAGACCATCGCCATGGGCAGCATCATCGCCGAGCAACTGGCGCATGCCATCAGTGAACCGTTGATGGCGGATGACCAGTTCACGCTCAACCTGATTCTTGCCCGCCAGGCGGAAAACCCGCTCATCACGGGGCTGGAAGTGTTCGATAACGAATACCGGCTCATGGCCAGTGTCGGCAACAACCCCTATACCATCATGCCGAGTGAAATAAAGAACCACTGGCAGGCGCATCACGACGAACAGCGTCGGTTTGATGTCACCAGCTTCACGGCTGAGGTACGTTTCAAGGATGTGCTGGCCGGTTACGCGCGCGTCAGCCTGGACAATGAGCCGCTGCAGGAATCGCTCAATTCACTGCAGTTTTTACTGGCCATGGTGACCATTGTGTTGATTTTGCTGACGGTCCTGCTGGTGTTTCCGCTATCACGCCGGCTCAACCGACCAATCGATGAACTGGTACAAACCAGCCTCGCCATCCACAGTGATGAAGCCCATGAAATCCCGCTGGATACGCGACGCGACGAAATCGGCCAGATCATCAATTCCTTCAAGCAACTGTCCGATGACAAGCGTGAGAAAAAACAGCTCGAGCAAACGTTTCACCGTTATATGTCACCGACCATCGCACGCCATGTCATTGCCCAGACCCACCCGGACATGGGTGGTCACGCGGTCACCGGCAGTGTCTTGTTTTGCGATATCGTCGGCTTTACCGAATTGTCCGAACAACTGGCGCCGGCGGAAACCGTGACCCTGCTCAACAGTTATTTTCGCTATTTCGCACTAGCCGCCACCGAATGCCACGGCACCATCGACAAGTTCATCGGCGACTGCATCATGGTGGTGTTCAGCATACCCAATGAAGATCCGCAACACGGCCTGCACGCCATCACCTGTGCCCTGCTGATGCAGGCATTAACCGAACGCATCAACCAGGCGCGCCGCCTGGAAAACCTGCGCACCCTGCAATTTCGCATTGGCATCAGCAGTGGTGAAATGCAGGCCGGCAACCTCGGCAGTGAAGAGCGCATGGAGTACACCGTCATCGGCGATACTGTCAACCTGGCTTCGCGGCTGTGTTCACTGGCGACGCCAGGCGGTATCATGGTGTACGAAAAAACCAGAAACCAGATGGGTATCGACGATAAAATCCAGAGCAAATCGATGGGTGAAATTGCCATCCGTGGCCGCAAGCGACCGGCGCATATTTACCAGATTACCGGTTTGACCCGAGTCTACAGCGATTCAATTGCCGTCATTCTCGAAAAGATTCTGCCCTTACAATAACAAGCTATGCCAAGTGCCTTTGTAAAACTGTCTGCCGGCTTTTTGCTGCTGAGTCTGCTCTCTGCGTGCGCCAATCTGACATCCACGCAAACCGTCCCACCTGTTGCGGAAAATAGCTCTCAGGCCATCAATCAAGCAAAACAGTTACAACAACAGGGTGACTGGGCCAACGCATTGTCGATATTGCGTCAGGCGGCCAAGCAGCAACCGGATGACCAGGCGATTACCACCGCCCTGCAACAAATGGAACAGGGCTGGAACATCACCAAGCAGACCCTGAAACATCGTATTTTGATCAGTGAAACACGCGCCCTGTTGGAACAAAAGCCGTTGCTTGAACAAATCACGGCCGCCAATCCTTCCGACCTGTCGGCGCGGGCGCGTTCGGTGATTGTTGACCTGCACCTCAATGGCAAGACCGAACCCCTGTCGCATTGTGCCGAATTCCAGCAACAGCACAACCTGCAGCTGGCCGTCGATTGCAGCGAATTGCTCAACCGCATCAGCGGCACCGATTCCAGCGAGAAAAACTACCAGGCCACTTTAAAGCAGTACCAGCAGGTGCTGGCGAAAAGCAAACAGAGCTTGCAGCAACGCCAGCAACGCTCGATGAAAAAAAACCATAACCAACTGGTTGAACAGGCCAGCGAGTTGATCGATACCGGCCGGTACCTGGAAGCCCAGGTATTACTGGAAGAAGTGCTGCGCAACAATCCGCAACATGCCAATGCCAACAAGCTCATGCCACAGCTCAGGACCGAAATCGATGAGCAGATCAACATGCTGTTGAGTGTCGGTGATCAGCTGTATCGCGAGGGTAAACTGGAACAGGCAATCTCGGCGTGGCAGTCACTGCTGCGCTTTGATCCGGAACATGCGCAGGCAAAAACCAAAATCGAGCGCGCCCGTCACGTCATCAGCAAACTCGAGACCTTGCGCAAGCAGCAAACCGAACCCTGATCAATCCAGCAACAGCAATAGTGACAGATAACGATTGGCATTTTCGAGCAGCCGGTTATCTATGGCAGCGTCGACCTGGTCTGGCGGACTTGTAAAAGCCCTGACACGCCCCCATTGCACATTCAACCAAGACCTTGTCCCGGTCGATACGACAATCGGCTGCTGCGTCCCAGATGCACCAGAAGTCCGCCTATTCACTGTGATACTCCGGGCTGCGGCGCAGGAACTCCCAAGCCCACTACCGGCGTGACAGGTTTTTGGTAAATTGGTAATTTTCTGCTTGTTTCCAGTCGAGCACAGGACGCATGATAGCAACCCTTTATGGTTAATCCGCATACAAATCCACCTGGCTTCATGACCTTGATGCAGCAGCTGATCGCGACTCCTTCGGTCAGCAGTGTCAACGCGCGCTGGGATCAATCCAACCAGGCCGTCATCGAGCAACTCGCCGGCTGGTTGGGCGATCTCGGTTTCAAGGTCGAAGTCATGGAGATTCCGCAATACCCGGGCAAATACAACCTGGTCGCCAATGCCGGGCGCGGCCCGGACGGCTTGGTGTTGTCCGGCCACACCGATACGGTGCCGTTTGATGAAAATCGCTGGTCGCAGTCGCCGTTTCAACTGACCGAAAAAGACCAGCGTCTGTACGGCCTTGGCAGTTGCGACATGAAAGGTTTTTTTGCACTGGTGATCGAGGCGCTGCGCGATATTGACCTGAACAAGCTGCAGCATCCGCTGACCATCATCGCTACCGCGGACGAGGAATCCAGCATGTGCGGCGCCAAGGCGTTGCAGCAGAAATACCAGCGCCTTGGCCGTTTTACCGTGATCGGCGAACCGACCGGTCTGAAGCCGATCCGTATGCACAAGGGCATCCTCATGGAAGCCATTCGCCTGACTGGGCAGTCCGGTCATTCCAGTGATCCTTCGCTCGGCAATAATGCGCTGGAAGGCATGCATCAGGTCATCGACGAGTTAATGCAATGGCGTATCGAACTGCAGCTGCACCACCAAAACCCGATGTTTGCCGTTGCCACGCCAACGCTCAATTTCGGTCACATCCACGGTGGCGACAATCCCAACCGCATCTGTGCCGACTGTGAACTGCACATCGACCTGCGTCCCCTGCCCGGCATGGACATCGATGAACTGCGTCAGGATATGGCTATGCGCCTGCAACGACGCCTGCAAGACAGCGGCCTGCAACTCGAACTCACGCCACTGTTTGAAGGCATACCGGCCATGGAAACACCGGCGGAATCGGCCATTATCCAGGCCGCCGAAAAGCTGACCGGACACAGTGCTGCTGCGGTCGCGTTCGGCACCGAAGCGCCGTATTTCAACGCCATGAACATGGAGACGGTGATTCTGGGCCCCGGCAGCATCGACCAGGCACATCAACCGAATGAATTCCTGGCGCTGGACCAGATCCGTCCCGGTGTTGAAATCATCCGCCAACTGATTCGCCAGTTCTGCCTGAGCTGACACAGGCATTCCAATTCTATATTTAAGCAACTGAAATACTTGAAGTAATCAACTACGGCAAGGATAATCCCGACAACAGTTGCAAGGTATCCGGAGCATGGCCAAAACCGCTAACAACAATTCCTTTGTCGAATGGTTTCGTTCGTCATCGCCCTATATACACGCGCACCGGGGTAAAACCTTCGTCATTGCGTTCAGTGGCGAAGCGGTGGCAGCTCCCAGTTTTACTAACCTGATCCACGACCTGGCGCTGCTGCGCGGCCTGGGTATCCGGCTGGTGCTGGTGCACGGCGCACGTCCGCAAATCGAGGAGCGCCTGAAACTGCGCAGCATCGAATTGCAATACGCCAATGGTCTGCGCATCACCGACGACCAGGCGCTGCTGTGCGTCAAGGAAGCCGCCGGTATCGTGCGGCTGGAAATCGAGGCGTTGTTGTCGCAGGGGCTGGCCAATTCACCGATGGCCGGCACCCGCATTCGCGTCGCCTCAGGCAATTTCGTCACCGCCAAGCCCATCGGCGTGCTTGATGGCATTGATTACTGCCATACCGGCGAGGTACGGCGGGTCGACGCCAACGCCATCATCCGGCAGCTGGAGTGTGAAAACATCGTATTGATTTCGCCGTTGGGTTATTCGCCTACCGGTGAGATTTTCAATCTCAGCGCCGCCGACGTCGGCGCGCGCGTGGCGATTGCGCTGAATGCCGACAAGCTGATTTACCTGTCCGAGGAAAAGCCGATCACGCGTTCCGGTGGCAAGCTGATGAATCACCTGACGCCGGCCGAACTCGAATTGCTCATGAAACGGCGTAAAAGCCTGTCGCTGAAAACCCGGCAATACCTCAACAACGCCGCGCACAGTTGCCGTTCCGGTGTAAAACGTGTGCACCTGATCGAGCGCAAGACCGATGGCGCCCTGTTGCGTGAACTGTTTACGCGTGACGGCTCCGGCACATTGATAACGGCGGAAGCCTATGAAACCACCAGGACAGCACGCATCGACGATGTCGGCGGCGTGCTGGAGCTGATCACGCCGCTGGAAGAAAAAGGCGTGCTGGTGAAACGCTCACGCGACCTGCTGGAAAACGAGATCAGTCAGTTCGTCGTGGTCGAACGGGACAATATGATCATCGGCTGCGCCGCACGCTACGATTACCCGGAAAAAGCCACCGCCGAACTGGCCTGCCTGGTGATTCATCCCGATTACCAGTCAGGCGGACGTGGTGACGCCTTACTCGAATACATGGAAAAGCGCGCGCGCGCCGCCGGCCTGAACAGCCTGTTCGTACTGACCACCCAGACCATGCACTGGTTTCAGGAAAGAGGCTTTAAGCAAACCGACCTTTCCTTCCTCCCCAAAGGGCGGCGGGCGTTGTACAATTACCGGCGAAATTCAAAACTGGCGGTGAAACAATTGCAGGAAATCGGCTAATGATTAGCAAGCAAACGCACCATGAATGGGCAGAAAAATTCGATTGCGCACCAATAATTGACGTAAATCACCCAATTAT
>JASFVP010000045.1:0-33390 GCA_050049775.1 Chromatiales bacterium
CGCCGCTGGAATAAGCTTGCCGGTCAACCCATCGACCCGGCAGCCCTTGAGCTCACGCGTAACCATGCACGAGCGGAGC
This sequence comes from Chromatiales bacterium, assembly GCA_050049775.1. Taxonomy (GTDB): domain Bacteria; phylum Pseudomonadota; class Gammaproteobacteria; order Chromatiales; family Chromatiaceae; genus JABDQZ01. Next base: position 80 of record JASFVP010000045.1, read on the forward strand.
TTGAAAGGGTTTACCGGGATCGAACTCCGGAGATTATCAAGGCCGCGAAGAGCGAAGCCGACCGGCTGATAAAACATGCCCCGTGGTTGAAGATTGCCCTTGAGGAAACACCGCTGGGTAATGACGTTTGGCTGGTCGGAACTCTGGCAAATCTAGCCCAGGTACGGGCTGGAACCGGGGAATAGTGGGCGCCGTGATGGTGGGCTGCTGGGACTCTGGCAGCCCATATTGTACGCGCGACATGGGCAACCAGAATTGAGGTTAAATTATGACGTCACCATCTACCCGGCATCCCGGCAAAGTTGATACCCAGACATCCGGCATGACCAGCACCCCGACCTGGCTGGAATTACCGGCAAACCTCCCAGCATGGTTATTACCCCGGCAGCCGGAGTTTCCCCAAGACATCCTGGACGGGCTGCTGCACTATGCCCGCAGTGGCAAGACCTTGACCGTATTCTGTGAGGATCACCGCATCGAAACGGGGACGCTTCGCCAGTGGCTCCACGCCGATGAATACCGCAAAGCCAGGTATTACGATGCAAAGGCCATCGGTGCGGAAAAAATCGAGGATGAGATTCTTGATATTGCCGATGGCAGTTATCCGGGTCTCCCCCAGGACGTTCAGCGGGATGCTTTGAGAATGAAGGCCCGCCAGTATCTACTGGGTGTGTGGAATCGTGACCGCTACGGCGAAAAGCGACAGATTGATGTTGGCGTCACTGTGGACATATCCAGGGCCATGCGGGAAGGCGCGGCGCGGGTCGAGCGATCCCGGCTCATTAATGGCGAGGTAGTCGCCGATGACTCGTAAAGGGAAACCACTCAGCTTTGAGATTGCAACCCGTCTGACCCAACTCGACAAGGTACAACTTGAACATGTCGAATTGCCCGAGGTTGATAAATTCGTTGATGAAAAGATCGCCCGGAAAAAGGCCAACCATTACACGAAACCGGCCAAGCAGATGCCGAAGTCGTTACGACCTTTATGCGGCGCCAGGACCAGAGCCGGCGGTCGATGCCGGGCTACCCCGGTATGGGATAAGGTAAATAATCAGCCGAAAAATGGCCGGTGCCGGATGCACGGGGGCCTTTCGACGGGGCCTAAAACCAATGCCGGGAAGCGGAAGGCTTTGGCGTGTCTGGCTAAGGGTCGCGAAACAATGAAGGCCCGACGGGTGGTTTAGTTGTACTGACATGATCTGACAAAACGGCCAATATGAATGCATGTCTCAAGGTGTATTTACTATTTTATCTGCATACCAACCGATAAATAGCGGGATCGTTAATGGTGGAAAAATGATAACCGCGATAATAGTGATTATTGGATTTATCGAACTCGCGATTCCCCAGAGAGCACCAGATAAAAACATTGCAAGTAACCATAGGCTGTGAAGTCCGGCAATTACCGTGATAATAGTCAGCAATATAATTCCAGTCTCGGGTATTGCGTTAGAAACATAACCTAAAATCAATAAGATTATCCCCAGCACAGCGATCGCTGTGCTTGCCGCCCAAACACGTTTTGCTTCGAGGTATTCATTCTCCATATCATTTCCTTTCGACTGGACAACGTGAGCCTGGACGATAGAAAGCGCTGGCGCGACTGGCTGCGATCAAACGCACCCCTGAACCACCATTCTACCGAAACAAAAAAGCCCGGACAGTGCCGGGCTGAGTGTTTGTGCGTCCTTGCATGATCTGCGTCATCCTGACGTAGCGCCCTGACAGAATCGGGCTACAGATAAATCTATCAACAGTTCGAGTTTGTGTCTGTAGGATTTTTCTGATTTTTATATTTTCACCGGGGTTGTGGATAACTTATTTTAAAATTTTATTTTTAGCCGGTTGCTGGATACCCCACAGGCAGTTTCCAACCACTCATCCGCGCCCCCCGCCCCTGTACTCCCCCCGGTCGCCTGAATCATATGGAGGGGGTGCCCGTTACCGTAGAACCTGGCGATTACATTTTTTGCTGGAGTGATCTCGTACCGGGGTGGCCCCTGGATGTCGTGGTGGCCATGGATGCCATGGATGTCGTGGTGGCCGTTGCCATGGTGGCCGTGGAAGCTGGACAGCTTGAACTTATGATTTACCCATCGAACAGGGCGAGATAACACACAAAGGGGGACTGACTGGGGGACCGATAGACGGCATCCTTGCCTAACTATCTGATTAATATAACAATTACACTTTGAAATGGCGGAGGAGCAGGGATTCGAACCCTGGATGGGCTATTAACCCATGCCGGTTTTCAAGACCGGTGCATTCAACCGCTCTGCCACCCCTCCAATGGGGGCGAAAGGATACCCGATTACCATTTGAAAACAAGTATTTTTACGCATTTATTACGTTTGAAAAGGCAGTTTTTGCAGGTTATGCTTTGAACGGAACTAAAAACATGTCACCCTGTCGTACAGAGTGGCAAATAACAATTTGAATCAATCGGAGACGATATCAATGAACAGAATGGGATATTCAGTTGCTTCATCCGCCGAACGCGGTCTGGCGACGAATAAGGTTATCAAGAACACCTTTGCACTGCTGTCGATGACGCTGCTGTTCAGCGCCGCAACGGCTGGCATGTCCATGGCTTTCAACTGGCCGCATCCGGGCATGATCCTGACTTTGGTCGGCTTTTACGGCTTGCTGTTTCTGACCAGCAAAACCGCCAATTCCGCCTGGGGTCTGGCATCGGTTTTCGCCCTGACCGGTTTCATGGGCCTGACCATCGGTCCGATCATTAGTGCTTACACCCAGTCATTTTCCAATGGTGATCAGCTCGTCATGCTGGCGATGGGCGGTACTGGTGTGATCTTCCTTGGTCTGTCCGGTTATGCGCTGACCACCCGTAAGGACTTCAGCTTCATGGGCGGTTTCCTCATGGTGGGTGTACTGGTTGCTTTCCTGGCGGGTCTTGGCGCGGCTATCTTCAGCATCCCGGCGCTGTCACTGGCCGTATCGGCGATGTTCATCCTGTTGATGTCCGGCATGATCCTGTATCAGGTCAGTGCAATGGTACATGGCGGTGAAACCAACTACATCCTGGCGACAGTCAGCCTGTATGTATCGATCTACAACCTGTTCCTGAGCCTGCTGCACCTGCTGGGTGCCTTTGCCGGCGAAGACTGACAGAAAGTAAGCCTGCCAACAATAAAAAAACCGGGCATAAGCCCGGTTTTTTTATGCCTGAAACTTACCAGCCTCAGATCGAGGTGACGCCACCCATATACGGCTGCAACACGTCCGGGATACGGATATTGCCGTCGGCATCCTGATAGTTTTCCATCACCGCCACCAGCGTACGGCCGATCGCCAGGCCCGAGCCGTTAAGCGTGTGCAATAACTCGGGTTTGCCGGTTTCCGGATTGCGCCAGCGTGCCTGCATGCGTCGCGCCTGGAAATCCTCAAAATTCGAGCAGGAGGAAATTTCCCGGTACTGCCCCTGCCCCGGCAACCAGACTTCCAGGTCATAGGTTTTGGCTGAGGAAAAGCCGATATCGCCGGCACACAGGCTGACCACCTGATACGGCAAGCCAAGCTTCTGTAGGATCGTCTCGGCATGACCGGTAAGCTCTTCCAGCGCCTGGTAGGAATCGGCCGGGCGCACGGCCTGCACCAGTTCCACCTTTTCAAACTGGTGCTGACGGATCATACCGCGCGTGTCCTTGCCATAGCTGCCGGCCTCGCTGCGAAAGCACGGTGTGTGCGCCACCCATTTGCGTGGCATGTAGTCGTCATCGACAATCACATCGCGCACCAGATTGGTCACCGGCACCTCGGCCGTCGGAATCAGGTAATAGCCGGACTCGCCTGTAAGACCGAACAGATCTTCCTCGAATTTCGGCAACTGGCCGGTGCCGAACAGGCTGTCACGATTCACCATAAAGGGTACATAGGTTTCGGTGTAACCGTGCTCGTTGGTGTGCGTATCCAGCATGAATTGTTCAAGTGCTCGCTGCAGTCGTGCCAGCGGACCGGACAACACGACAAAGCGTGAACCGGTGATTTTGGCGGCCGTTTCAAAATCCATCAGCCCCTTGTCGGCACCAAGATCAAAATGCTCTTTGGCCTCGAAATCCAGTTGTGGCGGCTCGCCCCAGGTGCGAATCACGACATTGTCGTCTTCACTTTTACCGTCCGGTACCGAATCGTGCGGAATGTTAGGAATGCCGAAAGTCAGCTCATCGAGCTGCTGTTGGATTTGTTTGAGTTCATCCTGCGAGGCACTGAGCTGTTCGCCGAGTGACGCGACCTCATCCAGCAGCGGCTGGATATCCTGGCCCTGTGCCTTGGCCTTGCCGATAGCCTTGGATTGCGTATTGCGCTGGTTCTGCAACTCCTGCGTGGCAATCTGCACCGCCTTGCGTTTTTCCTCAAGCTGATTGAAGGCTTCGGTATCGAGCTTATAACCGCGGCGTGCCAGTTTGGCAGCAACCGCATCCAGCTCGGTTCTGAGTAAACGTGGGTCAAGCATGTGTTAGTCCTGCGTGTTCATCTGGGCCGCCCAGCTAATCAGGCTGCCCGGTTTAATGCGTTTTTCCAGATGGGTGAGAATGGCGCCAACTTTTTCCGGCCGGTCAAAAAACTCGATCACGATCGGCAGATCTAGGCTCATATCAATCAGCGTCGAGGAATGCATGTGGCCGGACTGGCCAAAACCGGCGATGCCGCGAAACGCGGTCACGCCCATGACTTTTTCCTCATCGTGCAGGCAGTTCATGAGTTCGGTAAACTGGTGCCCCGCTTCGGTGAGATAAATGCGTACAACGGTAACCGTAATGCTTTTCATAATGTCCTGGCCAATAGCATGCCGAGCCAGGCCGCTAACAGACAGCTGACGACACTGACGGCAATATTCAACGTAGCTTTAAACAACTCGGCCTGTTCCAGCAGGCTGAGTGTCTCCAGTGAAAACGTCGAAAAGGTCGTGAATGATCCGAGAAAGCCGATCAGCAGCAGTGCACGTACTTCCGGCGCCGAGGCCAGTCGTTCGATCAACAGCACATACAACAGCCCCATAACCAGCGAGCCAACCAGATTGACCACCAGCGTGCCATACGGGAAATCCTTGCCCAGCCATTGATAGACCGACGTCGACACCCAGAACCGGGATAGCGCACCGATGGCACCGCCGGCGGCTATGGCAAGCAGCTGATTCAAAACCCAACCCTCAGGGTCTGTTAACAGGCCCTAGTTATTTTCCAGCTGCCAATGTTACACCGAGTCAGGTCTTTTTTGTTGCCTGTTCATCCAGAGATCGCAAATATTGCATTTTCTCGGCGATCTTGATTTCCAGGCCGCGTGGTGTCGGAAAGTAATAACGCTGTTCACCAAGTTCATCCGGGAAGTAGGTTTCACCGGCTGCATAAGCTTCCGGCTCATCGTGGGCATAACGATAATCGTGACCGTAGCCGAGTTCTTTCATGAGACGCGTCGGCGCATTGCGCAAATGCACCGGCACATCGAGGCTACCACTTTCCTTGGCGTCGGCCATGGCCGCCTTAAACGCCATATACACCGCATTGCTTTTAGCCGCACAGGCCATGTAAACCACCGCCTGCGCAAGAGCCAGTTCGCCTTCAGGGCTGCCGAGACGCTCCTGCGTATGCCAGGCATCCAGGGCGACCTGCAAGGCGCGCGGGTCGGCGTTGCCGATATCTTCGGATGCCATGCGCAGCACGCGCCGGGCGATGTACAGCGGATCACAACCACCATCGAGCATGCGACACAGCCAGTACAGCGCCGCATCCGGTGACGAGCCGCGTACCGACTTGTGTAGCGCCGAGATCTGTTCATAAAACAGGTCGCCACCCTTGTCGAAACGCCGCGTCGTGCCGGACAACACCTCGGCAATCACCTCGTGGCGGATCTGGCCGTCTTCGGCAAGGTCGGCGCTGATTTCCAGCAGGTTCAGCGCGCGTCGTGCATCGCCGTCAGCAGCCTTGGCAAGCAATTCCAGATCATCGTCGGCAATCTGCAATTGCATGTCGCCCAGGCCTTTTTCCTGGTCCTGCAACGCGTTTTGTAGAATCTGCAGAATGTCTTCCGTCTGTAACGACTTGAGCACATAGACGCGCGCGCGCGACAACAAGGCGTTGTTGAGTTCGAATGACGGGTTTTCGGTAGTGGCGCCGATGAACACAAAAGTGCCATCCTCGACGTGTGGTAGGAACGCATCCTGCTGCGATTTGTTGAAACGATGCACTTCGTCGATGAACAGAATGGTGCGCTGGCCACGCTCGGCCTTGATGCGTTTGGCGGTAGTGACCGCTTCACGGATGTCCTTGACGCCGGACAATACGGCCGAGAGGCTGTGGAAATAGGCGCCGCTGTGTTTGGCGATGAGTCGCGCCAGGGTGGTCTTGCCGGTACCGGGCGGCCCCCAGAAAATCATCGAATGCAGATGATCGGCAACAATCGCCTGGTGTAACGGCTTGTCGGCTCCGGCGATGTGCGCCTGGCCGACAAAGTTCTCGATGCGCTGCGGCCGCATGCGATCCGCCAGTGGCTGGAACGAGTGTTCATCGTCGAGGCTGAACAAATCGTCCATGGAATTGCTAGGGCTCAAAACTGGTCGATGAGGTCATAGCCCTGCCGACGTTCAAACACAAACAGCTGGCTGTCGAGCTGGGGATTGCGCTGTACATCATAAAACTGGAAACGCGTGATCTGGCCGAATTTGTCGGCCATTTCCATACGTCGCAGGTCATCGCCGGCAAACGCCAGTAGTACCCGCGTGAACTGGCTTTCGGCATCACGCGGCAACAGTTCAACCCAGTCCATATTCTGGCTACTGCCAATGTCGATGATTTCGAAACGCTCATCGAGCTGATCGGCATCGATCAGCACACTGGCCGGTGTGTCTTTTAAGGCGCGTTCCTGGGACACGTAAGTGATCTGCTCCAGCTCGCTGTCAATCACATAGACCTGATCGCCATCGGCGAGAATCTCTTTTTCATAGGGCTCACTGTAGTCCCAGCGAAAACGTCCAGGCCGTGACACAAACAGCTGGCCCTGGAAGCGCCCCACTTCTGCCGAGCGGGTATCCAGCACGGATTGTTCAAAACGCGCCGACAGCGTTTTGAAGTTCTGCAGGAAATCGTCGAGCTTTTGCGGTCCGCTGCCGGCAGCGGCGCTACCGCTGAATACCAGGAACAATAAAAACGTGAAGAGTCTGATCATGATTCACTCGATGTAAACCGGCCTAGTCTTCGGGTGGCGGCGGCGCCAGCACCTCGCGGTTGCCGTTATTTTCCGGTGGACTGACGATGCCGATGCGCTCCATTTCCTCGATCATGCGCGCCGCCCGGTTGTAACCGATCTTGAGGCGCCGCTGCACACCGGAAATCGAGGCGCGCCGGCTTTCGGTGACTATGCGCACCGCCTCGTCAAACAGCGGGTCGGCATCTTCCGTTTGCGCCCCCGAAGCCTCAGCAGATAGACCCGGAATCGGCTCGGAAGGTTCCTGCACGATTTCATCGATGTAATTGGGCTGGCCCATTTTCTTGAGTGCGGCAACCACGCGATGCACCTCGGCATCGTCAACAAAAGCACCGTGGATACGCATCGGGATGTTGTTGCTGCCCGGCCCCATGTAAAGACTGTCGCCATGCCCGAGCAGGTGCTCTGCTCCCATCTGGTCGAGAATGGTGCGCGAGTCAATACGCGATGACACCTGGAACGCAAGGCGCGTCGGGATGTTCGCCTTGATCAGGCCGGTGATCACATCCACCGATGGTCGCTGCGTCGCCAGCAGCAGATGTATGCCGGCGGCACGGGCTTTCTGTGCCAAGCGTGCAATCAGCTCCTCAACCTTCTTGCCGACCACCATCATCATGTCGGCCAGCTCATCGATGACCACGACGATGTAAGGCAGTGGCTGCAAGTCCGGCGCTTCCTGCTCGCCATCGCCGTCAAACAGCGGATCGGGTTTGAAAAACGGATCCTTGATCGGTTCCCCAGCCTTGATGGCATCGCCAATCTTGCGGTTGAATCCGGCGATGTTGCGCACGCCCTGATGCGCCATGAGACGGTAGCGCCGCTCCATTTCGGCCACACACCAGCGCAAGGAATTGGCGGCTTCCTTCATATCGGTGACCACCGGCGTGAGCAGATGCGGGATATCGGCATAGACCGACAGTTCCAGCATCTTCGGATCGATCATGATCAGGCGCACTTCGTCCGGCTTGGCCTTGTACAGCAGGCTCAGGATCATGGCGTTGATCGCCACCGATTTACCCGAGCCGGTGGTGCCGGCGATCAGGCCATGCGGCATCTTGCCGAGATCGGTCACCACCGGGTTGCCAGCGATGTCCTTGCCCAGCGCCAGCGTCAGCACCGATTTAGCCTTGTCGTACTCCCTGGAGCGCAGCACCTCGCTGAGGTAGACCATTTCACGTGTTTCATTCGGTATCTCGATGCCGATCACCGACTTGCCCGGAATCACTTCCACCACACGCACACTGATGGTCGATAAGGCGCGCGCCAGGTCCTTGGCGATATTGGTGACCTTGCTGGCCTTGGTGCCAGCCGCCAATTGTAATTCGAACAGCGTCACGACGGGACCTGGATGCACCGCCTCGACTTGGGCATCGATGCCGAAATCCGCCAGTTTCAGTTCCACCAGTTGCGACATGGCATTGAGCGCTTCTTCCGAATAACTCACACCGGAATGCTTGGGAGGGTCCAGCAGTGACAGCGGCGGCAGTTCGGCGCTTTGCTCAGGTTCGAACAGCGGCACCTGGCGCTCTTTCTCGACCCGGATGCTGGGTTCGACCTTCTTCTGTTTGGCGGCGATGGTGGGCGGCTTCCGGGTCTTTTTCTTTTCGACCGATTTCTTGACCGTCTCGCTGCGCGTCTTGCGCGCATGGCGCGCATCGCGATATTCATCAAAGCGGTTGAGCAGCTGCCCGGACTTGTCGATCAGGAACAGGATGCCGCCACCGATCCAGTCCATGACCATGAACCAGGAAATGCCGGTAAACAGGGTCCAGCCACCCAGCAGCAAGGCGATCAACAACAGGCTGCTGCCGGTCTGGCTGAACATGTCGACAAAGGCCGATTGCAAGGCCTGGCCGAGAATGCCGCCGGAGCCTTCCGGCAGGCCGCTACCGAGTGAATCGGCATGCATGGTCGCCAGCGCTGTGCCGGCAATCATGGTGAGAATGAAACCGCCCCAGCGCAGCGCCACCAGAAAGTAGTTCACCGAATCGTCCGGATTGCGCTCACGAAACACCAGCCAGCCGCTCCAGATCAGCATCACCGGGAACAGGAAGGCCAGAAAACCGAACAGGCCAAAAAATACGCTGGCGAACCAGGCACCCGCGTGCCCACCGGAATTGACCGGGATATCTCGTGTTCCGACAAAGGACCACCCCGGGTCCTGCGGTGAGAACGTGACCAGTGACAGCAATAAATAGCCGCCGAGCGCGGTAATCAGCCAGAACGCGAGTTCACGCAGTCGATGGTGCACATGAAGTTTGTTTGAAAGCACTGGCTGTTATCAGAATCTTATCGTTTTACGCCCGCCATCAGTGGCGAGACAGTGTCCCGATAGCTTACTGGAAAGCAACCCTGACGTGAACGGCGACGGCCAATTAATTTGAACCGGTTCCAGTCGCCGCAGCGGTCAGCCCAGCAACGCCGGGTGCACGACCTTGCCTGCTTCCAGATTGATGCCGCGCGCCAGTTCGGTATGGCTGTGCAGCTGGCCGGCGGCGAGCAATTTGACGTACGGCATGAGACTGGCTGACAAGGCCTGGCTGGCGCTGCGTGGCACCGCGCCGGGCATATTGGTCACAGCAAAGTGCACCACATCGTGTTTGACGTAGGTCGGATTGTTATAATCGGTCGGTACGGTGGTGGCGATACAGCCGCCCTGGTCCACGGCGATGTCCACGATCACGCTGCCCGGCTGCATTTCGGCTACCCAGTCTTCCGGCACCAGCGCCGGTGCCCGGTGACCCGGCATCAACACAGCGCCGACCAGCAGGTCTGCCTCGCGTATATGCTGGTGCAATTGCCGGGTGGTCGGAATCAATGCCGTGACGTTGTCATAACGATCGTGCAGCATGGCCAGTTTTTGCGGATTCAGGTCAAACACCGTGACTTCGGCACCGTTGCGCGCGGCCACAACCAGCGCATGACCGCCGGCGTTACCGGCACCTAACACCACCACCCGGCCGCGTTCGGTGCTCGCCAGACCACCAAGCAACAGTCCCTTGCCACCCTGCGGCACGTGCAGCAGGGTCGCGCCGATCTGGGTGGCCAGCCGTCCGGCAATCGTGCTCATTGGCGCCAGTAACGGCAAACGACCGTCATCAGTCTCGACGGTTTCGAATGCGATCGCGGTCAGGCCGATGTCATTCAGCCTTTGAGTCAATTCCGGGTTGGGCGCCAAGTGCAGATAACTGAACAACAGGTGGTGTTCACGCAGGTGTTGCAGGTCCTGCTCAATCGGCTCCTTGACCTTGATGATCGCCTCGGCACTGGCATAAAGTTCGGCCGCATCGGCACAAATTGTCACACCAACTGTCTGGTAATCGACATCGCTAAAACCGGACATGTCACCGGCGCTGTGTTCGATAAATACTTCATGGCCGAGACTGACCAGATCACTGCAGGCAAACGGCGTCAGACTGACGCGCCCTTCCCTGATCTTGATTTCCTTCGGTATACCGATACGCATGGTTTCACCTTTGTGATTGACGTAATATTATGCCAAGCATAAATGAAAACAGATAAAAAGTTGGAGTATTGCATGAGTGAAACTAAACACTGTCGTTTACTGATTCTCGGTTCGGGGCCGGCCGGTTATACAGCTGCTGTATATGCCGCCCGCGCCAACCTCGATCCGGTGTTGATCACCGGCATGGAACAAGGCGGCCAGCTCACCACAACCACCGACGTGGATAACTGGCCAGGTGATTTTGAAGGCGTTCAGGGACCGGAACTCATGGACCGCATGCTCAAGCATGCCGAACGTTTCAACACCGAAGTCATTTTTGATCACATCAAGAAAGCTGAACTGAGTGAGAAGCCGTTTCGCCTGACAGGTGATTCCGGCGTCTATACCTGCGATGCGCTGATCATCGCTACCGGTGCATCGGCCATGTATCTTGGCCTGGAATCCGAGGAAGCCTACAAGGGCCGCGGCGTATCCGCCTGCGCCACCTGCGACGGCTTTTTCTACCGTGGCCAGAAAGTCGCCGTCGTCGGCGGTGGCAACACTGCGGTCGAGGAAGCGCTGTATCTGTCACACATCGCCTCCGAAGTCGTACTCATTCATCGACGCGACAGCCTGCGCTCGGAAAAAATCCTGCAGGATCATTTGCTGGAAAAAGCCGAAAACGGCAATGTGACCATCGAGTGGAATCATGTTGTTGATGAGGTTCTCGGCGACAACAGCGGCGTCACCGGCGTACGCCTGAAGTCAACGGTCGACGGTTCCACCAAGGAGCATGAGCTGCACGGCATCTTCATCGCCATCGGCCACCACCCGAACACGTCCCTGTTCGAAGGCCAGCTGGAGATGAAAAACGGCTACCTGAGTGTCAAAGGCGGTTCTGACGGCCTGGCCACCATGACTTCCGTCGAAGGCGTGTTCGCCGCCGGCGACGTCATGGATCATGTCTATCGCCAGGCCATCACCTCGGCCGGCACCGGCTGTATGGCGGCACTGGATGCCGAACGTTATTTTGATATGCAGTAGCCAGGGTAACCGGGGCACAGACTACAACGGGGACTTTATGTCCCCGTTTGTTTTTCCTGTGCATGCAGCGAGCGCCTAGAGTTTGATGGACGGATCAAGCTTGGCCGCAAACTCCATGACATAAGCGTGTAACAGTACTTTCTGAAAACGGTTGAGATCTTCAAACATCAAGCCGTAATAATACAAATCCAGTCGCCCCTTCTGACGGTCGCCTTCGCGAAATTCGGCTTTTTTGACTTCGGCGGCCAGGTTCAGGATATCGGTTTCGTTCGCCACCTCGAGCTGCATTTTGACGTGCAGGCTATCGCCAACTTCAGCCACCGGCACCCGCGTCGCCACCTTGGCGCCGCTGGAACTCAAATCAACCACCATGGCTTCAAAGCGCTTGTCGGATGTCGCTTTGAGGTTTCTCACCAGCGCCGGTTGTTTGGTGGCAATACGTGAAGCATTGCGCACCACCGTCATTTCGATCTCATCCGGATAGCTCAGATGCAAATGCGGATACGGCAGCATATTGGTCTGGATCGCCGTGGCGCGGAAAGCCTGACAGACACTGCCCTGCATGATGCGGGCGATAAAAGCCTGGGAATCGCGAAACAACACGGTTTTGCCCGGCTGGCTTTCCGGGTTGGTGACAATCAGGCTTTTGCCGGGGTAATAACCCAGCAACATGACATTGTATCGGGTGGGATTGTTGTCGATGCCTTCCGGTTGCAGCTGTATGCGTGTGCCTACCGGAAATCGCAGCTTTTCTTCAGTCATTACTGCCTGTTTTTGTTATGGGATCGGGGGCTGAGTATGTAAAAATGTTGTCCCAAGTATAGCCATGATTTCACCGCAGATATACAAATCCGCATGCTGACCATTCTCGACCCGGCCGATGTCGACGCCCGCTTCCCGCCATTGGAAACAGCCTTGCGCGAACCCAACGGCCTGCTCGCCATCGGTGGCGACCTCAGCAGTGAACGCCTGCTCAATGCCTATCGGCACGGCATTTTTCCCTGGTATAACCAGGGCCAGCCGATTCTGTGGTGGTCGCCCGATCCACGCATGGTGCTGTTTCCGGGAAAATTAAAAACCAGCCGCAGCCTGAAAAAAAGCCTGCGCACCCGTGGTTTTGAGTATTCACTCGATCAGGCGTTTGACGAAGTCATTGAACAGTGCGCCGCCCCCAGGCAGGGGGAAACCGGCACCTGGATCAGCCTGGAAATGCAACTGGCCTACAAAAACCTGCATCGGCTTGGTCATGCGCATTCCGTTGAAGTGTGGCAAAACGACCTGCTGGTCGGTGGGCTTTATGGCATCGCCATCGGCAAGGTGTTTTTTGGTGAATCCATGTTCAGCCGGGTGACCGATGCCTCCAAAGCCGCGTTTTACCTGCTCGACTGTTTGTTGCAACAACAGGATTTCTGTCTGGTTGACTGCCAGGTGTATTCAGAGCATCTCAGCAGCCTGGGCGCTGAAGAAATCGATCGACAGGACTTTGCACAACATTTGGCAAAATGCTGTGCGTTGGAAAGCAGCATGCAATGGCAACAGGCTCGCCAGCCGCTTGCTGCATTTTGCCCATGAGTCTGTTTACTTTGCGGCCGAGTAATCCAGTGCGACACCGGCTGGCACGCTGAACGGCACGCCGTCTTCCAGGCGCGTCAACGGCAACAGGATCGGCATATGGCTGATACCGCGGCCCAGCGGCATGATGCGCAACAGTACATCCTGATAACCATCACCATTGAGATCGGCGTAATCCACCGACACCAGCCGCAGGCCCGGCGCCTTGCGATCCGACTGGCAGGTGATGCCTTCCGGTGTCTTGATCAGGCGCCCGCGGAACATGCCATTGGTGAACTTGCACGGATCAATTTCCCCGACCACATCGGCGACCTGCATTTTGAGAAACGGAAAAAACGAGGACAGATTGAGGATGCCGGACGGTATCGGCGGACAGTCGGACGAAGCCGAATCAATACCGATGGTGCCACAATCCGGGGCAAACGGCAGATCCTTGAGTTCAGCATTGTAAAAGTCGTAGTTGCTGACAAAGTCCTTGTCCGGCGGCACCATGTTCTGGTGCAGCAAATTAAAATACTTGCAATCGTTGACCACCTTGTACCAGAGATTGCGATCGATCTGACCACCCCAGGATGTGGCGCCGTAGGTTGCTGCTTCCAGTGCGGCATCACAGTCTTTCGGAATAGTGAAAAATTTCCGGTCTTCCCTGGAAACCGCCAGTTCAACATCGTAGCTGCGAACCTTTTGCCCGGAGAACGGTTTGGCGAACCACACATCAAAATGAAATGCGCTGGCACTCACGCATACGGCGGCTGCACCAAATACCAGTAATATTTGCAATGTCTGTTTGAATCGTTTCAAGAGTTTCATAGGCCGCTACCTTTCTGTTGCTTTGCCTGCGGGTCTGTCGGTTGCACTGTGGAATCCTCATGACTGCTGACCATACTGTGTTCGATACGGTTCATCACCGTGGCAAAACGCTTACTCATATGGACCGCAATATTGGAAAACAGTTTGGCACTGATCCCGGGATGGTGATTGGTGGTGGATTCGATGCCGTCACGGGTCAGCACCAGCAAACTGCAGTTTTCCGCTGCGATTGCCTCGGAACGCCGGGGAATATCCGCCAGCATGGCGACATCACCAAAAAAATCACCCGGATGGAAATCCTCATATAATTCTTCCTCCGAGCCTTGCTGTAAGTGGCGCACGCGCACCTTACCGCGCATCACCAGATACATGGCGTCACTGTTGCTTTTGCGGGTAAATATGTAATCGCCCTTGCGGTAACTCTGCATGCTGCTGGCGAGGATGAACTTGCGGATTTCCCAAGGGCGCATGCCCTGGAACAGCCCGCTCTTTTCGATCACTTCCTTGCGCACCGACAGTGACAGCATATCCCACAGGGTAACCAGGCGCAGTGCCGATATCGCCAGCGGCGTGATGACAAAATCGGCAATCAACGCCGCCGCCATGACAATGGCGCTGAGAATGCCAAACTGGGCTATCGGTTCAAAATCGGAAAAAGCGAACACGGAAAACCCTGCAATCAAGGCCAGTGAAGTGGCGAATACCGGCAACGCCTCGTTATGCAGAGTGGCATACATGGCCGCCAACTGGTTGCGCCGGGTTCTTAACTCGAGGTTGTAGCGCAACATGAAGTGCATGGTGTCGTCCACCGCGATACCGATGGCGATCGCCGCCGCCATGGCGGTGCCGATGTTCAGCGGCACACCGGTGAAACCCATGACGCCGAACAGCACAATGACCGGAAACACATTCGGCAACGCCGCAATAAACCCGACTTTCCAATCAAGAAACAGCATGGAGATGATGCTGATGATAATGACGATCAGCAACAGAATGGATTGCAGCTGGCCTTTCACCATGGCGCGGCTTGCGCGCAGCGTCATGACCGAGTCGCCGGTGATGTGTGCCGTCAGGCCCGGGTCAAGATTTTCATCCAGATAGGCCTGTATCTGTTCCACAAAAACCTTCAGCTCACGGCTGGAGGAAGTATTGTGTCGAATCAGGATGCGTGCCGTGCTGAAATCATCCGAAACATAAGCACGCACATGCTCATAATTCAGAAAGATCATCAGTTCATGCACGATATCGTCGGCATCCGGCATGACCGGTTCGTCCTGTTCCTCAAACGCCGCATTCAACAACGCCAGGTAATTGGCGAAGGATGTGGTTGAGCGGGCAATGCCCTGCTGCTCGATGAAATCCTGGATATCGGTGATTTGCTCGAGATAGCGAACCTTCAAAAAGGTGTCCTGGATGCCGGAATCGAGCACGATCGACATGGACTCGAGACCGGCAAATTCACTGTTGACCGTATGAAACTCCTGCTTCACCAGCGAGTCATCGCCGAGGCTGTCGATGGCGTTATGGTTAATCTGGATCGCAAAGGCCCCGGTTAAGGAAACAATTGAAATCACGATGATGACAGCAGCGATATACCAGCGATTTCCCTTGAGCCAGTGGAAATAATTGCGTGAGCGCGTGGTTGACACTTCGAGTGTGTGGAAAAAACCGTTCTTGCCATCCAGCTGCCACTTACCGGTAATTTTCAGTACCGCGGGAATCAATGCGACCGTGGCGATAAAATTCAGTAACAGACCGGTTGCCGCCACCACCCCGAATTGCCACAGCACCTCAATCCGGCTCAGACCGACCGACAGGAAACCGATGTAGGTGGTGACAAAGGTCAGTACGATGATGCCGCCCATTTTCTTCGCCATCTGTTCAATCGCCTGGGCAGTCGTCTTGCCGTGTAACTGGGCGCGCCGGAATTCCGATAACAGATGAATGTCCTCGGTGGAGCCGACAATGATCAGCAGGATCGGGATGATGGAGGTCACGACATTCAGGGGAATGCCCAGCAACCCCATCAGGCCGAGCGTCCAGAGAATGCTGATGCCGGCCGTGGCCACCGGCACCAGGATATCCACCACCTGCCGCAACAGTAAAAACAACGCCACCAGTAATGCCACAATCGCCAGTGGAAACAGATCGCCCTGTTCCTGCTTGATTTTATCAGCAACCTCGGTACGCACATGCTGGTAGCCAATGGCAAAGACTCGGCTATACATCGCATGTAACGGTTCAATCAGGCTGTTGATTGATTCGGTAATGATGCGGTCATCAACTGCACTCAGATCGTTCTTGAGCACAATGGCAACGGCCATGGCTGCGCCATCCTCGGCCAGCAATACATCTTTCAGAAACGGGTTTTTCGAGGCCTGCAACAACAACTCATCCGCCTGCTCCTTGCTTTCCGGCAGGCTGTGCAGATAGGGATCCTTGTTCAGATAACCGTCGATGGTCCGCAGGTAAGGCACCGAAAACAGGCTTTCCGCCCGATCGATGAACGACAGTGACTCGATGCCTTCGAGTGACTTTTGCAGCACTTCCAGCTTGTCGCTGGCCAGCAAGTTCTCATCCTCGAGATACAACAGAATGATCTGCTCATCGCCAAACTGTTCACTGATTTGTTCGTAGTACAGGCGTTCCGGGTCATCCTGCACCAGCAGCTCATCGGCGGAAATCTGCACCTGGACATGTCGCAGCTGGGTTGCAGCCAACAGACACAGCAGCAGCAGTGAAAAAATCACTTTCCATGGGTTCTCAGAAAAATAAATCAGCAGACGCTGCATTAAGATTCCTTTTGAAGGCATATTTACAATAAAGATTATTGTAAATATTCAATAATTTAGCTAATTTTTTTAGCGTATTGTACTAATATTAGGTGCAGGCGCACTCGGTATCCTGGTGAAGTCATTTTATCGTAATCATATGCATTACTTGTGTATCATGCCGCAGAGCAGTCATCCGTGTCATTGCTATGTCCGGTTGTTGTGGACAGGCCACGCCAGAATTCAGGGGTTCGCGGACAAAAACCAGCCACATCCGCAATAGAATAAAGGCTAGAAAAATGCAGACAAGGCAATCTGTTGCAAAAAAGGGTTTACCGCAACTGTGCATATCAATATTGCCGTTGCGCTTGTCCCTCCCGCGCCCTGTCCGCAACCCCGATCAACAAATACTCCTTGTTCCAGTCTGCGACTGCTTGCATCACACCGGGAATCCCGCATGAAGCAGGTATCCCTGACCCAGCTATTCATCATGTCATTCGTGCTGGTCTTTGTGCTGCCGGTCATTATCATTTCGACACTGCAGCAGCAACGCGTAAAGGAACTGTCAACCGAACAGATTGTGGATCAACTCGGCAAGATTGCTGACAAAAAGGTCGATTCGATTGAAAATTATTTCAAACACCTGACCGAGCACATCGAAGCCCGGGCCAAATCCAGTTACACCCGGGAAAACTTCCAGCGCCTGTCACAGCTTTACCGTGCTGACCAGACGAAGAATGCCGATTACTCCCTTACAGTTGGTGAATATACGACGGATTTTCGCAATACCAGCAGCGATGAATTCAGCAAACTGTATTTTCTGACACCCGAAGGTGAAATTTTCTATAGCGCCACCAGACTACCTGAGCAGTCAGGCAATAGCCTCGCTTCCGCACAACAGGCGCAACTGGCGAACGCCTTTCAGAAGACAAGAAGCGCCGCCGCCACTACCTTCAGCAATTTTCTGCCGTCACAAGCGGAGAACAAAACTGCGGCATACGTTGCCACACCGGTTATTTTCGACAACGACATAATTGGGGTACTGGCCTTGCAGGTCGATCGACAAAATGCCGATGCTGTATTAATGGATGACAGTGGCCTGGGCAAGTCGGGTAAAACCGTCATTGCCACCAAAGATCAGCCTGATTTCCAGAATTTCCTGAAACTATCTTCACAGAACACCGCTGAACACCGACAACAGTCAGCTGCAGCTTATGCCGACGGCTTGCCAGGCAACCCGGCTTACCGGGGCGGCGGCATTATTGATGAGCAGGGTCGCTCGTTGATCGCCGTGTGGCGTTTTATTCCGGTGTTAGAGTCCAGCATGATCGTCAAACTGGATGCCGAAGAAGCCCTTCAGCCGGTTGAACAAATCGAATTATCCGGCCAGATTGCCGTGCTCGGCATGCTGGTGTTCGGCGTCACCTTTCTGGTGTTTCTCGGCCGCAAGATTGTGCGACCCATCAAGCAGATCACCACAGGTGCGCATGCCTTGTCCCAGGGCATACCTTATCAGGTTGAGGACGTGGCCGGTTTCACCGAAGCCCGGACACTGGCTTCATCGTTCAACAAGATGGCAAACCTGATCATCGAGCATCAGGCGCAACTGGAAAAACGCGTTTTGCAACGCACCGAACAATTGCGCGAGCGCTCCGACCGCCTGCTCGCCGAGATTGGTTTTCGTCTGGAAGTCGAGAAAAAACTGCGCCGCGCACACACCATCATCGAAGCGACCAGTGAGGCTATATTCATCACCAACCTGATTCCTGAAGTAATCGATGTCAATCCGGCCTATTGCGAGTTGTTCGGTTATGCCGAAGAAGAGTTACTCGACAAGCCACTGCATGTATTGATCAGGGACGAACATCATCAAGAGTCCTACGAGCAAATCTGGGAGACGGTCAGCGAGTCCGGTCACTGGCATGGCGAAATCTTGCAACGCCACAAGCACGGCCAAGTCATACCTGCACTGATGACGATCAACAGCGTCTATGACGATGGCGGCAAGCTGATCAATTACGTTGGCATCATCACCGACATCGCCCAGCTGAAGAAAACCGAAAAGGAACTCGAGCACCTTGCGTATTACGACGTGTTGACCGGCCTGCCGAATCGCATGCTGTTTTACGACCGGTTGAATCACGAGATCAGCCGAGCCAAACGTGACCGTAAACGCCTCGCCCTGTTGTTTATTGATCTGGACGGCTTTAAATACGTCAACGATTCACTCGGCCACGACGAGGGCGATTACCTGCTCAAGGAAGTCAGCCAGCGCCTGACTTCCAGCATCCGCGAAAACGATACCGTGTCCCGTCTTGGCGGTGATGAATTCACCGTCATTGCCACCAACATCAACTCGGAACTCAATGCCGCACGCATCGCCAACAAGCTCCTCAAGCAACTCAGTCAACCGGTGGTGCTCGCCGGCCAAGAAGTGTTTGTCGGCGCCAGTATCGGCATCAGCCTGTTCCCGGATGATGGCGCCACCAGTGAGGTGCTGGTTAAAAATGCCGACGCCGCCATGTACAAGGCCAAGGACATGGGCAAAGGCACGCTGCACTTTTATTCACGCGACCTCGGCGAGAAAAACGCGCGGCACTTGCAGATGGAATCCGAATTGCGCCGCGCTTTGACCAACGAGGAAATGTTCCTGCTGTATCAACCGCAAATCGATTTGCACAGCGGTGAAATGATCGGTGTCGAGGCATTGATTCGCTGGAATCATCCAAGTCGCGGACTGGTCATGCCCGGCGAGTTTATCCCGCTGGCTGAAGAATCCCGTCTCATCATGGAAATCGATCAATGGGTGATCCAGACCGCTTGCAGGCAATTGAGCGAATGGAACCAGAATACGCATACCCGGCTAGCGTTATCCATCAATCTTTCGGCTCTGCAATTCCAGAACAAATCCTTGATCAAGTTTATTACAAACGCCATCAAGCAGAATGGTATTGATGCCGAGCAGATCGAACTGGAGATCACCGAAGGCACCTTGATCCAGAACCGCAAGGACTCCGAGATTATTATGAAGGATCTCAGTGAACTGGGCGTGCGTATCACCATCGATGACTTTGGCACCGGCTATTCTTCACTTTCGTACATGAAGAAATACCCGATCTCGCTGATCAAGATCGATCAGTCTTTCATCTGCGATATACCCGATGAAGACGTTGACAAAGCCATCACCCAGTCCATCATCAGCTTTGCCAAGGGCATCGGTGTCAAGACACTGGCGGAAGGTGTCGAACAAGAAAGCCAGCACCGGTTCCTGCAACAGAATCAATGTGATTACGGCCAGGGCTTTTTGTATTCACACCCGGTGCCGGCTACCGACATCGAGCACCTGATTACCAGCAAACAGGCGCTGCTCCAGATAAACTGATGGAAAACCGCATCCTGCTGTATCAGAGCGAACTATCCGTCTGCTCTTACCTGGAATCGCAGCAAAGCAGCAACCAGATCATTGATCCCTTCACACGCCTGACCCCGGCGCTGTACGGCATGCTGCTGGAAAAAGGATTCAGACGCAGCGGCGAAATGGTTTACCGGCCAAACTGCCCGACCTGCTCACAATGCCTGAGCACACGCATCATCGTCGATCAATTCACGCCGCGACGCATCCAGAAACGCAGCTGGAAGCGGGTTGTCGAGCAGCTGCAGGTGCTGCCCGGTGAGCCGGTTTTCAAACAGCAACACTATGATTTGTATAAAAAATACACCGAGCGACGGCATACGGATGGCGATATGAGCAATGCCTCGCCGGAAGAGTATATGGGCTTTCTCAATTGCCGCTGGAGCCACACCGAATTTGTTGAACTTCGCCTTGGCACGCGACTGATGGCGGTAGCTGTCACCGACCGCCAGCCCGATTCCTTATCCGCGGTCTACACCTTTTTTGACCCCGAGCTGTCCCATTTAAGTCCCGGGGTCATCTCGGTTTTGGCCCAGGTTGAGCTGGCGAAATCCCGGCGACTGCCCTGGCTGTACCTGGGCTATTGGATCAAGGACAGCGGCAAAATGTCCTACAAAAGCAATTTCCGGCCGATTCAGATGCTCAAAAACGACCGCTGGACCTTATTCGAGCACGAACAGAAATGAGCGAAAAATCCGTTTACTACCGGACGTTTGCAATGTGCTATACTTCGCCACGTTTTTTTGGTGCTTAGCAACTCAAGTAGGAAAAATGGCAAAAGAAGATTTCATTGAATTGGATGGTACGGTGATTGAAACCCTGCCAAACGCAATGTTCAAGGTAGAACTGGAAAACGGGCACGTTGTGATCGCCCACATCTCGGGCAAGATGCGCAAACACTACATCCGCATTCTGACCGGCGACAAGGTCAAGGTTGAATTGACACCCTACGACCTGTCCAAGGGCCGCATTGTTTTCCGGGAAAGATAAGTCTTCCTTGACGGCTCGGCTTTTAATGAACCGTCAATGATTCAAATTCAAACGACAATTCATTGTCGGATTGCGCATCATCGGACAGGCTCACCTTGACGGTGCCGCCTTCATCCAAAGCACCAAACAGCAATTCCTCCGCCAACGGCTTGCGAATCTTGTCCTGAATCAGCCGCGACATCGGCCGGGCGCCCATCAATGCATCATAACCTTTCTCGGCGAGCCATTCGCGCACGGCATTATCCACCACCAACGTGACCTTCTTGGCCAGCAACTGCTCTTCAAGTTCGAACAGGAATTTGTCAACCACAAAGGCGATGGTTTTGCTGTCCAGTGGTTTGAACTGAATGATGCTGTCGAGTCGGTTTCTGAATTCCGGCGTGAACAGTTTCTTGATCGCTTCCATACCATCGGTTGAGTGATCCTGGTTGGTAAAACCGATGGAAGGACGCGCCATCTCGGAGGCACCGGCGTTGGTTGTCATGATGATAATGACGTTGCGGAAATCCGCTTTACGACCATTATTGTCGGTCAACGTGCCGTGATCCATGACCTGCAACAACAGGTTAAAGACATCCGGATGGGCTTTTTCGATCTCATCGAGCAGCAATACCGAATGCGGGAACTTGTTGACCTCTTCGGTCAGCAAGCCACCCTGGTCATAACCGACATAACCCGGAGGTGCACCGATCAGGCGGGATACCGTATGCCGCTCCATGTATTCGGACATATCAAAGCGAATCAGTTCCAGCCCCAGAATGCGCGCCAGCTGACGAGTGACTTCGGTCTTGCCGACACCGGTCGGGCCCGAGAACAGGAACGAACCCACCGGTTTATTTTCATGGCCGAGCCCGGAACGGTTCATGCGAATTGCCGAGGACAAAGCAGCGATGGCCTCGTCCTGACCAAAAACGACCGATTGCAGATCCTTGGTCAAGGTGCGCAGCGCCTCGGTATCGGAAACCGAAACCTTGCGTGGCGGAATGCGTGCAATCTTGGCAACGATGTTTTCAATATCGGTAACCGTAATCGACTTTTTGCGTTTGGCTTCCGGCAATAACTGCATGGCGGCGCCCGCCTCGTCAATCACATCAATGGCCTTGTCCGGCAGGTGCCGGTCATTGATGTATTTCTCGGACAACTCGGCCGCCATCTCCAACGCACGTTTGGAATACTTCACACCATGGTGTTCTTCAAAACGGGATACCAGACCTTTAAGAATGGCAATGGTTTCTTCCACGGTCGGCTCATTGACATCAATGCGCTGGAAGCGTCGCGCCAAGGCACGGTCTTTTTCAAAGATACCGCGAAACTCCTGGAAGGTGGTCGAACCAATGCAACGCAAGTTACCTGAAGCCAGTACCGGTTTGATCAGGTTGGATGCATCCATAACACCACCAGATGCGGCACCCGCACCGATGATGGTGTGGATCTCATCAATGAATAGTACCGCCTCGGGACGTTTCTTCAATTCGGCAAGAACGGCCTTGAGGCGTTTTTCAAAGTCACCACGGTATTTGGTACCAGCGACCAGTGCACCCAGATCCAGTGAATAAATCACGCCGTTGGCAATGACGTCCGGCACTTCACCATCGACAATTTTTTTCGCCAGACCTTCGGCGATAGCGGTTTTACCTACCCCGGCTTCACCGACTAATAAAGGATTGTTCTTGCGGCGCCGGCACAACACCTGAACGGTACGCTCAAGTTCTTCCTTGCGGCCGATCAGTGGATCAATCTTGCCGCTCTTGGCCAGCTCATTGAGATTGGTGGCATAAGCAGTCAATGGGTTGATGCCGGTTTTCTCGCCCACCGGGGTTTCCACCGACTCGTTGTTCTGGCCCAATTCCTCCGGGTCATCTGAATGCACCTTGGAAATGCCATGCGAAATGTAGTTCACAACATCAAGCCGGGTGATGTCCTGCTGATCCAGAAAATAAACGGCTTGGGATTCCTGCTCACTGAAAATCGCGACCAGCACATTGGCGCCGGTGACTTCTTTCTTACCGGAAGACTGCACGTGGAAAACGGCGCGTTGCAGTACGCGTTGGAAACCCAATGTCGGTTGGGTTTCACGGCCGTCTTCATCCGGCAGGCGCGGTGTGGTTTCATCAAGGAATGCAAGTATGTCGTCGCGAAGCTTTTCGGTGTCTGCTCCACAAGCGTGCAGCACCTCCGCTGCGGTTGGATTATCAATCAATGCCAGCAGCAAATGCTCGATGGTCATGAACTCATGCTTGCGATTGCGCGCCTGCGTAAAAGCCTGACTCAAGGTGAATTCAAGTTCTTTGCTTAACATACAATTAACTCCTTTGTTAGGCTAATCATAGATCAGAATTTCTGATAGCGCTCAAGCTTCTTCCATGGTGCACATCAAGGGGTGCTGGTTGTTTCTGGAGTAGTCATTCACCAGGTTCACTTTGGTCTCGGCAACGTCTTTGGTAAAGACGCCACAAACGGCCAGACCCCGGGTATGAACATGCAACATGATCTGGGTCGCTTTCTCCCGGTTCATCGCAAAGAACTTTTCCAGCACCTGGACGACAAATTCCATCGGCGTGTAGTCATCATTCAAAATCATCACCTTATAAAGGGGCGGCTTCTTCAGTTTTGGACGGGCTTCCTGGACGGCAAGACCGTTGTCGCTGTTCATTTGCTGAGAATCTGACATGTTTTCAATAGCTTATCAGTAAATAATAATTCACATATATAGGACAATATTTTGTCAGGAAAAGTCAATCAAGATGCATATTTCCAATTTGACCATGAATAATTAATGGCTATACTCGAAAAGGCCTGCAATATTTTTGTCAGGTTTGTTGGTGACATCAATAAAAAAAACTAGGGTGTCCGAATAACAAAATCAAGTATTACCACTGGAGGAAATATAATGGCTCGAGGTACAGTCAAATGGTTCAATAACGCCAAGGGTTACGGATTCCTGACACCCGAACAAGGCGATAACGATGTGTTCATTCATTTTTCAGCAATTGAGATGGACGGATACAAAACCCTTAAAGAAGGTCAGACCGTTGAATTTGAACTGCAGGAAGGCCCGAAAGGTCTGCACGCCCAGCACGTTCATACTCCAAACACAGTAAACTGACCGTTAGTCCCTCAACTTATATTGAAATTGAACAGCCTGCATGTCTGACATGCAGGCTTTCTTGTTTGTGCACCAGCAGTTTTGAATCGGTCAAACTGAATCCAGTAACTGATTAAAACTATCGCTCGGACGCATCGCCTCACTGGTCAAGGCACGATCCGGATGATAATAACCGCCGATATTCATCACCTTGCCTTGGGCCGCATTGAGTTCGTCAACAATCTTCTGCTCGTTTTGCAACAGCGCATCGGCCAGCGGCTTGAAGCGTTGCTGTAGGCCAGCTTCATCATTCTGTTCCGCCAGCGCCTGTGCCCAATACAACGCCAGGTAAAAATGGCTGCCACGGGTATCGAGTTCACCAACCTTGCGCGACGGTGATTTATCGCTGTTGAGGAACTTGCCATTGGCCTGGTCCAGCGCCTGAGCCAGCACTTTCGCCTGGCTATTACCGGTTTTCCCGGCGAAGTCTTCCAGCGAAACCGCCAGTGCCAGGAATTCACCCAGCGAATCCCAGCGCAAATGTCCTTCCTGCAGAAACTGTTGCACGTGTTTTGGCGCCGAGCCACCGGCACCGGTTTCATACAAACCACCACCAGCCAGCAACGGCACAATCGATAGCATCTTGGCGCTGGTGCCCAGCTCCAGAATCGGGAACAGATCGGTCAGGTAATCACGCAACACATTGCCAGTCACCGAAATCGTGTCCTTGCCATCCCTGACGCGTTGCAGGGTTTCGCGCATGGCATCAATCGGTGCCATGATGCGAATATCCAGACCCGCCGTATCGTGATCCTTAAGGTACTGGTTCACCTTGTCGATCAGGTTGGCATCATGCGCACGTTGCGGATCCAGCCAGAAAATAGCAGGTTGACCGGTGGCCCGTGCACGATTGACCGCCAGCTTGACCCAGTCCTGCACCGGCAAATCACGCGTCTGGCACATGCGCCAGATGTCACCAGCCTCGACATTCTGCTCCAGCAAAGTATTACCCGAGGCATCTACCACACGCACCTGACCGTCTGCTTTCATTTCAAACGTCTTGTCATGGGAACCGTATTCCTCAGCCTTTTGCGCCATCAGGCCAACATTGCTGACGTTGCCCATGGTCGGCACATCAAAGGCACCGTTTTGTTTGCAGAAGTCGATCACCGTTTGGTAGATGCCGGCGTAGCAGCGATCCGGAATCATTGCCTTGGTATCGTGCAACTTGCCATCGGGTCCCCACATCTTGCCGGATGAGCGCAATGCAGCCGGCATGGAAGCATCGATAATGACATTGCTCGGTACATGCAGATTGGTAATACCTTTATCGGAATCCACCATCGCCAGTTCAGGACGATTGGCATACACCGCCTGGATATCAGCCTCGATTTCCCTTTGCTGTGCTTCCGGCAGAGTGGCGATCTTGGCATACACATCACCCAGGCCGTTGTTGGCATCGACACCCAGTTGGGCAAACAGCCCGGAGTGTTTATCAAACACATCGCGGTAATACACCTTGACAGCATGGCCGAACATGATCGGGTCCGACACCTTCATCATGGTGGCTTTCAGATGCAACGACAGCAAAACCCCCTGCTCTTTGGCCTCGTCAATCTGCTGTGCAAAAAACGCCTGCAACGCCTTGCAACTCATGACGACGGCATCAATCACTTCCCCGGACTGCACCGGTGTGCTTTGCTTAAGCACATTGGTGTTGCCATCGGCACCAACAAATTCAATACGTACGTCACCGGCTTCACCAATCACGGTGGACTTTTCACTACCGTAAAAATCGTCCTGCTGCATGTGCGCCACATGGGATTTCGAATCGGCACTCCAGGCTCCCATGGAATGCGGATGCTTTTTGGCGTATTCCTTGACCGGACCGGCCACACGACGATCCGAGTTACCTTCACGCAAGACCGGGTTGACCGCACTACCGAGCACCCTGGCATAACGCGCCTTGATCTGCTGCTCGGCATCGTCTTTCGGCTCCATCGGGTAATCCGGCAGCGCATAACCCTGTGACTGCAACTCCTGAATGGCCGCCATCAGTTGCGGAATGGAGGCACTGATGTTGGGCAACTTGATGATATTGGCATCCGGCGTTTTCGCCAGCTCACCGAGTTCCGCCAGGGCATCCGACTGCTTTTGATCGTCACTGAGGTTTTCCGGGAAATTGGCGATAATGCGACCGGCCAGCGAGATATCACGGGTTTCTACCTGCACACCGGCAGCCGAGGTGAAAGTCTGGATGATCGGCAACAGTGAATAGGTTGCCAACATCGGCGCTTCATCGGTTTCCGTATAAATAATGGTCGGTGTTGAATTACTCATATCTGCCTCGAAAAATGCCACAGCAACAGAAGTGCAAAACCATCAGGAACGGGAAGGCAACTGCTGATGAAGTGGGAATCGTGTTCCATTGAATTTGATGCGGCTTATCTTAACATCCCGCACCCTGAACCGGTATCATCACCACATATGTCGCGACTACTGCTGTTCAACAAACCTTTTGGCGTACTCAGCCAGTTCACCGATAATGATAACCGGCCGACATTGGCGGATTTCATTAGGGAAAAAGGCGTTTATGTGGCCGGCCGACTTGACCGCGACAGCGAAGGCTTGTTGCTGCTGACCGACGATGGCCAGTTACAACATCGTATCGCCCATCCTGAAAAAAAGATGTGGAAGACCTATCTGGTTCAGGTTGAAGGCGCCCAAAACCCGGACGCGGTTCAACAACTGACAGGTGGCGTACAACTCAAGGATGGGCCAACCCGTCCGGCTAAAGTTCGCATTGTGGCGCAGCCGGAGTGGCTATGGCCACGTGATCCGCCGGTACGATACCGCATGAGAGTACCCGATCACTGGCTGGAAATCAAAATCCGCGAAGGCCGCAATCGCCAGGTGCGCCGCATGACGGCCACGGTCGGTTTACCGACCCTGCGGCTGATACGAACGGGCATCGGCCACTGGTCGCTGCATGATCTGCAGCCCGGACAATACAGAACTGAAACTATCACGAACACAAAGCCGGACCAACAACATGCAATGGACACCCAGAGTCACCGTCGCCGCCGTCATCGAACAAGATAATCGTTTTTTGCTGGTTGAGGAAAATGTCGACAATCGGCTGGTTCTCAATCAGCCCGCCGGTCATTGGGAATTTGGCGAAAGCCTGCTCGATGCAGTGCGGCGCGAAACATTGGAAGAAACAGCACAGCTGTTCGAGCCACAGCATCTGCTCGGCATTTACAGCTGGACCCTGCCCGGCACACAGAAAACCTATCTGAGATTTGCCTTCACCGGCATCATCACAGGTACGGCTTCACAACAGCAACTGGATGACGAAATCGAACAAACCCTGTGGCTGACACGTGATGAAATTCGCGCCAATCAAACACGCCATCGCAGTCCTCTGGTGTGGCGCTGCATTGAAGATTTAGACACAGGAAAACGCTATCCACTGGAGCTTTTGTCGCCGTTAAATAGCGCCACGGAGCATCCGGCTTGAGCAAAGGTAAAGTCATCGTAGGCCTCTCCGGCGGCGTCGACTCCTCCGTCGCTGCCTTGTTGCTGCAACAGCAGGGCTGGCAGGTCGAGGGCCTGTTCATGAAGAACTGGGAAGAAGACGACAGCGACGCCTACTGCTCTGCTGCTGAGGATCTTAAGGATGCCAGCCAGGTCGCTGACCAGCTTGGCATCAAGTTACACAGTGTCAACTTCTCCGCCGAATACTGGGATCACGTCTTCGAATACTTTCTGGCGGAATACCGCGCCGGCCGCACACCCAATCCGGATGTGTTATGCAATCGCGAAATCAAGTTCAAGGCGTTTCTCGACTACGCCCTGCAACTCGGCGCCAATTACATTGCCACCGGACATTACGCGCGCATCGGTCGCAACAATGACAGCTGCCACCTGTTACAGGCTGCGGATGACAACAAGGACCAGACCTACTTTCTCTATCTGCTCGACCAGCATCAGCTGGCGCACAGTCTGTTCCCGCTCGGTGAGCTGCAGAAAACCGAAGTTCGCAACATTGCCGAACAGGCCGGCTTTGCCAATTATCGCAAGAAAGACAGCACCGGCATCTGCTTTATCGGCGAACGGCGTTTCCGCGATTTTCTCGCCAACTACCTGCCAGCCAATCCGGGCGATATCGTGACACCCGATGGCCAGGTGATCGGGCGACATCAGGGGTTGATGTATTACACCCTCGGACAGCGACAGGGACTCGGTATTGGCGGTGTGCGTGATACTGACAACACGCCCTGGTTTGTCGCCGAAAAAGACATGCCGAATAATCGCCTTGTCGTCGTACAGGGACATGACCATGATTTACTCATGTGCGATGCACTCACGGCAACGCAGTTGCACTGGATTGCCGATCAACCAGCTGTCCGGTTCCGCTGCCAGGCACGCACCCGTCACCGCCAGCCGCTGCAGGACTGTGAAGTCACGCTATCTACACAAGGCTGTTATGTGGTATTTGATCAGGCACAACGCAGCGCCACGCCGGGCCAGTCCATCGTGTTTTACCATGCCGATGAATGTCTGGGCGGCGGAATTATCGAGGTAACCGAAAAAGCAGCATCATGAAAACCGATTCAGACCGACTGCTGGCCCTGGCCGGCATATTCCAGGCCGCCACGCTCACTCACCAGATCGCCACCAATGGCATGGCCGACGCCACCGATGTAGAAACCTGCATTTACAGTATTTTCCAGATCGATGCACAGGATACCGAAAGCGTATTTCACGATCGTGCCCACCTGAAAATCGGCCTGCAAAGCCTGGTCCGGCAACTCACGGAAAACGACAGCAGTCGCATACAGGTCACCCGCTATGTCATGCAACTGATGGTACTGGCGAGCAAACTGCAAAAATCACCTGACAAGCTCGAGGCGTTGGCAAAAGGCATCGAAAGCGCCCGCTCCCGCTCCGAGCACTTTGCCATAACGCACGTTAATATTTTGTCTCAATTAGCTGATTTGTATGTTAAAAACATCAGTCCATTGTCAGCAAAAATCATGGTCAAAGGCGAACCACTGCATCTCAACAACAGCGACAATGTCAGCAAAATCCGCGCCCTGCTGCTGGCCGGCGTACGCGCCGCTATCCTCTGGTTGCAATGTGGCGGCAAACGTCGTCAGATGGTTTTTTCCCGCCGCAAGATCCACACCCAGGCAACCGAAATGTTACAGGGCATTTCCGCAAAAATGTGATCGGTTGGGCTGTAAAAGCGGCCAGATTCTGTATCATGGCGACAAACAAATCCCGGCCGGAGCAAAGCCTGCAACATAGCAGTCTGTCCGGCTTTACACACACGGAGAGTCAATCATGAAAAAACTGCTTATCCTCACTCCTGTTCTGGCTGTCAGCCTGATTGCTTGCAGCGATAAAGGCAACGACGACGCTGCAACGGCTATGGGTAAATCCCAACCCGCCAGCAGTGAATCCACCCTGAGCCAGAAAGCCGGCGAATGGACCGACAAAACCAAGGAACTCGGTTCAGCTGCATGGGACAAGACCAAGGAAACCACGGCTGATGTCACTGAGACCGTAAGCGAAAAGAGCAAGGAATACTACGAAGCCGCCAAGGAAAGCACATCGGAAGCGGCCGAAACGGTCAGCGAAAAATCCAAGGAGTATTATGAAGCGGCTAAAGAAGGCACTGTTGATGCCTATGAATCCGCCAAGGAAAAAGGCTCTGAAATGTACAAGGACATGACCGAAGAAAAGAGCAGCGAATAACTGCTAACCTCTTACCGCCCGCCTCAACGGGCAGGTAAATAAAAAACGGGGACCGCAGTCCCCGTTTTTTATTGCTCCACTGCCATAATCAACTGGCCAGCGCGATTGGTATCACCTTGTCAGCCACTTCCTTGTACTCGGCGATCTCGTGGAAGTTCAGGTAACGATAGACTTCATCCGCCAGCGGCGACAGGCCCTTGACGTGCTCCATGTACTCCTCAACTGTCGGGATATGCCCCAGAATCGCTGCAACCGCCGATAACTCGGCCGATGCCAGATATACCTGTGCATCCTTGCCAAGACGGTTCGGGAAATTTCGCGTTGAGGTGGATACCACCGAAGCGCCATCGGCAACGCGCGCCTGGTTACCCATGCACAGCGAACAGCCCGGCATTTCAGTACGCGCACCGGATTTGCCGAAGATGCTGTAATAACCTTCTTCGGTCAGTTGATGCTCGTCCATGCGCGTCGGCGGCGCAATCCACAAACGTGTCGGCACCGTGGTACCCGCCTGTTCCAGCACCTTGCCAGCCGCGCGGTAGTGGCCGATGTTGGTCATGCACGAACCGATGAACACTTCGTCGATGTGCGCACCGGCCACTGCAGATAACGGCTTGATGTCGTCCGGGTCGTTCGGGCAAGCCAGCAACGGCTCGGTAATCTCGTTGAGATTGATCTCGATGATTTCGGCGTATTCGGCATCGGCATCCGGTTCCAGCAGTTGTGGATCGGCCAGCCATTTTTCCATCGCATCAATGCGCCGTTGCAACGTACGCTTGTCCTCGTAATCGTTGGCAATCATCCATTTCAGCAAGGTGACATTGGACTCGAGGAACTCGGCAATTGGCGCCTTGTCGAGACGCACGGTGCAACCGTTGGCGGAACGTTCAGCCGAGGCATCCGACAGTTCAAATGCCTGCTCGACCTTGAGTTGTGGCAAACCCTCGATTTCCAGCACACGGCCATTGAAGACGTTTTTCTTGCCGGCCTTTTCCACCGTCAGCAAACCTTTCTGGATCGCGACGTAGGGAATCGCATTGACCAGGTCGCGCAAGGTGATGCCCGGCTGCATTTCACCGGTGAAACGCACCAGCACCGACTCCGGCATGTCCAGTGGCATGACGCCGAGTGCGGCGGCAAACGCCACCAGGCCGGAACCGGCCGGGAAGCTGATGCCGATCGGGAAGCGCGTGTGCGAATCACCGCCGGTACCGACCGTGTCCGGCAGGATCATGCGATTCAGCCAGGAATGAATCACGCCATCGCCGGGACGCAGCGACACACCGCCGCGGGTGCTGATGAATTCCGGCAGTTCGTGCTGCAGTTTGATGTCGACCGGTTTCGGGTAGGCCGCGGTATGACAGAACGACTGCATCACCAGGTCGGCGGAAAAGCCAAGGCAGGCAAGCTCCTTGAGTTCATCGCGCGTCATGGCGCCGGTGGTATCCTGCGAGCCGACCGTGGTCATGCGTGGCTCGCAATAGGTGCCGGGGCGCACGCCTTCGATACTGCAAGCCTTGCCGACAATCTTCTGCGCCAGCGTGTAGCCCTTGCCGGTATCGGCCGGCGAAACCGGACGACGGAACACCGTGGATGGCTCCAGGTCGAGCGCTTCACGCGCCCGGTCGGTCAGGCCGCGACCGATAATCAGCGGAATGCGGCCACCCGCCTGTACTTCGTCCGGCATGGTGGTCGGGCGTAATTCAAATTCGGAGACAACTGCACCGTCTTTATAAACTTTGCCCTCGTAAGGTTTGATGGTGATGACATCGCCCATGTCGAGATGCTGCACATCACATTCGATCGGCAATGCGCCGGAATCTTCGGCAGTATTAAAAAAGATCGGTGCAATCTTGCCGCCGAGCACCACCCCGCCCTGGCGCTTGTTCGGCACATACGGGATGTCTTCACCCATGTGCCAGAGTACAGAGTTGATCGCCGATTTGCGCGACGAGCCGGTACCGACCACGTCACCGACATAGGCTAATGGATGGCCTTTTTGCTTGAGTTCCTCGAGTGTCTGCAGCGCGTTATCCATCTTGCTGACCAGCATCGACTTGGCATGCAAAGGAATGTCCGGGCGGCTCCAGGCTTCGGTCGCCGGCGACAGGTCGTCGGTATTGGTTTCGCCCGGCACCTTGAATACGGTTACCGTGATTTCATCGGCCAGTGCCGGACGGTTGGTGAACCAGTCAGCCTCGGCCCAGGACTTCAACACTTCCGCCGCACTGGCATTACCCTGATCCGCCTTCGCCTTGACGTCGTGCATAGCATCATAAATCAGCAGCGTTTTGGACAGTGCCTTAACGGCTTCAGCCGCGGTCTCTGCATCATCCAGCAAAGCGATCAGTGACGCGATATTGTAACCACCGAGCATGGTGCCCAGCAGGAAGGTGGCTTTTTCACGACTGATCAGCTCGACGCTGATTTTGCCTTCGGCGACATCGGTCAGAAACGCAGCTTTCACATAGGCCGCCTGATCCACACCCGGCGGCACCCGGTTAACCAACAGGTCCATGAGGTAGTCCGCTTCTCCGGCCGGCGGGTTTTTGATCAATTCGATGAGATCCGCAACCTGTTGCGCATCCAGCGGCAATGGCGGAATGCCTTGCTGTTGGCGTTCTTCTACATGCTGGCGATAGGATTCAAGCACTGGGGCACCTCGAAATCTGTTGGTCCGTAAAATGGTTGAGCAATTTTAACAAATTCGGATGTTATAATCCGCAGCCTGAAACAAAAACGTCAATATTAATAATCTGGATTTTCTATGGACTTGAGCACTCTCACCGCCGTCTCGCCGGTCGATGGCCGTTATGGCAGCAAAACCGAAGCATTCAGACCCATCTTCAGCGAATTCGGCCTGATCCACCATCGCGTTATTGTGGAAATACGCTGGTTGCAGTCACTGGCTGCCCATCCCGGCATTGCTGAAGTGCCGGCGTTTTCCGAACACGCGCAGAATCTGCTCAATGCCATTGTCGACAATTTCAATATCGAAGACGCCAACCGTGTCAAAAACATCGAGCGCACCACCAATCACGACGTCAAGGCGGTGGAGTATTTCCTCAAGGAAAAAATAGCCGGCAACCAGGAACTCGAGGCGGTGTCGGAATTCATCCATTTCGCCTGCACCTCGGAAGACATCAACAACCTGTCACACGCTCTCATGTTGACCGCCGGACGCAACCTGAGAGC
>JASFVP010000084.1:0-8215 GCA_050049775.1 Chromatiales bacterium
CGGCCGCTACTGGGAAAACGGCGACTGGGTTGTCACCCGTCCGATGGAAATTTCCCGCGTGTTCGACTTCCCGGAAATCGGCCCGCGCAAGATGTATCTGCTGTATCACGAGGAAATGGAATCGCTGACCAAACACATCCCGGTGCAGCGTATGCGTTTCTGGATGACGTTTGGCGACAGCTATCTGAAACACCTGGAAGTCATCCAGAACATCGGCCTCGATAGCATCGAACCGATCGAATTCCAGGGCCAGCAGATCGTGCCGTTGCAATTCCTCAAGGCCTTGCTGCCGGACCCGGCCTCGCTCGGCCCGCGCACCAAGGGCAAGACCAACATCGGCTGTATCATCAAGGGTGAGAAAGACGGCAAGCCGGTGTCGCGTTACATTTACAACGTGAAAGATCACCAGGACTGCTACAAGGAAACCTTCGCCCAGGGTGTGTCCTACACCACCGGTGTGCCGGCCATGATCGGCGCCAAGATGATGCTCGAAGGCAAGTGGAAAAAGCCCGGCGTCTGGAACATGGAACAGTTCGATCCGGACCCGTTCATGGACGATCTCAACCGCTATGGCCTGCCGTGGCACGATATCGAATTTGATGTCGATCTCGATGCCCTGCCAAGCACATAATGTATCGCTGACACACAGCTGTATTGATGAAAGCTAACGACTACGCGGGGCTGGAAACGCCCTGCTACCTGCTTGAAGAAAACCGGCTGCGACGCAACCTGCAGCTGATTCAGCACGTTAAGCAGCAAAGCGGCTGCAACATCATCCTGGCGCTCAAGGGCTTTGCCATGTGGTCGGTGTTCCCGATCGTGCGTGAATATCTCGACGGTTGTTCGGCCAGCTCCTATAACGAAGCCTGGCTGGTGCGTGAACATTTCGGCGAGCACGTACATCTGTATGCGCCGGCCTATACCAAAAAGGAATTTCCCGAGCTGACCAAAATCGCCCAGCGTATTTCATTCAACTCGCTGACCCAATGGCAGGCCTTTGCCGACCATGCCATTGCGGCCGGCGTGTCCTGCGGTTTACGCGTCAACCCGGCGATTCATGAAGTCGAAACCGAGTTGTACAACCCGAGTGGCGATCAATCGCGGCTCGGTGTTGCGGCCGTTGAACTGGACAACGGCCTGCCTGACGGTGTGGAAGGCCTGCACGTGCATGCCCTGTGCGAAAACCCGGCCGAATCCACGGCACGCCTGATTGCCGCGGTGGAAAAAAAATTTGGCAGCTTCCTGCCGCAGTTAAAGTGGATGAATCTCGGTGGCGGCCATCTCATGACGCGTGAAGGTTATGACGTGGAACTGCTGATCCGCGTGCTCAGCGAATTCAAACAGCGCTGGCCGCATCTCGACATCGTGCTCGAGCCCGGCTCGGCAATCGCCTGGGATACCGGCCCGCTGGTATCGAGCGTGCTCGACATCGTGCAGCGTGGCGGCATCGACATCGCCATTCTCGATACCTCGGCCACCGCACACATGCCGGACGTGCTGGAAATGCCGTATCGGCCACGCGTGCGTTACGCCGATCTGCCGAACAAGAAAAAGCATACCTATCGGCTCGGCGGCATGACCTGCCTCGCCGGCGACATCATCGGTGATTTCGCGTTTGACCAGCCGTTACAGATTGGTGACCAGGTCATCTTTGAAGACATGATGCACTACACCATGGTCAAGACCACCATGTTCAATGGGGTGCAGCATCCGTCAATTGCGATCCAACGCAGCGATGGCGCTATCGAGGTTGTGCGTCGCTTCGGTTATCAGGACTACGAGGCGCGCCTGTCCTGACAGCTCATCTCCGGAATCAAAGCACCAGCTTCTGCTGAAACTCCGGCTTGATCACCTCAGCCCGGTATTGCTGCTGTAGCTGCTGCGCCAATGTGTCCATCGCCTCCGGTTCACCATGCACCAGCGCCACACGCGGCTGGTGCTCAAAGTGCCCATACCAATCGAGCAACCCATGCTGGTCGGCGTGCGCCGACAGGCCGCCGATGGTATGGATGTTGGCCTGCACCGACACGGTTTCACCCCATAGCCGTATGTGCCTGGCGCCATCGACCAGCGCCCGCCCCAGTGTGCCGCGCGCCTGGAAACCGACAATCAGCACATGCGTCTGCTCGCGCCAGATGTTGTGTTTGAAATGATGCTTGATGCGGCCACCTGTGCACATGCCGCTGCCGGCAATGATGATGGCACCGTTGCTGATCTGGTTGATCTTCATGGAATCCTGACTGCTGCGTGACAAATGCAGATTGGGCAGATCAAACGGCTTGGCGCCTTCGTGGTTATACAATGCAGTCGCCTGCTCATCATAAGCCCTGGCGTGACGCGCATAGACTTCGGTCGCCTCAATGCCCATCGGGCTGTCGAGGAACACCTCCCAGTCGCCAATGCCCCAGTCGTCATAATATTGTTTGAACACATACAGCAATTCCTGGGTGCGACCGACCGAAAATGCCGGGATCAGGATATTGCCTTTTTCACTGCGGGCGCTGGAGATAATTTCGCCCATTTCCGACCAGGTCTCATCCCAACTGCGGTGCAGGCGGTCGCCGTAAGTGCTTTCCATGACCACCAGATCCGCCTGCTTGATGATTGCCGGATCTCGCAGAATCGGCGCGCCATGATGACCGAGATCGCCGCTGAAGACGAGTTGGCGTGATTGATCGCCCTCGCTGAGTTGCAGCACGGCAATCGACGACCCCAGGATGTGGCCGGCGTCGTGCAGGGTCAGCTTGACCCCAGGCAGTATCTCGGTGGTCTCGCCATAATGCAGCGACTGGAAAAGCTCAAAGGCTTCACGCGCATCCTTGCGCGTATACAGCGGTTCAACCAGCTGCAACCCCTTACGTTGGCGCTTGTTGTTTTCCCACTGCGCATCCTTTTCGTTCAGATAACCGGCATCCTCGAACATGATAGCGCACAGGTCGACCGTGGCATTTTGCGCATAAATCGGTCCGCGATAGCCGCGCTTCACCAGTAACGGCAAGCGCCCGGAATGGTCCAGGTGGGCATGCGTCAGGACCACCGCATCGATGTCGTCGATATCAAACGGAAAATCATCCTCATTGTGGCGTTCGTGCTGGCGGGAACCCTGCACCAGGCCACATTCCACCAGTAAGCGTTGCCCACCGACACTGACCAGATAACAGGACCCGGTCACTTCACGGGTGGCGCCAAAAAATTCAATCTGCATACAAAACAACTCCTGCAATGGGCGATTTCGTTACGTCGATAAATCTCGACCGTTTCACGACACCCTGGACTGCATATCATATAATGCATTGAAATGCTGATCAGTATCCGGATCAAAAATTCGGTTTTATTCCAGGAATAATAACAATGCCGCCAGTCGCACCCTTGCCACCCGAACAGCTGTACCAGAGCTGTGTTACCGACAAATTCAGTTTCGAGAGCAGCGACGATCTGGAAGATCTGCAACACATGCTGGGCCAGCAACGTGCGGTTGAGGCCATCGAGCTTGGCGCCAACCTGCAACTCGACGGTTTTAACCTGTTTGTGCTGGGGCCGCCCGGCACCGGCCGGCACAGTTTCATCAAGCAATTCCTGAGTGAAAAAGCCGCACAGCGCCCGGTGCCGTCTGACTGGTGTTATGTCAATAATTTTGACGAGCCACGCAAACCCAGGGCGATCGAACTGCCGGCCGGCCGCGGTCGCCATTTCCGTGACGACATCGCCAAACTCATTGAGGAAGCCGTCGCCGCCATCCCGGCCGCTTTTGAAAGCGAGGATTACCACAACCGCCGCCAGGCGATTGAAAACGAAGCCGACGAAGAACAGGAAAAGGCGTTCCGCGAAGTGCAGGAGCACGCCCGCGAACGTGGTATCGGCATCGCCCAGACCGCCACCGGCTTTGACTTTATTCCGCTACATGAAGGCAAGGCCATTTCACCGGATGACTACCGCAAGCTGCCGCAGGAAGAGCGTGAGAAGCTACAGCAGGCAACCGAAGTCATGCATGATGAATTGCGCAAAATGCTGCAGGCCATACCGCGGCGTGTGCGCGAAGTCAGGGAAAAAATTCACAAGCTCGATCGCGAAGTGGCGCTGTTTGCAATCAGCAACCTGATTGGCGAAATCCTGCAGGAATACGCCGTATTTCCCAAGGTGATCGAATTTCTGGAAGAACTGCAACAGGACATCGCCGAACACATCGACCTGTTTTCCGAAGCTTCCGAGAAACAGTCACAAAGTCTCAAGGAGGTCATCACCGGCCGGCGCAGTATCGATCACGAATCGACGGTGGCGCGACGCTATGGCATCAACCTGCTGGTGGATCGCAGTGATGCCGAAGGCGCGCCGGTGGTGTTTGAAGATCACCCGAGTTACCCGTACCTGATCGGCCAGATCGAGCACATCGCCTCTCTCGGTACACTGATGACCGACTTCAGCCTGTTGCGGCCGGGTGCGTTGCATCGCGCCAATGGCGGTTATCTGGTGATCGACGTGCGCAAGCTGCTGGTGCAACCGTTTGCCTGGGATGCGCTGAAACGTGCGCTTAAATCACGGGTCATCGATATCAAGTCGCTGTCGCAGGTCTATAGCCTGGTCAGTACCGTCTCACTCGAACCCGAACCCATCCCGCTGGACATCAAGCTGGTGCTGATCGGCGATCGCCTGCTGTATTACCTGCTGCAGCAGTACGACCCGGAATTTGCCGAACTGTTCAAGGTAGCGGCCGACTTCGAAGACGACATGGATCGCAGCCCCGAGAATGTACAGCATCTGGCGCAACTGATCGCCACCATCGCACGGCGCGAGC
Organism: Chromatiales bacterium; assembly: GCA_050049775.1. Lineage (GTDB taxonomy): Bacteria > Pseudomonadota > Gammaproteobacteria > Chromatiales > Chromatiaceae > JABDQZ01. The sequence goes on from JASFVP010000084.1 coordinate 4,793, forward strand.
AGTTACGCCCGTTGGATAAGCAGGCGATCGCACGCGTGATCGAGGAAAGCGCCCGCCATGCCGGCGATGCCGAGATGTTGTCCACCCAAGTGCGACAGCTTGCTGACGTGGTGCGAGAAGCGCATTACTGGGCCGGACAGAACAACCACGATCACATCGGCGCAGACGATGTGGTATGCGCCATCGCTGGCCGCCGCCGCCGTATGAGCCGTCTCCACGACCGGCTGCAGCGCGAAACCCTGCGCAACACCATCATGATAGACACCGACGGTGAGATTGTCGGACAGGTCAATGGCCTTGCGGTCATGCAGCTCGGTGAAGATATGTTTGGCCGGCCGACACGTATTACCGCGCGTCTCGGTATGGGTTCGGGTGAAGTCATCGACATCGAACGCGAAGTCGAACTCGGTGGCCCGATTCATTCCAAGGGCGTGTTGATTCTGTCGAGTTATCTGGCTTCACATTATGTCATCGACCGGCCATTGGCGTTCAGCGCCAGCTTGGTGTTCGAACAATCCTACGGCCCGATCGAAGGCGACAGCGCTTCGGCAGCCGAGCTTTGCGCCCTGTTATCAAGTCTGGCGGAAGCGCCGATCAGCCAGTCCCTGGCAATCACCGGTTCGGTCAATCAACTCGGCCAGGTGCAGGCGATTGGCGGGGTCAACCAGAAAATCGAGGGCTTTTTCGAGCTGTGCCAGGCACGTGGCCTCAGTGGCAAGCAGGGCGTGCTGATTCCGGCGGCCAACGTCAAGCACCTGATGCTGCGCCAGGAGGTTGTCGATGCCGTCAGCAATCAGCAATTCAGTATCTATGCGGTCAACAGCATTGATGAATGCATGCAATTGCTGACCGGCCTGGAAGTCGGCCAACCCGACGCCGAGGGCAATCTGTCGCCGGACAGCCTCAACTACCGCATCATTGCCCGCCTGCTGGAACTGTCGGAGCAACGCCGCCAATATGCCGCTGAAGGCAAGGACCAGAATCCGGCTTAATGTGAACCGCATCACATCCGCGAACGCCTCCTGTGCTAGGGTAACTGCAGCGCCCAGGCGCCATGTTGCGGGATCAGCAGCGCATCGGTTGCAAGCAGTAAGTTACTGATTTGGCTTCCTAAAGTATTGAACTTTGCCGCCGATAACACAGTCTAAGGATTCAGTGAAACATTTCTGGAAGTAGTACGAATGGAATTTTTATTCTGGTTTAATACCGCAGCAATCGGGCTGGCATTGCTGATTGCCGGTGCGCTTGGCGTACAGCGGGTGTGCAAGACTTATTGCAAATCCTGACCACCCGCCAAACCCTGCAATTCAATGTATCTTGACCGCTGCCAGGCTGGTCAGCGTGTTTCGCTGTCCAGCTCCAGCGGCGTGTCTTCTTCGAGGTAGGTATAGCCCTTGAGGCCGTCCTGGTAAAAACGCAGGAAGGCATTGGCTTCGCGCGCGCTCAATAAACCGGCGCTGCGCGCATTCTGTACCTGGCGGCGCATGCGATCGGTCAATACGGTTTCATGGAACTGCACATAATCGAGCACTTCGGCAACTGTTTCGCCTTCCACCACCTGTTCCAGTTCATAGCCACCGTCACCGTCCATGCGGATGTGCACGGCGTGGGTATCACCAAACAGATTGTGCAGATCGCCGAGAATCTCCTGGTAGGCACCGGTCAGGAACAGGCCGAGCAGGTAGATTTCATCCGGCTTTTCGACATGCAACGGCAGTACCTGTGAGATGCCGTCACGTACCGGGAAATTCTGGATGGTGCCATCGGAATCACAGGTGATGTCCACCAGGATGGCATTGCGTTGCGGTTCCTCATTGAGCCGGTGAATCGGTATGACCGGGAAAATCTGTTTGATCGCCCAGGCATCGGGCAACGACTGAAACACCGAGAAATTACAGAAGTAACGATCCGCAATCTGTGTTTCCAGCCCCGGTATCAACTGGCTGATCTCATCATCGTCCATGCGACTGGTCAGCTGCGTCACCACGCGCCAGTACAAATCATCCGCGTGTGCGCGGTCCGACAGGCTGGCATGACCGAGTGCGAACAAACGGCTCATGTCCTCGCGAAACGCAATCACATCGTGCAAGGCTTCACGTGGCGCAATGTGTTCCAGTTCGTTGAGCGTGTCCCACAACTGGCGTAATTGCAGCGGGCTGTCTTCATCCGGCTCGACCGGGGCGATGTCACTGATGCGTTTGGCCACGCCAAGCACATCGACAATCAATACTGAATGATGCGCAACGATGGCGCGACCAGACTCGGAAATGATGTTCGGGTACGGCAGTTCCTCTTCGTCGCAGACGCGCTTCATGGTCCAGACGATTTCGTTGGCGTATTCCTGCAAACTGTAGTCCACCGCCGACATATCGCCGCTGCGGCTATCATGATAATTGACACCCAGGCCGCCACCGACATCCATGAAATCAATCGGCGCACCCAGCCGGCGCGCTTCCACAAAATATCGCGCCGCTTCCTGCATGGCCTGTTTGATGCTGCGAATCTGCGGCACCTGACTGCCGATATGGAAATGCAGCAAACGCAGGCTGTCGATCAGATCCGCATTTTTCAGCTTGTTGATGGCTTCCAGCAGCTCGGATGCCGACAGGCCGAATTTGGACTTGTCACCGCCCGAGTCATCCCAGAAGCCGCTGCTGGTGGTCGACAGGCGACAACGCAGGCCGATCAGCGGTCTTACATTCAGTCGTGGTGCCGCATCCAGTATCAGATCCAGCTCATTGGGTTTCTCGACTACGATAAACACCTGCTTGCCCATCTTCTGGCCCATCAGCGCCAGTTCGATGAACTCCATGTCCTTGTAGCCGTTGCAGACAATCAGCCCCTTGACGTCCTCGAGCATCGGCAAGGTGGCGTGCAGCTCCGGCTTGGAGCCGGCTTCAAGTCCCCAGTTGAATTCAGCACCGAATTCGACGATTTCCTCGACCACCTGGCGCTGCTGGTTGACCTTGATCGGGTAAACACCGTAGTAGCGGCCACCGTAGTCCGCTTCCTCGCAGGCAATCGCAAAACGCTCGTGAATCTGCGCGATACGGCGTTTGAGAATGTCGGAAAAACGCAGCAACAGCGGCGGACGCAGGCCCTGCGCCAACAGATCGTCACACAGCTGTTTCAGGTCGATCTGCTGCTGTTCATCGATAATGGCCTGCACGTTGCCATTGTCATTGATACTGAAAAAGCCGTGTCCCCAGCCATCGATTTGATAAAGCTCGGCCGCGTCTCTCAGGTTCCAGTCAGCCGTGTTGTTGTCAGTCATCGTCGACTCCAATCTGCGACCCTTGTTTGTCGCGTTTGTCATAGCCCTGTGCCTTGCCCCAGTAAGACATGATTTTCTGCACCAGCTTGGCCGCCATCATGTCAGACACCCGTGTGGCTTCCGGCACCAGTTCCAGGATATCAACACCG
>JASFVP010000085.1:0-8123 GCA_050049775.1 Chromatiales bacterium
GAGCAGGAACAACAGCAGGAGCAGCAGTCGCAACAACAGAATCAGCAACAGGACCAGCAATCCGAGTCCGGACAGCAAGACAAGCAACAGGACGCCAGGCAACAGCAAGCGGAATCACAACAAACAGAGCAGCAACAGGACAAACAGCAATCACCCCAACAATCCAACGCGGATCAGTCTGCCGAGCCGCAGCAAAATTCATCCGGGCAGGACAATAAAAACCAGGCTGACCAATCGGATAACCAGTTTGACAACGCCAATCAACAGCTCGGCCAACAACAGCAGGCGGATGGCCAGCCACAAACCGATAGCGAACTGCAGGATGCTGCAAGCGATAGTCATCAGCAACAAAATCAGCAAGCCGCTGCTCAACAGAATCAATCGCAAACAGAAAATGCCACCGACAAAAACGTGGCTTCGGCCGAACAGCAGGTGCAGCCGCTCGCATCGGAAGAACAGATGGCTGCCGAGCAATGGCTGCGGCGCATCCCGGATGATCCGGGAAGTCTTTTAAAAAGAAAGTTTTTATATCAGTATCAACAACGACCCAACAGGAGCCGCTCGCGTCAACCCTGGTGATCAAAACCACACCAGATGCAATAATGCCGGCATAACATTCGAGAGACATGACAGACACCAAGCAGACAACCAATCCAGCCACGCTGTCCAAATCACAGCAGACGGTCTCCCGCCTGACACAGTACCTGCTGCTTGTCGCACTACTGTGTTTTTCCTCTCTGCTGCAAGCCGATATCAGCGCACGGCTCGATCGACAACAGGCTTACGAAGGTGAGACAGTCACACTGACGATTCGTGCCGAAAACAGCAACAGCAACGCCGATCCCGATCTGACTCCGTTACAAAAGGACTTTGTTCTTGGTGGCACCAGCCAAAGTTCACAGATCAGCATCATCAATGGTCGACGTAGCGACAGCCGCACCTGGTCGGTACGTCTGCAACCCAAAAAGCTTGGCACAATTACCCTGCCAGCAATCAGTGTTGGTACAGAAAAGACGCGTCCACTAACTCTGGAAGTCAAACCCATTCCGGAACAAAGCGGCGCGGCGCAAGGTCAACCGCTGTTTGTAACACTGGAAGTGGCCAACAAGGCCAAACATTTTTATGTCCAGCAACACATTCCGCTGGTCGCCAGGCTGTACTACAAACACAAGCTCAACCAGCCACAGCTCATCGACCCGGCGCCGGATAAAGCCCTGGTGGAACGACTCGGTGACGACAGCAACTATTCCAGCAAGTACAACGGCCAGGATTACCGCGTCTATGAACGCCATTATTCGGTGCTGGCGGAAAAAAGTGGTGAGCTGCACATCCCGCCGGTCACGTTTCGCGGCTACATGAGCAAAGCACAACAACACAATGGCGGGCTGCAACGCAGTGATCCGTTTTCGCAGTTTTTCAGCGGCACACCCTTGTTAAACCAGGGGCAGGCCGTCAGCGTGAAGAGCAACAGTCTCGACCTGACGATTGAATCCCACCCGAATGAATACACCGGCCAGCAATGGCTGCCGGCGGAATCGCTGACATTAACCGACAGCTGGTCCGACAACCCGCCGACGTTCCGGGTTGGTGAACCGGTCAGCCGTACCATAACGATTGAAGCCAAAGGCCTGGTCGCCTCGCAGATCAAACCGCTGGAACTGCCGGCCGTATCCTCCTTCCGGCGTTATGCAGAGCCGGCGGAAACCGCCACCCATACCGACGGCCTGAATGTTTTTGCCAACAGTAGTCGTACCTTCACTTACATCCCGGCTTATGCCGGCGCGCAGGAAATTCCGCCGGTGGAACTGGTGTGGTGGAATGTGGTCGAGGGCAGCCAGCAAACCGCCCGCCTGCCTGCCTGGAAAATCACGGTGGAAAAAGGCGCCGAGGCAACCCGGCCACAATCTCAACCGCCTGCAACAGCGCCCCAGGACAGTACGCCACAAACAACACCACAGCCCGATGTGCAAGCCAATGAAGCCTCCTTTCTACAATCCAGCATGTTGCAACTGTATGCCTGGCTGAAAGAATACTGGTATTGGCTGGCGGCGGTCGTGGTTGTGATGCTGGCGTTGTTGAAACTGCTGGCCAGCCGGCAGGAGCAACAGGCGCAATCGGCTGGACAACCGGCACCACACGACAACAGGCCTGTCGCATCACCGACGGCAGCCGGATCCGGTCAGGCGACGGACAAACAGCTGCTGGAAGATTTCAGGTCGGCCTGTCGGGAAAATGATGCGCCTGCCGCGGCGCGCGCCTTACTTGCGCTGGCGCGGCGACAATGGCCGGACAATCCGCCACGCAGTCTTGGCATGCTGGCCAGTCGCCTGGAATCCGGCCGTGAGGCCTTGCTTGAACTGGATCGCTTTCTGTATTCCGACAGCAAGCAAAGCTGGGATGGTGCGGAAATTTGCCGGCAGTTCGAGCACGGCATGTACCGAGGAAAGCAGACGTCCAGTCAGGTCGAGCCGGTGCTACGCCCTCTCTACCCGGATAACAACTGAACACTTCTGAGGAGATCAGACCTGTTGTAACGCGGCGCGCACGCGCTGCAAGCGTGCATTGGCCTGGCTCGCGACAGCCGCTACGGTTTTGTTTTCAGACAGTCTCATAATGACCATGGGATCAAGAAACGCCACTTCGATGGCGCCATTCTCCAGCTCGCTGACCACAACATTACACGGCAGCAACAGGCCGGCTTCGGCCTCAGCCTCAACCGCCTGATTGGCCAGGGGTGGATTGCAGGCACCCAGAATGCGATAGGGTTTGCGCTCAATGCCTAACTTGTTTTTAACGGTCGCGGCAAAATCGATGTCGGTGAGCACACCGAAACCTTCATGCTGTAATGCCTCAGCGACTCTGTCCAGCACGTTCTGGAAGGTGTCATTGAGCTGTACCGAAAATGAGTACATGCATATCCCCCTGTTCCTGATCAATCAAAAAGATGGCTTGTGCATCATTCTGATCCCTCAATACGGCCGATTGCACAACTGACAAAAGATTTCGCTTTCGCAGCGGCGGCCTTGATGCCCTCGGCGGTACCTTTCTCCGGGTAACCGAGCTTAAGTAATTCTGCAGCAATTTCATCATGCGACAGTTGATCACCGTCAATTGTGACAATGCCGTTTTCGATATCAACGGCAACCGCGTCAATCGTCTCATGCTGTGTCAATTTGTTCTTGATGGTGCTGGCGCAGCCGCCGCACTTGATGTTTTCCACTTCAATCACTAATGACATAACAATATCCTCCGAACCAGTCAGACAAGCGTTTGCCAACACCGGCAGCCGACAAGGTGACGTTCTTCCAACTACAACGTTTGTCTGCAATACCTTTCACCCGGTCTATGCAAGGCATAGTGGGAAATCAGATTGAACTTCCTGCTCAACCCGGTCAAATATTGACCCTGCATCCGATGTACAGCCGCTGGGAACAAAAATGCCTCCTGCAGCATTACATACAGTTTCGATGTCCGTCACGAAATTAGATCAAATCCTGATAAAGGAGTTCGAAAAGGCAGCGACTTGCGCTACATTTTACGGGATATCAACAACACATTTATCAATACAGGGAATGTGGCTTTCCATGCAGCCCGGCATCAACTATAGACTATTCATCGGCTTTTTGGGTTTTCTTTGCCTGCTGCCACTGGAACCCGTTTGGGCCAATAACGTAGTGAAAATCGGCCGTGGCGTGGTTGGTGACGAGCAGGAAAAGATTCGTCTGCTGAGTGAAGTGGCTTTTTATGCCGGTATTTTTTTCAGTATCTCCGCCATCGGAATATTTTTTGCTCAAAGGAAGAAACAGACAAAACCGGTCGCTGCAGCAGTCATCCTGATCATTGGCCTGGCACTGATTTTAATCAAATACCTGTGAGGTGAATTATGACCCGTTACCTGAAGCTCGCCAGCTGTCTGCTGGCCCTATCCGCATTGGCTGCCTGCAGTGACGAAAAGCCACAGACCAGTGAAAATCATGTCTGGAAAGCGCAGACCGACACGCTAAACCAGGCGCAGCAGGCAGCTGACGATCTGAACAAGTCACTGCAGCAACAAAGCCAGCAACTGGACTCGGCACGCCAATAACAGACCGGATATCGCGCAGCAGCGTATGCACTGCTGCACGAAAACCTCGTGTTAATCCGCTTTTTTGCTGAACAGCAAAAATACAACCAGTATCGCCACGCTCAACAAAACGTGTTCGATGCTGACGAACGGATGTGGTTCTCCCGAGGCAAGAATCGCGTTGTGATCGCCATGGCCACTGTGCGCCATCACCTGCGGCACATATAGCCAGACCGATAACAACAGGGTTTTCAGCACATTCATAATTACACTACCTTGACCTTGACCAGTTCTTCACCTTCCGGATCCGTGACATGCACGGCACAGGCAATACACGGATCAAAGCTGTGAATGGTACGTAAAATTTCAATCGGTTGTTTAGGGTCGTGCAACTGGTGATTGTCCGTCAGCGCCGCCTCATAAGGACCGTCGTTACCGGCGGCATCACGCGGTCCGGCATTCCAGGTGGACGGTACCACCGCCTGGTAGTTGTCGATTTTCTCGTCCTTGATAACAATCCAGTGTGCCAGTGCGCCACGTGGTGCTTCCATGAAGCCAACACCTCTGGCTTCTTTCGGCCAGGTGGATGGGTCAAACAGGCTGTCGTTGTGCACGCTCAGATCACCCGCCTTGATATTGGCCACCAGATTGTTGAGCCAGATGTTCATCTGGTCGCCGATAAGCTTGGTCTCCAGGGTGCGCGCCGCGGTACGGCCCAGCGTTGAGAACAGCGCATCAATCGGCACATCCAGTTGTTTGAGTACCGCACCGGCCAGTTCCACCGTCGGTTCATGACCGGTGGCGTACAACGTCAACACGCGCGCCAGCGGACCGACTTCCATCGGTTGGCCTTTCCAGCGCGGTGACTTGAGCCAGGAATAACTGTTTTCAATATCGAGGAAATCATACGGCGGCTTGGGACCGGTGTAATGCAGATTGGTTTCACCGTCATACGGATGCAGACCCTTGTCCTTGCCGACGCTGTAGTCGTACCAGGAATGTGCAATGAACTCCTGTACCTGGGCCGGATCGTTCAGATCGATCGGGTGAATGCGGCTCAGGTCACGATCCAGGATGGCACCACCCGGTATGAAATAGGAAGACGGATCATCCATACCCTTCTCCGGCATGTCACCGAACGTCAGGAAGTTGCGCACGCCGGAACCGCGCTTGAACCAGTCCTTGTAGAAGCTGGCAATCGCCAGCGTATCCGGGATATAGACATTATTAACAAAGTCCATCATGCGGTTGATGACATACTGAATCTGTTGTAGTGCCAGAATGTTCAGGCCGGTCGTACCGGCACCGCCGGTGTTGGCAGCCGGGTCGATGCTGATCGGTGACGGCGAACCGCCAACAAGGAAGTTCGGATGCGGATTCTTGCCGCCGAAAATGGTGTGAATCTGCACCACATCACGCTGCCAGGACAGCGCTTCGAGATAATGCGCCACCGCCATGAGGTTGGCTTCGGCCGGCAGTTTATAGGCCGGGTGGCCCCAGTAGCCGTTGGAGAAAATACCGAGCTGGCCGGATTCGACAAAACCTTTCACCTTTTTCTGGATATCGGAAAAATAACCCGGCGAGGACTTCGGCCACTTGGACAGCGACTGCGCCAGTTCCGATGTCTTTTTCGGATCGGCATTCAGTGCCGACACCACATCCACCCAGTCGAGTGCATGCAGGTGATAAAAATGCATGACATGGTCGTGCACGTATTGTGCCGCAATCATGAGGTTGCGGATCAGTTGCGCATTGGCTGGAATCGGATAGTTCAACGCATTCTCGACCGCGCGCACCGAAGCAATGCCATGCACCAGTGTGCAGACGCCACAGATGCGTTGCGTAAACGCCCAGGCGTCACGCGGGTCACGGCCTTTCAGAATGGTTTCGATGCCGCGCACCATAGTGCCGGCGCTGGAGGCACCGGTGATGTTGCCGCTGGCATCGGTCTCTGCCTCAATGCGCAGATGGCCTTCAATGCGCGTAATGGGATCGACTACAACTCTTTCGTTCATGGTCACAATACCTTTGTGTTACGGCTGGCCAGATATATTCCACCCGGCCCGCCCGGTTGTCATATCGTCAAAATTCAGTCCGCAATATTTTCAGCCGCCAATGCCACGAGACTTTCAATCTGCTTGTCCCAGTTGGCCTTGTCGGCGCCATTGAGGAAATTCAGTCGGCAACTGCCACACGACATCACCACAGAATCCGCGCCGGTCGCATTGACCTGATCCATTTTTATGCCAAATGCTTTTTGGCGCAGGTCACTGGCGCGATTGATGAGGAACACGCCGGCGCCGCCACCGCAACACCAGTTGACTTCCCGGCTGGATTCGGTTTCGGTGAAATCAACGCCGAGTGCATTCAGCACGGCACGCGGTTCGTCGATGACGCCGCTGTGCCGCGCCACCTTGCAGGGATCATGCATGGTGACTTTTTTCGACTTGCCGATGTTCTTCAGCTTGAGCCGGCCGGCCTCGACTTCGCGGCCGAGAAACTCCGATATCGCCAGTACTTCAAACGGCAACTCCTGGCCATATTCATTGGGGCCGTCCCAACGCAAGGCGGGATATGCATGACCACACTCCGGCACAATAACCATGCTGGCGCCAATTTCCTTCGCCTTGTTGATGATACCGTCGCTGGCGCTTTTCTGCAGACCTTCGTAACCGGACAGCAGACCAAAGTTAGCCGCCTCGAAATTGCTGCTGCTGAACGTCCAGTTGAGTCCGAGATGGTTCATGATCCTGATCGTGCCCATCACCGAATCATTGAACAACATCATGTCAACCACGGTGCTGAGCACCAGCACATCGGCCTTCTCCTTGTCGACCGGTATCTCGATTCCCTGGGCGCGCATGCTTTCAACACCTTGCATGAACTGGTCAGTGCCAAAACCGAACACAGTGCTCTGGCCGCACTGCTCGCGTTCCACGACCGCCAGTTCCGTTGGCATGAGATCGGCTTGCGCCAGCGCTTCGCGCATGACATTGACGCCGTTGGCGATGTTAATGCCCATGGGACAGACCTGTGAACAGCGCCCGCACTCAGTACAGGAGTCATACACCAGTTCCTGCCATTTCGACAGATCCGCGACATTGATGTCACGGGTGTAGAGACGATGCAGCCAACGCAACGGCGACAGTTCCCGCCGGTAAAAACGCTTCATCAGGTCCAGTTTGCGAATCGGGGTGTATTTGGCATCGCCGGTGGACTCATGGAAATGGCAGGCGCTGGCGCAGTGACCGCAATGAATACAGGACTCCAGGTCCATCGCCAGCGTTTTATCGATCTTGCGCCAAAAAACCTGTTTGGCTCTGTCGACGCGCTGTTCATCCGTCAGGACGGAAGCATATTCAACGTTCGCCAGCGCGGCGATACCCTCACGGAACTGGGAAAACCGGCTCAAATCCACAGCGCTCATATCTTCACCCCTCTTCTCGCATAATGTGCGCCCAGTTGTGCACGTGACGGAATAAAGAGCACGGCATGCATAAGCTTGCCAAACGGGAACCAGACGAACAGCAATTCAACCGTCAGCAAATGCACCGCCAACAGGTTTTCATAACGTCCACCGACATGTGCATACGCCAACATACCGGTCAGTACCGGCGCCGCTGTGACCGCCCAGCTGAAATAATCTTCCCAGCTGGAAATCATGCGCAGCACCGGGGTAGTCATGCGGCGCACCAGCAACGCTGCCATGGCGGCGATGGTCGCCGTGCCGGCGAACATGATCACACTGTTGGGCAGTCCGCCCCAGCTGAGACCGGTCATGTCCTTGATCAGGGTGATGTGTGGGGCAAACAGAAACACCACCACAAACAGCCCGATGTGCATGACATAAGCCAGCAGCACAGTAAAAGTGATTTTGCTGAACTGCGGCTTTGGCCAGAATCGATTGAGTACGGTGAGCACAGCGCCGCCGCCAGTCTCACCCTTGGGTTTGGAGAGATCTTTATGGCGCAATAAAAACAGTGCGCCAAACAATCGCCACAGGACGCCAACCACCAGAATAATCAGCGACCACTGCAGCGCCGGACCACGGGCAAAATCC
>JASFVP010000086.1:0-7978 GCA_050049775.1 Chromatiales bacterium
AAAAATAATTTTAAAAAAATCGATCATCGAAGCGCTGGAGGCAACATGAATATTTCACTCAAGTGCATTCTTGCACCACCGCTGGTTGCTGCGCGTTACACCTGTGGCACCAGCTGCATTGCACCGGTCTGCGTCATCTGGCTGGCGGCATTTGTCAGCATCCTGTTCGGCTTTATCGGTGGACCGACCGGCCAGGCCGGCATCAGCTGGCAGTCGATCCTGTTCGGCCTGATGTTGTGGTGTATATCGGGCTGCTGGACGTTTGTCGCGACACGCGGCACCGAGAGCTGCGGGCTGACGCGGAAAAACAAACACAGCGGATAAGCAATCAACCGGCAGTTACGGTAAACTTCATTGAAAAAATAATCCTGTCACAGGTGTTCAATGAAAATTTTGCACGTGTTCGACCATTCCATCCCGCTGCACAGCGGCTATACCTTCAGAAGCAAATACATTCTGAAGCATCAGCGCGAAATGGGCTGGCAGACGGACCACGTCACCAGTCCGAAACACGTGCAGGCCAGCGGTCACCCGGTCGCCGAAGAAACCGTCGAGGATTATCATTTCTTTCGCGCACCTGATATCAACGAGCTGCTGCGGCCAATTCCGATACTCAACCAGCTCGCCATCATTCCAGTGTTGCGCCGGCGTATCCGCGAAGCCATCGAAACTTTCCGGCCGGACATCGTGCACGCACACTCCCCGGCGCTAAATGGCGTGGCCGCCATCCAGGCCAGCCGGAAATACGGCATTCCAAGCGTTTATGAAGTACGCGGTTTCTGGGAAGATGCCGCCGTCAGCCACGGTACCAGCAAGGAAAACGGCCTGCGTTACAAATTCACACGCGGCATGGAAACCTGGGCGTTGAAACACGCCGATGCCGTCACCTGCATCTGCCAAGGCCTGTATGACGACATCCACTCACGTGGCATCGCCACTGATAAGATGACCATCATCCCGAATGCGGTCGATACCAGCCAGTTCCCACCACGACTGGAAAAAGATGAAGCCCTTGCAACCGAGCTTGGTTTACAAGATAAAAAAGTGGTCGGCTTCCTCGGCTCGTTTTACCACTATGAAGGACTCAATCTGCTGATCGATGCCTTACCGGTCTTGCAGGCGCAAGACCCGACTTACCATGTCTTGCTGGTCGGTGGCGGTCCGATGGAGCACGACCTCAAACAACAGGTGCAACAGCTCGGCCTGGACCAGGCCGTGACCTTCACCGGACGTGTACCGCATGAAGAGATCAGCCGTTATTACAGTCTGGTGGATGTGCTGGCCTACCCGCGCCTGTCAATGCGCATCACCGAACTGGTGACGCCGCTCAAGCCGCTGGAAGCCATGGCGCAACGTCGCCTGTTTGTCGCATCCGACGTCGGCGGTCATCGTGAACTAGTACGGGATGGTGAAACCGGCATTTTGCACAAGGCCGACGATGCGCAGGATCTGGCGAAGCAAATCATCCGTCTCATGGACAACCCGCAACTCTGGCCACAATTGCAGGAAAACGGTCGGCATTACGTCGACAGCGAGCGGACCTGGAAAAACAGTGTGGCCAACTACCAGCAGGTCTATCCGAAGCTTCTGAATACCGACTGATCAGGGACGATCGTCGATTTCGGCGCCTTCTTTCTTGACCGGCATGAGGTCGGCCTTGGAAATGCCCAGCATCAGTACCGAGGTACTGGCGACATATATCGACGAATAGGTACCGATGCCGACACCGATGAGCAACGCCAGGGCAAAGCCGTGAATGATTTCACCGCCAAACACAAACAGCGCCGCCAATACCAGAACCGTGGTCAATGACGTAATCAGGGTACGGCTGAGTGTCTGGTTCAGTGAGCCATTGATCACATCTGCTGCCGAGCCTTTACGCATCTTGCGGAAGTTTTCACGAATGCGGTCAAACACCACGATGGTGTCATTGAGTGAATAACCGATCACCGCCAGCACCGCCGCCAGCACTGGCAGATCAAATTCCACCTGAAAGACCGAGAACACACCGATGGTGATGATGACGTCATGCACCAGCGCAATGATGGAACCCAGGGCGAAACGGTATTCAAAACGCAGCGCGACATAAATCAGGATAAAGATCAGCGCATACAGCATGGCCAGACCACCGTCTTCGGTCAGCTCATCGCCCACCTGCGGGCCAACGAACTCGACCCGGCGCAGTTCCACCGGATTGTCGGCATCGGCATTCAACAACGCATACACGCGATCGCTCAACTCGGAGCTGGTCTGGCCTTCCTGTGGCGCCAGACGGATCAGCACATCGCGGTTGGTGCCGAAATACTGTACCGTTGAATCGGCAAATCCGGCGCCTTCGATGGACGAACGAATACCCGTCAGTTCCGCCGGCTTGGCGTAACCGACTTCGATCAGGGTACCGCCGGTGAAATCGATGCCGAGCTTGAGACCTTGCATGGCGATCGAGGCGATCGATATCAGCAGCAAGGCCACGGAAAACACCATGGCGATCTGGCGTTTCGACATGAAGTCAATAGAAGTTGGCTTTTTGAAAAGTCGCATGTCGTATCTGTCCTATATCGCGAGTTTGCTGACGCGTTTGCCGCCGTAGATGATGTTCACCAGCGCGCGGCTGCCGATGATAGCGGTGAACATCGATGTCACGATGCCGATCGCCAGTGTCACGGCAAAGCCCTTGATCGGACCGGTACCGAAGGCATACAGCACGACGGCGGCGATCAAAGTTGTCACGTTGGCATCGACAATGGTGCTCATGGCCTTGTCGTAGCCGGCAAAAATACTGGCCTGCGGACTGCTGCCAACGCGGATCTCCTCACGGATGCGTTCGAAAATCAGCACATTGGCATCCACCGCCATACCGACGGTGAGTACGATACCGGCAATACCTGGCAGGGTCAGCGTCGCCTGCAGGATCGACAGGATGGCGACAATCAACACCAGGTTCAACACCAGCGCCACGTTGGCGACCAGGCCAAACACGCGGTAATACACCACCATGAACACCAGCACCAGCGCCAGACCGATGACGACCGACTGGAAGCCCTGGTCGATGTTGGTCTGCCCCAGGCTTGGGCCGATGGTGCGTTCCTCAACGATTTCAATCGGCGCCGCCAAAGCGCCGGAGCGCAACAGCAAAGCCAGGTCGTGCGCTTCTTCGGTACTGTCGAGACCGGTCGTCTGGAAGCGCCGGCCAAAGGGTTCCAGAATATTGGCGATGCTGATGACTTCCTCGACCTTGATCTTGCGTTTGACCGGCTGGCCATCGACCATACGGGTGACCACGCGATTTTCGATGAACACGACCGCCATCGGCTTGCCGACGTTTTCGGTGGTGACATTGCGCATGCGCCGCGCGCCCTGGCCGTCGAGGCTGACGAACACCGCCGCTGCGCCACTGCGCTGATCCAGGCCGGATGACGCATCGGTGATCTGGTTACCGGTGACAATCACACTTTTCTTCAGCAACACCGGCGTGCCATCACGTTCACGATAGAGTTTTGAGCCGGCAGGCACACGTCCGTCGAGCGCATCCTGTACGCTGTGTTCGGTATCCGCCAGGCGATATTCCAGCGTGGCGGTAGCGCCGAGCAGATCCTTAAGCCGGCCAGGGTCCTGCGCTCCCGGCAGTTGTACGACAATGCGACGTTCACCCTGTTGCTGGATGATCGGTTCGGCCACACCGAGTGCATTGACGCGGTTGCGCAAGGTGGTGATGTTCTGTTCCAGCGCAAACTTCTTGATACTGCGCTGTTCGGTTTCATTGAGCTTGAGCTCAACAAAGTAGGCATCGCCTTCATCGCGGGTTTCGATCGTCAGCTGGCGAAACTCGTTACCGAGTTCGTCTTCGGCCTTGTCGCGCACGACAACATCACTGAACTTGACTTCCACGCCATCGGCCGTTTGCTTGACCGTGACATAACGCAGCTTTTCACTGCGCAGGAATGTCCGCACATCGCCGGCATAACGCTCAATCGCCTGTTTGACCGCTGCATCCATATCAACGTCGATCAACACGTGAATACCGCCACGCAGGTCCAGGCCGAGATACATCGGCTCGGCACCCAGCGCCACCAGCCAACCGGGCAAATCCGGCAACAACGTCAATGCCTGGGTATAGCCGTCCGGCAAGGCGGTCTCGAGTGCGGCCTGCCCCTTGAGTTGCGCTTCGGGTGTGACAAAACGCACCCGCAAGCGATCGTTAAAACGCTGGATTTTCTTGTAATCGACCTGTTCTGCCTCGAGCCGCGCCTTGACCTGTGCCTGCAGCGCGTCATCGACCACGACGTCACGCGACGCCGAAATTTCAATCGAGGGGTCCTGGTCGAAGATGTTCGGCAACGCATACAACGCACCGACGGCGATCACGATAATGACCAGAAGGTTTTTCCAGAGCGGATATTGATTAATCATGGCTGGCTGCGCCTGAATATGAAGGACTTGAAGTTATACACCACCAAAGGTCAAGGCAATGTATTTACAGTTCGTTCAGACTGCCTTTTGGCAAGACGGTTTCGACCGAAGTCTTCCTGATTTTGACGACGACGTTATCGGCGATTTCCAGTGTGCAGAAATTGTCACCCAGGTCGGTGATTTTGCCCAGCAGGCCACCGGTGGTCTGCACTTCATCACCTTTCTTGATGGCCTCGACCATGGCCTTGTGTTCTTTCTGGCGTTTGACCTGTGGGCGGATCATGAAAAAATACAGAATGATGACCAGGCCGATCGGGAAGATCAGCCCTTCCCAGCCGGCTTGCTGGCCGCCGGCAGCGGCAGCGGGTGCGGTTTGGGCGATAGCGTCAGAAATAAAAAAACTCATGAGTAGTTCCTGTTAAATATTAATTCGTAGCGTTAACCACAGAACCTTGTCATGGCGACAAGTTCCCGGATCCGGTTATTTCAGAATCGCGCGATTATTACATAAATCGATCGGAATTGAGATGCCGGCAGCAATTTTTTGTCATTGTCGCATGGCATAGAAGTCCTTGACATAGGCCGGCAGCGAGTCCGTGTCGATGGCATCACGCAGGCCTCGCATGAGGCTTTGATAATAATACAGATTGTGTATCGTCATCAGCCGGGCACCGAGAATTTCATTACAACGATGCAGATGGCGCAAATAGGCGCGGCTGTAATTGCGACAGGTATAACAATCGCACAGTGGATCCAGCGGTCCGGTATCATCGGCATGCACCGCATTCTTGATGCGCACGATGCCGCTGTGGGTGAACAGATGACCGTTGCGCGCATTGCGCGTTGGCATGACGCAGTCGAACATATCGATACCGCGCTGCACCGCCTCAACAATGTCCTCGGGCGTACCAACGCCCATGAGGTAATGCGGCTTGTCGGCCGGCAAGCGGGTCGACAGGTCATCGAGCACACGCCAGCGGTCTTCCGGTGGTTCGCCGACCGACAGGCCGCCAACGGCATAGCCGTCAAAGCCGATATCCTGCAAACCAGCCAGCGACTCGGCGCGCAAATCTTCATAAACGCCGCCCTGCACAATGCCGAACAGCGCCGCCGGGTTGTCGCCGTGCGCCTGCTTGCTGCGTTTGGCCCAACGTAGCGACAGACGCATCGAGTCGGCCGCTTCCTGATGCGTGGCCGGATACGGTGTGCACTCGTCGAAAATCATGACAATGTCGGAACCAAGTTCGCGCTGCACCTGCATGGACTCTTCCGGTCCCATGAACACCTTGGCGCCATCCACCGGCGAGCGAAACGCCACACCCTGTTCGCTGATCTTGCGCATGGCGCCGAGACTGTAAACCTGGAAGCCGCCCGAGTCGGTCAGGATCGGTTTTTGCCAGTGCATGAAATCATGCAGGTCGCCGTGTTTACGAATAATATTCGTACCGGGTCGCAACCACAGGTGAAAGGTGTTACCCAGCACAATCTCCGCGCCCAGGCCGATCAGTTCTTCCGGCGTCATCGCCTTGACCGTGCCATAGGTGCCAACCGGCATAAAAGCCGGTGTCTCAATATTGCCACGCTCGAACTGCAAACGGCCGCGCCGGGCCAGACCTGCCGTTTTTAACAAATTAAATTTCATATTTAAAAACAATTAGTTATAAATGTTGTGGTTTTCCACAATAGAGCATAAGAGTTTCCATATAGAGTGGTATTAATGTCCAATTAACCTTGACTTAATGATCACTTTATTAGAAAATGCTTATGTGCTGATGATTCAGCACATCCTCCATCCTCCTTTGGTGGTACTTGGCGCGGCTCCCCTGCCGCGCCTTTTTTTATTGTGTTTCAGGAAGTTAATTCCTGTCGCGTTATCCACATCGCATCACCATAACTGAAAAACCGATAGTGCTTTTCAATGGCATGACGGTAAGCCTGCCTGATGCTCTCAAGGCCGCCCAACGCCGACACCAGCATGAGCAAGGTCGATTGCGGCAAATGGAAGTTGGTCAACAGGGCATCAACCACCCTGAAAGGATAACCCGGCCGGATGAACAACTGTGTGTCGCCATGAAACTCGCGGATCTCACCAGATTGCGCTGCGCTTTCGAGGCTGCGTACCGAAGTCGTGCCCACTGCAATGACGCGGCCACCGCGGCGTTTGGCCGCTTGCACGGCATCGACCACTGTCTGGTCAACATCGACGTACTCCGCATGCATCTCATGCTCATCGAGATTGTCGCTGCGCACCGGCTGGAAGGTGCCGGCGCCAACATGCAGCGTGACAAACACCGAGGTAATGCCCTTGTCCCTGATCTGCTGCAGTAATGCATCGGTAAAATGCAGGCCGGCTGTCGGTGCCGCCACCGCGCCACTCTGGCTGGCGTACACGGTCTGGTAGCGATCCTGGTCCGCCACGGCATCGGCGCGATTGATGTAGGGCGGCAACGGCATGTGCCCGGCCTGTTGCATGATAGCGGCCAGGTCTTTTTCAGACTCCAGCACATACAACGCACCTTCGCGGCCAACAACCGTCAGTTTATCTTCGTTATCCAGCACGATGCTGCTGCCTGCTTTGGGCGACTTGCTGGCGCGCACATGCGCCAGGGCACGCTTTTCCGACAACAGTCTTTCCAGCAGGATCTCGAGCTTGCCACCGCTTTGCTTATGGCCATACAAACGTGCCGGTATGACGCGCGTGTTGTTGAACACCAGCAGATCATCCGGTCGCAGCAGAGCGATGAACTCACTGAAATGCGCATCACGCAACTCACCGCTGTTGCCATCCAGGCACAGCAGACGGCTGTCGCCGCGCACCACCGGCGGGTACTGAGCGATCAGCGCTTCGGGTAGTTCGTAGTCAAAGTCAGTCAAGTTCATGGGGCGCGATAGTAACATACGGACTTGCCCGTTTTTTTAATCCAGCTATACTGCGCAGCTTGTTTGCCGGAGTGGTGAAATTGGTAGACACGACGGATTCAAAATCCGTTGCCCTTAAAAGCGTGCCGGTTCGAGTCCGGCCTCCGGTACCAGACATAAACCGGTATTTTTACTGGTAATCTCAAAGGCCTGCCATGCAGGCCTTTTTAATTTGCATTCCATTGACACCTGTCCTTTGCAAAGCGGCGCTAATCCGGCCTGCAAGCGCAAATTGCAATACTACGCTACAACATGAGTCGTCTCGTTCGTGCCCGCACATGAAATGCTGTGCGGATTCGTTTATCATGTGAAAAATGTTTAGTGCACTAACCATTTACCCTGCGCTGTCAGCCGACAATTTTAAATATCGGCCTCCGACAACAGCGTCACAGCAGTTGGTAACGCGGGTGAGGTCTTTTGTTAACCTCTATCAAGACTTCCTTACGTTACTGAAAATCCGATATGCCCTGATGATCGGCCGTTTCTGGCCAGGCGGTTGCCCACCCCCTGATGTGTTGTATCCCCCTTCCCTTTTGCAGCCACCGGAGACGCCAGATGTTGAACCAGAAATCATCACAGGATTATGGAAAAAACCCGCTTGAAGTCCGCGAATCGAACAAATATCGCGAAGAATATGTGCATGCCTTTG
>JASFVP010000046.1:0-31078 GCA_050049775.1 Chromatiales bacterium
AGGTACGGATCACGACATCAGCTACAGTTATGACAGTTGCACACAGGGTACTGGCAGTCTGTGCAGCGTCACATACAGTTCATCGGCACCGGTTGTCACTGATTACAGCTACACTGCTTTTGGCGATGTCGCTGTTCACCAGGGCGTGGCCTACACCTATGACGCCGCCGGGCGCGTGCAGACGTTGACCTATCCGTCCGGTTCGGCCCTGACTTTCAGTTACGATGCGGCCGGGCAGGTCGCTCAGCTTGACCTGAGTGGCAATGGCTTCAATGTCAGTCTCGCAAGCGGCATCGGCTATTCGCCCTTTGGTGCTGTCGCCAGCCTGACCTGCGGTAACGGTTTGAGCCTGAGTCAGGGTTATGATCTGGCTTACCGACAGACCGCTGCAACGGTGAGCGGTGTGCTTAGCCTGACCGGCGGGCAATACGATGTGGTCGGCAATCTGTTGCAGCGCAGCGAAGACGCCGTGTTGACCAGTTACAGCTACGATGGCCTCGACCGCCTCGCTACCGGCACCGGCGTATTCGGCAGCCGCGACTACGACTACGACAAAAACGGCAACCGTACGCAACTGATCGCGGATGCCCAAACCACTTCGTACAGCTATGAGTCAAACAGCAACCGCCTGGACACAATCGACCTGACCGATGTGCAGACGGATGCCAACGGCAACACCATCGCCAATGGCAATCGCAGCTTTACCTACACGCCGCACAATCGCCTGCTCGAGGTCCATGACAACGCCGTGCTCACGGCAAGCTACGCCTACAACGGTCTGGGCCAGCGAGTCAGTAAATTGCCGGCTGACGGTAGCGAGGCGCGATACCGTTATGGCACGGAAGGCGAACTGCTCGCGGAAACCAATGCGCTCGGCGCGGTAGTCAGGGAATACGTCTACCTCAATGGCACACTGCTGGCGGTGCTGGATTACCAGCAAAGCCCGGCCGTGGTCTATTACGTACACACGGACTTTCTCGGCACGCCGAAGGCCATGAGCGATGGCAACGGTATCAAAGTCTGGTCAGCCACCTATGATCCCTTTGGCCAGGCCACGGTCGACAGCGACCCGGATGGCGATCAGGTGGATGTCACACTGAATGTGCGTTTCCCGGGGCAGTATTACGATGCGGAGACGGGGTTACACTACAATTACTTCAGGGATTATGATCCGGAAACAGGAAGGTATCTGGAGTCTGATCCGATTGGGCTTGCAGGTGGTCTTAATACCTATGCCTATGTTGGGGGGAACTCAATTAACTACATTGATCTTTATGGATTAATGAGAAACTGTAGCCCCACATCATTGGCTAGGTGTGCTGCAGCGTGTAATGCTGAAGGTCATACAGTTAAAAGCTGTGTTGTTAATAATTCTTTTGCAGGAATTGATGTAGCTAGTTGTAGATGTGACCATTTTTCTGATTGCAATACAGATATCAATGATATCAATGCTGATAAGCAATATCGGCATAATCCTGAAAATCCTAATATTGGTAATAGAAGCCCAATACATAGGGGAGAAAACCCTCAGGAGCTAGTTGATGGAGTTAGAGATGGTAAGTACCCAATTATTAGAAATGATCCTAGAGGTAGACCTATTGCAGATTTTGGTCGTAATGTGGGCTCTTACAACGGTGCGCCTACTCGTTATGGGACAATTCATAACGGACGGACTGGCTCTCATGTGGTTCCAGCTAGCCCTAATCAAATAAGGTTTCTTAAATAATTGGTTTATGTCTATGGAAAAAAATATCGTTGACGGTTTTATACAGGAATTTAGTAGTTTCAAGTCTTGGGCTGACCAAATCAGTGATAAAGATTCACCTGACTGGTCGGATGAATATAACAACTGGGCCAGTTTTGAAAAAGCTGTATCGGATTTTATTTCCAATGTGGAAATCGAAAGTTTGAGTGATTTGACGATAGAAGGTCTTATCTTTTCTATTGCGAGAGATCATGAAGATGAAATATTCATAGAGCAAATAGTTAAGAATAAGCCTCTTTTCCAAAAATTAATTCCTCATGTTATAGATTCAGATGAATATTGGGCAAAAGTAGAGATTGCTGAATGGCTGGGGAAAAATGTTATTGATACAAATGAATCAGAAAATTATTTATTAGAGCTGCTTGAGCGAGGTTCATTTGGTCTAGATACGACAGCACTAACCTCATTAGGAAAAATTGCTCCTATCCTTGCTGAGGAAAAGGCTATTGAATTTTGGGAATCGAAATTACTGTATAAAAAATATGCAGCATTGGATGTGCTTTCACGGGTTAACTCAGGCCGATACTCGCATTATTTTAAAGAAGCCTGTATGGAGGGGTGGCTTGATCAAAAAACTGAAAAATTGACTGATGATGCTTTGAAAGCTCTTGAAGAAGAGCGTAAAGCATTAGGGAGTGTTAGAGAATAAAGAGGTAAAAGGGGACGAGGTAAAAGTGAAAAAGGGGTCAGTACCCTTTTATGTTTTTTTAATATTTTTGACTTTGAAATATAGTCATTCTTGTTTATCAGGAAAAAGGAATTTCCGATGCCAAGAAAGCCATGCTTTTATCCGCCGGGTGTTCCGGTTCATGTTGTTCAACGCGGCAATGACCGAAAGCCGGTCTACTTCGATAAATCAGATTATAACGCTTACCTTGAATTGTCGACGTTCATGCGTATTGCCTGATGACCAATCACATTCATTTTCTGGCAACCCTGGGGGCAAAGACCATATTTGTATGTGAAAACCCTATTTCCTTACATAAGCTGTTGAATTGGGCTGAATACACAAGTACTGTTGTCCCGGCTGTTTTTATTTTCACGGATTAGGGAGATTTGAAAATGTTTTCAAAAAAAGTATTTGCCAGCTCGATTGCGGCAACCTTGCTGGCTGTCTCTGCAACTTCCCAGGCTGCGGATAACCAATGGTATGTAGGAATTGGTGGTGGCTGGACTGATACAGATACAGGTATTTCCAGTTTAACTGGTACAGCAAGCCTGGATGAGGAAGATACTGGTTACAAGATTTTTGCCGGTTACAACTTTAATGAAAATATTGCGTTGGAAGGTTTTTATGTGGATCTCGGCGAGGCTACATTAACAGGTAACAATGGTGATACTTTTGTTCTTGGTGGTACCACTTACGCATTCACAGTAAATAATGCCCGTGTTTCATCGGAAGGTACTGCCTTTGGTGTTGGTGGCAAGTTTACCTATCCCTTCAATGAAACATTTAATGTATTCGGTAAACTCGGACTTGCATTTTGGGATATTGACGGCACAGTGTCGGGTTCCGGATTGGCGACCTCATCAGTTGATGATGATGGCACAGACGCTTACTTTGGTGTTGGCGCCGGCCTGAAGTTTGCCGACAGTTGGGAAGTTCGTGCAGAAGCAGAACGCTATGATTTTGGTGGTGATGATGTTGACTTTGTTTCCCTCAGTATCGTCAAAGGCTTCTAGAATAAAATCTTATTAAATACTGAAAAGGGACGGCAATGCCGTCCCTTTTTTATTTTCATACCGGTGTTCCATGCCGGGCAAAAATAGCAGGCAATAGCCGGACCTTTGAATGTGCCTAAGCCAACACCACCAACCGAATCGCATCCAGCCTTAACTGCGCGTTTTCCAGGATGCGATGCAAGGCCAAGCCTTCGGCCTGCAAATCTTCGATCTCGTCATCACGTACCAGCGGGTTGATGGTCTGTAGCTGCGTCAGCCGCTGGATTTCACTGGTGTAGTAATCCAGCATTTGTTCCGTGGCTTTCTGGAGAATCGGTTCGGCCAGTTCCTTCACCTGTGCTTCGGCCTGTTGTAGCAATGCCGGGGCTGCCGGGAGGGCTTTGTTGAGCAGGTTCATGAGGGTTTTCTTTTCCAACGCGATGGCATTGTCGGCCAGTTCGTCATAATCGATTTGCTCGGCGAGGTTTTCACCTTTGCTGTTGACCAGCATGCGTAAACAGGTAGGTGGCAGGAAGCGGCCGGCCTGCAGTCCGGCCGGGCCGATGGCTTCGAGCACGAACAGGCACTCGAGCAGCAGGCCGCTCTGGCCGCCAGGCAGTTTCGCGGCGATCAGGCCGGTGCGCCCCTGGATGCCGGATAAAGCCAGATCCATGGCGCCGCGCACCAGCGGATGTTCCCAGCTGATGAAATGCCGGTCTTCGTGCAGCAGTGCGGTGTTGCGGTCGGTGGTCAATGTCATGCCGTCTTGTGGCAATGCCGGAAAGGCATCGACCGACATCTGCGCAGTCGGGCGCAGTATCTGGCTGTGGGCGGAATGTTCTTCCAGGTCCAGACCGTAACAGTCGGCCAGTTTGTCGAGATAACGCGACAGTTCGCCTGGCTGTTCCTCGGCGCGAATCTGTTCGACCAGCTGGTTCGCCTGCGGCTGGCGACAGGAGCTGAGTTCGAGCAAATGATCGCGGCCGCGCTCGAGTTCTTCGCGGGTTTGCTGTGCCAGTTGTTGGGCGCTGTTGAGCAATGACTGGATCTGTTCCGGGTCGGGGTCAGCGAGTGCCTGGGCCAGCGCCGGTTCGAGTTGCTGGAACACACTATGGCCCTCCGGGCAGGTGCGCGCAAACGCATTCAGGCCCTGCTCGTACCAGTGGAACATGGTTTCGGTGGCGCTGTCGCTGAAGTAAGGCACGTGGATGTGAATGCTGTGCTGCTGGCCGATGCGGTCGAGCCGGCCGATGCGCTGTTCCAGCAGGTCCGGGTTGAACGGCAGGTCAAACAGAACCAGGTGATGGGCGAACTGGAAGTTGCGGCCTTCGCTGCCGATTTCGGAACAGATCAGTAACTGCGTGCCTTCCTCGGGATCGGCAAACCAGGCGGCGGCGCGGTCGCGTTCGATGATGCTGAGGTGTTCGTGGAATACCGCCGATAGAATGCCTTCGCGCGTGCGCAACACCTGTTCAAGTTCCATGGCGGTGTCGGCCTTGGCGCAGATCAACAGCATCTTGCTGCCGCTGTGTTGTTTCAACAATTGCGTGAGCCAGCCGATGCGCGGATCAAAATCCGACCAGTCCGGATCGCTGATTTTGGCGTGCATGCTGAACAGGTGCTCGGGTTGCAGCAGTTGTGGCGCTTCGAAATCGGTTTCCGGATCGGGCTGGTACAGCTCCGGCAGGTCCAGCGGCCATGCATGGGCGATGCGCTCGGGAAAGCCTTTGATGCGTGCACGCGTGTTGCGAAACAACACGCGGCCGGTGCCGTGGCGGTCGATCAGCTGGTGGATGAGCTGTTCGCGCAGTTTGTCGAATGCGGCGCTGTCGGAAGTCTGCTGCATCTGCAGCAGCAATTGCAGGATGTTGTCGTCGTGCAGTTGCGTTAGCAATTGCTGCACGGTGTTGAGCTGTTCCGGCTGGCCACTGATCAGCAGTTCCACCGCATCGGCGATTGGTGCAAAGTGCGTTTCTTCCTGCTCGAAAGCTTCGAGGCTGTGGAAGCGGTCCGGGTCGAGCAGGCGCAGGCGCGCGAAATGGCCGCTTTTGCCAAGCTGTTCCGGTGTGGCGGTCAGCAGCAATACGCCGGCGGTATTCTCGGCGATCTGTTCGACCGCACGATATTCGTCGCTGGCGTTGTCTTCCGACCAGTCGAGATGGTGCGCTTCGTCGACCACGAGTAAATCCCAGCCGCCATTGAGCGCCTGTGCGTGGCGCTGCGGGTGATTGAGAAACAGGTTGATGCTGCTCAGCACCAGTTGTTCGGTGATAAACGGGTTGTCCTGGCCGATGCTTTCCTCGATGGCCTGGCAGCGTTCCTCGTCGAAGATCTTGAAACTCAGGTTGAAGCGGCGCAGCAGCTCCACCAGCCACTGGTGCAACAGCGGGTCCGGTACCAGGATCAGCACACGCCGGGCGCGGCCGGTGAGCAATTGATGGTGAATGATCATGCCGGCTTCAATGGTTTTGCCGAGGCCGACTTCATCAGCCAGCAACACGCGCGGATTGCTGCGGTTGGCGACTTCATGGGCGATATACAACTGGTGCGGCAGCAGGTCGGCGCGAATGCCGGTCAGGCCGTAATTGACCGATAAGGCCAGGCGTTGCGCTTGTTGCAGGGTGGTGTAGCGCAGGTCGAACCATTTGGGCTTGTCGAGCTGACCGCGCAGCAGACGGTCCTGCGGGCGGCTGAAAATCTGGCCGGCGTCGAGCTCGCCTTCCGGCAGCTCACGCGGCTGGCCGTCGGTGTCGATGCCGCGATACAGCAGCAGGCCGTTTTGTTCCTCGGTTTGTTTCACCAGCAGCAGCCAGCCATGCTGGCTTTTGGCCTGTTCCCCGGCGGTGAAAGCCACCCGCGTCAGTGGTGCGGTCTGCATGGCATAGGAGCGGGACTCGCCACTGGCGGAAAACAGCAAGGTTACTGTTCGGCCGGAGATTTCGGTGACGGTGCCAAGACCGAGTTCGGATTCCGTGTCGCTGACCCAGCGCTGTCCCGGGATGAATGTCTGCATGGGGTTTTGCACGACTCCTGTGTGAAAAAGCACAATATAATAACATCCATGGGATGCTATGCTATGCACTGTTTACGTAGAGGACCGTTGCATAGACGCCATGAAGAACCTGGAAGCCCTGTTTGAAGGAATGCTGTGGCAAAGCCGCCTGCTGGTGTTTTTGGGCGTGATCGGTGGCCTGATAGCGTCGATCGTGATGTTTTACGTCACCATGGTGGATGTTTGGATCATGATCAGCCATGTCGTGCATTATGGTTCGTCGGCGCTGGATGGTGTTGAAAGAGCCATGTTGCGCGCTGAAACCGTCAAACATGTGGTTGAGATTGTTGATGGTTTTCTGCTGGCGACGGTATTGCTGATTTTCAGTATGGGCCTGTATGAACTGTTCATCAGCAAGATCGATCAGGCGGCCTCCTCGGAACAGGCCTCGCGCGTGCTGTTCATCGAAAATCTGGATGACCTGAAAGGCCGCCTGGCCAAGGTCATTATGATGATTCTCATTGTGCGTTTTTTCGAATTCGCGGTAGAAATGAAGTTTGCCAATGCCCTGGACCTGCTGATGCTGGCGGCCGGCATCGCGCTGCTGGGCCTGGCGTTGTACCTGTCTCATCTCGGCGACAAGCAACATTAAACCTGTGAAGCGAGCTGATGAATTCCACCTTCTTTTCCCGCTGGGCTCCCACGCTGATCGGCTTGCCGCTGTTGCTGGCTGCGCTGGTGGGTATTCATCAGGCCGGCTTCGAGGAACTGCGCCAACGCCCCGGTGAGGCCAGGCAACAGGCCCAGGCCGTCGTCGACCGCGTCAGCGAACGGCTGGAAGTCCTGTTCAGTGAACTGGAGCGCGCCACCCGTTTGTTCGCTCAGGCCAACCAGCAAACGCTGGAACGCTTGTTGGTCAATCCGGACAACAACCGACTGGCCAATCATTTGCACGCGGCGCTGATCGAGGCCTTCCCGGAGGCCTATTCGGCCACGGTGACCACCATGCAGGGCAAACCACTTGTTGAACTGGAGCTCGGCCTGATGGGTGAGCTGTGCCGCCTGGACATCAGCCATTACATCGAGTCCGGCCAGCAACTGGATGTGTTTTTGCACCCGGTGGCGGGTTCGCCGCATCTGGATGTCATGGTGCCGGTGACCATCAGCCGCAACGACTACATTTTTTTCATCAGCTTCACGCCAGCTTTCGTGGTGGAGAGCCTCGGAGCTTACCAGCCGGAAGGCCACCAACTGATCCTGACACGTGCCGACAAGCCCAATCTGGTGGAAATTACCTCCAAAGGCGACCGCACCAAAGGCGTGCGCTCCAACTTCATCTCGCCGACGGAACAACAGACCATCCTGGCCAGCAAACCGGTGGCCGGCACGCGCTGGATACTGATTGACCTGCCGGAACACTCGCTGTTGCAATCGTTTCACTTTGATTGGACCAACCCTTACCTGCCGGTGTTCGTGGCGGTCTTGCTATTGGGCAGTATCCTGCTGATTTATCTGCAATATCTGCATTTCAAGACGGCGAAGTACGCGGTCGACCTGGAGACGCTCAATACGGAATTGTCGCGCGCCAGCCTGCACGATGCGCTTACCGGGCTGCCGAACCGGCGGCTGTTCAAGGAGCGGCTGCGCCAGGCGATGCACGAGGCCGGCCGTGATGGCCACCGGCTGGCGCTGATGTTGCTGGACCTGAATCGCTTCAAGGAAATCAACGATACGCTCGGTCATCATGTCGGTGACCTCCTGTTGCAGGTGGTCGGCAAGCGCGTGCGCGGCCTGCTGCGTGATGTCGATACCGTGGCGCGCATGGGCGGTGATGAATTCGTCGTGCTGGTGCGCGTTGACGGGCGAGAGCAGGCCGAACTGGTGGCCGCCAAGGTGGTGTCGGTAATCGCACGTGAGGTCAATCTCGGCAAGGCGCAGCTCAACGTTGATGCCTGTCTCGGTATCGCGTTGTTCCCGGATCATGCCCTCACCGCCGAGGCCCTGTTCAATTGCGCCGACCAGGCCATGTATCAGGCCAAACGTCAGGGCCGGTTGACGGCTTTGTATGAAAGCGAAAGCAGCGACAGTTTTCCCGATCGCCTGCAACTCATGGCCGGCCTAAGCGAAGCGGTGCGCGACAACCAGTTGCGCCTCTGGTACCAGCCCAAGATTCCGCTGCGCAAACATGATGACATTTGCCATGTCGAAGCGCTGGTGCGCTGGCAGCACCCGACCCAGGGATTGCTGTTTCCGGATGCGTTCTTGCCGTTGGCCGAGCAGGCCAACGCGGTGCGGCCACTGACCGAGTGGGTCGTCACAGAGGCCATCGCCGCGATTACACGCCTGCAGGAACAGGGTACCCGGCTGGAAATCGCCGTCAATCTGTCGGTGCGCGTGATCGAGGATGTGGATTTCATTGCCTGGCTGGATGCGGCGGTCAAGGCGTCGTCGATCACGCCGGCCAGCCTGTTGTTCGAAATTACCGAATCGGCGGAAATGATGGACTCGGCGCAATGCCGCCAGGCGCTGCTGCAGCTGCGCGAATCCGGTTACCGTATCAGTGTCGATGATTTCGGCTCGGGCTATTCCTCGCTGGTGATGCTGAAAAAATTCCCGGTGTCGGAACTCAAGATCGATCGCAGTTTCATCATCAACCTGGAACACGACCAACAGAACCAGAACATCGTCAAGGCGACCATCGGCCTGGCGCATAACCTCGACATTCACGTGGTCGCGGAAGGTGTCGAGAGTGACGCCACGGTGGCCCTGCTCAAGCAGCTGGGTTGCGACATGTTGCAGGGTTATGCGTTGCAGCGCCCTGTGCCCGAAGAGGACCTGATGTCTGTTTGCGAAGCCCTCGGCGAGCGTGTGGCCAGTCATGCGTGACTGGTTGTTGGTGGTCGTTGCCGCCGGTTTTCTGCTGGTGGGGTATCTGGCGCAGCGACTCGACTGGTTTGAGGCAGACGACCCGGCCATTGTGGTGGAGTCGGATTGCGATCTGCGCCAGCAGGCCTGTGAGCTGAAGCTGGACAACCATGATTTGCGTTTTTCCATCGAGCCACGCAATTTTCAGGCGCTCACGCCGGTGACGCTGCAGGTGCGCGGCGGCGATGTGTCGCTGCAGCGCGTCAGTGTTGAGTTCGAGGGTCTGAATATGGATATGGGTTACAACCTGGTGCGACTGGAAAGTATGGCGGATGGCGGTTTCCAGGCCATTGCCATGTTGCCGGTGTGCAGCCTCGAGCGCATGCAATGGCTGGTGCATCTGCGTGTGGAAACGGCCGGTAAAGCCACGGATTTCCAGTTTCGTGTCGATACCTGGCGGGGTTAGCGACGCGACGCATGGCCGGCAAAATCATGCGTCCGGGGTAAATTAGTTTTTGCTTAATTATTTGACCCTGTCAGGCGCTTTCTGGTATAAAACTGCGTCCAGAATTTTGTGGTTCTGCAGGTTTGCAGGGCTTATCGATCATGACTTCAAGGAGTTTCAGATGAAAAAAGTATTGCTTTCACTGGCCGTCATTGTTTTGACTGGCGTTATGGGTTCAGCCGTTGCTGGTGATGCGGCTGCCGGTAAAGCCAAATCTGCAGTCTGCGTTGCCTGCCACGGAGCCAACGGTATCAGCGTGATCCCCAACTATCCGAACCTGGCTGGCCAGAAAGAGCAGTACATCGTCAAGCAGCTGAAGGCTTTCAAAGACGGCACCCGTAAGGATCCGGTCATGGCACCGATGGCGATGCCGCTGACCGATGCGGATATGGCCAACCTGGCTGCATATTACTCAAGCCTGAAGTAAGACGGGTAGAACTGAAACACATCGAGGGTGCTGCAAAGCACCCTTTTTGCTGGAAAAACCGATAGGTGGAATTATGAACAAGTGGGTATTAGGTCTTTCTCTGATCGCAGCCATGGCCACAGGCGCCAGTCAGGCAGCCGATGCGGAAGCCGGCAAAACCAAATCTGCCATGTGCGCAGCCTGCCACGGCGCGGACGGCAACAGCATCAACCCGATCTGGCCGAACCTGGCCGGACAGCACGCCAACTACATTGCCAAGCAGCTGAGTGAATTCAAGAGTGGCGCGCGCCAGGATGCCACCATGCAGGGCATGGCGGCAGCACTGTCTGAACAGGACATGGCCGACATTGGCGCGTACTTCGCCAGCCAGCAGGCCAAAGGTGGCCAGGCTGCTGCGGATCAGGTCGCCAAGGGTGAAATGATCTACCGTGCCGGCATCCAGGCAAAAGGCGTAGCGGCTTGCACCGCCTGTCATGGTCCGACCGGCCAGGGCGTACAGCCTTCGGCTTTCCCGGCAGTCAGTGGTCAGCACTCGGCGTATGTTGAAAAGCAGCTGAAAGACTTTGCCGCCGGCGCGCGTAACAATGATGCCAACCAGATGATGCGCAATATCGCGTCCAAGCTGAGCCCGGCAGAAATGACAGCGGTTGCCCAGTACATGCAGGGACTCAAGTGATTTTTGGTGTATAAAGTCTGTTGTTCGTAAAAAGGCGCCTTCGAGGCGCCTTTTTATTGGCGCGAATTTTCCGCGCTTTTTTTTGCGGAACTCTTTTTTTATTTTATTATCTCAGGCTGGTGTAAGCGGGCATACAAACCTGACGGCAATCGCCGGACCATGATTTCAGACAAACAGGTATCTCAATGAAAAAATTCTTTCCGGTATTATTTTTTGCGCTTGCCGCTTTCCTGTCCTCATTGGCGCATGCGTTGGAGTTTCAGGAAGGCAATCAGTATGCGGTGATTGATTCCCAGCCGCCTGTTGCCAAGGGTGAACCGATCGAAGTGGTGGAGTTTTTCTGGTACGGCTGTCCGCATTGCAACGATTTCGAGCCTTACCTGGAAAGCTGGCTGGCGAAAAAACCGGCCGACATCAGATTCACCCGGGTGCCGGTGACTTTCAACGGCCCCGCCAAGCTGCATGCCAGAGCCTATTATGCGCTGGATCTCATGGGCGAAACGGAGCGTCTGCACAAGGCATTTTTTGAAGCCATGCACAAGCAGGGCAAAAAACTCAAAACCGAGCAGGAGCTGGAAGCTTTCCTCGCTGAGCACAACGTCAATCTGGATACTTTCCGCAAGGCGATGCGTTCGTTCGCCGTGCAGACGCGTGTTGGCCAGGCCGGTTCGCTGTTTCGTCAATCCGGTTTACGGGGTGTGCCGGCGCTGGTCGTGAACGGCCGTTATCGCTCGGCCAATATCAAGAGTTACGCACAATTGCTTGAAGTTCTTGACTATATGGTCGATAAAGTACGTGAAGAACAACAAACGGCAGACGACTGATTTCAGAGCCATTGTCTGCTGAGCACATAGGTAGACAATGACGGTAACGCAATCCAGCCAGCCCTGCGACGGGCGGACATTACGCTTGCTCAGCTACAATATCCAGGCTGGCGCCAACAGTTCCAGTTACCGCGATTATTTCACCAAGGGCTGGCGGCATCTGTTGCCCAACCGCGGCCAGTTACACAATCTCAACGAAATCAGCCGGCTGTTTCACGATGCCGACCTGGTCGGACTACAGGAAGTCGATGCCGGCAGTTTCCGCAGCGGCTTCATCAACCAGACACGCTACCTCGCCGGCCGCGCCAGTTTTCCGTATTGGTATACGCGCGCCAACCGCAATGTCGGCAAGCTGGCCCAGCACAGCAACGGCATTCTCAGTCGTTACCAGCCGAGCCATTGTTTTCACCAGAAATTACCGGGCATGCCCGGACGCGGTGTGCTGGTATGCGAGTTCGCGCACGGCGAGGAAACACTGGCGATGATTGTGGCGCACCTGGCGCTGGGCAGCCGTTCACGGCGCATGCAGTTTGATTTCCTGCAGCAACTGGCCGAACGCTATCCGCACGTCATCCTCATGGGCGATTTCAACTGCGAAGCCAACAGCCCGGAGATGCATTCTCTGCTGCAAAACAGCCATTTGGTGGAAAGCAATATCGACCAGAATACCTTCCCGAGCTGGAACCCGGTCAGGAAGATCGATCACATTCTGGTGTCGGATTCACTACAGGTTTGCTCCTCACAGGTCGTTAACTATTACCTGTCGGACCACTTGCCGGTGTGCCTGACAATTTGTGTGCCAGACACGGTCGAACTGGAAAACTGGCGTCTGAACTTAGGGAATTCTCATGGCGAAAACGGAAACGGACTGGAAAGAAAAATATCGTAGCCTGTCCATCAAGTACGAATCGGAAGAACGCATCAATGCCGACACCCAGAAGGTTTTTTGCCGCACGCTGATTCGCTTGAGCATGGCGGCCAAGGGCCTCAGTAATTCGCTCGACCCTTATCTTGCCAACATTCAGGAAACCGTACGCAAGGATTGCGGCCCGGGGATACGCAAAAAACTCGACGATCTGTCCGACGCCATGGTCCGCTCGGCCGACGCGCAAAAGCCGGCCGACCCGTTCGAACGCATTCTCACGCGTGTCTCCGTCAGTGACAGCAATATCAAAAAAGCCCGCCGCATCTGGCAGGAACTCAGCAGCAAACCGGCCCAGGTCAGTGATGCACAGATCGATGCCTTGATTGAACTGCTGGGCGGGGATGTCGTACCGCAGGCGGCGTCCGAAGACAAAAAGCCGGGTTTGCTGGGGCGGCTGTTCGGTGGTGATGACAAGGCTGGCCGTGATGTCATGCCGAACACGATCTTGCGCTCGGTGCTGGGGCAACTGCGCTGGCCGGGCCTGATTGCCGATCAGATCAACGCTCTGGCCGAACAACTCGGTGAGCAGGCATCCGATGACATGTGGGTCACGGTGATCACACGCGTCAATGAAATCGTCGTCACTGCCTTGCACGAATTCCAGAACGAGGTGCAGTCGGCCGAGGATTTTCTGTCGCAATTGTCGAGCCGTTTGCAGGAACTCGACAGCTTTGTGCGCGGTGCGCATGAGTTGCGCGAAGCTTCCTTACAAAGCGGTCGCGAGCTGGGTCGCGCTATGGACGAACAGGTCGACAGCCTGTCCAGTTCCATGCAGGCGGAAATGGATATGGCGCGCTTGAAACAGACGGTGGCGGAAAAACTCGACATCATCCACAGCCATGTCAGCAAGCATTTGCAGGCCGATGAGCAACGCCACAGCCAGGCGTTCGAGCGTGAGACCGAATTGCGCAAACGCCTCGAGGAACTCGAGCAGGAAGCGCAAGGGTTGCGCCAGCAAATGGCGGATGCCTACACTCGGGCGTTACGTGACGCGGTGACGGGCCTGCCCAATCGCATGGCTTATGATGAGCGTATGGAGCAGGAATATACGCGCTGGAAACGTTTTGGCGAACCGCTCACGCTGATGGTCTGGGATGTCGACAATTTCAAAAACATCAACGACCAATACGGACACCGCTCCGGCGACAAGGCGCTCGAGGCGATTGGCGCCAGGCTTAAGCAGAATTTGCGTGAGACCGACTTCATCGGCCGCTATGGTGGTGAGGAATTTGTCGTATTGCTGGTCGGTACCGCCCTGGACGCCGCCGTGGCCGTGGCCGACAAGATGCGTGAAGCGGTGGCGCAAACCAGTCTCAAGGCCAAGGACACCACCATTCACCTGACCATTTCCTGCGGCCTGACCGAATTTCGTGAAGGCGATGAACCGGCTGGCGTGTTCGAGCGCGCCGATGCTGCGTTATACCGCGCCAAACGCGAAGGCAAGAATCGTTGTATTACGGCCTGAGCTTATTCGGCTGCTGTTTCAGGTCAGGTAAAAATAACGCCATTTGCGTTCATCGGTGAGCTTGCCCAGCTTCAGTAACAGGCTGTCGACCGGTACCGCCTCTCCGGGAAAGATATTGCGGATTTCCACCAACAGCTTGCCGGCGCCGGCATTCTGGCGCCAGTCGAGTCTGGCCGGATGATATTGCTCGGCGCACTTTGGGCAGGTCCACAGTTGTTGTTCATCGGCGACATCATGCTGCTGTAACAGGTCGCGCCATTCGGCGATGCGGTAACGGCATGAAGGGCAACGCGGCGGAGCCGTCTGGCGGCCGCTGAACATCCGGCAGTGTTCATAGTGATGCAGGATGACGTGGCAGAAGTTGTCACGGCCATCGCTTGGCGGACTGAATTCCAGATAAGGTGAACAGCCCATGAAAGTGATTTGCTGTAAAAAGTTTTCACCGCACAGATAACTGTTTTCGTGGCCTTGCCAAGGCTGGTCGATCAGCCCCTGCTCACGCAGCAATGCTTCGAGATTTTGCGTATTATCATTGCTGGCAAACGGGTTTGCGGGCGAAAGAAACAGGCTGCCGTTCATGGGGTACTGCGTGGTCTGCTTTTAGTGAAGGGCTTAGCAATCTACTGGAAACGCTGATGCAGATCAATCGTTGAAGCCGTAATCGTCAATCAGGCCGGTGACCCGCTGCAGGGTAGCGTCCGAGATATCGGTAAACAGAAAGCCGGAGTCAAAAAACAGTTTGTTGACATCGTTGCTGCTCCAGCGACTCATGGCCTTGAAACGCAGTGCTTCCATCTCATCAGCGGAAGCCGGCAGGCGAATTTCCAGCTCAAAATCCTGACCGGACGGGATTTTCTCTTCCCCGACCAGCATGAAGCCTTCGCTGGATACATCGGCGAGGTGTCCCAGCAGGCGGTTGCTGGCGGTGTCCCAGACACGCAGGTAATAAATCAGGTGGCGTCGTTTGATGGTGCGCCGTTCGGCCGCGGAAATGACCGGTTCATCGTGCTCAAAGGGTTTTTTGATGTACATCCGTGATCCTTGTGGTGGCGAGGCTTGCTGGCTCTTTGTGAAATATAGCCGTTAATGTCTGATAGGCAATTCCCGTGCCTCCGACATCAGCCGTATTGCGTTGTTGATGCGTGTTGTCGTCCTGATCTGCTTGAGCCTGCGGGCAGCGATTTCATCGCATTTCACCAGAACCATCGGTAAAATGGTCGTACTGTGATGTTGATCGACCCGGTGCTGACCGGCGGCAGGGTGTCGCTTATGTCATATCGGTTTTTATTGCTGAATCTGCGCCTATGCCGGTGGCTGGTGCGTCAGTCAGGAGGACAAGTGTGAAAAAACTGCTGCTCTGGTTCATCAAGGGCTACAGCCTGCTGATCAGCCCGATTCTCGGCAACAACTGT
The DNA here is from genome assembly GCA_050049775.1 of Chromatiales bacterium. GTDB lineage: Bacteria > Pseudomonadota > Gammaproteobacteria > Chromatiales > Chromatiaceae > JABDQZ01. Next base: position 15,519 of record JASFVP010000046.1, read on the forward strand.
CGCTACTACCCGAGTTGTTCGGCCTACACCCAGGAAGCCATCGAACGCTATGGTGCGCTCAAGGGCGGTTGGATGGGATTGAAACGTATCTCACGTTGCCACCCGTTTCATGAAGGTGGTTTTGACCCGGTGCCCGACCTCGATGGTAAGCATGGGGATTGTTGTGGTGAACCGCATCATTCACACGATAAACCGGCCAAAAAATGAAGTTCGAAACACTGTTCAGCAGCGAGGTGCAGTTCCGCCAGGCTTTTGTCGATGGTTTGCGGCCCATGGTCGATTATCCGGAACTTGGCGCTTACATTCTGGCACTGGCCAACGCCAGCCAGGATGCAATGGTGCATGAGGCGCTGGCGCAGCCTCTGCAACGACGCTTCCGGCAACTGGATAACTATTATCGGCCACGTCTGCAACGTGGCGAAGCATTGCCGGATGCGCCGGATGATTTGCAGGTGTTTGACGCATTACTGCAGATTGGTTTTGACTCGCTCGAGACCAGCCGCACGCGTCAGCTGGCGAACTGGCAGTTGCAATACAATCCGTTGCGTGCGCTGCGGCCAAACCGCATGTCATCCGCCAGGCTGGATTCGATGCAGCAACCGTTCAATGAAGCCGGCTTCCATTTCGCCAAGGCCTTTCTGGATAAGGAAATGTTGTGGCGAGGTGAGCTTGGCCAACGTCAGTTGCGCCTGCTGTACAACAAGTTCCCGTTTGTTGATCTGCACAGCTTGCTGGTGCTGGATGCGCATTTGCACAAACCGCAATGGTTACTGGCCGAAGACCATGAGTTTGTCTGGTCGTTATTGCAGCAGATCGGCGTAGCGATGCCCGATGTCGTCATCGGTTACAACAGCATTGGCGCTTATGCATCGGTCAATCACCAGCATTTTCAGATGGCGCTGCCGTCAAGGCCGTTACCGATTGAAGCGCCGGAATGGCGACACAATGGCGGTGAGCGGGAATATCCGGTCAGTTGCCAAAGATTTTCCCAGGTCGATCAGGCCTGGCAGTTCATCGAACAATTGCAGGAAGCAAACCAACCCTTCAACCTGCTGTATCGTCCGGAGGCGATCTACTGCTTGCCGCGCGCCTTTCAAGGCAGTTATGCCGCTGCGGACTGGAGTGGTGGTTTTGCCTGGGCCGAAGTTTGCGGTTGCTTCACACTGGTTGATGAGCATCTTTTCGGCAATCTGCAACAGGACCAGATCGAAGCTGCCCTGCGTCTGCTGAAGCCACAGTTGGCCGATGCTTGAGTTTTGCCCGGCTTTCACCGAGCATACTGGCTGTTGCTCAGATTACACTGCATAAATACCCCGGGAGGTCCGCTTTGAAACAGAAAATACTGGCGATGCTGGAATTGCAGGATGCCATGAACAGCCGTATCAACAGTGACTGGCGTAGTGCCGGTAACGAATGGTATCGCGCCATCTGGATCGAGTGTGCCGAAATGCTGGATCACTATGGCTGGAAATGGTGGAAACACCAGCAGCCGGATATGCCGCAGGTGATTCTGGAAGTCGTCGATATCTGGCATTTCATGCTCAGCGATCTGCTGGAAAACGAGACTGACCCACAACAGCTGGCCGCTAGGATCGAGGTGCAATTCACTCAGGCCGGCGATCTGCTCGAGTTGCCGATGGCGATCGAGCAACTGGCGCAGCGCACGCTGGAGCACAAGTCAGCGGACGTGCCGGCTTTCGTTGCCTTGCTGCAGGCAGTGTCCCTGGCGCCGGATGATCTGTACCGCCAGTATATCGGCAAGAACGTGCTGAATTTCTTCCGCCAGGATCACGGTTATCGCGATGGCAGCTACATCAAGCTGTGGAATGGTCGCGAGGATAATGAGTACCTGGTGCAGTCGATCGCCGAACTCGACAGCGACAGCAGCAGTTTTCAACAGGATCTTTACCAGTGTCTGGAACAGCATTATCAGCAGCATTGCAGCGTACCGGCATAACGCCAGCCGGGCAGTAACATGAAGTACCTGCAGTATTCTCCTTTTCCCGCGACCCCTGTATGAAAAGTTTCGGCTGGACGTTACTGACAGCCGCTGTGCTGTATCTGCTGGTTTGCCTGTTGCTGTACGCCAACCAGCGCAACCAGATGTATTTTCCGACGGCGGAAGTCAATCATGACAACGCGAACAGTTTCCGCCTGTCGGTTGAGCAGGCTTCCCTGAAGGTCTGGTCGCTGGCGAGTGACAACGCGGACGCCATCATCTATTTTGGCGGTAACGCCGAAAACGTGGCCGGTAACATCCGGGCTTTTTCCAGTCTGTTTCCCGAGCGGGCGGCTTACCTGCCCAATTACCGCGGTTATGGTGGCAGCAGCGGAGAACCCACAGAAGAGGCTTTGTATCAGGATGCCCTGGCCTTGTATGACCACATCAGCGCCCGACATAAAAATGTCGCTGTGATCGGCCGCAGCCTGGGTTCCGGCATTGCCAGCTACCTGGCGGCGCAGCGTCCGGTCAGCAAACTGGTGCTGGTGACGCCGTTCAGCAGCATGACAGCTGTCGCCGGTTTCCACTATCCCTACCTGCCGGTGTCTTTGTTGTTGCAGGATCGATACGACTCGCTGTCACGGGCGCGGCGCATCCAGGCGCCGGTGCTGATTGTGCTGGCGGCACAGGACCGCATCATCCCGCGTGAAATCACCCAGGCGCTGATCGATGCGTTTCCAAAAACGCAGCGTCATGTTGTGGAGTTGTCCGATGCCGGACACAATTTTTCCGTCATGCAAGCCGACTATCTGGCGGCGATCACCGGTTTTCTCGGCAAGCAGGACTGACTTTATCGGTAGGCTTTTGCATGACGCTACTTTATCCTAGTAGCGAAAAAATAATCGGAGACAATCCATTGGCCATGTTGTTTTTGCGCCTTGTTTCGAATAGCTGCACACAGCGACGTCCATTGTTTCGCGTGACAGCAATCCTGCTGCTGTTGAGTCTTTTCAGCTTGCCGTTGCTAGCGGATGAAAGCCTGGCTTTGTCGAGCGGCAATGAAATCAGCTTCACACGCTTTGGCGTTGACGGTGACAGCCGCCTGTTGTTTTTCCCTTCGGATAACAATGCCACCGAGACGGAAACCGCCTTTGCCAAATCGGTGGCCGAACTCGGCGTTGAAGTCATCTATCCGCATCTGCACGCCAGTTATTTCATTGCCAGTGGATCGTTCAGCCTGAACGATTTGCCACTGGACGACATTGTCGAGTTGATCGAGCGCATACACACACCGGATAAAAAGCTGTTTATCGCCGCCAATGAGCACACCGTGTTGCTGGTGCTGCAGGCCATGTACGAATACCAGCGGCGCGGCAAGCAGTATCTGCCGGATGGCCTGATTTTTTTCAGTCCTTATCTGGAAAAACAGTCGGCCAGCGCCGGCAGCGGTATTGATTATCATCCGGTGGTGTTCCACTCCAATCTGCCGGTTTATATTTTTCAGCCGAAGTCCTCGTCGCGTTTTTATTACCTGAAGCAGACCATCGAAAACCTCAGCCAGGGCGGCAGCCCGGTGTTTGCCCAGGTGATCGCCGATACGCGTGATGCCTACCATATCTGGCAGGGCGAGATTACCGACAACGAAACCCGTGAGCGGGCGCGTTTGCCGCGACGCCTAAAAACCGCGATGCGGTTGCTGCAGTATGTCGAGGCGGCACCCTTTTATCCTGCGGCTTCTTTGGCACAGCAGGCGACCGAAAAGATCGTGCACGCCGGCATGCACGAACACACGGGCGATCCGCAACCACCGGCGCTGACGTTTGCCAATTTACATGACGGCAAGCGCTGGTCACTGGACGAGCATAAGGGCGAGGTGGTGTTGCTGAATTTCTGGGCTACCTGGTGTCCGCCCTGTGTGCGTGAGTTGCCGTCGCTGGGGCGTTTGCATGAACGTATGCAGGGCAAGGCGTTTCGCATCATCAGCGTGGATGTCGGTGAAGACGAGGCCACCATCAGGGCGTTTTTGCAGAAAAATAACATTCGCATTGATTTTCCGGTGCTCATGGATGAAAACGGCAAGACGGTGCAGGACTGGAAAATCACCGGTTTCCCAACCAATTACATGCTGGATAAAAACGGCCTGATTCGCTACGGCCTGGTGGGTGCGCTCGAGTGGGATGACGTTGAGGTGATTGAACTGATCAACAGCCTGTTGTGAGTGGCGTGGCTTGATCAACCTCTCAAGTTTGATCAGTAATCTCGTTTTAATTGGCTGTTATGAAAGGAATCAGCTATAAAGATTCAAATGCTTGCGGACTGAGTCAGGTCGTATTTCATGAATCTGCGTGATCTCAAATACTTTATTGCCGTTTCGGAAACCAATCACTTTGGCCGTGCCGCCGAACGCTGCTTCGTCAGCCAGCCGACGCTGAGCGGGCAGATCAAGAAGCTCGAAGAAGAACTGGGTGTGACCTTGTTTGAGCGCACCAACCGTTCGGTATCGATCACGCCGATCGGCGAGGAGCTGCTGCAACATGCCAAGCTGATCATGGAGCAGGCGAATGTCATCCAGCAGCTCAGTCGCGCGCACAGTGACCCACTGGCCGGGCCATTGCGTGTTGGCGCGATTCCGACCATCAGCCCGTATTTGATGCCATTGGTGCTGGTGCCGTTGCGCCAGGACTATCCGCAGATGAAGCTGGTGCTGCTCGAGGAAACCACCGATAACCTGACCGAGCATTTGCTGGCGCACCAGATCGACGTGGCGCTGCTGGCGACGCCGGTGACCGAGCCGGAGCTGCTGGAAATCCCGTTATTTGATGAACCGTTCTGGCTGGCGCATCCGCGTGATCACGAGCTTTACACCAAGGATGAAATCACGCGCGCCGATCTCAACAAGCTGGACCTGTTGCTGCTGGCCGAAGGCCACTGCCTGACGCACCAGGTCATGGATGTATGTCGCATCAAGGATGAGGATCTGGACGCCGATTCGCACGATTTGCGCGCCGCCAGTCTGGAGACGCTGTTACAACTCGTGGGCGCCGGTTATGGCAGCACGCTGGTGCCGGCGCTGGCAGTGCGTGGTTCCTGGATGACCGGTTCCGGCATCATCGCACGCAAGCTGGAATTCAAGGATGCTTACCGCACCGTGCGGCTGGTGTATCGCAAAACCTTCCCGCGCCAGGCGGCCATCGAAGCGCTGGCCGAAGTGATTCGTAACAAGCTGCCGAATACGGTGCGCCGTATCAAGTGAACGGGCGCCGCCCTTTATAACAGTTCCGCCAGTTGTCTGGCTTGCGGCCGGCTGCGATAGTCGATCACCGGCAAACGGCGCAGCATATCTGCGGCGGCCTGCTGATCGGCAAAGGTACCGTACACCAGCGTGTAACGAGCCGAACCATTGTCAGTAATGCTTTCAATCACCGACAGGTGACTCTGGTTGAGCTGGCGTGACCAGCGGTAGGCGATGTTGAAAACATCCTGTTTGTTGGTGACCGTGGCGATTTCAATCACATAGGCCTGCTTGTCCTGCTGAGCCAGCCAGGCGTCGTTGTGAACGGTGTTGTCCAGGCCAAACTGGCGGTAGGGCGTCATTGCATTGATGCGGCCAACCGTGTTGTCGGTCTGTTGTTCCAGCTGTTGCAGGTCCTGTTTGAGGGCGGCGATTTCCGCCTGTTGCGCGCTGATACGTGCGTCCAGTTGCTGATCGCTCGCCTGTAGCTTGTTTAATTGCTCAGTGCTGCTGCTTTGCAGTGTGGTCAGCTGCTGTGTGGTTTGTTGTTGTGCCGCCAGGTTATTCTGAGCCTGCTGGCTGATCTGTTTTTGCAGGCCGTTATCGGAGAGACCGGCGTCACGCCAGCGGTTCTGTTGCATCAGTGTGATGGCGCCGAGCGTCAGCGCGATCAGGGTCAGCGCCAGCGCAAAGCCCTTGGCATGACGTTGCACGTCGCTGTTGACGATGGCGAGTTTGTCGGCGTGTTCTTCGGTCTGGTTTTCCAGGTTTTCGCTGCGTTCCTCGAGTGCGCTGCTGCGGCCGTCAAGCACGTAGGTCTGCTGTTGCAGGTCTTCACTTTCTTCGGACAGGCGTTTGCTGCTGACTTCCAGCGCCAGCGCGCGGTTGGCCAGTTCATCGTCGGCGTTACGCAGTTTGGCGGTTTCGTCATGAAACTCCTGTTCGATCATGTCGCTGCGAATCGCCAGCGCTTCATCGCGCTGTTCGGATTGCTGCGCCATTTCATCAATCTGCTGCTGCATTTTGCTTTCTACCGCAGCGATGGTGGAGTTGATGACATTGACGCGGGTGTCGAGGTCGTTGCTGAGCTGGTTGGCGCGTTCCTCGAGCGTGGCAGCGCGGCTTAGCAGACCCAGATTGTCGTTGTTGATCTTTTCGATGCTTTCGTCGGTATTGATTTTCAGCGCCGTGATTTCGGCCGAAGTTTCCGACCTGGCCTGTTCGATATTGGCGGACAGGATGTTGGCGCCGGCCGCCAGGCGCTGTGCGTCCTGCGACAATTTGCGATAGTCTTCCTGCAGGCTGGTGATTTGTTGCCGGGCCTGTTGCAGTTGCTGGCTTTGTTCATCGCCAAGGCGTTTGCTGTCGGACAGCAGTTCGCGAAAGGCCTTGTTGGTGGCTGCCTCACGTGCATTCAGGTGCCTGAGTTCGCTTTCGATGTCGTCGAGGCGTGCGTTGAGTTCGGACGGTTTTTTGCTGCTGTCTGGCTTTTCGTTCATCTGGATCAGGTTCTCGATGGTGGAACCGGCCTGCGGATCTTCGGGTGTGTTTTGTGACTTGTCGTTGTCGTGCTGGTTTGTCATGGTTATCTCCAGTGACTTGGTAGCACAGTTCAGTCGGCCAAAACAACCGTTGCCTCGGCAAAGAACCGTGAAGTCGATAAAAAACGAATCAAAATATTCGCATATTCTAATATAGATTTGCTCGATTTTTCAATCAGGAAAACAGAAATGCAGATGCTTTATTCCTGCCAGGCTCATGCTTTGAGCCCGTATCGGAGTATGCTTGTCAGGTAACACAGTGAGTTGTCTTTATGGAAAATTTTTTCAATAACAATCTGTTGCCGATGTTGGACAGCGTCGACGCCTGGGTGGCCGGTCATGGCCTCGCTGCACTGGGCGGGCTTGGCTTCGTTTTCGCGGTAATTCTCGGCATTGTGGTCTGGAAAAACCGTTACGACAGAAAACTGCAGCAGTTGCAGCTGGATGCCAAAACTCATGAATTAAACGACTTGAGCGAGCAACTGCAATTGCAGCAGCACGAAGCCGGATTGCAGCAACAGCGCAATCATGAGTACGAAGTGCAACTGGGTGTGCTGGAAACCCGCAACAGCGCTTTGGGCGACCGGCTTGAAGAGCTTGGTAAACAGCTGCACGCCAGCCAGGCGCAACTGGAAAGCAGCCGCAACGCCGAGCAGCACAGCTCCCAACAGCTGGCGGAAAAACGTGAGGCGCTGGCCAGTCGTGAAACCCAGTTGGCCCAGTATCGCCAGTGGTGGGAGCAGGCGCAGCAAACACTGGTTGAAACCCAGCAACAGCATACAAAGCTCAAAGACGAATACACCCAGCTGAAAACCTCGCTCGAGGAAAAGCAGGCGCATTTCAACGACCAGATCGCCTTGCTCAACGACGCCAAGGCGCAGATGAAAAAAGACTTTGAACTGCTCGCCAATGAAATCCTCGAACGCAAGGGGAAGGCGTTCAAGGAAATCAACCAGGAAAGCATCGAACATCTGCTTACGCCGATCCGCCACGAGATGAAAGGCTTTCGCGAGAAAGTCGAAACCATTCACACCGAGGAAATTCGCCAGCGCAGCGAACTCAAGGCCGAGCTGGTCAACCTGCAGAAGCTCAACCAGGAGATCACCGACCAGGCCGACCGCCTGACCACGGCGCTGCAGGGACAGAAAAAAATGCAGGGCAACTGGGGCGAGCTGATGCTGGAAAACGTGCTCGACAGTTCCGGTCTGCGCGCCGGCAAGGACTACCAGCGCGAAGTCAGCATCAAGACCGAAAACGGTCGTCAGCGTCCCGATGCGGTGGTGTACCTGCCGCAGGGCAAGCATATGATCATCGATGCCAAGACCTCACTGGTGGCCTACACGCGTTACGTCAACGCGGATAATGACCTGGAACGCGAAACCGCGCTGGCCGAACACACACGCGCGGTCAGTGACCGCATCAACGAACTGGCCGATCGTGATTATTACCGCCTGCCCGGCCTCAACTCACCCGAAGTGGTGATCATGTTCATCCCGATCGAGTCGGCCTATGTCGAGGCGTTGCGTCATGACGAGACCCTGTATCAGCGCGCTATCGAACGCAATGTACTGGTGGCGACGCCGACCACCTTGCTGACCAGCCTGAATATCGTGCGCCAGCTGTGGCAATTCGAGGATCGCAACAAACACACCGCCGAACTGGCCAGCCGCGCCGAGAAGTTCTACAACAAGCTCAACAGTTTCCTCGGCAGCATGCAGGCCGTCGGCGTTCAGCTCGACAAGGCCAGGGACAGTTACGACAAGGCGTTCAGCCAGCTCTACAGCGGCCGTGGCAATCTCATCAAGCAGGCGTCGGATTTTCGTGAGCTCGGCGTATCGGTACAAAAAGAGCTGCCGCAGGATTTGCGCGACAAGGCCTCTCTGGAACTGGATACGCCGCTTGTCAGCGAGGAACCGGAGCCAGCCAGTCCGGATAAAATTTCCTGAGTTGCTCTTCGAGCTGCTGCAGGTTTTCCACATCAAAATCCGCTGCCGGGCAATCTGCCGGCAAAGCCTGACCCGGTGCAAAACGCCCGCTGCGCACCAGCGCGGTCTGCATACCGAGTAATGCCGCACCCTTGATGTCGGTGTCCGGCCGGTCGCCGATCATGAGGCATTGCTGCGCTGCCAGACCAAGACGCGACAGCGCCTGCTCAAACAACAAGGCATGCGGCTTGCCGATGAACAGAGGCTGGACGCCGGTGGCGACAGCAAAGGGTGCGACCAAAGCACCACCGCCGGGCAGCACCAGATGCCGGCCATTGTGGTCCGTGGCGTCGACACTTTCATCCGGGTTGGTGGCGATCAGCTGCGCCTGCTGTTGCAGGATCAGGTTAATGCCTATGGTCAGGTTTTCATAATCCAGTCCTTCGCCTTCTCCGATCACCACAAAGTCGGCCTGCTGCGTGTCAGCCACGCCATACTGTTGCAAGGCGATGTGCAATCCATTGCCACCGACAGCGAAATAGCGAAAGCCCGGTTTCTGCGCCTGCAGCCATTGCGCCGTGACTTCGGCGCTGGTGACGATTTGCTGCTCGGCCGGTCGGGGAAAACCGAGGCGCTGCAGGCGCTCGGCCACCTGTAACGGCGTGCGGATCGGGTTGTTGGTGATGAAAGCGTGAGGAATGGCAGAGAGTGCATCGACAAAACCGATGGCGTCTATGATGGCCTGCTCGCCATGGTAGAGCACGCCGTCCATGTCCAGTAACACGGCGGCCGGCGGTGATGAGTGAATGACTGCTTGCATGTTGACCTGCGATGATGGTTTGCCGGGCATTTTCCCTGAAAACTCACCCGCTGGCGAAATTAAACTTGGCGCCCGGGCGGACGATATAAATATACACAGCAAAATTCCCCGGGGTGCCGCATGTCCAAGTCCATTGACCTTTACCAGATTGTAACGGCCTTATCCAACGCGCTCGACCTGGTCGGCGTCGATGAGGTCAATCATGGTAAACGCGTTGGCTACATGGCGTTCAAATGCGCCGAGCAACTGGGACTCGACAAGATACAACGTGAGCGCCTGTTTCACATCGGCCTGCTGCACGATTGCGGCGTGTCATCCACCCAGACGCACCAGCACCTGGTGGAGGAAATGCAGTGGGAAGGCGCGTTAGAGCACGCCCTGGTCGGCGAACAGTTGCTCAATCGCGTCGCCGCCTTCAAGCAGTTTGCACCGGTGGTACGTTATCACCATACGCCGTGGCAGGAGCTGGAATACGATCATCAGGTACCGCGTCAGGTGGCGCTGGATGCCAATCTGATTTTTCTGGTTGACCGTGTCGATGCACTGGCCGCCGCCCATTACGGCCAGAACCTGCTGATGCAGGTGCCGGCGATTGTTGAGCGCATCCACTCGTTGTCGGGTGAATTGTTTGCGCCCGAGCTGGTGGATCTGTTTGTGCGCGTCTCGGCCAACGAATCCTTCTGGCTGATGCTGGAATCACCGCATCTGGAGCGTTTCCTGTTTGATATGGCGTCGCTGACCGACCGGGTCGCCATCGACATGTCCGAACTGAAAAAAATCGCCTCGATTTTTGCCGCCGTGGTCGATGCCAAAAGCCACTTTACCTATGATCACTCCATCGGCGTCGCCCGTTTGTCGCGCTTTATCGCCAGAGGCATGGGCCTGCCGGCTGCAACCGTTGAGATGATCGAGATTGCCGGCCTGTTGCACGACATGGGTAAATTGCGTATTCCGGATGAAGTGCTGGAAACACCGGCGCGGCTGGATACCGAGCAAATGATGATGATGCGCCGTCACAGTTTTGAAACCTACCAGATCCTGCGCGGCGTCGAAGGCCTTGAAGAGGTGGCTTTATGGGCCGCCTATCATCATGAAATGCCCAATGGCGAGGGTTATCCGTTTCATCGCAGCAACAAGGATCTCTGCATCGAGGCACGCATTATTGCGGTAGCCGATGTGTTCCAGGCACTGGCCCAGGAACGACCGTATCGAGCGGCCATGCCGATTGGTGACATCCTGAAAATCCTGCGTGAGCGCAAGCAGGATGGCACGCTGGATGTTGAAATTGTCAGCTTCGTCGAAGCCGATCCCGCCGCCTGCTACCAGCAGGCCGTCGGTGGCCGCCTGGCGGCCTGAGCCATTGCTGGCAGGATAACTTCCAGACTTACAAATCGACCGATAACTGCATCTCGCTGCCGTTGCGCCACAGCGTCAAGCTGATGCGGTCGCCTTCATTGAAATCATCGAGTCGCGCCAGCAACTCCGAAACCGAAGTAACTTTTTTGCCATCAACCTTTGTGATGACATCCCCCAGCACGACATTGCCGTCGGCATTGACGCGGCTTTCCCGAATACCAGCCTGTTCGGCGATTGAACCGGGGCTGACGCGCAACACCAGCACACCTTCAACACCAAACTGTTCCAGCAGTTTTTCGTTAATTTCCTGGCTGATCTCGATGCCCAGCGTCGGTCGGGTGTATTTACCCTTGGCGATGAGTTCCGGCACCACGCGGTTGACGGTATCAACCGGAACGGCAAAACCGATGCCGGCGTAGGCGCCGGACGGGCTGTAGATGGCGGTGTTGATGCCAATCAGGCGACCGGCGCTGTCGAGCAGCGGCCCGCCGGAGTTGCCGGGGTTGATCGCGGCGTCGGTCTGGATCAGGTGATCAATGGTGCCGTTGTCATCCGGCGACAGGCTGCGGTCGAGCGCCGATACCACGCCGGTGGTCAGAGTGTAATCCAGGCCAAACGGGTTGCCGATGGCGAACACTTTCTGGCCGACCCTGAGATCGGTGCTGGTGCCCAGCGGCACCGGTGGCGGCCGGTTGAACGATACGCGAATGCGCAATACCGCCAGGTCGTGCTCGGGGCTGCTGCCGACCAGCGTTGCCTGGTAGCTACGTCCGTCGCTGAGCCGGATGATGGCTTCCGATGCGCCCTTGATGACATGATGATTGGTGATCACATGGCCGATATCGTCCCAGATAAAGCCAGACCCGGTGCCCTGTTCGGCGCGAAACACATTCCGTGTCCAGGGGTCGATAAAGCGCGCCGTGGTGGTGATGTACACCACCGAAGGGCTGGCGTTTTCAAAAATATCGATGGTGGCCTGTTCGTCGTCCGCCAGTTCGCCGCGTGCGGTCACGGCGCGTGGTGTGGTGCTCACACCCAGCAGCAGGCTTTCGATTACCGGCAACAGATACCAGATGGCGAATGCCAGCAAAAACAGCAGGGTAAACGCCCTGACGCGGTTGATGACCGGATCGTTCATGATGGTTCCGTGTAAATCCTTCGAATACTGAATATGAGTACAGTAGGTCGTTTTTTCAATTCAGCCTGAGGAACTTGAAAAGCGTTTGTCTGTCCCCAGCTATATCGGGTCTCGCTGCTGTCGTCTACAGCAGATGCTGACTGTTGACCGATAACAATCATCAAAAGTTTTTGCTAAAGAGGAGATCGATGGATATGAAGTTTCCCCCTGAGCAGGCGCAATTGATTCAGCATTTTTTGTCGGTATCCGCGGCCTATCTTGGCCTGGAGCGCGTGTCTGGCTACGGGTTGCCTCCCGACCAGAACCGGCAATTGCCGCGTTATTATCCACGGCCTCCGCGACATTTGCCCGCTGGCGGTGTGGCGAAAGCGATGGAGCAATCGCAATTCGGCTAGCTGTCGCGAGCAGCGCTGAGCGGTTCTCAATCCTCATTCAGTAATGAGCTGGAATAGTGTCCGCGCCGGTTTTTATCGAAGCAGATATCTCCGACGCGATGGCGAAACTCGCCCTGGCGACGATCGGCGAAAAACAGCCGCAGTGTTTCGGTCACGACCGGAAAGGCGAGTTCGTCCCAGGGGATGTCCGCTTCCTCAAACAGGGCCACTTCCAGACTTTCGTCACCGGCGGAAAAGTCCTCATCCAGCAGGTCGCTGAGGAAAAACAGATACACCTGGTTGATGTGCGGCAGGTTGAACGTGGTGTAGAGCTGCGTGACGCGCAGCCTGGCGTTGGCTTCCTCGGCCGCTTCGCGCGCCGCACCCTGCTGGCTGGACTCGCCGTTTTCCATGAAGCCGGCCGGCAGCGTCCACAAACCGTAACGCGGTTCAATGGCGCGTTTGCAAAGCAGCACACGATCGTCCCGCACCGGAATGCAGCCGGTGACAATTTTCGGATTCTGGTAATGAATGGCGCCGCACGCCTGACAGACATGGCGCGGCCGGTTGTCGCCTGCGGGAATTAAAAGTGTGACCGTCTCGCCACAATGACTGCAAAAATTCATGGCTGGTTTTCTGTTGCTGTTTCAGCTCCTAGGTTAACGGAAAACCGCCGGCTTGTCGGCTTTGTCCGGCGGGTGAATACCTGCTGGCGCAAAGCGAGCAGTCATAGAACCGCAAAGCGGTCTGTTGTATGCTGGCGGGTTTTAAAATGCAGTGGCCGGAGTTTTCTGAGCAACATGAGTTTTTCCATCGAAAAAGGTCAATCCTATGCCTGCCCGATTGCACGTATCGGCATCATTGGCGGCGGCCAGCTCGGCCTGATGATCACGCGCGCGGCCAAGCGACTCGGCTGTAACTGCGTGATTCTTGATCCGCAACCGGCCGCACCGGCCGCGACCGCTGCGGGTCACCAGATCGTCGGTGATTATTCCGATCCGGCCAAACTACGCGAGCTGGCGGAAGCCTGTGACATCATCACTTTCGAACTCGAGGACATCGACACCGCACCGCTGTTTGAGCTGGAACAGCAGGGCATGCGTATTTACCCCTCGCCGCAGGTGCTGAAAACCATTCAGGACAAGCTGCTGCAAAAACAGTTTTTACGCGATGCCGGCATTCCCAGCGCCGAGTTTATCGAAATGCCGCAACCGGATGAGCAGGCGTTCGCCGATTTTGGCTACCCGCTGGTGCAGAAGGCGCGCCGTGGTGGGTATGACGGCCGTGGTGTGGCGGTTATGCAAGGTCCGGAGGATTTTGCCAAGGCGTTGTACACGCCATCGCTGGTGGAAAAATTTGTGCCGGCCGAAAAAGAAATTTCCGTGCTGGTGGCGCGTAACGCAGTCGGTGATTGCACCGCCTATCCGGTGGTCGAAATGGTGTTCATGCCGCATCAGAACGTGCTGGATGTACTGCTGGCGCCGGCGCGTATCGACGCTGCTATTGCGCAACAGGCCGAACAGCTGGCAATCAAGACGGTCGAGGCGCTCGGCGGCGTCGGTGTGTTCGGTATCGAAATGTTTCTGACGGCCGACGGCCAGTTGCTGGTTAACGAGGTCGCGCCGCGCACCCATAACTCCGGTCATCACACCATCGAGGCCTGTGTCACCGACCAGTTTGAACAGCATTTGCGCGCCATCCTGTCGCTGCCGCTGGGCGAAACCCGGCAGCTGTCACCGGCCGCCATGGTCAATCTGCTGGGTGCTGACAGCTATGCTGGCCGTCCGATCATTCGCGGCATGGCCGAAGTGCTTGAGATCGGCGGCGTGAGCGTGCATTTTTACGGCAAGGCGGTAACCAAGCCGTTTCGTAAAATGGGCCATGTCACGGTGCTCGATGACGATTTGCAAACTGCCTGGGACAAGGCCGAGCAGGTCAAGGACATTCTTCAGATAGCAGGGGAAAAGCAATTATGAACCAACCATTTGTCGGCATCATCATGGGGAGTGATTCGGACCTGCCGGTGATGCAGGGGGCGGCGGAAATGCTGGATTATTTTTCCATCCCCTATGAAATGACGATTGTCTCGGCGCATCGCACGCCCAAACGTCTTTACGAGTATGCGCAAAAAGCCGAGCAACGCGGCTTGCGCGTGATCATCGCCGGAGCCGGTGGTGCGGCGCATCTGCCCGGCATGGTGGCAGCGATTTCACCATTGCCGGTGATTGGCGTGCCGGTGAAAAGCTCGTCACTCAACGGCGAGGATTCACTGCTGTCGATTGTGCAGATGCCAGCCGGTGTACCGGTCGCAACTGTCGCGATCAACGGTGCCAAAAATGCCGGTATCCTGGCTGCTCAGATGCTGGGCATTGCCGATACGGCGTTGCGCAAGGAAGTGCTGGAATACAAGAAGTCGCTGGAATCGATGGTGCTCGACAAGGCGGCCAAGATGGAGGTCGGTTAACCACACTTTTTTCACAGGATGTGAACGGCGTTCGACGCCGCAGATTGCCTGCATGAACTACACTCTTTTTTAAGGGTGCAAATGCAGGTCGGTAGATAGCAGCCGGGCTGTCTGCTTCCGATGCAATCAAGATTGAACAAGGATGCGTAATTAATGACAACAACAAACCCGGCGATGCCGCAAATCCTGATCATCAGTAATGATTCTGACAGCAGCCAAAGCCTGCAACAGGCGCTTGGCCCTGATTATCAATTGCAGCTGGTGCAATCGGCACAACAAGCCTGGTCTTCAGTCAATGACAGTTTGCCCGATCTGGTTGTTGTTGATGTTGTGTTGCCGGACAGTGATGCATTCGAGCTGTGCCGCTCTCTGAAAAATGATTTACGCCTGCAGCTGACGCCCGTGGTTCTTGCCGGTGATGCCGCTTCAGCCGAGACTCAGCAATACGCCCTGGATCAGGGTGCGGTCGATTACCTCAACAAACCGTTTGACCTGCCGTTGCTCAAGGCCAGATTACGCACTCACATTCAACTAAAGCAGAAAATCGATTTGCTCGAAGATCTGGCGATGCTGGATGGGTTAACCGGTCTCGCCAATCGGCAGCGCATGGATATTGCGTTGCAACAGGAATGGCGTCGTGCGGCGCGTAACGATGCGCCGCTCTCTGTCGTGATGGTGGATGTGGATTATCTCCAGCAATACAACGACCACTATGGTCATGCCAAAGGCGATCAGGTGCTGCAGCGGATCGCCGACATCATGCAGCAA
>JASFVP010000047.1:0-31042 GCA_050049775.1 Chromatiales bacterium
TGGCCAGAGTAACGGTCCGGCCAGTCCGACGCTTGCTGGCATGTCCAAGCCGGTCATGGTGGAAACCATGAAAGGCTTCAAGTCCGGCGATATTCCATCCACCATCATGGGCCGCATTGCCAAGGGTTATACCGACGAGCAATTCGAGGCGATGGGTGACTTTTTCGCCAAGCAGAAATTCATGGCGGCCAACCAGTCTTCCGACGCTGGCCTGGCGAAAACAGGTGCCAAACTGCACGACAAATACTGTGAAAAATGCCATTCAGAAGGTGGCAGCGTGGAAATGGCGAAAGAAGACGAAGTGGGCGTTCTGTCCGGCCAGTGGAAGCCTTACCTGCACTACACCATGAATGATTTCGTTTCTGGCGCTCGTCCAATGCCGAAGAAAATGAAGAAAAAAGTTGAAGCACTGCAAGAAAAAGAAGGCGATGCCGGTTTCAAGGCGCTGCTTGAATATTACGCTGGCAATAAATAAGGGGTGAATATCAATGAGTAAATTTACACGTAGAAACTTTTTGAAAGCCTCCGGTGCTGCGGCCGTTGCAACTTCTGCGGCCAGCATCAGCCCGTTCGCCATTGGCGGTGCCAGCAAGAAAGTTGTGGTTGTTGGTGGCGGTATGGGTGGTGCAACCTGTGCCAAATACATGCGCATGATGGATCCTTCCATTGAAGTGACCCTGATCGAAGCCAACAAGGACTACTACACCTGCTTCATGAGTAATGAAGTGCTGAGTGGTTACCGCAGCATCGATTCCATCAAGTTCGGTTACACCGGTCTTGGCAAGCACGGCGTCAAAGTGGTGCATGACACCGTTACCGGTATCGATGCCGGCAAACGCGTGGTCAAGACTGCTGGTGGCCAGAGCTTCGGCTACGATCGTTGCGTGGTTGCCCCAGGTGTTGATTTCAAATGGGATACCATTGATGGCTATGACGCGGCTGTCGCCGAAAAAATCCCGCATGCCTGGAAAGCCGGTTCACAGACCGTCACCCTGCGCAAGCAACTGGAAGCCATGAAAGATGGCGGTACCTTTGTCATGGTGGCTCCGCCGAACCCGTTCCGTTGTCCTCCCGGACCATACGAGCGTGCCTCTCAGGTCGCTTCCTACTTCAAGAAGGAAAAGCCGAAGTCCAAGATCCTCATTCTGGATCCGAAAGACAAATTCTCCAAGTTCGGCCTGTTCACCAGTGGTTGGGAACGTCATTACGGTTTTGATCCGAAAAACCCGACCAAGGAAGGCGGCATGATCAGCTGGGTCAACGGCGCGGCTGGCGGTAAGGTTGAATCTGTTGATGCCGGCAGCATGACGGTCACTGCGGCGGTTGAAGACTTCAAGGCTGATGTGCTTAATATCATCCCGGCACAGCATGCGGGCAAGATCGCATTCGCAGCCGGTTTAACCAACGACAAAGGCTGGTGCCCGATTAACGGTAAAACCATGGAGTCCACCATTCACAAGAATATCCACGTGATCGGTGACTCTGCCATCGCCTCACCGCTGCCGAAATCCGGTTATGCGGCAAGTTCTGAAGCCAAGGCCTGTGCAGCCGCCATCGTTGGCCTGCTCGGTAGCGGCAGCGCGCCGACACCGACCTTCGTCAACACCTGCTACAGTATCATCGCCGGTGGCGACGGTATTTCCGTAGCGATGGTCTACGCCTGGGATGAAGCCAACGGCAAAATCATCAAGGTCGAGGGCTCTGGTGGCCTGACTCCGGGTGACTTCAATGCCGATATGCGTGCGCGTGAAGTGGATTACGCTCACTCATGGTTTGAAAACATCACAGCCGATACTTTTGGTTAATAATAACTATATATTGCCTGCGGCAGTCTGACTGCCGCATGGCAACTCGATTGAAGGCGCCATTCGGCGCCTTTTTTGCGTTTGCGGCAAAGATTGTGCGAGGCTGAATGATGCGCGTGAGGAAGCGGTCGCTGGATGCTGCGAACTCAGCTTTGCTGCAGATACCGGTCGACCGCCAGGGCCGCGCGCGCACCGGCTGCCGCTGCAATCACAATCTGTTTTTCCGTCTCATCGGTGCAGTCACCGGCAGCGAACAGGCCGTCGACCTCGGTTGACTGGTCGCGCTGCACCGGTATCTCGTCGGCGCTATTCAATTGCAGCAGGTCGGCTACTGGTCCTGTGTTGGGCTGCAGGCCAATTTCCAGAAACACGCCTTCCACCGCCAGATCCTGGCGGTCGTTGCCGGAATCATGTTCCAGGCGGATGCCACTGAGCCGGTCGTTGCCGAGAAATTCGCGCACGTGCGTCGACGGATGCAGCGTCACCAGCGGTGACTGACCGACTTCCTCCTGCAACACCGGGTCGGCCTGGAAATCGGGCAATACATTGATGATGTGAATTTCCCTGGCGTAATTGAGCAAGTCGCGTGCCGCGGTGAAGGCCGAGTTGCCACCACCGACCACGGCGACGCGTTTGTCGCGAAACAGCGGCGCATCGCAGGTGGCGCAAAAAGCGATGCCGTGGCCGAGGAAGCGTTGTTCGCCCGGCACACCCAGGGTGCGGTACTGTTTGCCGGCGCAATAAATCACGCTTTTCGCCTGAAACCGCTCATCGTTGCTGGTACTGACGATAAAGCCCTGTGGTGATTTCTCAATGCGGCTGACTTCGGTGTTGAGCTGTTCGGCAATCTGGTACGACTCGGCGTGATTGCGCATCAGCCCGGCCAGTTGGTCACCGCTGATTTCCGGAATGCCCGGCCAGTTTTCGATGCTGGCGGTATTGGTGATCTGGCCGCCGACATGCTGGCCGATCACCAGCACATCCAGCGCCTTGCGCGCGGCATAAATGGCCGCCGTCATGGCCGCGGGTCCGGCGCCGACGATCAGGCTGTCGTACAGATGCTGCGGATCAGGCTGGCTGACGTGGCGTTCGCCGCGCGCCTCGCGCATCTGTGCCTCGAGCTTGTCATAAACCGGCGGGTTGACGTGCTTGAGTATCTCCAGTAATGCCTGCGGCGCGGGCAGGGCGCCCTCGATTCCGGCGCCGCCATTGATGACGGTGCGCGGCACGCCACTGACCTCGTAGCGCTGCACCAGCTGCGGAAATTCAGCGGCATCGATCATGTCGCCACGGATGTTCGGGTTGGCCATCGCCAGCTGGTGTGCCACCCGGACCATCTTCGGGCAATACGGGCAGCTCAGCGTCACCATGACTTCCAGCTGGGTTGGCTGGTCGATGAGTTCGCTCAGTGCTTCGACCTCCGGGTCCAGTCCGGATTCGCCACTGGCGACCATGAGGATGTCTTCAATCAGCGAGCTGAATTCGTAACCGGCGGTGATGCCGTAGAAACGGATGCCGTAATCCTGTGCGCCGATGACGCAGGTGGCCGGCACCTTGCTGACCTGGTAGGAACGCGCCTGCTCGGCATCTTCAATCAGGTCATAAGTCGTGAGCTTGAGCTGGTCGGAAAGGCCGTTAAGCAGTTGCAGGATCTCGGCCTGCTGCCGGCAGGTGTCGCAGGCCGGTGTCTGGCTGAAAAAAACCAGCTCCACCGGGTTCTGCAGCTCATTGAGCAGTTTTCTAACTTCCTCGAGCGTCTTGTCGTCAATTATGTCGGTCATGGTGCAAACGCCTCTCTCTACAGCAGGGGTTATTCAGGCGAATGATAAAGCAAATCCGTGTTGATGCCGCATGGATGCGGCAGCCTGGAAACCCTGCCGGGTGTTGTGCGGTCATTGTTAAAAGACCTGGATATATTGTGGAAAATCGTAATTTACCCGCGAAGCGGATTCCAGTATTTTTCGCAGGGTTTAACGCTTTGGGCGGTCAAAAAATACGTACTGCTGCCGACAACATATGAAGATGAATAGATTCATTTGGCACAGGAAGAAAGGGTTATGTGTAGCAAGACAGGGTTGAAAACAGGGAAGTGGCTGAAGAATCTGGCCTTTTATAGCCGGGCATTGGTCGTGATCGCCGGGTTGGGGCTCGCCACGATCGCACCGGCCGATACGCTGCGTATCGGTGGCACTGGTGGCGATCTGGGTACCATGCGCATACTCGGCGATGCCTACATGGAGCAGCATCCGCAGGATACGGTGAAAGTGTTCCCCAGCCTCGGCAGTGGTGGCGGCATTCGCGCCTTACTGGCTGGTAAGCTGGATCTGGCCATCAGTTCCCGGCCACCGAAACAGAAAGCAACTGATGCCGGCGCCCGTTCGTTTGTGTATGGCCTGACCGCGTTGGTACCAGTGACACGTAGCGAGCATCACTGGGACAACCTGACCTCAGCGGACGTGGTCAGCATTTTCAGCGGTGATGCGCCCAGATGGCCGGATGGTGCTGACTTGCGGCTGGTGATTCGCCCGCTGACCGATTCGGACACCAAAATTCTCGCCAAACACATCGAGGGCCTGCAGCCGAGTCTGGAGAGCCTGCCGCAACGTTATCCCCTGGTTGGCATCACGGATCAGGACGCGGCCGATTTACTGGAGCAGGTCAGGGGCAGCTTTGGCTTTTCTTCCCTGAGTCTGGTGCTGGGGGAAAAGCGCAAGCTTAAAATCCTGCCGCTGGATGGCGTGCTCGCCAGCACGGAAAGTATTGCTGCGAAGCAATATCCGATCGTCAAGGCCTTCCACCTGGTGACCGGTCCGCAGGTCAGCCCGGCGGCCCAACGTTTTATTGACTTCATGCGCTCGGATACCGGCAGACAACTGCTGCAGGATACCGGCCATGTGGTTGCCGAAAATTTCTGAGCCGGCTTGATGAATCAGCAGCTTGCATCGACGGGGACAAACCTCGCCATCGGCAGCGAGGCCAGACTGCGTCGCTTGCTGATGCTACTGGCATCCGGCCTGGCGCTGTTGGCGATTGTCGCCGTTCCGAGTTTGTATTACTTCACGGCGTCGCAGTATGAGCTGGAACATGCCGACAAGGATGCCGACCTGATGGCCGCAGCGATATCGCAGCTGGTGCAGAAAAACCCCGATTTATGGACGTTCCGCCTCAATCACCTGCGCAGTCAGTTGGACCAGTTTGGCGCCGTCATTGATTCTGTCGAGCATATGCGGGTGGTGAGTATCCTGGACCTGGAAGGCAATCTGGTGCTACGCACCAGTGAGCAGCCGCTGGCGTCACCGCATGCGGTGGAAAAGTTGATTGTGGATGGCAACAACCCGGCCGGTATTCTGCTGCTGCAGCAGAGCTTTCAGGATGTCTGGAGTCGCACCATTGCAGCAACCATCGCGGGTCTGGCCGTCGCACTGCTGATTTTTGTGACGCTGTGGTTTCTGCCATTGCGGGCGTTGACCAAGGCGGTGAACGAGCGCAATCAAATGGACAGCCAGTTGCGCCAGCTCAACCGCGAGCTGGAAAAACGGGTCGCCGATCGCACCCGCGCGCTGGAAATTGCCGCCGAGAAGGCGCTGGTGGCGAACCGGGCGAAATCACAGTTTCTGTCTTCCATGAGCCACGAATTGCGCACTCCCATGAATGCGATCATCGGTTTTTCCGAATTGCTCAAGAGCGACGAGCACAACAACCTCAGTGAATCCGACCGTGAGGCCATCGGCCACATTTACCGCAACGGTCATGAGCTGCTGGAGTTGATTAACCAGGTGCTGCAAATGAGCAACATCGAAGCCGGTGAGGTAGCCATATCCCTGGAAGCCTGTTCGATCATGGAGATCGTTGAGGCAAGCATTGCCGATGTTGAACACAAGTCTCGGGAAAAGGATATCGAGATCAGCTGCGACGCCGCCAGCAAGCGCCTGCCGCTGATTCTGGCCGATAAGCAGGCGCTGCAACAGGTGTTGACCAATTTGCTGTCCAACGCGATCAAGTTCAATCGCCAGGGTGGCGAAGTGAACCTGGACTGCCGGACCATGCCCGGTAATCTGTTGCGTTTTGAGGTCAGCGACAAGGGTATGGGAATTCCGGTCGAGATGCAGGACAAGTTATTTCATCCCTTCGAACGGCTGGGTCAGAGCATGGGCACGGTCTCGGGTTCCGGTGTCGGCCTGTTTGTCGCCAGGTATCTGGTCGAGGCCATGGGCGGGCACATCGACTTCGACAGCCAGGAAGGCGTGGGCAGTACTTTCTGGGTGGATATTCCCGTGCTTGTCTGGCAGGGCGCTCTGGGCGATTATTGAGTCTCGTCGCCGGTACTGCCATTGCCGTGCGCTCAGGATTTACTACAGGCCGGGAGCTCGCCATGCAACAGACTCGATTTGTCAGCTTCGTCATCAATCTCTGTTTATATCTTACAGCCTGTGCGGTCGCTGCCGATGTGGTCAGGGTCACGCCACTGGGCAGTCATCCCGGGGAATTTTGCAGCAAGGATCGCGCGCTGCTGTTTGAGGATCCCGATGGCACGCGCCTGTTGTATGACGCCGGGCGCACGGTTATCGGCGGCGATGATGCGCGCCTGGGCAAGATCGATGTCGTGCTGGTCAGTCATGTGCACGGTGATCACGTCGGTGACCGGCGCATCAAGGCGCCGGGTGCCGGCAGTTGCGCGGACCCGGATTTTTCTGTCGATGCCACGCCCAATTCCAACAGCGTCAACATCGCGGTGGCGAAAAACGCCGTGATCGTCACCGGCAGCGAAATGCCACGCTTTTTTGCCAGCCAGCTCAAGGCGGCCGGCGGCGATGCCAAAAAATCCCTGCTGGTACGTTTTGGCGGCAGTCGTAACGTTGGAGGCGTGACCATCACTACGGTGCCGGCAACACACAGCAACGGCCTGGCCGCGGATTTTGTCGGCGGCACGCTCGGGCAAATGCTGAAAGTTGCGGGGCTGACCGCGTCGGTTGGTCCACCCACCGGCTATGTGCTGACGTTCAGCAACGGCCTGGTGGTGTATCTGTCGGGTGACACAGGTATCACCGCCGAGCAGGACAGCGTGGTGCGGGGCCATTACCGGGCTCGGCTGGCGGTCATGAACATCGGAGACACCTACACCACCGGTCCGACCGAAGCGGCTTATGTGGTCAATGATCTGGTCCGGCCGAATGCCGTGATTGCATCACACGCCAATGAGCAGGCGACGCGTGACGGCAAGGTGCTGCCCGGCACGCGTACACAAAGCTTCATCGACGCAACGCAGGTGCCGGTGTATGTGCCACTCAGTGACGGGCCCATGTCATTTGATGCGAATGGTATCTGTGTCAGCGGCTGCTGATCCGGTGTAAATCAGATGGCGCCGCGTAAAAAAACCGCAGCCCGCCAAACGCAGAAATGGTCACAACAGGTCACCGAAAGCAGTAATGCACTGGATCTGGAAGCTGGTGTGTTTACCTGGCCTGATCCACACAAAATCGCCTTGTCCCTGAAACAATCTGCGGAAAGCAGTCAACGTCGCAAGGCGGAACCGTTTCGCTCGGCCATGTCGATGTTGACGTTTTACATCAATCGCGCCGGCAGTCAGTTGTCGCAACAGCAACGCGACGTGCTCGAACAGGCCAAGGATGAATTGCGAGAACTGTTTGGCCGGCCGCGGCGCTGAACTGTTGTCATCCGGCCAGAATTGTTAGCATTGCGCAGGCAACATCCCTGTTTCACCTGTCTAAAAGGAATTGGACATGAAATCGCTTTCTTCTCTGACGATACTGCTGTTCGTGGTTTCGATGACTTCATCCGAGGTGTACGCCAAACAAGCGTCACTCGCATCCTGTCAAAAAATAAAAGATCGCATTGATCACTACACCCGCTTACGTCGCGCCGGCGGCACCAGCAAGACCATGGAGCGCTGGAAGCAAAGCCGTGACAAATACAAACGCAAATACAGCGATGTGCATTGCAGTAAATGGCGCGATGATTTGAAGTGACAAGCCGGCTAACAAAAAGGGCGCTCAAGGAGCGCCCGGTTGCTGTTGAAACTCTGGTCTATTGGAACTGATACTGCGCCATCAGCCACAGCTTTTGCGTGTCGTAACTGAAGCCGTCGCCACCATCTTCAAAGTTGGTGTACTTCGCTACCAGTAGCCAGTTCTTTGGAATCGGCTTGGCAAACAGCAGGCCCCATTCCTGGCCATAGTCGCTGACGCCACCCACGGTAGTATCGGCTTTGTAGTCGTGGTACTGGAACACCAGCTTGGACGGACCGATCTGTTCGGCCAGCAGACCTTTAAGTACAACGGTCAGGCTGGTGTCTTTCAGACCGCCAGCGGGTGTGGCAGTGCCGCCGGGTGCGCCGACAAACTTGTCCGCCCAGCCGTTGAATGCATGCACGGTTGCAAGCGGTGTCTGGATCGCATTGACGCCATTGCCTTCGAGCACTTCGTGGCCGACTTTAACTACCATCGGTTTGCCGGCCAGTTTGAACGCGCCGCCGACTTCGAGGTTGTAGTAGTTGTTGTCCGACAGTGTCGGGCCGGCATCGTTGCTTGGGTCCTGATTGGCCCATTCGGCTTCATACAGCAAGGTGAAGTCATCGTTGAGCGGATGTTTGCCGGTCAGGCGCAGACCCCAGGTGTAGGAATCAAAGTTGGCGATACCGGGTGTGCCGACCGCGCCGACACCTTCGGGAAAGGGCGTACGCGGATTGTCGTCAAAATCCAGCAGATAACCGTAACCAACCAGCTTGCCGATCGGCGTTTCGTAGGACACATTGATGAGATGCGAGTCGTTCATTTCATAATTTCTGAACGCGGAATCCTCACCGAAGGTGCGCTTGACCTCGTCGAGATAAACATAGGAAATGCCGAGACCCGGCACTGAGCTGTTGTCGATGCGCAAGGCGTCGAATGACTGGTTGTTCTGGCGCCAGACAATATTGCCGACCCAGCGGTGATTGTCATAGATGATGCTTTGTCGTCCCAGCTTGACCGTGGTCGGGCCATTGCAGCCACCGGGCGCATTCTTGCAACCCGATGTCGGGCTGCGCCAGCCGATGTAAGCTTCGTTGATCTCCTCGAAATTGTTATCCGGGATGAGCGAATGGCCCGCAGCGATGCGCGAACCGGTTGGTCCGGGCGGGAAGGTCAGGTCGTCATCGACGTTTAAAGCGTTGTCATCGCCGAGCCGGGTATTCGCCTCGAATTCGATGCGGCCGTAAAAGCCGTGAAAACGCTCGGTGCTGTAACCCAGTTTGGCACGAAGGCTCAACAGGTCGGCGCTGCCGGTGCCGGCCAGCGCATGGGCAGCCGGGATGTCATCGTCGACTTCTTCATAACGCAAACGCAGCATCAGATCCGGTTTGCCATTGGTTAACGCGCCGGTGAAACTGTCGGCGCCTTTGAGTTGCTTGCCGGTGTGGGTGTTGCTGACATCGGGTAATCCCGCCGCAATGGCGGATTGGGTAATACTGAAAACGGCGGCTGTGATTATTGATAATTTAAGCGTAGCCATATTTTCCCCTCCTCTTAGTGAAAACAAGAAGGCAGGACTTGTTCCGTCATTGTCCGGCCGGTACAGATCAATTGACCTGTATTCGGAAATGCCTGACGGTGAATCGTCCCCGGGGGTGCGGCTGTTTGACCGGTGAATCTTTTCTTCCGGTCGTGTCGCTTCCGGTCGTGAACAACAAGTCCTGTGTGGGCGTTCGGCGCCCGCAACACATGGCTTTACACGATGATTTGCTTAGCTAATTCTCTCTTTGAAAACAATCAGTGCATGTACTGCTATTCAGCCTAGTGAAGCAGATACGGTGCGTCCAAGACTTTGTCGTTATTGGTGCAATAGGCGCTGGTTATACTGGGCAGGCGATCTGTCTCCTCTTTAAATTCGCTGATTTACCTGTTGTTTTCAGGTGTTTTCTGCTCAGCCTTGCACCGCGTGTGTATCCGTCACATACTTTTTATCAAGTGTCTTCAAGACGACTCGAGAGCAGTAAACAACCATGCGTGCAGTGATCAATCTGGGCACCGACAAGCGTGAGCAGCTGGTTGATATTACCGACCAGGTCAATGCCGTCGTTCAACAAAGCGGCATTAAAAACGGACTGGTGTCCGTGTATGCTCAAGGTGCCACAGCCGCAATAATGATTCAGGAAAACTGGGATGACAGTGTGCAGACCGACGTGATTGACCTGTTGCGCAAACTGATTCCCCAAGGTGTTTGGCTGCATGACCGGCAGGATGGCAATGGTGATTCGCACCTGAAATCGGGCCTGGTCGGTCCATCCGAAACCATTCCTCTCATCGAGGGCCGGCTGGGTTTGTCGCGTTGGCAGAACATTTTCTTTTGTGAATTTGATGGTCCACGTAATGACCGACGTGTGGTCTGCACGGTCATGCCGGATACCTGATCGTATGGAGTTGTCGTGAAGTATCAGGACTTCATTAACAGTCTGAAAGATGATGCTTGCCCTGCGCACGCCGATGCTTATCTGCAGGCCCTATGGTTTGATGCCAATGGCGACTGGCACAAGGCGCACCAGATTGTGCAGGAGATTGATGATGCGACTGCCGCCAGGATTCATGCTTACCTGCACCGCAAGGAGGGCGATGAATGGAATGCCAGATACTGGCATCGTCAGGCTGGCAGCGTGTTTCCTGAAGCCATGACCTTGCAGCAGGAGTGGGACGCATTGGCCAAGCAGTTGACTGACTAGCCTGAGGTCGCCACTGGTTTGCTGCAAAGCAAGTAACTGGTCGGAGTGAGAGGATTCGAACCTCCGGCCCCTGCCTCCCGAAGGCAGTGCTCTACCAGGCTGAGCTACACTCCGATAACTGGGTGGGTCTGGACTACAAGGAGCGGCTGACGGCAAAGTCAGCCAAGGTTTCCAGGGCCTCTTTGTAAGGCGTGTCCGGCAAATTTGCAAGCGCCTTGATCGCTGCATCCGCTTCCTGCCGGGCGAGCTTGAAGGTGTATTCAATCGCGTCGGTCGACTGGATGATTTGCTGGACGGCGGCAATGTTATCGCAATTTCCGTTTTCAATCACGCTTCGTAACGTCTGACGTTGTGTGTCATCACATTGCTGCATGGCGCGAATCAGCGGTAGCGTCGGTTTGCCTTCCATCAGGTCGTCGCCGATGTTCTTGCCGATGTCCTGATCGGAGGAACCGTAGTCGAGCGCGTCGTCGATCATCTGGAAGGCAATGCCCAGATGCAGGCCGTAATCGGCCATGGCCTGTTCGGTTGTCGCATCGGCATCGCAGAGAATGGCGCCGAGGCGCGTGCCGGCTTCGAATAACACCGCAGTCTTGCGCAGAATGACCTCGCGGTATTTTTGTTCGGTGACATCCGGGTCATTGCAATTGAGCAGTTGTAACACCTCGCCTTCGGCGATGCGGTTGGTGGCATGCGCCAGCACTTCCATGACGCGCATGCTGTTGACGTCCACCATCATTTCAAACGAGCGCGAATACAGGAAGTCGCCGACCAGCACGCTGGCGGCGTTGCCCCAGACGGCATTGGCGGTTTCGTTGGAGCGGCGCATGTCAGATTCATCGACGACGTCGTCGTGCAGCAGGGTCGCTGTGTGAATAAACTCGATAATTGCCGCAATATCAATATGTTGTGCGCCGGAATAACCCATAGCGCGGGCGCCGATCAGCACCAGCATCGGCCGCAGCCGTTTGCCGCCACTGTTGATGATGTAATGGCCGATCTGGTTGATCAGCACAACATCGGATTCAAGGCGGGAAACGATGAGCTTATCGACTGCCTGCATGTCTGCCGCGACGAGTTCGCGGACCTGGGATATTTCCATCAAAACCGGTGAATGTTGTATGGTTATTCGGCGTAAAGGACAGGCATGCTAGAAATCCGCGGCAGCAGTGTCAAGAAAATTCAGCGTTTTTTTACTATTTTCAATGGAAATTGAATTGACGATGTGGTGGTGCGTCAGTACAATTCCGCGTCTTTGTCGGAGGGCATGCCCTCTGTACAGTGTTAACAGGTTCTCGCCGGGCGGGGACACAGGAATTTTTCGGAGATGATTGGCCATGTATGCCGTAATTCAGACCGGCGGTAAACAATACCGTGTCAGTGAAGGTTTAACACTCAAGGTTGAAAAACTGGATGCCGCAGAAGGCGACAGTGTGGAACTGGATAAAGTATTGATGCTTGCCAATGGCGACGACATCAAGGTCGGCGCACCTTATGTTGAAGGCGGCAAGGTGACTGCTACCGTCAAGGCGCACGGCCGTGGCAAGAAAGTCAAAATCATCAAGTTCAAAAGACGTAAGCACCATATGAAACGTCAGGGCCATCGTCAGGCCTATACCGAGCTGGAAATCACCGGTATCGCAGGTTAACAGGAGCAGCAGAAATGGCACACAAGAAAGCAGGTGGTAGTACACGAAACGGACGCGATTCGGAATCGAAACGTCTTGGCGTGAAAGTATTCGGTGGCCAGCAGATCAAGGCCGGCGGCATCATCATTCGCCAGCGCGGCACAGCGGTTCATCCGGGTGTCAACGTCGGTTGTGGCCGCGACCACACCCTGTTCGCCAAGGCGGACGGCGTGATCAAGTTCGAAACCAAAGGCCCGAAAAACAGAAAATACGTCAGCGTCGTATCCGCCTGATTTCTGTCCGGGGACTTGTCAAAAAGCCTCGCCACTTAGGCGGGGCTTTTTTCGTTTGGGCCGCTATCAGTTAAAGTGCAATCATGAAATTTGTCGATGAAGCTACAATCAAGGTGTTCGCCGGTGACGGTGGCAACGGCTGTGTCAGCTTTCGTCGCGAAAAATACATACCGCGCGGCGGACCGGACGGCGGCGACGGCGGTGATGGCGGTAGCGTCTATCTGGTGGCCGATTCCGGCCTGAACACGCTGGTGGACTTTCGCCACAAACGCTCGCACCGGGCCGAGCGCGGCGGCAATGGCATGGGTCGCCAGATGACCGGCAAAAAAGGCCAGAGCATCGATATACCGGTGCCGCTGGGAACGCGCGTGATCGATATCGACACCGAAGAGGTGCTGGGTGAATTGTTGCAGCCGGGTGATCGCTTGCTGGTCGCGCAAGGCGGGTTTCATGGCATTGGCAATACGCGCTTTAAAAGCAGCACCAATCGCACGCCGCGCCAGGCAACGCCGGGCACGCCGGGCGAACGACGCGAACTCAAGCTGGAGTTGTTGTTGCTGGCCGATGTCGGCTTGCTCGGCATGCCGAATGCCGGAAAGTCGAGCCTGATCAGCAAGGTTTCCAGCGCCCGACCGAAAGTGGCGGACTATCCGTTCACCACGCTGTATCCGAATCTCGGTGTGGTGCGTGTCGATGACAACCGCAGTTTTGTGATTGCCGATATTCCCGGCGTCATCGAAGGTGCGGCCGAAGGCGCGGGGCTGGGCATCCAGTTTCTCAAGCATTTGTCGCGTACGCGCCTGCTGCTGCATCTGGTCGACATGGCGCCGCTGGATGAAGCGCTCAATCAGGCCGATGAGGTGCGGCGCATCGTGGCCGAGCTGGAAAAATACGGTGCCGAACTGGCCGGGCGCGAGCGTTGGCTGGTGCTGACCAAAAAGGATTTGTTGCTGGATGATGAATTCGAGGCGCGCAAACAGCAACTACTCGAAGAGCTGGACTGGCAGGGGCCGGTTTATGCCATCTCATCGGTGAGCGGCGAAGGCACGCAGCAACTGGTGCGGGATTTGATGCAGCACCTGCAGCAGCTGAAACAGCAGCAGGAGCAACCGCAACAGGCGGACAGCCAGGACGATGAACCCTATAACCCGTTGGCCGGATAATGTTTGAACGCAGTCAGATAAAAAATACTCGACGCTGGGTGGTCAAGATCGGCAGCGCCATGCTCACCAATAACGGCAAAGGCCTGAACACGGCCGCGTTTGTCGCCTGGGTCGAGCAGATCGCCGGCTGGTTGCAGAACGGCAACGAACTGGTGCTGGTGTCGTCCGGTGCGGTCGCCGAAGGCATGAGTCGCATGGGTTGGTCAAAACGCCCAACCAGTCTGCACGAATTGCAGGCAGCGGCTGCGATCGGCCAGATGGGACTGGTCAAGGAATGGGAGTCACATTTTGCCGCCCACGGCCTGCACACCGCCCAGGTGTTGCTGACCCACGATGACCTGATCAACCGGGCGCGCTATCTGAACGCGCGCAGCACTCTGCGCACCTTGCTTGGCCTCGGTGTGGTGCCGGTAGTCAATGAAAACGACACCGTCGCCAACGAGGAATTGCGCTTCGGTGACAACGACACCCTGGCGGCGCTGGTCGCCAATCTGGTCGAAGCCGATCTGCTGGTGCTGCTGACCGATCAGCAGGGTCTGTACTCGGCCGATCCGCGCAAGGACGCCTCGGCGCAACTCATCAGCCAGGCGCAGGCGGCCGATTTGTCGCTCGACCGGGCGGCCAGCGACGGTGCGGGTGGCCTCGGCCGTGGCGGCATGATGACCAAGTTGCGCGCTGCCAGGCTGGCTGCGCGTTCCGGCACCGCTACCGTGATCGCTTCCGGTGCTGTGCCGGACGGCCTGATGCGCATTGCCGCCGGTGAAGAGATCGGCACCCTGTTGACTTCGGGGCAGGCGCCCGAGGCGGCGCGCAAGCAGTGGCTGGCCGGCCATTTACAGGTCAAGGGACGACTGGTGCTCGATGATGGCGCGGTCAAGGTGCTGAAACAATCCGGCCGCAGCCTGCTGGCGGTCGGCGTCAAATCGGTGTCCGGTGAATTTCGCCGCGGCGAGGTGGTGTCCTGTGTGGATCTGAACGGGCGGGAGATTGCGCGCGGCCTGGTCAATTACGGCAGCGCCGAAGCCGGCCGCATCGCCGGCAAGCCGTCCACCAGCATCGAAGCGATTCTCGGCTACATCGATGATGAGGAGCTGATCCACCGCGACAATCTGGTGTTGATCTGAGCAGCGCTGGTGAAATCAGCAGACACAAAAAAGCCGGTCAGTGACCGGCTTTTTTATGGTTCTGTGCAGAACGGCTCTTACATCGCCTTGATCTGGGCGTTGAGGCGGCTTTTATGACGCGCGGCCTTGTTCTTGTGGATCAGGCCCTTGTTGGCGACGCTGTCGATCATCGGCACGGCTTCCTTGTAGGCTGCGGCCGCTGCTTCCTTGTCATTGGCTTCAATGGCGTAGACGACTTTTTTCACGCTGGTGCGGAATGCGCTGCGCTGTGAAGCATTGAGCTGACGGCTTTTTTCCGCCTGTTTGGCTCTTTTACGGGCTTGTGCTGAGTTGGCCACGGGCTCTCCTGCGAATCTGTATAACTAAAAGACGCGCGATTCTGCAGCATCGCACCAGGCTTGTCAATAGCCGGGCCGGGCGGCCGCAGCGCAGCCGGCGCAATGTTTTTCGTAAGTGTCGGCCGGTTCTTTGTATAATCCGGCGCAATCAAGAACAAAGCAACCGGGGTTTTTCCGCTGTCTTCTCTGGCCAATTCCGTTTCCAAGGTCGGTGGCAACACCATGTTGTCGCGCGTGCTGGGTTTTGTGCGCGATCTGGTGTTCGCCCAGGTGTTCGGCGCCAATGCCGCCACTGATGCCTTTTTTGTCGCCTTCAAAATCCCGAATTTCCTGCGCCGCCTGTTTGCCGAAGGTGCGTTTGCCATGGCTTTCGTGCCGGTGCTGACCGAGTACAAGACCACCCGCAGCTTTGAAGACTTAAAAAGCTTTGTCGATCACGTCGCCGGTACACTCGGTCTGGTGCTGTTGCTGGTGTCGACACTGGGTGTGCTCGGCGCGCCGCTGCTGGTGATGGTGTTTGCGCCGGGTTTCATCGACGAGCCGGAAAAGCTGGGACTGGCGACCGAGATGTTGCGCCTGACTTTCCCGTATCTGCTGTTCATCTCGCTGACGGCGTTTGCCGGCGGCGTGCTCAACACCCACGGCCGCTTTGGCATTCCGGCGTTCACGCCGGTGCTGCTGAATCTGGTATTGATCGCTGCGGCCCTGTGGCTGGCGCCGCAAATGCAGCAGCCGGTGGTGGCGCTGGCCTGGGGGGTGTTGATTGCCGGCATCACCCAGTTCGTGTTCCAGCTGCCGTTTCTCAACCAGCTCAAGCTGCTGCCGAAATTTGTGCCGGCGCCGAAAGACGAAGGTGTGCGGCGCGTCGGTCGTCTCATGCTGCCGGCCCTGTTTGGCGTATCGGTGACGCAGATCAATCTGCTGCTGGATACTTTGATCGCGTCGTTTCTGGTCAGCGGCTCGATTTCCTGGCTGTATTACTCGGACCGTCTCATGGAGTTTCCGCAGGGCATTCTCGGTGTGGCGATCGGCACCGTGATTTTGCCGGGACTGGCGAAAAAACACGCCGAGCAATCGCCACAACAGTTCAGTCACATGCTTGACTGGGGTCTGCGCTGGATTTTCCTGTTCGGTATGCCGGCCGCGGTCGGGCTGATTCTGCTGGCCGGGCCGATGATTGCAACCCTGTTTGAGTCGGCCGTATTCGATGCCGAAGATGTGGTCATGGCGCAATACAGTCTGTGGGCCTACAGTCTTGGTGTGTTGCCGTTCATGCTGATCAAGGTGCTGGCGCCGGGCTTTTATGCGCGCCAGGATACGCGCACGCCGGTGCGTATCGCGGTGATCGCCATGGTCAGTAATATGGTGTTGAACATCATCCTGGTGTTCCCGCTCAAGCATGCCGGGCTGGCGCTGGCTACGTCGTTATCGGCCAGTCTGAATGCTTATCTGCTGTTTCGCACCCTGCGGCGCGAGGCGGTGTATGCGCCCGAGCCGGGCTGGCTGTGGCTGATGTCGCGCATCCTGCTGGCGAGCCTGGCGATGGCATTGCTGCTGTACTGGTTTTCGCCGGCGCTGGCTGACTGGCTGGCGGTAACGCGTTGGACGCGCATCGGCTGGCTGGCCATGCTGATTGTTTTGGGCGCTGTGGTTTATTTTGCTCTATTGCTGCTTGGCGGTGTGCGCCTGAGTCACTTCAGAAGCGCATCCGGCCACTGACAGCCGCGCTTCGGCCCAATATAATCGCTGGTTTTATTGTCGATTCCTGAGAACATGCAAGTCATTCGCGGCCTCATCAATGTTCACCAAGAACATCGCCACACCGTGCTGACCATCGGCAACTTCGATGGCGTGCATCTCGGTCATCAGGCGGTGTTTGCGGCGCTGCGTCAGCGTGCGCAGGATTTTGGTCTGAGCAGTACGGTGATGATTTTCGAGCCGCAGCCGCTGGAATTTTTCATGCCGGACAAGGCGCCGCCACGGCTGACGCGGTTGGCCGAGAAGCTGCAGGCGATCGCCGATGCCGGCGTCGACCAGGTGCTGGTGATGCGATTCAATCGCGAGTTTGCCGAGCTCTGCGCCGAGCTTTTTATCCAGCGCATACTGGTCGATGGCCTGGCGGTGCAGCATTTGTACATCGGCGATGATTTTCGTTTTGGCAGGCAACGCCAGGGCAATATTGATACACTCAGGCTGGCTGGCCTGGAACACGGTTTTGGCGTGGAAAGCCTGCATACCATTGCCGATGAACACGGCCGCTACAGCAGCACGCGGATTCGCGAACACTTGCAGCGCGGCGAGTTTGAGTTGGCGGCTTGCTGCCTGGGACGTCAGTATCGCATCTGCGGACGGGTCGCCCACGGCCATAAGCAGGGGCGGGCGATTGGTTATCCGACCATCAATATCGAACTCAAGCGCAACAAAAGCCCGTTGTTGGGCGTGTTTGCGGTGCTGGTTTACGGCCTGCAGGATGGGCCTTTAAAAGGTGTGGCCAGTATCGGCAACCGCCCGGTGGTGGAAAACGATGACCACTATCTGCTGGAAGTGCACCTGTTTGATTTTGACGCCGATGTGTATGGCGAACATGTGCAGGTGGAATTTGTGCAGCACATCCGTGATGAATGCGATTTCGCTTCGTTTGAGCAATTACGCCAGCAAATCGATGCTGATGCGCGTCAGGCGCGAGACATCCTGTCGCGCAGCACGCACAATAGCGAAAGACTTTTAACCTGAAACAGACCTGATCGAATGAGTAACTACAAGGATACGCTGAATCTTCCGCAAACCGGTTTTGCGATGAAAGGCAATCTGGCGCAACGCGAGCCGGAAATGCTGAAACAATGGCAGCAGAAAGCGCTTTACAGCAAAATTCGCGCCGCCAGCAAAGGCCGGCCGCAATACATCCTGCACGACGGACCGCCGTACGCCAATGGCGAAATTCACATCGGCCATGCGGTCAACAAGATTCTCAAGGACATCATTATCAAAAGCCGCACGCTCAACGGTATGGATGCACCCTATGTGCCGGGCTGGGACTGCCACGGCCTGCCGATCGAATTACAGGTCGAGAAAAAGGTCGGCAAGCCGGGCCGCAAGGTCAGCGCCGCCGAGTTTCGCCAGGCCTGCCGTACCTATGCGATGAAGCAGGTGGATAAACAACGCGAGGATTTTATCCGCCTGGGCGTGTTTGGCGACTGGGACAAGCCGTACCTGACCATGGACTTCCAGCAGGAAGCCGACATCGTGCGCTCGCTCGGCAAGATCGTATCGAACGGCCATGTCCAGAAAGGTTTCAAGCCGGTGCACTGGTGTGTCGATTGCGGCTCGGCGCTGGCCGAGGCGGAAGTCGAATATCGCGACAAGGAATCCTTTGCCATCGATGTGCGTTTCGAAGTGGTCAACGAAGAAACCTTTTTGCAGGCCTGCCATCGTGCACCGGACGGTCATGGCGAGGGGCCGATTTCGGTCGTGATCTGGACCACCACTCCCTGGACCCTGCCGGCCAACGAAGCCGTGGCTCTGAACCCGGAACTGGATTATGCGCTGGTGCAGACACCGGACGAGCGCCTGCTGATCGCCGAGGGTCTTATGAAAGACACCCTGGGGCGTTGGGGCATCGATGACTACAAGGTGATTGCCTATGCACGTGGTGATGCGTTCGAAGGCATAAAATTGCAGCACCCGTTTTACGAACGTCAGGTGCCGATCATTCTCGGTGAGCATGTCACCCTGGATGCCGGTACCGGCGCCGTGCACACCGCGCCGGGCCATGGTCTCGACGACTACATCGTCGGCATGCGTTATGACTTGCCAGTCAATAATCCGGTCGGTGGCGATGGCTGCTTTGTACCGGGTACGCCGATCTTCGAAGGCCAGCATGTGTTTCAGGCCAATGAAAAAGTCATTGAGCTGCTCAAGCAACGCGGCAAGCTGATGCAGGAAAAACGCCTGACCCACAGTTATCCGTGCTGCTGGCGGCACAAGACGCCGATCATCTTCCGTGCCACGCCGCAGTGGTTCATCAGCATGGAGAAAAATGGCCTGCGCGAAGCGGCCATGCGCGAAATCAAACAGGTGCGCTGGCTGCCGGACTGGGGGCAGGCGCGCATCGAGGGCATGATCGAAAACCGCCCAGACTGGTGTATCTCGCGGCAACGCACATGGGGTGTGCCGATCACTCTGTTCATCGACAAGCAAAGCGGTGAATTGCATCCACGCAGCGATGAACTGGTCGAGCAAGTGGCGCAGCGCATCGAGCAGCAGGGCATCGAGGCCTGGTTCAGTCTGGAGGCCGAGGACATGCTCGGCGATGAAGCGTCCCAATATGAGAAGGTCGGTGATACGCTGGATGTCTGGTTTGACTCCGGTGTGACGCACGCCTGCGTGCTGGAAACCCGCGAGGAATTACACGCGCCGGCCGATCTCTACCTGGAAGGTTCGGACCAGCATCGCGGCTGGTTCCAGTCATCGTTGCTGACGTCGGTTGCGATGTATGACCGTACGCCGTATCGTGCGGCGCTGACGCATGGCTTCACGGTGGATGCCGAAGGCCGCAAGATGTCCAAGTCGCTGGGCAATACGGTCGCGCCGCAGACGGTGTTGAAAACACTGGGTGCCGACATCATTCGCCTGTGGGTAGCGGCGACCGACTACCGCGCGGAAATGTCGGTATCGGATGAAATCCTTAAACGCATGGCGGACGCTTACCGGCGTATTCGTAATACGGCGCGTTTCCTGTTGTCCAATCTCAACGGTTTTGATCCGACCGAGCATGCGGTTGCTCCGCATGACATGCTGGCGCTGGATCAGTGGGCGCTGGATCGCGCCGCCTTGTTGCAACAGGAAATCATCGCCGCCTACGAAGACTTCCAGTTTCACCAGATTTACCAGAAGGTGTTCAACTTCTGTGTAGTGGATCTCGGCGGTTTTTATCTCGACATCATCAAGGATCGCCAGTACACCACCCAAACGGACAGTCTGGCGCGGCGCTCCTGCCAGACCGCCATGTACCACATTATCGAGGCGATGACCCGTTGGCTGGCGCCGGTGCTGAGTTTTACCAGTGATGAAATCTGGCAGCATATTCCGGGGCAACGCAGCGAGTCGGTGTTCCTGGAAACATGGTATGAACAGCTGACCGAGATTAAGGCAGACCAGCCCATGGGCCGTGACTTCTGGGGCAAGGTGCTGCAAGCCAGAACCGCAATCAGCAAACAGCTTGAACAATTGCGTAAGGATAGCGTCATCGGTTCGTCACTGGCGGCTGAAGTGGATCTGTACTGCGACAGCAACTGGTATGACGTGCTCAGCCAACTCGGTGATGAATTACGTTTTGTATTGATCACCTCCTATGCGCGTTTGCGTCCGGCCAGCGAGGCGCCGGCCGATGTCACGCAAACCGGTATCGACGGCCTGACCGTGAAGGTATCGGCATCGCAACACGCCAAGTGCGTGCGCTGCTGGCATTTGCGTGAAGACGTCGGCAGCCATGCCGAACATCCGGAGTTGTGCGGCCGTTGTGTCGACAACGTGGATGGCGACGGCGAAGTGCGCAAGTTTGCCTAGGGCCTGGTGGTTGATGCTGCGTTGGCTGCTTTTGTCTTTGCTGGTGATTGCGCTGGATCAGGCCAGTAAAATCTGGGTTGAAAACAGCTTTGAGTTATACGAGCGCTTGCCGCTGACCGGTTTTTTCAATCTCACCCTGGTTTATAACCAGGGTGCGGCATTCAGTTTTCTCGCCGATGCCGGCGGCTGGCAACGCTGGTTTTTTACGATACTGGCGGTTGTCATCAGTGCCGTATTAATCGGCTGGTTGCGGCGTCTGCAGTCGCATGAAACCTTACTGGCCGTGTCGCTGGCGTTGCTGATCGGTGGGGCGCTGGGCAATCTGATCGACCGCATTGCTTATGGTCATGTGATTGACTTCCTGGATGTGTATTACCAGCAGTGGCACTGGCCGGCTTTTAATCTCGCCGACAGCGCCATTACGCTTGGCGTGATCCTGTTTATCTGGGATGCCCTGTTTAACCAGTCGAGTAAAGATTCAATAAACTAAAGCAGCTGCCGTCACTATCAGCAGACAATCCCGACAGGAATCCTGACTTTATGAAAAGCATCCTCTGTGTGGTCGGCGCCCGGCCGAACTTCATGAAAATCGCCCCCATCATTCGGGCTTTCAAGGCTGAGCCGAATGCCTTGCCGGTGCGCCTGGTGCATACCGGCCAGCATTACGATGAAGCCATGAAGGACAGCTTTTTTCGCCTGCTCGGTATTCCCGAGCCGGATGTGGATCTGGAAGTTGGCTCGGGTTCGCATGCGGTGCAAACCGCAGAAATCATGAAAAGGTTCGAACCGGTGCTGGATACCGAAGACCCGGCCGCAGTGCTGGTGGTTGGTGATGTGAACTCCACCATCGCCTGTGCGCTGGTGGCGGTGAAAAAAGGCGTCCCGGTGATTCACGTCGAAGCGGGGCTGCGCAGTAATGACCGGCAGATGCCCGAAGAGATTAACCGCGTGTTGACCGACCAGATATCTGATCTGCTGTTCACCACCGAAAAGGAGGCGCTCGCGAATTTGCAGCGTGAGGGCATTGCCGCCGAGCGCGTGCATTTTGTCGGCAACGTCATGATCGATACCCTGCGTTACCAGCAGCAAAGCGCTACGGCATCAATGGAAACCCTGGCGCAGTACGATAGCGACAAGCAGTTTGATTTCGCGACCAGCGGATTTGCACTGCTGACCATGCATCGACCATCCAATGTGGATAATGCCGCGACGTTAGAGTCCTTGCTGACAACGCTGGCCGGGATCAGCAAACAGATTCCGCTGGTGTTTCCGGTGCATCCACGCACGGCAGCGCGCATCAAGGACTTTGGCCTGGATCATCTCATCGATCCGCAACATATTTTACGCGTGCCACCGTTGGGATACGGCCAACTGCTCGGTCTGATGCAGGATGCCAGAATGGTGTTGACCGATTCAGGCGGTATCCAGGAAGAAACCACGGCATTGGGTGTGCCTTGCATTACCTTGCGCGAAAACACTGAACGGCCGATCACCGTGACCGAAGGCACCAATGTCATCGTCGGTACCGATCCGGACAAGATCAGGGTCGAAGCGCACAAGGTGCTCAATGGTGAAGGCAAGGGTGGGCGAGTGCCTGAATTCTGGGATGGTCGTGCGGCAGAACGCATCAAGGATGTGTTGCTGCAGGTTTTGTACTGAGTCGGGTTATTTCAATATCACGGTCAGTGGTCGCTGGCCGTCGTCACGTAAGCGCACGATAGCAGCATTACCGATCGACAGACGATACAGGGCGGCATCGTTTGCGCCAATGGTGTTGGCAATGGCGGCGCGTATGACACCGGCATGCGCTACCAGCAGGATTCTTTGCTGCGGAAAATTTTGCAGCGCTGCTTGAAGTGCTGCATCGACACGTTGGCGAAATTCCTGCAGCACTTCGGCGCCGGCCGGTCTGTGTTTTACCGGATCAAAATAAAAGCGTTTGAAAATGTCCGCATCCTGTTGCAGCAATTGCTCAGCGGTTTTACCTTCCCACTCACCGAAACCCACTTCCTTGAGGCGTTCGTCAATCTGCAAGTCGATCTGGAACTTGTCGGCAACGGCTTCGGCAAACTCACGGCAGCGCGACATCGGCGAAGACAGAATCCGGTCCCATGGGCCACGCTGGTCGATGGCTTGCCACATCTGCTGCCAGCCCTGTTCGCTGAGCGGGTCATCGATGTTATGACCGCGGTAACGATTGCCGCCGACCGGCGTCCCATGACGCAGCAAATCAATTTCGGTCGGCATGTGGTGGAATCAGTCGAGCCAGGAAACGATCTGGATTACACCGAGCAGGAACACCCAGATGATCAGGCTGCGCAATACCAGGCTGAGCGCGTCCTCGACCAGCGGTGGCAGGTCAGCAGCTTCTTCCGGCATGGTGTCTTCCGGGGTGTGGCCGAGTGCGGCCGAGCCGGTCATGACCAGCAGGCCGGTGGCATCGCTGGCGTACTGATCGCGGCTGTCATGGCTCCAGTGGCGCCAGGCCAGCAAGACATTGTCGAAATTACCGACCAGCGCGTAAGTTGCCGCCAGCAGCCGGGACGGCACCCAGTTAAGAATATGCAACAGGTTGAACGCCTGTTCATGCACCTTGTTGCGGTCTTCATCCTGGGAGGAAAAATATTCCGCCAGAGACGTCAAGCGGTACAGCATGGCGCCGAACGGGCCGAGTACGGCGAACCAGAACAGTACGCCAAACAGTCGGTCATTGGCCTGTTCGACCACGGCTTCGGATACGCGGATACTGAGCTCGGGCTCCGGTTCGGTAGCCTTGCGGCGCATGATGTCAGCG
Organism: Chromatiales bacterium; assembly: GCA_050049775.1. Lineage (GTDB taxonomy): Bacteria > Pseudomonadota > Gammaproteobacteria > Chromatiales > Chromatiaceae > JABDQZ01. Next base: position 23,424 of record JASFVP010000047.1, read on the forward strand.
GCGATACGGCTGGCGCGTTCGCGACTGCCATGATCACGCGCATCGAGAAAGTCCGTGACCTGATGTTCGATGTCCCTGGGGCCGAGTGCCAGTAACAGGATGAAGAAGCCCAGCAGCCATTCGGGTGCGCCGCCGAGCGTACCGGCGGCCCATGACTGCACGATCAACAGCAGGCCCAGCGGCAGCGCCAGCAGTGCCAGAATGCCTGCCGTTGATTCACTCAACCATTCGCCGAGCGGCAGATGACGAAACCAGCGGCAATAATCGCGGAACCAGACGTGCTGGCGAAAACCTTCCTGCTCGAGCAGGTAGCGCTCGGCAAACAGGGTGGCGATGATGATGAAAAAAGTCATGGAAGTCCGTCTAAAACAAGCTGAGGGATATTCTAGCCTATTGGCGGAGTATCTGAGAATGCCGCCAGCTGTTGGCGGAAGGCTGACCAGTCGAAATGCGGGCCGGGGTCGGTTTTACGTTCCGGGGCGATGTCGCTGTGTCCGGCGATACGCTCGGTCTTGATCGCCGGATAGCGCTGTTGCAACAAGTGCGTGACTTCGATCAGGCTGTCGTATTGTGCAGCAGTGAAGTCCTGGGTATCTGAGCCTTCGAGTTCAATGCCGATGGAAAAGTCGTTGCATTTTTCTTGTCCGGCGAAACACGACTGGCCGGCATGCCAGGCGCGTTGATCAAACGGGACAAACTGCACCAGCTCGCCATCGCGGCGGATCAACAAATGTGCCGACACCTGCAACCGGTGAATCTCGCGAAAGTAGGGGTGCGCATTCGGGTCCAGCCGGTTGCAGAAAAAGTCCTCAATCCAGGGGCCGCCAAACTGTTCCGGCGGCAGGCTGATGTTGTGGATCACCAGCAGGCTGACTTCAGTATTAGCCGGGCGATCGTCATGGTTCGGCGAGGCGCAATGGCGTGCGCCCTGTAACCAGCCCTGTGCGTCGATATGCAATGGCAGCTCCGTCAGTCGCTTTCCTGCATGGAGTCTTTCATGCCGCGGATCACCATGTCGGTCAGGCTGACGATGCCGACGATATTGCCATCCTGCATGACCGGGCCGCGTGTCAGTCCGAATTTTGAAAACAGCCTGGCGCTGTAGCGGATGTCCATATCGGCATCGACGCTGAGCACCGGCTTGCTCATGATTTCATAGACATTGACGCGATCGGGTGCGCGGTCTTTGGCCAGCACCATTTTGGCAATATCGGAAATCAGTACAATGCCGTATTCATCGCGCTCATGGCGTTTGTCGATGATCAGGCATTTGGTGGATTTGTGTTCCATTTTGCTCAACGCCTCGGCGACGGTGATCATGCCATCGACGATGTCGAACTGGGTTTTCATGACGTCCTTGACCTGGATGAGTTTGCGCCCGTTCATATTTCGTCCTCCACAATTCGGGTAAGCGCCTGGATCTGATGATGAATGCCGACGGCGTCCTCGACATCAATTTGGAAAGCAATGCCCGAGCTCTTCTTGTCGAAGTCGCCGGTTTTCTGGATCGTCTCGAGAATGTGGCGTGACAGATGTTCTTCCACCAGCAACAGCACCAGGTCACGCTGGGTTTCAAGTGACAAGCCGAAAAAGGTTTTGGATTTTTCCAGACCTTCCCCCCGGGCCTGGTTGATGACGGTGGAACCGGTAGCACCCGCTTCGCGCGCTGCGTGAATGATGTCATCGGTAATACTGTCCTGCACCAGTGCTATGATCAGTTTAAAGTGCATAGGCTAGTTCTCCTCCGGGTCTGAATTATCTCGTTTTCTACCAATCCATTCGCTGATTTGCGCATAGCCCAGTACCGCCATGATCGGGAACAGGCTGGCAAATGCGATGAGTCCAAATCCGTCCAGCAGCGGGTCACAGCCGGGCACGTGATGTGACAGGCCCAGGCCGAGTGCAGCCACCAGCGGTACGGTTACAGTTGAAGTTGTCACGCCACCGGAGTCATACGCCAGCGCAATAATCAGTTTGGGCGCATACATTGTTTGCAGAATGACGATCACGTATCCCACGATGATGTAGTAGGTCAATGGTGTGCCGGTGACAATACGAAAGGTGCCGATGGCGATGCCGATGGCGACACCGAAAGCAACGGCGATGCGCAGACCGGTTGAGGCGATGCCTCCGGCAGAAACCTGTTCGGCCTTGATCGCCACGGCAAGTAACGATGGCTCGGCAATGGTGGTGGTGAAGCCGATCGCAAAGGCGAACAGATACACCCAGGCGTATTCCGTCCAGTGTCCGGCGACATCCGGGCTGATGCCGAGAAAGCCGGGGTCGGTCAGTTGCTTGGCCATGAGCTTACCAAGCGGAAACAGGGCCTGTTCCAGTCCGAGCAGGAAAAATACCAGGCCAAACAGCACAAAGCCGAAGCCGACCAGTACGCGTTGCAGATGCGGTATCTTGCGACGCAGCACAAAAATCTGGAAGCCGAACAAAATCGCCAGAATCGGCAGAACATCACGAATCGTCAGCACCAGCGTGTCGATGAACATCATGAGTTCGGACATCAGGTCACCAACATCCCGTAAGCCATGACAAACATCATCGGTGACAATGAGGCAAACGCAATCAGGCCAAAGCCGTCGACCATCGGGTTGCGTCCACCGATGTTGCTGGCTAAACCCACACCGAGCGCCGTTACCAGCGGTACGGTAATGGTGGAGGTGGTGACGCCACCCGAGTCGTAAGCGATACCGATGATTTCTTCAGGCGCAATACTGGTCATGAGCACCACGCCAATATAACCGGCAATGATCAGGTATTGCACCGGCCAGCCCTTGATGATGCGGATCACACCGATGACGATGGCGAAGCCAACCGATAACGCCACCGTCAGGCGCAGGCCGGCAGCGTAGTCGTCCTTGGCTTCCTCGGTGTTCTCGATCATGCCGCCTGTGACGGCGACCTCGGCGGCTTCGGAAGCCACGGCAATCAGGGCCGGTTCCGCTACCGTGGTGCCAAAGCCCAGCGCAAATGAAAACAGCAGCAGCCACGGCAATGAGCCTTTGCTGGCAAAGTCGCGCGCCATGCTTTCACCGATCGGGAACAGGCCGGTTTGCAGGCCATAAACAAACAGGGTGAGGCCGATCACGACCAGCAGAAAACCGATGATGAGATCGGCGATATTGGGGATTGGTTGTTGCAGGACCAGCAATTGAAACACCGCAATGACGACAAAAATCGGAACCAGGTCACGAAAGCTTTCCAGTAAGGTTTTCGAGAGGTGTTTGATCAGCTTCGTCACGGGCCTGCCGGAGGTGCTTAAATAGTTGTTTTAATCCTAAAAACCAGTCTACCTGAGTTTTCGCAATGAGCAACTGTGAAGGCAATCACAATCGCTTTTTCGTTTCATCAACTATATTTTGTCTACAACGGCACGAGTTGCGACTTGGTGGTGCGTCCGGCTATTGGTCTGGCGAGCAAGGATAAATGAGAAATGGCTAATCAGGATAATGTGGTTTCGTTTGAAAATATGGCGCGCGAGCGCGCCAGAAGCCTGTCTGCCAGTCTGGTCAAGGACACGCGCAAGATTGTTGCAGATACCGTCCCGAAGCTGATTCACAGTCTTTACGAAAAACTCGATGACGGTCTGTTCGAACAGGCTTTGCAGGACCAGCACGGCAAGAGCGATAATCTGGATAACCTGTTTTTCGACACCATGCGCGCGATTCGTAAACAGCGCGACAGTCTCATCAAGCGTTACATCTACAACGTCATGCGTGGCTATGACGATTTCTGGCAGCTGAACAGCGAGCAGTTCGAACAGCGCTCCAGTTTTTTCGATCTGGACGAAGATAACCTGAGTCTGGTGGATGAGCAGGACCTGGAAGAAGACCTGGCGCTGAAAAACGTCATTTCGGTCGGCAGCCGCAAGTTCAGCAAGGAAATCTTCGCCCTCAACCAGCGCTTCGCCGCCATGCATGACATGAAGGAAGTCAGCGAAGCGGAAAACCCGGTTGGTCCCACCGCGATCAGCAAGGCGTTCCCGAATTCGATTAACAGTCTGGATGTGGATCTGCGCATCAAGCTGGTGATCTACAAACTGTTCGAGCGCGAAGTGGTCAACTACCTCGGCGCCATGTATGACGATATCAATACGCTGCTGAAAAATGCCGGCGTGATGCCGAAGTTGCCGAGCCAGGTGAAGAAAAACCCGGTCTCGCCAGCGGTCAGTCGTTTCAGTACTGCTGCGCAACAGGCGGATGACGGGGTTTCCCATGGTGATGCCGGTGCCGGCCATAGCAATGCCGAATTTGACGCCCAGCAAAACGCAGAACTCTTTAATACATTACGCAACCTGATTCACAGCAGCCGCGGACCGGTGCCGATCCAGGGTCAGGCGCAGTTACCACAGGTGGAAATGACCGACCTGTTGACCGCACTGTCCAGCATGCAGGTCAGCAATCGCGCAGCAGATGTGTCGCTGGACGATGCGGTGCACTCAACCGCCGGTTTACGTGAAAACCTCAGCCAGTCCTTACAAATGGGTATGGCCGGTGCCGCGGTCAAGGCATTCTCCGAAGTGGATGAAGACACCATCGACGTGATTTCGATGCTGTTTGAATTCATCCTTGAAGACACCAACTTGCCGGACGCCATGAAGGCTCTGTTGAGCCGCCTGCAGATTCCGATGCTCAAGGTCGCTATCCTGGATCGTCAGTTCTTCAGCGACAAACAACACCCGGCGCGTAAACTGCTGAACAGCCTGGCGCGTGCCGCCGTTGGCTGGGTGGACGATGGTGATCGTTCTGACAACAGTCTTTACGGCCGTATCTCGGCCACCGTCATGCAGGTGCTCGAGGAGTTCCGCGAAGACGTCGCCCTGTTTACCCAGTTGTATGAAGACTTTACTGCCTACATCAATCGTGAACAGCAGGGCGCCGAAATCGTTGAAGAGCGTATCGCTGAAGTCACCAAGGGCAAGGAAAAGCTCAAGCTGGCACAGATTCGCGTAGCCGAGACGGTCAACAGTCGTGTCAAGGTGGCGGGACCACTGCCGGATGTGGTCAAGAACCTGTTGCGCGAAGGCTGGAAGGACGTGCTCACGCTGACTTTCCTGCGCCAGGGGGAAGACAGCGAGAAGTGGCAGCATGTGGTGCATCTGGTGGATGAACTACTGTGGAGCGTACAACCCAAGATTGAGGTTGCCGACCGGCAGAAGCTGCTCAAGGAAATTCCCGAACTGCTCAAGGCGCTGCGCTCCGAACTGGTGGAAATCTCCTATGACCAGCACAAGCTGGGACGCATCTTCAAGGAGTTGCAGTCGTGCCACATCAAGGCGCTCAAGGGCATGTCAGTAACCGATAACGACACTGCCAAACCTGCGGCGGCCGATGCCAAACCTGCGGCTGAAGCGGCACAACCTGCCCAACCGTCCATCTCGGTTGAGGAGAGCAATGAACATAAGGCCGTTACCTCTGGGTCTGAAACGGTAGCCGAGCCGGCAGCGGCGGCAACCGAAGCAGAAAACGAAAACCTGATTGAATCACCGGTGGCCCAGAATGGCGGCGACAACGGTGGTGAGCAGGACGAGTTCTATCAACAGGCGCAATCCCTGGAAGTCGGTAACTGGATCGAATGGGTGGCCAGTGACGACACCAAACTGCGTGGCAAATTGTCCTGGAAAAGTGCGGTGACCGGTACATTGGTGTTTGTAGGTCGCAAGGGCACCAAACTGGCCGAGCTGACCATCAATGACGTGGCGGAACTGCTGCGTATGAAAAAAGCCATTTTGCTTCAGGATACCGAACAGCCATTGCTGGAACGCGCCATGAACGCCATGGTGGATGCGCTGAAGAAAACTGAACACGCCTGATTTGTCGGTGGCTTTGACATCGTTATTCGATGTGTTTGCGGGTAGAATGCGGCTCTTGTAATTCTGACAGGAGCTATCCATGACTGAAAAAATGACCGACTCGGGCCTCAAATACGAAGACCTGGTTGAGGGCGACGGCGATGTTGCTGCAGCCGGGCAGAATGTTTCCGTGCACTACACCGGCTGGCTGACCGATGGCAGCAAGTTTGATTCCAGTGTCGATCGCAACATGCCGTTTGAATTCCCGCTTGGCGCCGGCCACGTGATTCGCGGTTGGGACGAAGGCGTACAGGGCATGAAAATCGGCGGCAAACGCAAGCTGACCATTCCGCCGCAACTCGGTTATGGCGCCGCTGGCGCGGGTGGTGTGATTCCGCCGAATGCCACGCTGGTCTTTGAAGTGGAACTGCTGGAAATCAAATAAGCGATGGCGCACCCCGAGCCGACCTATATCAGCTCGCAGGTCAGACTGGCGCTCGAAGAGGACATCGGTGCCGGTGACCTGACAGCCAATTTACTGCATGAAGCCACCAAGGCAAGCGCACAAATCATCAGTCGTGAAAATGCCGTTATTTGTGGTATTGCCTGGGTCAACGAGGTCTTCCGACAGTTGGATGACAGCATCGTCATTGACTGGCAATGCGAGGACGGACAAACAGTAGCCGCCGGGCAGTTGCTGTGCCGGATGTCCGGCCCGGCGCGCGCCTTATTGTCCGGTGAACGGGTAGCACTGAATTTTTTGCAAACCCTGTCGGCGGTTGCCAGTCGCACGCGTCGTTATGTGGATGCCGTGGCTGAAACAAAGGTGCACATTCTCGACACGCGCAAGACCATTCCGGGCCTGCGCCTGGCGCAGAAATATGCGGTGACTTGCGGCGGTGGCTACAATCACCGCATCGGCCTGTACGATGCCATCCTGATCAAGGAAAATCACATTGCAGCAGCCGGTTCGATCGCGGCCGCATTGCAACAGGCCAGCGAGCTGGCCAGCGGCGTCGAGATTGAAATCGAGGTCGAATCGCTGGATGAATTGCAACAAGCGTTGCAGGCGGGGGCAAAACGCATTCTGCTGGATAATTTCAATCTTGAGCAGTTACGTCAGGCGGTAAGCTTAAATGCCGGCCAGGCTCGTCTGGAGGCTTCTGGCGGGGTGACCTTGCAGACAATTGCGGGGATCGCCGCGACCGGTGTGGATGATATCTCGGTCGGTGAACTGACCAAGGACATCAAGGCGCTGGATTTGTCGATGCGCCTGGAGATGCAGGCTGGCTGATGCTGATCAGGCGGTTACGTCGATGAGTGAGCCGAGCACCTCGTCAGCGGTTTTCAGTACCTTGGCGTTGGCAATGCCGACGCGCTTGTGCTGGTTGAGTTCAACAAGTGAGCGCGCCAGGTCTTTCTGGCTGGCTTTGCCGGACAATTGTTTGGCGCTGGCAATTTCTGCAGCATTACGACTCATGCCTTCACGGCTTCGCTGCAGACCGGCCAGGGCGTTGGCGGAAATACTGTCAATCACGGCATTTCTCCATTTACTGCTAATGCAAAAAAGCATACTGCATTCGCGTTTTTACTGTGTTTTATATCGGACGAAATGTGAAACAGGTTGAGCAATTCGTGAAATAGCTTCCCGTTTGGGAAGTATTGTCATAACCATTGAGGAAATAACATGATGAAGAAAATCGGGCTGTCAGGATTTGTGCTTGCTGTTGCGCTGCAGGCGCCGTTTGCGGTTGCACAGGATCTGCAGACGGAAAAACAGAAATTTTCTTATGCCACCGGCGTCAGTCTCGGCAAC
>JASFVP010000088.1:0-7850 GCA_050049775.1 Chromatiales bacterium
TCAGGCCGGATCTGGTACACATTCATGGTATGCGGCCGCTGGAGTTTTACGCTGAAAAACGTGTGCCTCTGGTGTACACCAATCACACCTCCGGCTATTTGAAACGCATAAAAAAAGGCGGGTACCGCATCGCCTTGTTGAAACGCCTGTTTGCCAAGCCCGATCTGTTTTTGGCGCCGAGTGAGGAGTTATTGGAAATCCCGTTTGAAATTCGTGCCATCAAGCGCTTTATTTCCAATGGCGTGATCAGCAGCAAGTTCAATCATGATGAGCAGCAGCGGGTCAGTATCCGCAGCCGGCTTGGTCTGCCTGATGATGCGGTTCTGGCGATTGTGACGCGCCGTATGGTCTGGAAAAACGGCGTTCGTTACCTGGCTGAGGCGATGCAGTACCTCAACAATACCAGGTTGCACTTGCTGTTCATCGGTGATGGGGAGGAAAGGGCAGCTGTGGAAACGCTTTTGCAGCAGTATCTGCCGGGACGATATATCATGCTCGGCGCCATGCAGCATGAGGAGATCATTCCTTATTACAGCGCAGCCGACCTGTCGATACTGCCATCGCTGATGGAAGCGACCAGCATTAGCGGCCTGGAAGCAATGGCGGCATCGTTGCCGCTGGTTGGTACACGGGTCGGCGGTATTCCGGTATTGATCAAGGATGGTGAAAACGGCTATCTGTGCGAGCCGGCCAATCCCCGTGATCTGGCTGAGAAAATCGATTTGTTGTTATCCGGAGATTTGGAATCGAAGGGGCAGCAGTCACGTCGCATGGTCGAAGAGCAATTCGACTGGAGAGAGATCGCCAGACAAACACTCGAAGCCTATCGCCTGGTGCTGCCATGAAAAAAATTCTTGTTGTGTTTGGTACCCGCCCGGAAGCAATCAAGATGGCGCCATTGATCAAGGCGTTGGAACAGCAGTCACAGCACTTTGAAACCCGTGTCTGCGTTACCGCGCAGCACCGGCAGATGCTGGATCAGGTTTTGTCCATTTTTGATATCCGGCCAGACTATGACCTCGATATCATGCGGCCGGGACAGGACCTGTACGATATTACCGCCAATGTGTTGCTGGGTTTGCGGCCGGTATTGCAGGAATACCAGCCCGACATCCTGTTTGTACATGGAGATACCACTACTACTTTGGCGGCTGCGCTGGCGGGTTTTTATCAGCAGACCGCTGTTGCACATGTCGAGGCAGGCCTGCGTACCGGTAATCTTTACAGTCCCTGGCCGGAAGAAGCCAATCGGCAGTTGACGACACAAATCACCAGATATCATTTTGCTCCAACAGCTCTGAGTCGCGACAATCTGCTGCGGGAAAATGTCAGTGCTGACCGGATTCTGGTAACGGGTAATACTGTAGTGGATGCCTTGTTGCTGGTGTTGCAGCGTATTAATAAGGACATCCAGTTACAGGCCCGTCTGCGGCAGCAACTCAATCTTGCATATGATCTCGACCAGCAGCAGACGTTACTGGTAACCGGGCACCGGCGCGAGAATTTCGGACAGGGTTTCATCGATATATGCGAAGCGCTCAGGGATATCGCCGCTGCCAACGCGGATTTGCAGGTTGTTTATCCGGTACACATGAATCCGAATGTCCTCGAACCGGTACACAAGTTACTTGGCGGCATCAAGAATGTGCATTTGATCGAGCCGCTCGAATACGAAGCCTTTGTCTACCTGATGAGCAAAAGCCATATCATCCTGACCGATTCAGGCGGTATACAGGAAGAAGCGCCGGCACTGGGCAAGCCGGTACTGGTGATGCGCGATACCACGGAAAGACCGGAAGCAATCGAGGCCGGCACGGTGCAGCTGGTCGGAACAGCGCGAGACAGTATTGTTACCACTGTGCAGCAATTGCTGGATGATGCCGAGCTTTATGAGCGCATGAGCAAGGCGCACAACCCATATGGCGATGGCAAGGCCTGTCAACGCATTGTCGAGTTCCTGCTGCAATGAAAATTCTGGTGATCCGTTTTTCATCATTGGGTGATCTGGTGACGCTGGAACCGGTATTTCGTTCGTTGCGGCATTTTTTTGTGGATGCGCAGATTGATTTTCTGACTACCTCGACGGGTCAGCAGCTGTATGGCGATAGCGGTTATTTCGATCGATGTGTGTTACAGAAGGGTGTTCTGGGAAGTGTGAGAGAGCTTGGTTCCGGCTATGACATCGTGCTCAATCTGCAATGCAACAAGCCGTCACACTTTATTGTGTTGCTGTTGAAGAAAAAGCTTGTGGTTAACAAGTCCTACAATTTGTGGCAGAAGATTTTTGGTGTACGAGTGCATTCAAAGGATAACCGTGAACTGCTGGATGCTATGCGGGTCCCGTCAGTAAGCCTGGATGGTTACTTTTCTGATGAGCAGAACAACATCATCCACTTGCCTGCGCCTGAACCGAGTTTACCGGCTGCCTGGCAGGACAAGCCAACTGTCATGATTTCAACCGGTAGCAGTGCGCGCTGGCCCAGCAAACAATGGGGCGTGCAGCGGTATTCGCAATTGATTGGCAGGCTTTTGCAGCACAACCTGCAGGTGGTTTTGCTGGGTAGTGACCTGGAGGCTGCTGATGCGGCAACGATTGCGCAGCAGAATCCGGGGGTGATCAACCTGGTTGATCAGGCCGGTCTGGCACAGCTCAAGGCTTTGCTGTCACGCGCCAGCCTGTATATCGGCAATGACAGCGGTCCGGCGCATATTGCAGCGGCGGTTGGGGCAAATACCATTACCATTTTCGGTTCAACCGATGAGCGTCATTGCGTGAAAAACATGGCTTATGCGGGTGAGCACCGGTGCCTCAAGCCGGATGCCAGTATTACCTGCCACCCCTGTTACCTGACACAGTGCCCGACACAGCACGAGTGCATGCAGAGTATAACGGTAGATCGGGTGTACACGACAGCCATGCAAATGCTGGGGAAACAACATGCAGCCGCTTAGAATTGTGCACTGCGCCAATTTCAGTGAAACAAAGAACGGTGCTGTCTATTACGCTACCGATCGCAAGATAAGTAATGGCCTGATTCGCAACGGTCATTTTGTCTATGACTTCAGTTACCGCGACGTGGCGCGCAACGCTTCCCTGTTGCGCAGTAAAAAATTCGGCAGCAAAGCCATGAACCAGGCGCTGCACGAAACAGTTGGGAATGTGCAACCGGATTTGCTGTTACTGGGCCACAGCGAACTGGTGGACGACGAGGCATTACGGCTGTTGAAGCAACAATATCCGCACATGCGCCTGGCCATGTGGTGGGTCGACTGGATCTACAATTTACGTCATATCGAGCCGCGTCTGCAGTTGCTCGACAGTTTTTTCATCACAACCGCGCCGAGCGAACTGGCCGGGCTGGTGAGTGATGCCTCTGTGCTGGACAAATGTTTTTATTTACCGAACATCTGTGATGAGTCGATCGATACCGGTCGGGCGTTCGAGCGCGATGCATATGACTATGATGTGTTGTTTGTCGGCCGCTATGATGAACAGCGTCAGCCATTGATCGATTATCTGCACGCGGAATTTTCCGATTGTAAACTCGGGGTTTTTGGCCTGGATAAAAACAGCCTGGTGCTTGGTAATGATTATCTGCAACGCCTGTCAGCTGCCAGGATTGGCATCAATTACAACCGCAATAACAAGCTGGGCAGGTATTCATCCGACCGCCTGATACAACTGGCGGCTAATGGTGTGCTGGTGATGTCGCCGGAAATACCGGATATGCGTGAAATATTTTCAGATGATGAACTGGTTTATTTTGCTGATCTGCAACAGCTTGGTGACAAAATCCGTTATTATCTCGAGCACGATCATGGGCGTCGTGAGATTGCGCAAAACGGCTGGCGCAAGGCGCATGTGTTCTATAACGAAACCCGGGTGACGCAAACCATGTTACAGCAGATATTTGCCAGCCGGAACTGACCAACGGATAACACATGAAAATTCCATTGCGCCTGCTGGACTGGAAGAAAGTCAAAAAGACCGGCAAGGGTTATACCCATCGTGAAATGACAGTCGTACGCTTGCTGGAACAACTGTTCGACCAGCAGGGAGTCAGCAGTTTCCTCAATGTCGGCTTTCACGATTACCAGGATCGTCGTAACCGCTGGTGGATTGATTTGTGTCGCGCCAATGGCATCGACTGGTACATCATGGAGATCTTTGAGCCGAACTGTCGGCGCTTCAGGGACAAGGCGCCAGAGGCGGATCATTTTCGCATTATCCAGGGTGATATCCGCGAAATTGATAAAGTGCTGGGTCGTAAATTTGATGTGGTATTGCACTGGCATGGCCCGGAACACATCCTCAAGGAGGAATATCTCGAAGCCCTGCCGAATATTGAAGCGGCTGCCGAAAAGATGTTGATCCTGGGCTGTCCGAATGGTCTGGAGGAACAGGGCGCCGCCTATGGCAACCCTTATGAAGAGCACATTTCATTCTGGACCGAGGACGAGTTCCAGAAGCTGGGTTACCAGACCATCAGCGTGCAGGACAAGGTGCCGGGCCACCTGACCGCCTGGAAGCAATTCTCCTCGTAGGTGTACGGCGCTCAGTCCTTGCAAGCGCGTAGCGGGAACGAAATCAGATACAGGGATAAAAACAGCGCTACGCACATCTCGCGCAGTTCGCTGCTGCCGAACAGTTCGCGCAATTCGAAAACACCGGCCCAGCCTGCAAACCGTACCAGCGTGAAAAACAGGGCCGCTGAAACCAGTGCATTGACCGGGTGCAGCCAGTATTGCCAGCTGTTACTCGCATAGGGTGCCGCTTTTCTGAGCCAGCGCAAGATCGGCCAGACCAGACCGGTGGCAAAAATCCACAATTCCACCAGCGTGCGCGGTTTCTGGTCAAACCAGGTGCTGGTGTTGTGCAGATTGGTTTCGCCCTGGTCGTTGATCCGGGCAATGCTTTCCGGGGTTTCCCACTGGAAATACCATTGTCCCCAGCTGACCTCCTCGCCGGCGAAATAAATGCAGGCCAGCGTCCACATCAGCAACCACCAGGCAGCATACCAGGGCCTGATGTTTCGGCGACAGGCAAAAAAGCCGTACAGGCCGGCGGCAATACCGGGCAGCAGAAACAGCACGGTGAGATTCTCGACCAGCCCGCCTTCCTCGTCTTTCGCCAGATAGGTCAGCATGGTATCGGGCGCCAGCAGGCTGCTGAGCAGAAAAAAGATCAGCAGCGCCCAGGGAAGAATGTGGGCGGATAGCGTAAACTGACGATTGAACTGGCTGTGTTGCATGTTGTCTGATCTTTAATCCCGGAAATGAACCCTTATTATACGCACTGACGCTTCAATTTTGTCCCTGATCATGCTGCAAAAAACCAACAGTCTTGCGATATACACGGTGACCAGCCTGGTTCTGGCGTGGCTGTCCTATCTGTACTGGGATATCCGGATTGCCAGTTATTTTTACAGCAACAACACACCACCAGTCATTGAGTGGTTCAAGTTCATCACCGAATTCGGGGAAGGCGTCTACTGGATCGTGCCGCCGGGGCTGCTGTACCTGCTGTATCGCCTGAGCCGGGCTTATGTGGTGCCGCTGGACAGTTTGCGCCAATTGCTCGAATACCGGCGTGACAGCCTCATGCGCCTGGCCGGCTTTGTCTCACTGAGCGCGCTGACGTCGGGTTTTCTGGTTAACGTGTTCAAGCTGATTTTTGCCCGTTTCCGGCCGGTTGAGCTGTTCCAGAATGATAACTACGGCTTTTCCTGGTTTGATACCGGCTATCGCATGGCGTCGTTCCCGTCCGGCCATTCGGCCACCGCCCTGGGGGTCGCTTTCGCACTGGCGCTGGTGTTTCCGCGTTACCGGCTGGTGATCCTGGCGCTTGGTATCCTGGTGCTGAGCAGCCGCATTGTGCTGACGGCGCATTTTCTCAGCGACACCATCGTGGGTGCTTATGTCGGCGTGCTGACCAGTCTCTGGTTGTACCGGCGTTTTTATGGCGAGATCACGGCGACGGCCAGGCCGCTGGTGGACAGTACCAACTAGTCTGCCGCCAGTAATTCCCTGGCTTTCGCGACCACGGCTTCAATCATGATGCCGGAAAAGCTTTGTTGTTCCCCCTGAAACCAGGCGCAGTTTTCTCCCCAGGGATGATAGCGCTCCGGCTTGCCGGGACCGAAAACGGTGATGGTCGATGTGCCGACTGTGCTGGCGAGGTGTCCCAGGCCGGAATCATTGCCGATGAACAGTGTGCATTGCTGCAAGACGGCAGCGGCGCACAGCAGGCTGGTTTTGCCGGCCAGATCCAGCGCCGGTAATTGCAACTGTCGCAGGGTTTGTTTGATGCAGGATTCATCCTGTTGGCTACCGATGACAATCACGGCATCGATCTGGCCAGCCAGTTGGTTGGCTACGGCGGCAAAATTGTCCGCATCCCAGATCTTCGGCGGCCAGTTGGCGCCAGGGCCGATGGCCAGCCAGCGCTGGCCGGGCAGATCGCGCGTCAATTGGCCGACAGCCTGGGTTTCCGAATCGCTGAGCCAGATTCGGGCGGGCGGAATACGCCGTTCCGGGTTGATGCGGTCGATGATGGAGATCAGATCCTCGACGGCGTGCGGCCCATAAGCCTGGTGGCCCCATTTTGTCAGGCGTCGGCGTGCCCGTAGCAGCCAGGCCAGGCCGTCGGTGCGCAGGTCGACGATCAGGTCGTAACGTTTTTTGCGCAAACGCTTGATCAGTTGCAACAAGCCGGCCTTGCCCTGTTGCTTGATTTTTAAAAACATCTCACCACGATAGGGGCAGTGGCGGAACAGTTCCTGGGAGCGCGGGTCGCAGACGATATCGATCAGCGCATCCGGGTAGAGCTCATGCAGGCGTTCGAACACCGGCGTGGTCATGACCGCGTCGCCGATGTTGCTCAGCGTGACAACCAGAATGGATTTAACGGCTTTCATCAGTACACCGGTGGCAGGTTGTCGGGGCGCGTCTTGAAACGCCGGTGAGTCCACAGATATTGTTCCGGTATCTGGCGAATCTGTTGTTCAATGAGGTCATTGATGCGTTGTGTGTCTTGTTCCACCGAGTCGCTCGGGAAATTATCCAGTGCCGGGTAAAGTAGTAACTGGTAACCCTGACCACCGGGTAAACGACGCTGGAAAAACGGCACCACCAGGGCGCCGGTCATGCTGGCCAGTCGGTTGGTGGCGGTAATGGTCGATGCCGGCACGCCAAAAAATTTCACGAAAATGCTTTGTTCGCTGCCGTAGTTCTGGTCCGGCGCATACCACACAGCGCTGTTTTTTTTCAGGGCGCGCAACATGCCGCGCATGTCGCCGCGCTCGATGGCGGGCACATTGTTGCTTTCCCGACCGCGTTGCATGACGTATTCAAACACCGGGTTTTTGTGTTGCCGGTACAGGGCCTGGAACGGGGCGAATAATGACAGCAAACGGCCGCCGATCTCCAGTGTGCTGAAATGGGCGCACAGCAACAACACGCCCTTGCCATGCTGATGAGCGGCCTGCAGGTGTTCGAGTCCATCGATTTGCACCAGCTTGCGTAAGCGTCGCGATGGCGTCCACCAGCTCATGCTGGTTTCGATCACGCCGATGCCGAGCGAGTCAAAATTTTTTCTCAGCAAGGTTTCAATTTCCGCAGCAGTTTTTTCCGGAAAACACAAAAGCAAATTGGTGCGCGCAATATGCACCCGGCGCGCGGAGCTATGCCAAAGAATAAAGCCAATCAGCTGTCCCAGCAGCAGCTGAAGTCGGTACGGCAGTTGCGCCACCAGCCAGCCGATTCCGAATGCCAGCCACAGTGGCCAGTGTTTCGGGTGCAGCAATTCGCGGCTGAATTCTTGTTGTTGCTTCGCCATATCTCAGTGTTGG
>JASFVP010000048.1:0-28586 GCA_050049775.1 Chromatiales bacterium
CAGCGGGTTGGCCGGTTCAAAGTTCGGCGCTTCCAGGAACATGCCAAAGAAGTCCGGGGCAAAGAATACGATGGCCAGGAAGATAATCAGGAAACCTGCCACGCCAACGATGTCCTTGACGGTGTAATACGGATGGAACGGGATGCCATCTCTTGGAATTCCGTTTTCATCCTTGTTTTTCTTGATCTCGATGCCGTCCGGGTTGTTGGAACCGACCTTGTGCAATGCCACGATGTGCAGGAACACCAGGCCAACCAGAACAAACGGCAGCAGGAAATGGAAGGCAAAGAAGCGGTTCAGCGTAGCGTCTGAAATCACGTAGTCACCACGAATCCAGACAGACAGTTCTTCACCGACAAAAGGCACAGCCGCAAACAGATTCACGATAACCTGCGCGCCCCAGTAGGACATCTGGCCCCATGGCAACAGATAACCCATGAAAGCCGTCGCCATCATCGCCAGATAAATGATTACACCGATGATCCACAGCAGTTCACGCGGCTTGCGGTAGGAGCCATACATCAGGCCACGGAACATGTGCAGGTAAACCACGGCAAAAAACGCCGAGGCACCGGTGGAATGCAGATAACGCAGCAACCAGCCCCAGTCGACATCACGCATGATGTATTCGACCGAACCGAACGCCAGGTTGGCGTCAGGTTTGTAGCTCATCGCCAGCCAGATGCCGGTGACGATCTGGTTGACCAGCACCAGCAACGCCAGTGAGCCAAAGAAATACCAGAAATTGAAATTTTTCGGTGCGTAGTATTCAGCCAGATGCTCGTTCCAGACCTTGGTCATCGGGAAGCGATCGTCAATCCAGCTCACAAAGTTTTTCATGCTACTCATCAGGCGGCACCTCCATCAACACCGATCAGGATCTGGGTGTCTGACAAATACTGATGCGGTGGCACGACCAGGTTGGTCGGCGCAGGCACACCGGAATAAACACGACCAGCCAGGTCAAACTTGGAACCATGGCAAGGACAGAAGAAACCACCTTTCCAGCTGGCGCCACCCAGGTCCTCAGCACCCACATCAGGGCGGTAAGTCGGCGAACAACCCAGATGGGTACAGATACCGATGGCCACGAGGTATTTGGGCTTGATTGAGCGATGGGCATTTTTGCAGTACTCGGGCTGCTGCATCTCATCGGATGCCGGGTCAGCCAACTTGTCATCCAGAGAAGCAAGGTCCGCCAGGTTTTTCTCAGTGCGATGCACAATCCAGACCGGCTTACTGCGCCATTTCACACGCATCATCTGGCCAGGTTCGAGTTTACTGATATCCGCTTCCGCCGGAGCGCCGGCCGCCTTGGCGCGAGCACTGGGGTTCCAGGAAGCAAGAAAGGGAACGGCTGCAAAGCCTACACCGACAGCTCCTACCGCGCTGGTCGCGGTAATCAGCATACGGCGTCTTTTGAGATCAACGCCTTCTGCGCTCATTGAATTGACTCCCGATCGTGAAAAGAATCTAGTCGATTTACCGAAAATACTTCAGTGCTTAAGAATATGCTGAATTATTTCCTGCAAATTAATCGCGGATTTTGCTTGATGGCCTCGCTCAGGTCAAGGTCAAAAGCGCATTCCACCCCTGTGGGCGGGCTGGTTCGGGAGCGGGTGAAAGTAGCAAAAAGCGTGCTGAATCAGCAGCTGAACAGCAGTTCAGGAATCCGTAGACAAAATCGGCAAGGTTTCTTCGAGCATTTCCAGAACATCCTGCACCGCCTGATTTTCCTGGGCGATCAGCTCATCCACTTCGAGTTCGATATCAAGATCGGCATCTTCATCGATGAGCAGCTCCAGCGGCACCGGATTGATGAGTTCCTGCATGCCTTCGTCTTCAAGCGTCAGGCTCTTGAGCATAATGCCCCGTTTTTTCATCGACATATAAACTGCTACCTACCTTTTGTACCGGACCGTCGAGAAAGCTGATGGCGCAACTGTTTCACACCGGATTGGAAATTTCAATAAACTCATGAGACACATCAAAGTGTTGCGCCAGTTTGTCACCGAGCGCCTGCACACCGTAACGTTCGGTGGCGTGATGCCCGGCCGCAAAATAATGCAGGCCCAGTTCGCGCGCCGCATGCGTGGTATGTTCGGAAACCTCACCGGAAATGAACGCATCCAGACCGGCCCTGGCCGCCGTTTCAATATAGGATTGCGCCGCACCTGTACACCAGCCGATGCGGCGAAACTGCATCGGTCCGCCAGCGATGTGCAATGGCTTGCGACCAAGCGCGCCTTCGAGCGATTGCGTCAGGCCACAGGCTGTCAGCGGCTCGTCCAGTTCAACCTGCCAGACCAGGCCACCCTCTTCGAGCGGCGCTGCGTTTTGCCAACGCAGCCGCGCCGCCAGCTGGGCGTTATTGCCAACCTCGGCATGTGCATCCAGCGGCAAATGATAAGCCAGCAGGCTGATATTGTTGTCGAACAGGGTGCGAATTCGCCGGCCTTTCATGCCGGCCAGACGTGCGTCCTCACCTTTCCAGAAATAACCGTGGTGCACCAGCAACAAATCGGCTTGCGCCTCCACCGCTGCCTCGATCAATGCCAGGCTGGCGGTGACACCTGAGACGATGTGTTTGACTTCGGAACAGGCCTCTACCTGCAGGCCATTGGGACAATAATCATCGAATCCGGCAACAGAGAGATAACTGTCACAAAAATCGTTTATTTCATGCAGAGCCGCCATTTTTCCCCGAATACTGGTGTTAAGATAGCTTGTATTTGAAGTACATCTTAGGCAAAACACGCCATGAAAATCCAGCGCTTACTGACTTTCATCCTGACTTCAACCGTAGCGGGACTGGCCGCTGCGTTTGTCGTTTTGCTGCTGTTTCCGGATCTGTTGCAGGAAGAAAAGCTGCACGTTCATGAAGCGGCGCAACCGGTAGCCGTCAGTCCCGCCACCGGCGTGGTGTCCTATGCCGATGCCGTTTCCCGGGCGGCGCCGTCGGTGGTCAATATCTTCACCACCAAAATCACCACGCAGCAGATCAAGCCGCTGTTCAAGGACCCGTTCGTACAACAGTTCTTTGGCGACAGCCTGGTGCAGACGCGCAAACATCTCGAGAACAGCCTCGGCTCGGGCGTCATCATCGACAAAAAAGGCTATATCCTGACCAACAATCACGTCATCGACGGCGCCGACCAGATCCGTATCGTACTGGCCAGCGGCCAGACGCTGCACGCCGAACTCATCGGCGCCGATGCCGACACCGACCTGGCCGTGTTGAAAACCGACCACGGCAACCTGCCGGCGATCAGCTTCGCACGCTCCGAGCACATTCATGTCGGTGATGTGGTGCTCGCCATCGGCAACCCGTTTGGCGTC
The DNA here is from genome assembly GCA_050049775.1 of Chromatiales bacterium. Lineage (GTDB taxonomy): Bacteria > Pseudomonadota > Gammaproteobacteria > Chromatiales > Chromatiaceae > JABDQZ01. Next base: position 3,340 of record JASFVP010000048.1, read on the forward strand.
GGCCAGACCGTCACCCAGGGCATCGTCAGCGCCACCGGCCGCAGCCACCTCGGCATCAATACATTCGAAAACTTCATCCAGACCGATGCCGCCATCAACCCCGGCAACTCGGGCGGCGCGTTGATCAATGCACATGGCGACCTGATCGGCATCAGCACCGCGATTTTTTCCAAAACCGGCGGCTCGCAAGGCATCGGCTTCGCCATACCGGCCGACCTGGCGCGTGGCGTCATGCAACAAATCGTCGCCACCGGCCGTGTCGTACGTGGCTGGCTCGGCATCGCCGGACAGGATGTCACACCGCAACTGGCCGAAGCCTACGGCCTGAAACAGGAGCAAGGCATCCTGATTTCCGGTGTCCAGGAAAATGGCCCGGCCGACCAGGCCGGCCTGCAACCAGGTGACATCATCACCAACGTAGATAACGCCGCGCCAAAGTCAGCGTTTGAGATTCTTAACCTGATCGCCGTGCGCAAACCTGGCAGCCAGGTCATCATTAACGGCTGGCGTGGTAGCCAGAAGCTGGAAATTACTGCGACCATTCAGGAAAGGCCGGCGAATGCGGCATTGCGATAAATAATCACTGTGGATTATTCATGATGCAGAAAACAAATCATGAAGTGTCCGAAAATATTTTTTTGTTACTTTGTTTTCGCACAAAGTAACCAAAAGCACTTCCTCCGCCAGCCCAGCCTGCGGCTGCCCTCACTGCTCGAAACAGGCTGAAGCCTCGCCAACTCGCTAGCGCTCAAACAGGCTCGGCTTTTTATCAGCCTGCTTCTGCGCGGCTCGGTGGACTGGAGTCGGAGACGGGTGGTTAATTGATCATCGCACTTCCTCTCAGATGAACGGGATGAGAGTAAAATTAAGTCGCTGATAACAGCTACTGAGGTTACATACGGGATAATTTCCCGCACGCCCTTGGCCGATTTCCATCTGATAAATTACGAGAACTAGGCTATTTATGGTCAACATCCGGAACAATTGGATGAAATAAGCGACATTCTGTGGACTTAATTAAGATAACAGGGTAAATAAAAAATTGCTTATGGATAACCTGATGGCGAAGCCTATTTGCGAAGAGCTGCTTTCAAAAGATATTAGTCAGACTTCGATTGGTGAAAAAGCGATAATTTCTGAATGTTTATTTGAAAGAGGTGAGATAGACAGGTCAAAGGAGATTATGCATGAGGTGTTGCAAATTATAGATGAATCAATTTTATCCGACTTTTTAGAATACAAGGAAAAAGGAGGTTTTCCTGAAGAATTATTGAGTCGGAAAAAATTACTTAGTTATGCTGTATCTGCAAAAAATCCTATCACGTTACATTTCAGTGCGAGACTTGCGTATATCGAGTATCAACAAAGTTCAGAAAGAAAATATCTCGAGAGGTCATTAGATGATTTAGAAAAAGCATTCTCTGGAGGATTAATAGTATCTAAGTTGCTAACAATCTCTATCTTGAAGAAACAAAAAGGAATTCTCTGGGGTTCGTTACAATATATGTATTGGCTTCCAAAGTTGATTAGTAAGTATTTCAACGCTAATGACAAAACCTTAGCAAGTTGGGGATTACGAAAATTTAGATAGTGAGCGACTCAATGGGTCAGAGTAAATATACTCTGACCCTAATATGTTACGTGGCTAGGCGGGTTGGAGTCGGAAAGGGTGGCAAATTGACCACCCTGCTTCCCCTCTGTTTTGATGCGTTACGCCGGAAGGCAGGCGAAAAAAACGAAAAGGTGTTTGAGCGATTGGAAATCGCGAGTTCTTTTCGTTCGCCTGACTGACAAATGGCGCAGGTGCTGAACAACGTGAAGCCAAAACAGGGGGAAGACGGTTTTGGTTCTTTTGCCGGCAAAAGAACCAAGAGAACATTTGCAAGGTTCGTTTCACTATTGAAGCTGATTCAAAATCCAATAGCTAGAGATAGCAAACGCTAGAGCACCTCACCTAACACCTTCAACAGCTGGTCATTCTCCTGCTCCGTACCAACAGTAACTCGCAAACAATCCGCCAGCGCCGGCTGCGATCCATCCAGCAACTTGATCAGGATGCCATGCTCACGCAACTTTGAATGAATCTCAGGCGCACGACCCGCCGGTGTCCTGACCAGCAGAAAATTGGCCTGCGATGGAAATACCTGCAACTCACTGCGTGCCGACAGCGCTTCAAACAACCGGCTGCGCTGGCGACGAATTTCAGCGCTTTGCTCATCAAACAGTGTCTGATGCTGCAACGCAAACAGTGCGCTTTTCTGCGTCAACGTATTGATGTTGTATGGCAAACGTAATTTTTCAAACTCATCCAACCAAGAAGACGGACCGGCCAGCAGGCCAAGCCGCAAACCGGCTAGGCCCATTTTGGACACCGTGCGCATCACCAGCAGGTTATCGAACTCGCCAAGGCGTGATACGAAACTGTGATCGGCAAACGGCGCATAGGCTTCGTCGATCACCACCAGACCGGGCGCGGCGTTGATGATTTCGAGCAACTGCTGTTTGTCAAACAGATTGCCGGTCGGGTTGTTCGGATAAGCCAGAAACACAACAGCCGGCTGGTACTGGTCGATGGCCTGACGCATGGCCGGCATGTCGAGTGAAAAGTCTTTTTCCTGCAGCGGCACGCCAATGTATTTCATGCCGCAGAACGTCGCGATCATGCGATACATGACAAAACCCGGATCCACCGATAACAAAGCACGCCCCGGTCCGGCCAGTGCCATGCAAAGTATCTGGATGATTTCATCTGAACCGTTACCGAGCAGCAACGGCATGTCGGTGGGCATCCCCATAACCTGACGCAGTTGTTGCTTGAGCGGTTCAGCGGCCGGGTCCGGGTAACGGTTGACGTCGGTCTGCACCAGCAAGTCGGCCCATTGCTGGCGCAACTCGTCCGGCCAGACAAACGGGTTTTCCATCGCATCGAGCTTGATCAGCCCGGACGCATCCGGCACATGGTAAGCCGACAGATGGCGCAGTTCCTCGCGAATCCAGTGTTGCGGCGTATTGCCGCCCTGTTGCGAACGATCAGTCATCGAGGCGCATTTCAGCCGAACGCGCGTGTGCCGTCAGGCCCTCGCCGCGCGCCAGCAGTGACGCGGTGCGGCCGAGCGTCTGCGCGCCGGCATGCGATACCTGGATCAGGCTGGAGCGCTTCTGGAAATCATACACGCCAAGCGGCGAGGAAAAACGCGCCGTGCGTGACGTTGGCAGCACGTGATTGGGACCGGCGCAGTAATCGCCGAGTGGCTCGGACGTATAGCGCCCCATGAAAATCGCACCGGCGTGGCGGATTTTCTGCGCATAGTTTTCCGCGTCATCCAGCGACAACTCCAGATGCTCCGGTGCAATGTAGTTGGCGACTTCGGCGGCTTCATCAAGATCAGCCACCTTGATCAGCGCCGCGCGATTCTCCAGCGCTGTGGCGATGATTTCCTGACGTTCCATGGTCGGTAGCAGCTTGTCGACGCTTTGCTGTACCTGATCGATGAAAGCCTGATCCGGGCACAACAGGATCGACTGTGCGTCCTCGTCGTGCTCGGCCTGCGAAAACAGGTCCATCGCCACCCAGTCGGGATCGGTCTGGCCGTCACAGATAATCAGGATTTCCGACGGCCCGGCCACCATGTCGATACCGACCTGGCCGAACACGGCGCGTTTGGCGGTCGCCACATAGATGTTGCCGGGGCCGACGATCTTGTCGACCGGCGGCACGGTTTCGGTGCCGTAAGCCAGCGCGGCCACCGCCTGGGCGCCGCCGATGGCGAACACGCGATCGACGCCGGCGACATAAGCCGCCGCCAGTACCAGTGGATTGCTTTCACCGCGCGGCGTCGGCACCACCATGATGAGCTCGTCTACGCCGGCGACCTTGGCCGGAATCGCATTCATGAGTACCGACGACGGATACGCCGCCTTGCCGCCCGGCACGTACAGGCCGACGCGATCCAGCGGCGTGACCTGCTGGCCGAGCACGGTGCCATCATCTTCGGTGTATTGCCAGCCAGCCATTTTCTGATGTTCGGCATAGGCGCGCACGCGGTCGGCGGCATGTTGCAGAGCCTCACGCTGATCTGGCGGCAGGCCGTCCCAGGCCTGCTGCAGTTTTTCCAGAGGAATGCTCAGGTCAGCAACTGACTGCGCCTGCCAGCCATCGAAACGGCTGGTGAAGTCAAGCAAGGCGGCATCGCCCTCGGCACGGATGCGTGCGATGACATCGTTGACGACATCATTGACCGAAGCATCGGACACGCTGTCCCACGCCAGCAACGCCTGCAGCTCGGACATGAAGCCCGCATTGGAGGAATTCAACTGTTTGATTTTCATTACGCCAATATCCCAAAGCTGGAAACAGATAACAAGGGTCAGGAAGCCCCTGCGACCGCGCTTTCCAGAATGTCCATGAGTTTCTTGATGGTGTCGTGTTTGGTCTTCCACGAGGCGCGATTGACCACCAGGCGCGAGCTGATATCGGCGATGTGTTCCAGCGGCACCAAGCCGTTCGCCTTGAGCGTGCTGCCCGACTCGACCAGATCCACAATCAGGTCCGACAGGCCGACAATCGGCGCCAGCTCCATCGAACCGTACAGCTTGATGATCTCGACCTGTTGACCCTTGGCGGCAAAGTGTCGCTTGGCGGCGTTGACGTATTTGGTGGCAATGCGCAAACGATCGCCGGCCAAACTGCTGTCCGGTTTGCCGGCCACCATCATGCGACAGCGCGCGATATTCAGATCCAGCGGTTCGTAAATGCCTTCACCACCGTGCTCGACCAGCACATCCTTGCCGGCCACACCAATGTCGGCCGCTCCCCATTGCACATAGGTCGGCACGTCGGTGGCGCGGATGATGACCAGCTTGATCTGCTCGTGGTTGGTATCGAGGATCAGCTTGCGGCTGGTTTCCGGATCGTCGGCCGGGACAATGCCAGCCTGCTCCAGCAACGGGATCGATTGCTCGTAAATACGGCCTTTCGACAACGCAATGGTAATGGGTACATCAAAATTCATAACGGGATTCCGTTTGTCCAGTTTGATCAGGATGGCTTGCGACGAATCTGTGCGCCGAGACCGGCGAACTTGTCCTCGATATCCTGGTAGCCGCGATCAATGTGGTAAATGCGATCGATCAGGGTGTCGCCTTCGGCCACCAATCCGGCCAGCACCAGACTGGCCGAAGCGCGCAAATCGGTGGCCATGACCGGTGCGGCGGTCAGTTTCTCCTTTCCGCGGCAGATGGCGGTGTTGCCTTCGAGCTTGATATCGGCGCCCATGCGCTGCAGCTCCAGCACATGCATGAAGCGGTTTTCGAACACGGTTTCGGTGATCACGCCAACACCGTCGGCAATACTGTTGAGCGCGGTAAATTGCGCCTGCATGTCGGTCGGAAACGCCGGATAGGGTGCGGTATGAATGTTCACCGCCCTGGGGCGTTGGCCGTGCATGTCCAGCTCGATCCAGTCGTCACCGGTTTGAATATCCGCACCGGCTTCGATCAGTTTGGCCAGCACCGCCTCGAGCAATGTCGGGTCGGTGTCACGCACGCGAATCTTGCCGCGTGTCATAGCGGCAGCCACCAGGAAGGTGCCGGTTTCCACCCGGTCCGGCAGCACGTTGTATTGCGCGCCGTGCAACGATTCGACGCCCTGCACGCGAATCACATCGGTGCCGGCGCCTTCAACCTTTGCGCCCATGGCATTGAGGCAATTGGCCAGGTCCACCACTTCCGGTTCGCGCGCGGCGTTTTCGATGAAGGTCTCGCCTTCGGCCAGCGTCGCGGCCATCATGAGATTCTCGGTACCGGTTACGGTGACCAGATCCATGAGCAGGCGGGCGCCCTTGAGGCGTTCGCAGCGCGCGCGGATATAACCGTTTTCCACCGTGATGTCGGCGCCCATGGCACGCAACCCGTCGATGTGCAGATCCACCGGGCGCGAGCCAATGGCGCAACCGCCGGGCAGCGACACATTGGCCTGACCGAAGCGCGCCAGCAGCGGCCCCAGCACCAGAATCGAGGCGCGCATGGTGCGCACCAGTTCGTACGGCGCGGTAAACTGATCGACCGTGCTGGCGTCGATCTCGACATTCATGCGCTCATCCAGGGTCAGCTGTGCGCCAAGCCGGCCAAGCAATTCCATGGTAGTGGTTATGTCATGCAGATGTGGCACATTGCCGATGCGAGTCACACCATCGGCCAGCAAGGCGGCGGCCAGAATCGGCAAAGCGGCATTTTTTGCGCCCGAAATACGGACATCGCCGCTGAGCACAGAACCGCCGGTGATGATGAGTTTATCCATGGTAAAGAAGTAGTTGAGCGCAAAAAAGTGCGCGCTATTCTAGCCGATCTCGCGACAATATGCTCGACTTGCTCAGGCGACCGGCAGCAGTTGTTCGACGTTGCTCATTTTGGCCAGATCCAGCAACGAGGCTGGCAAACCGGTGAACACCAGTTTGCGCTGTTTTTTACGGGCCTCGGCGACCAGTTCGAGCAGCAGCGCCAGGCCGGCGCTGTTGGAGCGCTGCATGGCAGAAAAATCGATGCTCATTTCCGGCTCGTGCCGGGTCAGGTTCTGCACCTGGGTCAGCAGCGCGGGCACGGTATTGAAATCCAGCACACCAGTGATGCGATAGCGGCCTTTTTCCAGTTGCTCGATCTGCGGCATGAGTTTCTCAGCCTTCATTGTGGTTCGACAACTGCTTGATCAGGCCGTCGATGCCGCTGCGGCGAATCTGCCCGGCGAAGGAAGTGCGATAATTGGACACCAGACTGACGCCGTCGATGACCACGTCATAGACTTTCCAGTCTTCACCTTTTTGCTCCAGCCAGTAGTTGACCGGGATTTCCGGCCCGCCATTGGCTTCGGCCACCTTGGTCATGACCTGCACATGGCCATCACGGCCGGACTCACGCACCGGCAGGTACTCGATTTTCTGGCCGGAATAATTCAGCAATGCCACCGCATAGGTGCGTACCAGTAATTCCCGGAACTGCCGCACGATGGCGGCTTTTTGCTCACTCGAGGCACGCCGCCAGTACTTACCCATGGCCGACTGGGTCATGGCTTCGAAATCGAAATGCGGCAACACAAAGCTGCCGACCAGCGCGTAAATGCCGGACGGGTCCTTGTTGAGTTCTACCTTGTTGGCAGTCACTTCCTGCAACACCTTGTCAGCGGTCTGCTGCACCAACTGCATTGGCTCGGTGGCGGCCTGTAGCCACTGCGCACCCAGCAGACAAAATACCACCAGCAGCTTTCTGAATATGCTAGACATGTTATTCACTCGCGCCCTCTTGCGCCTTGCTGAACAGGAACTGGCCGATGACCTCTTCCAGCACCAGAGCCGACTGGGTCAGGTGGATACGGCCGCCGGGCTTGAGGTAGACATCGCTACCGCCCGGGTCCAGACCAATGTACTGCTCACCCAGCAAGCCGGCAGTGAAAATCTTGGCAAAGGTATCGTCCGGTATCTGATCATATTGATTGTCGATATTGAGAGTCACAATCGCTTCAAAGGTTTCCTTGTCAAATGCGACCTGCGTCACTCTTCCGATACGCACACCAGCCATGGTGACCGGCGCCTTGACCTTGATGCCGCCGATGTTATCGAAACGCGCCTGGATTTCGTAACCCTCGTCTCCGGATACCGTACCCAGGTTGCTGACCTGCAGCGCCAGGAAAAACAGCGCCACGATACCCGCAGCCACAAAAACACCCACCAGTAATTCGAGACTTCTTTGTTGTGACATTGTTATTCTCCAAACATCATGGCTGTCAGCACAAAATCCAGACCCAGCACCGCAAACGCCGAATGCACCACGGTGCGGGTTGTCGCCCGGCTCAGACCTTCCGAGGTCGGAACGGCATCGTAACCTTCAAACAGCGCAATCCAGGTACAGACCACGCCGAACACAATGCTTTTAATGACGCCATTGTAAACGTCTTCATGCAAATCGATCTTGGCCTGCATCTGCGACCAGTAGGTGCCGTCATCAACACCGAGCAGGCCGACACCGACAAACCAGCCGCCCATGACGCCGAACATGCTGAACAGCGCCGCCAGTAACGGCATCGAGACCAGGCCGCCGACAAAACGCGGTGTCAGCACGCGGCGCACCGGGTTGACCGCCATCATCTCGAGACCCGACAACTGCTCGGTGGCTTTCATGAGGCCGATCTCAGCGGTCAGCGCTGAACCGGCGCGCCCTGCGAACAGCAAGGCAGTAACCACCGGACCGAGCTCACGCACCAGACTGGCCGCCACCATGACACCGAGCGTGGCCTCGGCGCCGAACTGCGACAGAATGTAAAAACCTTGCAAGCCCAGCACCATACCGACAAAAAAGCCGGATATACCGATCAACAGGACCGACAACACGCCAATAAAAAACAGCTGGCGGATCAGCAACGACGGACGCCGCAACACTTCATCGGTACCCAGCAGGATGCGCCACATCAGCAAACTGCCACGGCCGAGTTTCTCCGCCGTATCGAGCGTCGTCCGGCCGAGGCCGGAAAACAGGTTGCGCAAACCGTTCATAATTTCAACAAATCCTCTGCCAGATCACTGGCCGGATAATGAAATGGCACCGGCCCGTCCGGCAGCCCTTTGATGAATTGGGTGGTCCATTCGGAATCGGCATTGTTCATTTCATCAGGCGAGCCCGAGTCAACCACTTTGCCGTTGGATATGACAAACACATAATCGGCAATCTCCAGGGTCTCCTTAACATCATGCGACACCACGATGCTGCTGATGTGCGCTGCATCATTGAGGCGGCGAATCAGCTTGACCAGCACACCCATGGAAATCGGGTCCTGGCCGGTGAAAGGTTCGTCGTACATGATCATCATCGGGTCGAGTGCGATGGCACGCGCCAGTGCGGCGCGGCGCGCCATACCGCCTGACAATTCACTCGGCATCATATAAGCGGCGCCGCGCAGACCGACGGCTTCGAGCTTCATCAGCACCAGTCGGCGCAGCATGTTATTCGACAGCTTGGTGTGCTCACGCAGGGGATAGGCGACGTTTTCAAACACATTGATGTCGGTCAGCAAGGCGCCACTCTGAAACAGCATGCCCATTTTCATGCGCAACCGATACAGTTCGTTGGTACTGAGGGCGTGCACGTTCTGACCATCGACTTCAATGCTGCCGGCTGACGGGCGCAACTGGCCGCCGATGAGTTTCAGCAAAGTGGTTTTGCCGGTGCCGGAGGGCCCCATGATGGCAGTCACCTTGTCTCTGGGGATATCCATGTCGACGCCATCAAAAATGACTTTACTGCCACGACTGAAATGCAGTCCGCGTATTTTTACCAGTGGTGCTTGTTCTGTTATTGACACCTTGTGTAAGCCTTAACTGTCACCCTGCGACGTGCGCAGGGCCGGCAAAAAGCCAGTAATAATATGACCTGCCGGGCGATTACTCCTGAAAAATGCATTGTGAGCGCACGCGATAGCAGCGTCAAGCAATGCCCATCAATTCCAGCAGGGTTCTAATTTCCTGCATGTAGGCCGTATCCGGCTCGGCCAGGTCCACTACCACCAGGCGATTTTGCTGTTCTGGGAAAAACGCCTGTAAGCGCTCAAAGCCGCTGCGCAATTCCGGCAAGCTGTAGCGTTCACGGATCCATACCACATCGTGCCGACACGGCCGCTCTGTCTGCAGATCCAGCCAGCAGTGCGGTGTTTCTTGTTGTGAGTCAGATTCTGTGCAGGGACCAATAAAAGGCACGTCGCCATGACCTGTTGACTCTAGCGGCACGGCATTCGTTTGCTTGAGCAGGAAACCACCCAGTTGATCCGACAAGGCATCCAGCGGTATCCGCAGCTGTGTTTCCGACAGATCGTGCGAATCCAGCGCCAGATAAAATCTGAACTGCTCGTCGACATCATCGAGCAACGTCTCCCAGTCGTCCGCTTCAATTGCCAGCCAGTCCTGCTGCGGCACTACCACGGCGCGAAAATCGTTGGCGTAATAGCTCAGCTTCCAGTCTGCCGGAATGTCTTCCGGGTAGTAACTGTTATCCCAGCCGGCATGCTGCCAGCCGACCGAGGCGATTCGCAGTAAAGCCATAATTGGTTATCATCCGGTACAAGTGACCCGCCAGCATAACAAACTTGCGCCATGAGCAATGTCATCAAATTCAAAAAGCCGAAACTCAGCGAAAAATTCGCCGGCAACAGCCTGTGCAAAAACGGCCACCACAAATGGCAGCTGCTCAAGGACCGCGTGTTCGACAGCAAACAGGGCAAACTGGTCACCAGCTGGCAATGCACTCGCTGTAAAAAAATCCGCACCAAGGCCATTTGAGCTACACCCGATTGCCCCTGTGGATGTTTCGACAGGCAATTCATGTAGAATTGTTGCCATCTGACTCAACCTCTACATCATCCAGCCTATGTTCGTTAACATAATCGCCATCATGACAGGCTTTGCCCTGTTGGTGTGGGGCGCCGACAAATTTGTCAATGGCGCCGCCGCGATCGCGCAGAACATCGGCGTGTCACCGTTACTGATCGGCCTGACCATCGTCGGCCTCGGCACCTCGGCACCGGAAATACTGGTCGCGGCCATGGCTTCTCTGCAAGGCAATCCGGGGCTGGCGATCGGTAATGCGCTTGGCTCCAACATTGCCAATATCGCGCTGATTCTCGGCGCCACCGTGATTGTCGCGCCACTGACGGTACATTCCCACACCCTGCACCGCGAATACCCGGTGCTGCTGCTGGTTACCCTGGTCGCCGCCGGCCTGATGCTGGATCAGGGTCTCTACACCATCGATGGCATCGTGCTGCTGGCATTCCTGGCGGCCGTGCTGTACTGGCTGATCCGGCTCGGCAGGCAGCGACGCGTCGCCTATGACCCGCTGGTACGTGAAATCGAGAACGAACTGCCGGAACCGATGCCCACCAAAGCCGCCGTGTTCTGGTTTGCAGTTGGCCTGATCGTGCTGCTCGGCAGTTCCCGCCTGCTGGTCTGGGGGGCGGTGAATATCGCCACCGCCTTCGGTGTCAGCGATCTGATCATCGGCCTGACCATTGTCGCCATCGGCACCAGCCTGCCGGAGCTGGCGGCCAGCATCGCCAGCGCATTGAAAAACGAGCACGACATCGCCATCGGCAACATCATCGGTTCCAACATCTATAATCTGCTCGCCGTACTGAGCATTCCCGGACTGCTGGCCCCGGGCCCGTTTGACACAGAGGTTGTGCTGCGCGATTTACCCATTATGATTGGCCTCACCATTGCGCTGTTTTTCATGGGCTACAGCTTCAAATGCGATACCGCCAGGATCAACCGCCCCGAGGGCTTTGTCATGCTGGCCGCTTTTATCGCCTATCAGGGCTGGCTTTTTATTGATGCAACCGGAATCCGTTAACTCATGACCTATCAGGAAAACCTGAGTCCCGCCGAACGCGACAAGTTCATCGCCCTGGGCAAGGCCGTCATCAACACCGAAGCCCAGGCGGTCACCGACCTTCTGCCCAGAATCGACGACAATTTCGCGCGTGCCTGCGCCTACATGTTGCAATGCAAGGGCCGTATCGTAGTCACCGGCATGGGCAAATCAGGCCACATCGGCAACAAGATCGCCGCCACCCTGGCCAGCACCGGCAGCCCGGCATTTTTTGTACATCCGGGCGAAGCCAGCCACGGCGACCTCGGCATGATCACCGCCAGCGACGTGGTGCTGGCAATGTCCAATTCCGGTGAAACCGACGAACTGGTCACCATTGTGCCGCTGCTGAAACGCCTGGGCGTGCCCTTGATCAGCATGACCGGCAACCAGTCATCCACGCTGGCCAGCGAGGCTGACGTGGCCCTCGACATCAGCGTCACCAAGGAGGCCTGCCCGCTGGGCCTGGCGCCGACCGCCAGCACCACTGCGACGCTGGCGATGGGCGACGCGCTGGCAGTCGCCCTGCTCGAAGCACGCGGCTTCACCGAACAGGATTTCGCGCGTTCCCATCCGGGCGGCAGTCTCGGCCGACGCCTGCTGATTCACGTCAGCGACATCATGCACGGCCAGGACAGCATGCCGAAAGTAACCGAACAGGCCAGCCTGACCGAAGCACTCATGGAAATGACCGACAAGGGACTCGGCATGACCGCCATTGTCGACGGCGACAACAAACTGCTCGGTATTTTCACCGACGGCGACCTGCGCCGCACGCTCGACGCCGACGTCGACATCCGCAGCAGTCGCGTCAGCGAAGTCATGGGCCGCAATTGCGTCAGTGTCCGGCAGAACATCCTGGCCGCCGAAGCGCTACAAATGATGCAGGAAAAAAAGATCAACGCGTTGCTGGTGGTTGACGACGACCACAAACTCATCGGCGCGCTCAACATGCACGACCTGTTGCGTGCGGGAGTAGTCTGAATCATGCAAGACATCACAGCAAAAGCCGCCCAGATCAAATTGGTGATATTTGACGTCGACGGCGTACTCACCGACGGGGCCCTGTTCCTCGGCGACGATGGCCAGGAGTACAAGGCGTTCCATTCACGCGACGGCCATGGCATGGTCATGCTGCAGCAAAGCGGTGTCACCATCGGCATCATCACCGGGCGCACATCCGAGGTGGTCAAAACGCGCATGCACAGCCTCGGCATCAAACACGTGTTCCAGGGTCAGCGCGACAAGATGCCGGCCTACCTGGAACTCAAGCACCAGCTAAACCTGACCGATGACCAGATCGCCTATGTCGGCGACGATGTCGTGGATCTGCCGGTCATGACCAAGGTCGGACTCGCCATTGCGGTGCAGGACGCCGACAACTTCACCAAGGAACATGCCCACTGGATCACGCCCTCGGGCGGTGGCCGCGGCGCGGCACGCGAAGTCTGCGAGCTGCTGATGGACGCACAGGGCACCTTGCAAACCACCTTGTGCGGGTATCTGGCTTGATCAACCTGCCGCGACTGACACGGCCGGCGCTGTCCACCCCGCTGCTGGCAATCGCCCTGCTGACCTGGTTTCTGGCGCAACGGGATAGTGTCGCGCCGACAGCGGTACAGGAGAGCGGCGTGCCGCATGTGCCGAGTTATTACATCCGCAACCTCGACACCGTCACCATGAACGATCAGGGTATGCCGATGAGAACTCTGCAGTCACCCTATGTCGTCGAGTTTCTCGATGACGAAACCACCGAACTGACCACACCGGTGTTTGGCGTGTATCGCCCCGACCAGCCGGCCTGGGACATCCGCTCCGAACACGGCTGGCTGTCCGCCGATGGCGAACTGGCGCTGCTGTCCGGCCGCGTCACCATGATCCGTCCGGCCAGCCGCGACACCGCGCCGATCAAGATTGTCACCAGCGACCTGCGCATTCAGCCCAACAACAACTACGTCGAAACGGACAACCCGGTCGATGCCAAAAGCAACAGTGACCACATTGAAGCCGTCGGCATGCAGGGCTGGCTGGAACAGCCCGGGCGCATCAAATTCCTGTCGAACGTAAAAGCCAGATATGAGCCGAGATTATGAGCCTGAACCCACTGATTACTTCCTGCACCGCCCTGTTGCTGTGCCTGCTGTCGTGGCAGGCCGTTGCCCTGTCGACCGACAAGGACCAGCCGGTATCGATCGAGGCCGACAGCGTCGACATCAACGAAGCCGATCAGCTGGCGATCTATCGCGGCAAGGTGATCGTCATCCAGGGCAGCATCAGGATCAACGCCAGCAAGGTGGTGGTGCATGATTTCCAGAGCGACAGCGCCTATCTGGTGGCGACCGGCGATCTGGTGAAATTCCGCCAGACCGCCGACGACCAGCAGCAGATCAAGGGCGCCGGCAAGCAGGTGGAATACGCGCTCAATGATGCCGAGCTGATCCTGACCGGCGATGCCGAGCTGATCAAGGGCCAGTATGTGTCAAAAAGCGATCGCATCATCTATGACCGTGAAAAGGCGCTGGTCAAGGCCGGTGCCTCGGCCGCCGGTAAGGAACGCGTCAAGATCACCATCGGCCCGAAAGCGAAATAAGCCCGCAACATGAGTACCCTGTCGGCCAAGAGTCTCAACAAGACTTACCGCGGTAAAACCGTGGTGCATGATGTCTCGCTCGAGGTCAACAGCGGCGAGGTGGTCGGCCTGCTCGGCCCCAACGGTGCCGGCAAGACCACCAGCTTCTATATGATTGTCGGCCTGATCCCGGTCGATGACGGCCAGATCCTGCTCAACAACAAGGACATCACCCACGCGCCGATGCACACCCGCGGCCAGCTGGGGCTTGGCTATCTGGCGCAGGAACCTTCCGTGTTCAAGCGCCTGAGCGTAAAAAACAACGTGCTGGCGCTGCTGGAAACTCGCAAGGAGCTCAGCAAACAGGAGCGTCTCAACATCTGTGAAGACCTGCTGCATGACTTCAGCATCGGCCATCTCGCCGATAACCTGGCGATGAGCCTGTCCGGTGGTGAAAGACGCCGCCTGGAAATCGCGCGCGCGTTGTCGGTCAACCCGAAATTCATTCTGCTCGACGAACCTTTCGCCGGTGTCGACCCGATCTCGGTGGTCGACATCCAGAAAATCATCGCCAAGCTCGCCGAAAAAGGCATCGGCATCCTGATCACCGACCACAACGTCCGGGAGACCCTCGGCATCTGTGACCGCGCCTACATCATCAACGCCGGCAATGTCATCGCCGAAGGCAACACCGAGACCATTCTCGCCAACAGCCAGGTGCGCAACGTCTACCTGGGTGAAAATTTCCGTTTATAGACAATTGACAATGTCGTGTTTCTCGACATCTGGTAAGTTGCGCCGGCCTGTACTATTTGACCTGTATCAACACAAAAAACCGGAGAATAGTGCGTCCGGAGTTTTAATTGAGCTAGAATATATTCAGGCATACAAATAGCATACCAACTTCGCGGGAGCGCATTTCGTTCAATGAAGCAATCGTTACAGCTTCGACTCGGTCAACACCTGACAATGACACCCCAGCTGCAACAGGCCATCCGCCTGCTACAGCTGTCTACGCTTGATCTGAAGCAGGAAATCCAGGACGCGCTCGACTCCAATATCATGCTGGAAACCGATGAGGATTCCAGTCGTAACGAAGCCGCCAGCAACGACGCTGGCGACAGCCTGGAAGCGACTTCCGCTGCCGCTGAACGCAATGACTCGAACAACGAAAAGGAAATCAATGCCGAAGCCAGTGACATGCCGGACGACCTGCCGGTCGACAGTTCCTGGGAAGACGTATTCGATGCGCCCACACCGGTTGCCAGCTCCGGCAGCAGCAACAATAACGAGAGCATCGATTTCCTGGCGCAGCAAAGCAGCAACGCCACACTGCACGATCACCTGATCTGGCAGATGAATATGAGCATTTTCAGCGACACCGACCTGCTGATCGCCAATACCATCATCGACAGCATCAACGAAGACGGCTACCTGACCACCAGCGCAGAAGACATTGTCAGCGCCATCGATGACGAGGAAGTCGAGATCGAGGAAGTCGAAGCGGTGCTGCACCGTATCCAGAATTTTGATCCGCCCGGCGTGGCCGCACGAGACACCCAGGAGTGCCTGATCATCCAGTTGCGCCAGTTGCCGGACGACACGCCATACAAACAGCTGGCCATCCAGCTGGTGCAGGACCTGTTCAAATTCCTCACCCAGCACGACCAAGCCATGATCAAGCGCAAGCTCAAGATCAATGACGAGCAGCTGCAGCAAATCATGCTACTGATCCGCTCACTCAACCCGCGCCCCGGCAGTGCGGTGGCCGAATCGCGCACCGAGTACGTCGAACCGGATGTGTTTGTGCGCAAGGTCAATGGTCGCTGGCAGGTGGAACTCAACGGCTATGCCACCCCCAAGCTGCGTGTCAACGCCGAATACGCGTCATTTATCCGCCGCGCCGATGACAGCTCCGACAATGTGTCGCTGAAAAATCATCTGCAGGAAGCGCGCTGGTTCATCAAAAGCCTGCAAAGCCGCAACGAAACACTCATGAAGGTCGCCACCAAGATCGTCGACTTCCAGCAGGGTTTTCTCGAACACGGCGATGAGGCGATGAAACCACTGGTGCTCAAGGACATTGCCGACGAACTGGAAATGCACGAATCCACCATTTCACGCGTCACCACGCAGAAATACATGCACACGCCGCGCGGCACCTATGAATTCAAGTATTTCTTCTCCAGCCACGTCAGCACCAGTGCTGGAGGGGAATGTTCGGCTACGGCCATTCGCGCACTGATCAAGAAACTGATCGCTGCCGAAAAACCCGAGAAACCACTCAGTGACAACAAGATTGCGCAAATTCTGGTCGACCAGGGAATCGAGGTCGCCAGACGCACAGTCGCCAAATATCGTGAATCGATGGCGATACCACCATCGAATGAACGCAAACGCCTGTTATAGGCGCATAACAATAGGAGAAAGCTATGCAAATTAGCCTGACTGGTCACCATGTAGACCTCACTGACTCACTTCGTGATTACGTTGACACCAAGTTCGAAAGACTGGAGCGACACTTCGATCACGTCACCAATGTGCATGTCATTTTGAGTGTTGAAAAACTGGCGCAGAAGGCGGAAGCTACCCTGCATGTCAGTGGCGCCGAAATCTACGCAGACTGCACCCATGAGGACATGTATGCTGCGCTGGATTCCCTGATAGACAAACTGGATCGTCAGGTCATCAAGCACAAGGAAAAAATGAAAAGTCACCGTGGCAGCAAGCCACTGCCGGTAGCAGAACAAGAGTAACCCTGAATAACACGGTAATACGGTAATGTTTCCCAGCGGCTTTCTCACCCAGGACAGGGTTTCAATCGACGTCACGCTGCAGAGCAAAAAACGTTTGCTCGAGCAGCTGGCTGAACTGTTTTCCGACATCGATCCGGAAATCAGCGCCAACGACATTTTTGAAAAACTGCTGGAAAGAGAACGCCTGGGAAGCACCGGCCTGGGGAAGGGCGTCGCCCTCCCCCACGCCCGTATCGAAAACCTCAAGCAGGCTTACGCGGCCTTTATCCGCCTGCAACAGCCGGTCGATTACGATGCCCTCGACAACCAGCCGGTTGATCTGGTGTTCGCCCTGCTGGTGCCGGGTGAAGCCAACGAACAGCATTTACAGATACTCGCCAGCCTGGCGGGTTTCTTCAACGAAGCAAACAATTGTGAACAGTTGCGCCAGGCCACGTCCAGTGAGCAGGTCATTCGTTTGCTCAGCGACAACGTACTGGATGCCCAAAGCGCCTGACCATCGAGCTTGTCACCATGTCGGACAGCACATTCATCACCATCAAGGACGTCTACGACTCACTTGAATTTCGGCTTTCGCTGCACTGGATCGCCGGTCTGCAGGGCGCTGATCGCATCATCGCCAACAAGTCTTCTGATAAACGCACCGAGACACTGGCCGGCCCACTGAACTACATCCATCCCAACCGCATTCAGATCATCGGTCATACCGAGCTCGACTATCTCAACGACATGCAGGAAGAAGCGCGCCAGGATGCGCTGCGGCGTTTATTCAGGGCCGAACCGGCCGCGGTCATTCTGTCGGACGACATCGACGCCGACGACTTTCTCATCGACGCCGCCAACGACAGCGAAACCCCGCTGATGTTGACGCCGGTTACTTACAGCCAGTTGCTGGCGCACCTGCATTATCATTTGTCGATCGCGCTGGCCGAACACACTTCGATCCACGGCGTTTACCTGGAAGTGCTCGGCATGGGCGTACTGCTCAGCGGCGATGCCGCCGTCGGCAAAAGCGAGCTGGCGCTGGAACTGATTTACCGCGGCAACCGCCTGATCGCCGACGATGCACCGGAGTTTTCACGCATCGCACCCGACATCATCAGCGGCCATTGCCCGGAATTGTTACAGGATTTTCTTGAAGTGCGCGGGCTGGGCATCATCAACATCCGCAAAATGTTCGGTGACAGCGCCATAAAGCGCAGCAAGTATCTGCGCCTGATCGTGCGGCTGGAAAAAATGACCGACGAACAGCTCAGCAACATGGACCGGCTGACCGGCAGTTACGCCACCACACCGGTGCTCGGCCTGGAAATCCCGCAGGTCACCGTGCCGGTCGCCCCCGGCCGCAATCTGGCTATCCTGGTGGAAACGGCGGTACGCAACCACATCATGCGACTGAAAGGTTACGATGCCGCAGAGACTTTCATCGAACGCCAACGCAAGGCCATTGAGGAAGGAGCTCGCCAACAATGAGACTGGTCATCGTCACCGGCCTGTCCGGCTCGGGAAAAAGTATCGCGCTCAACGCGCTGGAAGACGAAGGCTTTTACTGCATCGACAACATGCCGGTGTTCCTGCTGATCGCATTTGCACAAAACCTGATCGAAAACCCCGACGACAGTTTCAGGCTCACTGCCATCGGCATCGATGCGCGTTCCGGCCACGACGACCTGCACGAACTGCCGGAGATCGTCAGGAAACTGCGCAATGCCGATATCCATTGCGAGATCGTCATGCTCGAAGCGCACGACGAAGTGCTGTTCAAACGCTTCAGCGAAACACGGCGCAAACATCCGTTGAGCAACAAAAGCGTGTCGCTGGCCGGGGCGATCCGCAAAGAGCGCCAGCTACTGGAGCCATTGCTGATGGCCAGCGACCTGAAAATCGACACCACCCACAGCAATGTGCACCAGCTGCGCGATACCATTCGCTCACGCGTGGCGCGCAGCGGTGACACCAGCCTGTCGTTACAGATCGAGTCTTTCGGCTTCAAACACGGCGTGCCCTGCGATTCCGACTTCGTGTTTGACGTGCGTTGCCTGCCCAACCCGCACTGGCAGCAGGAACTGCGGCCATTGACCGGCAAGGACCAGGCGGTCGCCGATTTTCTTGAGGCGCAACCCGACTCAATCCGCATGTTCAACGACATCCGCGACTTTGTCATGAACTGGATCCCCAGTTTCCGCGCCGATGGCCGCAGTTACCTGACCGTTTCCATCGGCTGCACCGGCGGCCAGCATCGCTCGGTTTATCTGACGGAAAAATTGTGTGACTATTTCGAGCAACAACAGATACCAACCATCAGGAACCACCGGGAACTGACATGACCGCAGGCGTTTTACTGGTCAGCCATGAAGGCATCGCCCAGGCCATGCTGGATACCGCAACCCGGGTATGGGGCAAGCTGCCGTTGCCGACCGCTGTTTTGCAGATCGAGTTCGACGTCAACCTGCAGCAAGCCACCGAGCGGGCGCAAAAAATGATCAGCGAACTCGACAGCGGTGCCGGCGTTCTGATTCTGGTGGATATCAAGGGCGCCACGCCGAGCAATATCCTTAATTCGGTCGAGGGCGACATCCGCCTGGTGACCGGACTGAATCTGCCGATGCTGTTTCGCATCTATAATTATGCCGACAAAAACATTGACCAGTTGCTCGAGTTAGCCATCGAGGGCGGACAAAAAGGCATCATGCAGCACAGGAAGCAAGCAACGTGATTGAAAAGGACGTTGAAATCATCAACCAGCTCGGCCTGCACGCGCGTGCTGCCGCCAAGTTCGTCTCGACCGCCAGCCAGTTCAGCTCGGAAATCTATCTCGCCAAGGGGCGGCAGAAAATCAACGGCAAAAGCATTATGGGCGTCATGATGCTGGCTGCCAGCAAGGGCACGATATTGCACCTCAGCGTTGACGGCGAGGATGAGGAAGAAGCCGCCAGCGCCATCACCCAACTGATGCAGGACAGGTTCGGGGAAGAACAATGACCTTCAGTTGCAATGGTATTGGCATAAGCACCACACATACCATTGCCATAGGCAAAGCTCACCTGCTGCAACGTGGTCCGTTGCAGATCACGCCGCGCTGGATCGGCCACGAGCAGATCCAGGCTGAAATCGAACGCCTGCGCCAGGCCGTGCATGAAGCGCGCCTGGAACTGCATGCCATTCGCGACCAGTTGCCGCCATCGACAGCATCGGACATTGTCGATTTCATCAACACCCACCTGCTCATGATCGAGGACGCCACGCTGACCGGCGTGCCGGAGGACATCGTACGCGAACAAGCCTGTTCGGCCGAATGGGCGCTGCAGTTGCGCCGCAATGCCCTGGTGCGTGTGTTTGATGAAATGGAAGACCCGTACCTGCGCACGCGCAAGGACGATCTCGACCATGTGGTCGACCGCATCCAGAAACGCCTGCTCAACTACCCCGATGAAGCGAACGCTGACGACCTGCAAGGCAAGATCATCATTGCACGCGACCTGGCGCCATCTGATACCATCCTGATGCGCCACCAAGGCGTCATCGCCTTCATCACCGAGTTTGGCGGGCCGATGTCGCACACCGCCATCCTGGCGCGCAGCCTGAACATCCCGGCGATTGTCGGTGTGCGTTACGCCACCAGCCTGTTCCGGCATGGCGAAACCCTAGTGGTCGACAGCGCCAATGGCGTCGCTACCGGCTCACCGGCCGACCGCCAGCTGCAACAGTTTCGTGAACGTCTCGAACAGGAACGCGGTTATGACGCCACGCTGCGCGAACTCATTCGCATCCCGATGCTCAGCACCGACGGTGAGGTGTTCAAGCTCATGGCCAACATCGAGCTGGTCGACGACATCGATGCCGCACTGGAAAACGGCGCCGCCGCGGTCGGCCTGTACCGCACCGAGTTTCTCTACATGAATCGCAATGACGCTCCCAGTGAAGAGGAACACGTCAACGCCTACCGCGAAATCATCGACACGCTCGCCGGCTTGCCGGTCACGATTCGCACGCTGGATCTCGGCGCGGACAAAACCTGCACCAGCACCCAGCCGAGTTCCAGCAATCCGGCGCTGGGCCTGCGCGCCATCCGCCTGTGCCTGAAGGAAACCGAGCTGTTCAAGACTCAGTTGCGCGCCATTTTGCGCGTCTCGGCATTCGGCCCGGTCAGTCTCATGTTGCCGATGCTGACCAACACCGGCGAAGTCGATCAGGCGCTGGCGTTACTGGAAGAAGCCAAGCAGGAGCTCCGGCAGCAAGGCATCGACTACGATGTCAACATCCAGGTTGGCGGCATGATCGAGGTACCGGCCGCCGCGCTGGCGGCGCGCAGCTTTGCTGAGAAACTCGACTTTCTATCGATCGGCACCAATGACCTGATTCAGTACACGCTGGCCATCGATCGCGTAGACGACGAGGTCAATTACCTTTACGACCCGTTACACCCCGCGTTGTTGAAGCTGATCCAGAACACCATCGACGCCGCCAGCCAGGCCGGCAAGCCGGTTACCATGTGCGGCGAAATGGCAGCGGACTCCGCCTATATCCGGCTGCTGATCGGTATGGGTTTGCGTGAATTCAGCATGCAGCCCAACTCGCTGCTCAAGGCCAAGCAATCATTACTGGCCAGCAATGTACATGCGCTCCGTTACAAGACCAGCCGCCTGATGGCGGACATCGATCAGCTCAGCGAAGACGAGTTGCAAACAAAAATTCGCCAGATAATTCACTAAGCCGATAAACAACAACACCTCTGTCTGATAAACTTTGCGGAATTCGACAGGAAGCCTTCCGCATGTCAGAAAACACTCAAGAATTCACTGAAGACAGCCGCCTCGACCGCCTCCGGTCGGTGGTCGAATCCGGCGCATTCAAGCAGGCCGGACGCATGCTCAATGCGTTGTCTTCGGGTGAAATCGCGCACCTGCTCGAATCCGTACCGCCGGCCGAACGGCGCATCCTCTGGGACCTGGTTGACCCCGAGCTCGACGGTGAAATCCTGGTACAGGTCACCGACGAGGTGCGCGCCGACCTGATCAGCCAGATGGACCGCTCCGAGATCCTGTCCGCCGCCGAAGGACTTGATCTCGATGACCTCGCCGACCTGGTGCAGGAACTGCCGACGGCGATCACCAATCGTGTCATGGCGTCACTCGATGCGCAGCATCGCGAACGCCTCGAAGCGGTTCTGTCCTATCCGGAAAACACCGCCGGGCATCTGATGAATACCGACACCGTGACGGTGCGCCCCGAGGTGACACTCGACGTGGTGTTGCGTTATCTGCGCCAGCTTGGCGACCAGGTGCCGAAAGACACCGACTCGCTGATCGTGGTCAATCGTCTCGGCAAATACCTCGGTGTGCTCGGTCTGGCCTCGCTGGTCAGCAATGACAGCTCCAGCATCGTTGCCGAAGTCATGTCGCTCAATGTACAACCGTTTCCGGCCACCACCGAGAGCCGCGAAGTCGCCAAGCGTTTCGAGCAGCACGATTTGATCTCGGCGCCGGTAATCGATGACAACGGCCTACTGCTCGGCCGTATCACTATCGATGACATCGTTGACGTCATCCGTGAAGAAGGCGAGCACCAGTTCATGGGGCAGGCCGGTCTGTCGGAAGACGAGGACATGTTCGCACCGGTCATGATCAGCGCCAAACGCCGCACGCTGTGGCTCGGCATCAACCTGATCACCGCCATCATGGCATCCTGGGTGATCGGCCTGTTTGAGGCGACCATCGACAAGGTAGTGGCGCTGGCGGTGCTCATGCCGATCGTCGCCAGCATGGGCGGCATTGCCGGCAGCCAGACGCTGGCGCTGACGATACGCGGTATCGCGCTCGGCCAACTGTCAGCCAGCAACAGTCGCTGGCTGATCCTCAAGGAGCTGGCGGTCGGTTCCATCAACAGCCTGGTATGGGCCGTACTGGTGGCTTTTGTCGCCGGCTTCTGGTTCAACAGCCTCATGCTCGCGATATTGATCGCCGCCGCACTCAGCATCAACCTGGTCATGGCCGCCATCATGGGCACCGTGCTGCCATTGTTGCTCAATCGCATGGGCATCGACCCGGCGCTGGCCGGTTCGGTATTGTTGACCACGGTCACCGACATCGTCGGCTTCTTTGCCTTCCTCGGCCTGGCGACAGTCTTCCTGCTTTGATGCAATTACACCGCCAGGCGTTTGCTGACCTGCTCGTCAGCATCGAGCAAAACAACAACATCCGCACACTGCATTTCAATGATGGCTGCATCCAGTCGGCCATCGATACCCAGCATCCAGGTCGGCTGCCGATGGAAGGCAACCGCGCCATGTTGTCACACCTGCTGTTCGGCCACACGCCACAACAGGTGTTACTGGCCGGTTGTGGCGGTGGCGCGATCGCGCGCTGGTTTGCAGCCATGTCGCCGGATACGCACGGTATTGCGGTGGAATTGCATGCCGAGGTCGCCAGGCTGGCCCGCGACTTCTTCGACTTTCCGGCGCCGGAGCATTCAAACTGGGATATGCAGGTGGCCGACATACGCGACTATCTGCAACAGACAGACAAGCGGTTTGACTTCATCCTGGTGGACATCGAAATTCATCAGGTCACACCGGACTGGATCACGTCCGCGGCGTTTCTTGACAGCTGCCGACAACACCTCGACAGTGATGGCGCATTGACCATCAACCTCCAGGCGACACATGCCGAAGGCTTCAGCCAGGCGCTGGCGCAGATCCGCCAGCAGTTTCCCGGCGCCACCTATTGTCTCGGCAGCCTGGAACACCGTAACATCATGGTCACGGCTTTCCGGCAGCGGCCGGACACCAGCCACATCCAGAAACTCAGCCATGCCGCCAGCCAACGCTGGCAGATCGACCTTGACCACTATCTGCAGCGCATGCTTGAGCAGAACCCGCGCCACAGCGGCGTATTCTAACCAGACAGGAACCCCGAAATGAAAAACACCCTCACCAGCCTGCTTACTGTTCTCACCCTGGCTATCACGCAGACCCCGCTGGCGCAGACGCCACCGGCCAACATGAGCCAGGAGGACATGCAGGCCATGATGGCCAAGATGCAGGAAGTACAGACCTGTTTGCAGCAGGTCGACTACCAGCAGGTGCAGCAACTCGAACAACAGGCGCGCCAGGTGCAACAGCAGGTCAGAACATTGTGCAGCAGCGGCCAGAATGACGCCGCCAGGGCCACCGCCAGCGATTACGTCAACCAGCTGATGCAGCACCCGGCCATGGCGCAAATCAAACAATGCCGCGACCTCATGATAGGCATGCCGATGATGCCAAAAGACCCGATGGAAAATCTGCAACAGCGTTTCGAAAGCACAGACGTCTGCGCCAGCCTGCAATAACCTCAAGTCAAACAGCCCGTCGTGGCTGGCATTTTTTTTGCTGAGAGCTTGGATATCTTTTTGCAACAGGTATCAGCATCATGCCGCCACGCAGCGTTGTTCTGGTCGAAACCGGACAACCCGACAGCCAGTTACCGGATAACTGTTGTCAGGTTGTCGCCATTCTGAAACAGGAAGACGACCTCGAAGCCGCTATCAGCCAGCACCAGCCCGACGTGGTGGTGCTGGACCTGCACAGCCCGAGCCCGCTGTTTTTCCAGGCGCTCAAACAAGTCCAGGCACAGCAGCCAATCCCGGTGGTGATCTTCAGTCGGGACGACACTCGCGCCACCATCGAACAGGCGATTGAAGCCGGCGTGATGTCCTATGTTGTTGATTCCATTAACAACCAGCGCATAAAGCCAATCCTGGAAACCGCCATTTCACGTTTCAACCACTACCGCCGCCTGCAGCAGGAACTGCAGCAGGCCAGAACCGAACTGGCCGATCGCAAGGAAATCGAACGCGCCAAGGGCATCCTCATGGAAAAGAAGCAGCTCAGCGAGGCCGATGCCTACCAACTGCTACGCCGGACTGCAATGCAGCAAAACCGCAAGCTGGTCGACATCGCCCGCAACATCGTTTCGGCTTCGGAGCTGCTGTTCAGCTGAAGTTCCAGCCGCCAGTGCATCGCACAAACTTCGGGCAGCAAACCAGCGGCAACGACCTGTTTTGGTGCAGGCAAGGCCCTTAAATCCGTACGGAAATCCTAAACATGCATATTATCAGCATCTTATGCGCTTGGCACGGTCCCTGCAAAAGCAAGAGCAGCATCGGCCCAAAGCGGGGCTGATGGGCATTTTTTAACCCTTGCGGACAACGGCGTCCGCCACGTTGGCAAAGCACCTGACAGCGTGGCGTGGCGCCGTTTTTTTAAGAACAAAGACCCAGGAGCAGTAATGAAACGAATTAACCAGGCCGGCAACAAAGCTCGCAGACAGTTTCTCAAAAAAGCGCTTGCCGCATTTGCGCTGACATTCGCCATGAGCGGCGTGGCCGTATCCGCCGTTGGCGAACCGGAAAAAGAAGATCTCAAGTTTGGCTTCATCAAGCTGACCGACATGGCGCCGCTGGCGATCGCCTATGAAAAAGGCTACTTCGAGGACGAAGGCCTGTATGTCACGCTGGAAGCACAGGCCAACTGGAAAGTA